>NZ_JANZKP010000033.1 GCF_025642745.1 Cellulomonas sp. RIT-PI-Y
CATGTCCGACGGCCCGTGGCTTCTCGACGACGAATCGCTCGCGCAGCGGGCGGGTGACGGGCGGCCGTGGAATGAGGTGCTGGCGGAGTTCCCGGAGCCGGGCGCCCCGGGGTCGTTGATCCGCACGCTGGCCGAGCCGGTGCTCCCGGCGCCGACACTCGTTGCGGTGCACGGGTCGCTCGCACCGTCCGGTGCCGTGATCAAGGTCGCCGCGGCCACCCCCGAGCTGCTCGCCCACACCGGTCGGGCCGTGGTCTTCGACTCCTACGAGGACATGCGCACCCGGCTCGACGACCCCGACCTGGACGTCACCGAGCACGACGTGCTGGTGGTCCGCGGCTGCGGCCCGGTCGGCGTGCCCGGGATGCCGGAGTGGGGGATGGCCCCGATCCCGCAGCGCCTGGTCGAACGCGGGGTGCGGGACCTGGTGCGGATCAGCGACGGCCGGATGAGCGGCACCTCCTTCGGCACCGTGGTGCTGCACGTCGCACCGGAGGCCGCGGTCGGCGGCCCGCTCGCGCTGGTCCGTGACGGCGACCCGATCCGGCTGGACGTCCCCGGGCGCCGGCTGGAGCTGCTGGTCGACGGCGCGGAGCTGGAACGCCGCCGCACCGACCTGGTCCCGCCCGCCTCCGCCGTCCACCTGCGCGGCTGGCCCCGGCTGTACGCCGACCACGTGCTCCAGGCCGACCAGGGCGCCGACCTCGACTTCCTCACCGCACCGACCCCGGCGCACCGCCGGTTCGTCGCACCCGTCGTCGGACGGTCCTGAGGCCGACCGTCCGTGACCCCCCACCCGAGCACCACCCCGAAGGAGACACCATGACCGCCCCACGGCCCCTCGCGGGCGTCCTGCCGGTCGTCCAGACCCCGTTCACCGCCGACGGGTCCATCGACGCCGCCGTGCTCGGCCAGGAGATCGACTGGGTGCTCGACCAGGGCGCCCACGGGATCACCACCGGCATGGTCAGTGAGATCCTGCGGCTGTCCGCGCTGGAACGTGACCAGCTCGCCGCGCTGGTGTGCGAGCGGGCCACCGCCCGGGGCGCGCTCAGCGTGATCAGCGTGGGCGCCGAGTCGACCTTCGGTGCGGTCGCCGCCGCCCGGCACGCGGAGGCGGTCGGCGCGGACGCCCTGATGGCCATCCCGCCGATCACCGTGCAGCTCGACGACGACGCCCTGTTCGGCTACTACTCGGCGATCATCGAGGCGACCGGCATCGGCGTCGTCGTGCAGGACGCCTCGGGCTACGTCGGGCGCTCGCTGTCGATCGAGCTGCAGATGCGACTGCTCGACCGTTACGGCGACCGGGTGTTCTTCAAGCCCGAGGCCGCCCCGATCGGCCAGCGCCTCACCCTGCTCCGGGAGGCCACCGACGGCCGGGCCAAGGTCTTCGAGGGCACCGGTGGCGCCGCGCTGATCGACTCCTACCGGCGCGGCATCGTCGGCACCATGCCCGGCTCCGAGGTGGTCTGGGCCATCGTCCGGCTGTGGGACCTGGTCAGCGCGGGCAACTGGGACGCCGCGTACGAGATCAGCGGCCCGCTGTCCTCCCTGGTCGCGTTGCAGACCTCCATCGACGTGTTCGTCGCGATCGAGAAGCACCTGCTGGTCCGCCAGGGCGTGCTGCCCTCCGCGCACACCCGGCCGCCGCACGGGTTCGTCCTGGACCCGGAGACCCGGGACGAGGTCGACCGGCTGTTCGACCTGCTGCGCGAACGGACGCTGACCAGCACGACCGCCCTCTAGCCTCGCGATCGTGACGCCGTTCAACCTCCGGGACGCCCCCGCCCCCACCCTCCGGCACGACCTGCGGGACCTGCTCGCGACCCTGCCCCGGATCGTCGCCGACCCGGTGCCGCTCGGCGACGTCCGCGCCCGGCTCGGCGAGCGCCCGGTCTGGGACGGCGCGACCCGCACCCTGCTCTGGGTCGACGTCGAGTCGGGGCTGGTGCACCGCTGGCCGGACGGGGACCCGGCGCGGGCGCTCGCACCGTACGCCGCCGGGTCGCAGGTCGGGATCGCCTGGCCGACCGCCTCCGGTGGGGTGCTGGTCGCGGCCGCGGCAGGGCTGCGCACCCTGACCGGTCCGGTGCCGCACCCGCCGGTACTCCCGGCCGGTCGTCGGTGGAACGACGGCGCCACCGATCCCGCCGGGCGGCTCTGGCTGGCCGACATGCCGATCGCCGACGCCACCGCCCCCGGTGCCGTGCACCGCCTGACCCCGGAGTCGTGCGAGGTCGTCCTCACCGGCGTCACCTGCGGCAACGGCATCCAGTTCAGCCCGGACGGCCGGTGGATGTATCTCACCGACACCGTCCGCCGGGTGCTGTACCGCCTGCCCTACGACCTCGCCTCCGGCACTCCGGGCACGCCGGAGCCGTGGTTCGCCCTCACGCCGGACGACCCGATGCCGGACGGCACGACGGTCGACGCGGACGGCTCGCTCTGGGTCGCGGTCTGGGGCACCGGCACCGTGCTGCGAATCGATCCCACGGGACGTCCGGTGGACGCGATGCGGATGCCGGTCCCGTTGACCACCTGCCTGGGAATCGGGCCGGACCGGGTCGGCTGGGTGACGACCGCCGGGTCGCCGGACCCGCACCTCGGTGAGCCCGGGCCGGCGGACGGGGCCGGGTCGGTGTGGCGGGTCCGGCTGCCCGACGAGGTGCGGGGCGTCCCGGTGGTGCCGGTCGCCGGGGTCTGAGGCCGGCGTCAGCGCAGCACGATCCCGCGCTCGCCCACCTCACCGTCCGGCGCGACCGGTCCCGGCGCCCGCCCGGACAGCCAGATCACGGCGGCCCCCGACGCCACCACCAGGACGATCCCGGCCAGCATCCAGCCGGTCAGCCGGTCGCCGAGCAGCGTCGCCCCGACCAGCGCCCCCATCACCGGATCGATCGCGAACAGCGTCCCGGCCACCCGCGGGGAGGTCAGCCGCACCGCCACGAAGTCCAGGCTGAACGCCATCGCGACGCCGAGCAGACCCGACGCGATCAGCGGCAGCAGGTCCCCGCCCTGCACCGCCGGCACCGACGGGACCGAGAACGGCGCGAGCAGCACCGCCCCCACCGTCACCGACAGCGCCAGGCCGCCCAGTCCCGAGTCGTCGTCGCCGACCCGCCCGGCCAGCACCGTGTAGCCGCCGAACGCGGCCGCCGCACCCAGCCCCGCCAGCACCCCGACCGGGTCCAGGTCGCCCTGCGGACCGGCGACCAGCGCCACCCCGACCAGTGTCAGCACCGGCAGCAACCGCTGCGCGCCGCGCGCCCCGACCGCCGCCACGGCCAGCGGCCCGCAGAACTCCAGCGTCACCGCGACCCCCAGCGGGATCCGCTGCACCGCGTGGTAGAACAGCACGTTCATCGCGGCCATCGCGACGCCGTAGAGCACGATCCCCAGCCAGGCCGACCGGGACCGTCCCCGCAGCTGTGGCCGGGTGAGCAGGAGCAGCACCGCCGCCGCGACCGTCATCCGGAACCCCGAGACGGCAGAGATCGGCAGCCGGCCGAACAATCCCTCGGCGAGGGCGGCGGACACCTGGATCCCGGCGGAGCCGAACAGGACGCAGACGGTGGCGATCAGGGCATGGTGGCGCGATGTGACACGCATAGGACTTCCTCACGATGAGCGGCCCGCGGATCGGCGGGCGGACGGCAGGGCATGAGGGCAGCACTCGGCACCCGCACCACGTGCGGGAGGGGAGTGCGGCCGTCAGGCCGCCGAGGGGCCCCGGCGCGCCGAGCAGCCGAGGAAGCTCATCGGATCCATGCGGGGCAGCCTAGGTCTCGGGGTCAGGATCCGAGTCGTCCGTCTCGGTCCGCGAGTCGGGTGTCCAGGTAGGCGAGCACCAGCGGCTCGTCCTGCCCGGACCAGGTCCCGGTCAGCACGGCGCCCGTCCGCTGCTCCGATCCCGGTCGCCGCACCACGGCCACCCGACCCTCCCCGGCCTCGCCGCTGCCGCGCACCAGCACGGTGGGCTCACGCTCGACCGTGCCGTCCGGCGTCTGCAGCACCATCCGCACCTGGGTGTCGCCCTCGTGGATCACCCGGGCCAGCTCCGCGCGGTAGACCGGGTCGCCGACCGCGTCGTACACCCACCGGGTGCCGAGCACCGAGTGCTCCATCGTCCCGACCAGCCACTCCTGCGCCCCCGGCAGCTCCTGTGCGCGGTAGGTCAGCGGCACGTGCACCAGCTCGCCCGCCACGTCGAACAGGTGGGACTCGATCCCCACCTCCCCCGCCGGGTCGTCGAACCGGTAGGCACCCACCGGTCGGGCCACCGCCACCGTCCCGTCGAACCAGGGCTGATCCGGCAGCCAGCCGGAGACCAGCTCGGCCTTGGTCGGGACGATCGTCGCCTGGTGCAGGAGAGCCATGCCGCCCAACCTAGCGCCGTGGGTGGCGGAGACCCGCGGCGGCGCGGCGACGCGCGCGATGGCAGGATCTCCGCGCAAACTTCGGCGGAATGCGCAACTGGGACTTTGGTCTTCACCCGAACGGTCGCTATCGGCACATATCAGCTACCCCCTATGTTCCTCACAGATCGCGCACAGTCGGCTGTGCATGCCCTGCCCGCGATTTCGACCCGGCATTCGCCTGGTCGTTGTCGCGCCCGATGACCGGGCCTTTCAGGGGGAGCTCCGCGCCGTGCTCAGTCGTGCCCGGATCCGACGTCATTCCGTGACCGCAGCAATGGTCGCCACCTCGCTGGTGGTGCCGTGGTCCTCCGCTGCGGCCGACGAACCGGATCCGCAGGTGGTCGAGCCGGCCCCCGTCGTGACCTGTACGGACCAGGCCGCGGACAGCTCCGAGGCCAGCACCGTCGCGGTGGCCTGCGACCAGGACGTCGAGGTGGTCGGCGAGCGCACGGAATGGAACACCGTCTACGCCCAGGCGGACGGCACCATGCGCCTGGACGTGTCTGCTCTGGCGGTGCGCACCCAGGTGGACGGTGACTGGGGAGAGATCGACGCCACGGTGGTGGCGGCGTCCGAGGGCATCACCGTGGCCGCCCCGGTGCGGCCGATGGTCTTCAGCGACGGGACGGACGGCATGCCGCTGGCCCGGATCACGCGGGAGGGTCAGGAGCTCACCTTCGACGTGCCGTTCGACCTCCCGTCCCCCGCGCTGGACGGTGATCAGCTGACCTACGACGAAGTGCTGCCCGGCGTCGACCTGGTGGTGTCCGTCAACGACGACGCCACCGGCTTCTCCGAGGTCTTCCGGGTGGAGGACGCCGAGGCGGCCGCCAACCCGCTGCTCGCCGAGCTGAGCTTCCCGGTCGAGACGTCCGACGCTCTGTCGCTCCAGGCGGATGCCGGCGGCTTCGTCGCCGTCGACGCCGAGGGGACCGAGTACTTCACCAGCCCGACGCCGGCCATGTGGGACTCCCGGGATCTGACACCCGCTCCCGTGGTCGGGGCACGGACGAGCTCCCTGCGTGGGTCGGCCGACCTCGCGGTGTCCGCCGCCGATGCCTTCGGTGAGGAGGAGGTCGACCTGGAGCGTGCGCCGTCGTCGGCGAGCGCCACGGCGGAACTCCCCGCGGCCGTGGCCGAGAGCGAGGTCTCGATCACCCCCGACCCCGCCATGATCGACGACGACTCCACGGTCTGGCCGGTCTACATCGACCCGGCGATCAGCGGCTCGCTGAACGACTGGACCGCGGTCCGGGACGTCTTCGGGCAGTCCTACCGGTTCAACCCGGACGAGGGCGTCGGCCTCTGCAACCGCGCGACGTCGACCTCCTGCACCGCGACGTTCAAGAGCCGCATCCTGTGGAAGTTCGGCGGTCTGGCGTCGATCGGGGCGATGAACCCGAGTGACATCAACGGGACCACCTTCGCCGTCGTCGGCACGCATTCGTACGACTGCACTCCGCGCGCGATCAACCTCTACCGGGTCGACAACTGGAGCTCCGCCACCGCGTGGCCCGCCAACAATTACTACTTCCAGAGCTCTCTCACGGTCGCGCACAAGTCCAGCTGCGCGGGACAGCCGGTGCGCTGGCTCGAATTCCCCGCACTGGAAGCGGGGCAGGCCGTGGCCAACGCCAATTCGAATCAGCTCACCATGGGCCTGGCGACGGACGAGTCGAGCATGGCCTACTGGAAGCGGTACCGGAACGACGCCGGGCTGTCGATCTCCTACAACCGTGCCCCGACGATCCCCACCGGGGTGAAGTTCAGCTCTCCCGCCGCCGTCTGCACCACCGGTGCCGCTCGCCCCGTCCTCCGCTCCGCGACCCCGGTGTTGTACGCGGTGCTCAGCGACCCGGACGGCCAGGCGGTCCAGGCCAACGTCGATGTGTACGCCGCGGGGACCAGCACCCCGATCCTGTGGCACGCCCGTCCTGCGGCTCAGGCATCCGGGGTGGGGCAGTCGATCCAACTGGGCGGCATGACCGGCGGCAAGATCTACCGGGTCCAGATCAACGGGGTCGACCCGAACGTGGTCGGCGGCCCCGCGGTCGCCTGCGAGGTGGAGATCGACCTGGTCGCCCCGGCGGCGCCGACGATCAAGCCGGTCGCGGTGGGGACGCAGCCGGTCTACACCACGGGAGTACCGGCCGGTGGGCTCGGGAAGACCGGGTCGTTCCAGTTCGGCAACGGCGGGTCGGCGGACGTGGTGTCCTACAAGTACTCCCTGAACAGCTCGGCGCTGAACCTGAGCACCACGGCAGCACAACCGACCGTCGCCGTGACGCCGACGTCCGCCGGATCGCAGACCCTCTATTTCCAGTCGGTGGATCGCGCGGGATGGACGAGCCCGATGCAGTCGTACACGTTCTCCGTCGCGTTCCCGGAGACCACCGTCTGGCGGCTTGACGAGACGGCCGGCATGACCGCCGCCAGTTCGGGAGACCCTGGCACCGGATTCCCGATGACCTGGACCGGTCCGGTCACCCGGGTCGACGGTCCGTTCGCCGAGGCGGGGATCAATCCGGCCGACCGGGCGGTGCTGCTGGGACCGGACGCCGCCAGCGGGGCGACCGCGCTCCCGGTGATGCGCACGTCGGACAGCTTCGCCGTGCAGGCGATCGTCCGGGCTGATGCCGTCGACGGCACGGCGGCGGTGGCGTACCAGAGCGGCACCTACCGCGCGGGCTACACCCTCGGGTACCGACCGTGTGCCGACGGTCAGAGCAGCTGCTGGGCGTTCGCGATGCCGGGCACCGACGCCTACGACACGACGATCGACGCCGCCGTCTCACCGGAGAAGGTCGAGCCGGGTCAGTGGACGTTGATCACCGGCGTGCACGACGCCGGCCAGGACCGGATCTCGGTGTGGGTCTGCACGATCGGCGACGAGCCGGGTGATCTGGAACCGACCGGGAACGTGACCGTGCCGCACGCCAATGCCTGGTCGGCGAACGGCCCGCTGCGGCTGGGCCAGACCACGTTCGTCGGCGCGGTCAGTGAGTTGCGCACCCTCACCGGCGCCATCGACGACACCACCGTCAACCGGGCCTGCAACCAGCCCGCCGCCTGACACCACCGCACGAACAGGGGAGCAACACGATGGACGAGTGGGGTCGGGGTACCCGGGGTGTGTCGGCGCTGGTGACCGCGGTGCTGGCGGCGACGCTGGCGTTGGCCGCGCCCGACGTCGCCGCGGCGATCGATCAGCGGCCGATGTCCGATGCGGATCGCCTCGCGCACGGCGCGGAGGTCGCGGCCGACCTCGACGAGACGACACCAGTGGCCAGCCGTGACGGCGTCGTCGAGGCCGAGCCCCTCCCGGAGATGGCGCCGTCCAGGCCGGACCCGGCGGCCTGGCCGACCGAGACCGAGGTGGAGCTCACCCCCGAGGCCCCGGCGATCGGCGGTGAGGTGGTCAGCCTCGCATGGGCCGACGGAGCCGCCGCCGAGGTCGCGGCGCTGGCGGAATCGACGCTGGAACCGGCCACCCCGGACTCCTCGGACGTGGAGTCCGCCGCGGCGGATCGGGCTGCGGCCGGGCCTGCTGCCACGGCGGCGCCGACCGACGCTCCCCTGCCTGCCGAGCCCGCCGTCGATCCGGTCCGGGTCGAGGTGCTGGACCAGCAGTCCGCGTCCGACGCCGGAATCGACGGCGTCCTCCTGTCCGTGGAGAGCGACGCCGCGACCGCCGACATCCCGGTCGACGTCACGGTGGACTACAACGCCTTCGCCGACGCGTTCGGCGGCGACTGGTCCTCGCGGCTGCAGCTGGTCACGCTGCCGGAGTGCGCCGTGACCGACCCCGCGTCCGACGAGTGCCGGACGCGGACCCCGGTCGAGAGCACCAACGACGCCGAGGCCGGCACCGTCACCGCGACCGTCACCCCGCGCGCCGCCCGGGTGATGGCCCTGGCCGCGGCGTCCTCGGGCTCGACCGGCAACTGGTCCGCGACCCCGCTGTCGCCGTCGGCCAGCTGGCAGGTCTCCGGTCAGACCGGTGACTTCAGCTGGTCGTACCCGATGCGGGTCGCCCCGGTCTCAGGCGGCCCGACCCCCGAGCTCGCGTTCTCCTACTCCTCCGGCTCGCTGGACGGTCGGGTCGCCTCGACCAACAACCAGACCTCCTGGGTCGGCGACGGATGGAACCTGGACTCCGGCTACATCGAGCGCAAGTACCAGTCCTGTTCCGACGACATGGGCGGCAACGCCAACAACGCGGGCCGTCGCACCGGCGACCTGTGCTGGTTCAGCGACAATGCCGTGCTGTCCTTCGGCGGGTCGACCACCGAGCTGGTCAAGGATGCCGCCACCGGCACCTGGCGTGCGCAGTCCGACGACGGTTCGCGGATCGAGCACCTGACCGGGGGCTGGAACGACGACAACGACGGTGAGTACTGGCGGGTGACCACCGGTGACGGCACGCAGTACTACTTCGGCCGGGGCAAGCGTTCCGCGAGCGACCCGCTGGAGCTGAACTCCGCCTGGTCGGTGCCGGTCTACGGCAACCACCCCGGCGACCCGTGCTACGCCGCGGACTACGCGTCCTCGGTCTGCACCCAGACCTGGCGCTGGAACCTGGAGTACGTCGTCGACACCTCCGGCAACACGCTGACCTACGTGTACGAGAAGGAGACCAACAACTACGGCCGGAACCTGAACCAGGCGGTCTCCAGCTACGTCCGGGGCGGGTACCTCAACCGGATCGAGTACGGGCAGCGTGCGGGTTCCGAGTCCGCCTCGCAGGCCCCGGCGCGGGTCGAGTTCACCGTCGCCGAGCGATGCCTGCCGTCCGGTGGGATCACCTGCGACCCCGCCCAGCTCACCGAGGCCAATGCCACGTCCTGGCCGGACGTGCCCTTCGATCTGATCTGCACCTCCACCAGCAGCTGCCCGGACCAGACCTCGCCCTCCTTCTTCACCCGGAAGCGCCTCACCAGCGTGAAGACGCGCGTGCTGGTCGGGTCGGCCTACCAGGACATCGACGCCTGGAACCTGCGGCACACCTTCCCGGACACCGGTGACCGCACCAGTTCCGCGCTCTGGCTGGACGGCATCACGCACCAGGGGCTGGTCGGCTCGACCCTCACCCTGCCCGAGGTGACCTTCCGCGGTGAGCAGATGGCCAACCGGGTCGACACCCTGGGCGACGCGGGACCGCCGATGAACCGCTACCGGGTCACCGCGATCAGCGCCGAGGCCGGCGGCACCACGACCATCAACTACTCCGCCCCCGACTGCACCTCGGGTGACCTGCCCACCGCGGCGGACAGCAACACCCGGCGCTGCTTTCCGATCTCGTGGCAGCCCGAGGGCACCGGCCCGGAGATCCAGGAGTACTTCCACAAGTACGTCGTCGACACCGTCGTCGAGAACCCGAACGACGAGGTCAGCGCGGCGGTCGAGACCGCGTACCGCTACATCGGCGAACCGGCCTGGCACTACGACGACAGCCCGTTCACCGCGGTGGCGCACCGCACCTGGAGCGAGTTCCGCGGCTACGCGGCCGTGGACGTCATCACCGGCTCGCCGATGCAGCAGCGATCCCAGGTGCGGACCCGGTACTTCCGCGGCATGGACGGCGACCGGCTCGCGTCCGGCGGCGCCCGCCAGGTCGCGGTCGACGGCATCACCGACACCGAGCGTCTGAACGGCTTCGTGCGGGAGGAGATCACCTACAACGGGATCGACGGACCGGAGATCGGCGGCACGGTCACCACCCCGTGGATCTCCGCGGCCACCGCGACCGGCGCCGACGGCACTCGAGCCGCCTTCCTCCGGCCCGGCACCGTCGAGGAACGCACCGTCGCCCCCGCCCTGCCCGGGGGCGTGCGGACCACGCGCACCGTCACGACCTATGAGACCGGCTACGGCCTCCCCACGCAGATCGACGACCAGGGCGACACCAGCACCGCCGCCGACGACCGGTGCGTCCGGACCGAGTACGCGCAGAACCCCACCGCCTTCATCGTCTCCACCGCCAAGCGGGTCGAGACGGTGTCCGTGAGCTGCACGACCGCGCCCACCCGCCCCCGGGACGTGATCTCCGACGAGCGCACGTTCTACGACGGCGGCGCCTTCGGCGTGGCGCCGACCCGCGGTCTGCCGACCACCTCCCAGGTCGTCTCCGCCTTCTCCGGCACCACACCGACCTACGTCACGACCAGCACCACGACCTACGACGCCCTCGGCCGGCCCACGGTCGCCACCGACGCGATGGGCCGGGCCTCCACGACGGCCTACACCGGCACTGGAGGGGTGGTGACGGGCACCACCGTCACCGCCCCCGACCCGGACGGCACCGGCCCGATCACCGCGGGCGTCACCACCGCGGTGCTGAACCCGGCCTGGGGCTCGATGGTCAAGACCACCGACCCGAACGGCAAGGTCACCTCCGCCACCTTCGACGCGCTCGGCCGGACCACCGCGGTCTGGAACCCGGGCCGTGCCCAAGGCAGCGCCAGCGCGCACACCACCTACGAGTACACGATCTCCAAGACCGCACCGAACACGGTCACCACCAAGACCCTCGCCGCCGACGAGACCTATCTGACCAGCGTCGCCCTCTACGACGGCATGCTCCGACCCCGCCAGACCCAGTCGCCCTCGGCGGCCAGGGACACCCCCGGCCGGATCATCACCGACACCTTCTACGACAGCCGCGGCAACGTGGCCTGGTCGAACGGGTCGTGGTTCGCCAGCGGAGCCGTGGGCACGACCCTGGTCGTCCCGACCACCGCGGTCCCCAGCCGCACCCGCTACCTCTACGACGGTGCTGGCCGCGGCACGGTCACGATCACCGACGTCGGGGAGCAGGAGCGCTGGCGCACCACCACCAGCTACGGCGGCGACCGCGTCACCGTCGACCCCCCGCAGGGCGGCACCGCGCAGACCACCATCTCCGACGCCCGCGGCAACACCACCGAGCTGCGCCAGTACCTCGGCGGTCACCCGACCGGTGACTTCCGCACCGTGAGCTACGGCTACGACCGGGCCGGGAACCTCACGTCGGTCAAGGACTCCGCCGGGAACGCCTGGTCGTACACCTACGACCTGCGCGGCCGGCAGCTCACCGCGACCGACCCGGACAAGGGCGCCACGACCACCACCTACGACGAGGCCGGGTTGGTCCGCACCACCACGGACGCTCGCGGCACCACGCTCTACACCGTGCGCGACCAGCTCGGCCGCCAGACCGAGCTCCGCGACGGCACCGCCACCGGGACCCTGCGCGCCAAGTGGACCTACGACACCCTGCTGAAGGGACAGCTCACCTCGTCGACGCGGTACTCCGGCACGGCGGCCTACGTCACCGCGGTCACCGGTTATGACGACGCCGGCCGACCGCTGGGCGCCTCGGTGACGCTGCCCAGCGCCGAAGGCACCCTGGCCGGCACGTACACCACGAGCTACACCTATACGGCCGACGGCCAGGTCAAGTCCATGAAGCTGCCCGCGGGCGGCGGACTGGGTGCCGAGACCGTCACCACCCGGTTCGACTCCCTGTCCCGGCCCGAGTGGATGTCCGGCGGCCTCGGCTGGGGTGTCTACGTCGCCGACACCGTCTACGACGTCTATGGCGAACCGTTGCGCTACGACCTGGGCAACACCTACGCGTTCTTCCTCAACTACTCCTACGAGGAGGGCACGCGCCGACTGCAGAAGACCTGGGTCGAGCGTGAGGGCGTCGGTGGTCTGGACATGGACCTCACCTACACCTACGACGCGTCGGGCAACCCGACCTCGGTCGTGGACCGCCCCACCGGCAAACCGGTCGACGCCCAGTGCTTCGCCTACGACGGCCTGCGCCAGCTCACCTCGGCCTGGACCCCGGCGAACTCCGACTGCAGCGCCGCGAAGTCGGCGACCACGCTCGGCGGCCCGGCACCGTACTGGACCGACTACGCGATCGACGCCGCCGGCAACCGGTCCAGTGAGACCACCCACACCACCGCCGGGGACACCACCCGCACCTACGCCTACCCGGCCACCGGCGCGGTGCGTCCGCACGCGGTCTCCACGGTCAAGCAGACCGGCGCGGCAGGTGCGACCACCAGCTCCTACGCCTACGACGCCACGGGTAACACCACGACCCGCAACGTCGCTGGCAAGACCGGTCAGACCCTCAAGTGGGATGCCGAGGGTCGCCTGGAATCGATCGCGCAGGGCACCAGCACGGTCATGCAGGCGCTCTACACCGCCGACGGCGACCGCCTGATCCGTCGCGAGAACGGCGTCGTGACGGTCTACCTGCCCGGCGGCCAGGAGATCTCTCTGACCACCGCCACCAAGGCGGTCAAGGCCACCCGCTACTACGGCTTCAACGGCCAGACCCTCGCCATGCGCACCGGCACCTCGGGCTCCACGGTCAGTTCGCTCATCTCCGACCCGCACCAGACCGCGTCGATGGCGATCGCCAACACGACCAAGGTCATCACCCAGCGCCGCACAGACCCGTACGGGAACACCCGGGGCACCGCCGCGGCATGGCCAGGCGATCACGGGTTCATGAACAAGGTCCAGGACGCCAGCGGCCTCACCCAGGTTGGGGCGCGGTACTACGACGCCTTGATCGGGCGGTTCGCGTCCGTGGACCCGGTGTTCGACCAGTCGGCGCCGCAGTCGTGGGGGTCGTACTCCTACGCGGACAACAACCCGGTCACGTCATGGGACCCGACGGGGATGCGGTCCTGGTGGGGGCAGCGCTGGCACAACCTGAAGAACCAGATCCGGACTGTCGGCAACTTCGCCACCAAGTACCAGGCCGAGATCGTCGGCGTGGTGGTCGGCGGCGTGGTGACCGCGGGTTGCTTGGCCGCGACATCGGGTACCGGTTCGGTCGGGTGTCTTGCCCTTGGTGGAGCCGCCGGCGGAGCGGCGACCAACTTGTGGCGGTCGAAGGTGCAGAAGACCCAACCGTTCTCCTGGCGGTCGTTGGCCAGAGACACGGCTATTGGCGGAGTGATCGGTGCTGTGGCCGGCCCCGCGTCTGGCGCGGCTCGATCTGTGACCTCGGCCGTAGTGAGTCGTGTCGCACCGGCTGTGGCCTCGAGGATCGCCGCCCAGCGGGCGGCGACCACGGTCATCGCTGGGCAACTCAGCCGTTCAGAGTTGAGTACCGGAGCTCGGGCGGTCGCCACCCGCTCGGCGCCCTCCGCGATGAAACCAAGTTCCGGCGCTGGCGACGCTGCGAGCGGCGGAGGCGACCTCACTCGAGTGGGGCGATGGATGTCGGCTGACGAGCACGGGGCCATGGCGGCGACGGGTAATGTCCAAGTCGGAGGTAGCGGTACAACCTATGTTGCTAGACCGCCTAGCATGACGGCCTTCCAGAGACAGGCGCCCTCCGGTAGCCTTTATGTAGAGTTCGACGTCCCGACCGGTTCGTTGAGGCCTGCAGGTCAGCCGGAATGGGCCCAGATCCCGAGTCCGGACCATTTGCTTTATGGACGACTGGCTGAACGGACCGGTGTCCCTCTCCAGTCGCCTGTGCCCGCATGCAACATTGTGGTGGTGGGATCATGCTGAATCTTATCGAGTCCATGGCGCGTTGGTTCGACGAAAACTCAAGTGCTGAGGGTGTGCGTGCCTCTTACCGAGAAGGTCCTGTCGACAGGCCCAAAAGATCGGCTCAAATTGGATTTGAGACGGCTGCCTCCCTGGCATCGGTAGCCGTGTGGGAGAGTGGCGAGCTGGAAGCTGAGGTTCTTGTTGTTGAGAGCCTGGAAAGGGTTCTGGTAATTTCAATGGTGGTTTCAACGCCTGCGTCGATGATTCAAATTATCGAGCGTGTAATGGAGGCCACGCGGGCCGCTTCGGGACCGTCGAACGAGAACTAGTTCGTCTGCAGATAGTCGGTTTTTGCTACCGTCCAACGCATGGAAACAGTCGGATAATTAGCAGCGGCGCTCAGTATCGACGAACTCGCAGATTTCTCTTCCGAGACGCCCCTTTTGAATTGTTCATGATCGATCCGGTTGCCGCGATGCGATGGGCTGAGCTGTGGGTGACTCGCGGTGGGGGAGCGGGGGTCGGGATCGATCTTGCGGCGATGTCGGAGCCTCTGGCCGAGGATGCCGACGATGCGCTGAGCGCGCGCTGAGATCAGGTCGAGCTCGCGCCGACCGCGACAGAAGGAGCGGCGTTGACGGTGGCGGCCGAAGCCGCTCGCGACGTGACGGAGGGCCGCGCCGACCCGATCACAGCCGCACGGAGGATCTGGCGAATTGCGCGGCTCGCGCCCTTAGGAGCCCCGGTTACGGGTTTCGTCGGGCTGCCGAGTGAGTGGGAGGACGGTGCGGAGCACCGCGGCGCTTATGAGGCCTGCATCGGGCATGACGCAGGCCCCGCTCGCCGCCGCACCGTGATCACGCGGTACTAGTCGGTCGCCCGCACCACCGGGCACCCCGCCAGGTGGTCGTCCACCATCCCGCACGCCTGCATCGCCGCATACGCCGTCGTCGGCCCCACGAACCGGAACCCGGCCTTCTTCAGCTCCTTCGCCAGCGCCGTCGACGCCGGGGTGACCGCCGGCACCTCGGCGAACGAGCCCGGTCGCACCCGCTGGTCCTCCGGGGTCGCGTGCGACCAGAAGATCGCGTCGAGGCTGCCACCCGCTGCCTGCAGTGCGAGCAGGGCCTGCGCGTTCGCGATCGTCGCGAGGATCTTGGCCCGGTTCCGGATGATCCCGGCATCGGCCATCAGCCGCTCGACGTCGTGCTCGTCGTAGCCCGCGACGACGGCCGGGTCGAAGTCCGCGAACGCCGCGCGGAAGCCGTCCCGCTTGCGCAGCACGGTGATCCACGACAGCCCGGACTGGAACGCCTCCAGCGACATCCGCTCGTAGAGCTCGCGGTCGCCGTGCACCGGCACGCCCCACTCCTCGTCGTGGTAGCGCTCGTACAGCGGGTCGCCGTCGCCGAAGCACCGTGCCCCGCTGGGCTGCCCGTCGGCGGTGACGGCGGAGACGGGGTGCTGGACGGCGTCGCTGGTCATGGGCCCAGGGTGCCGCACCCCTCCCACATTCCAGATGATGGACAGATGTGGTCTGTCAGTTGAGACAAATCGCCACCGGGGCTACTGTCGCAAGCCGCGCACGACTCCGATCCACGCCGCCCCCGCGGACCCGCCCGGTAGGACCTGCGATGCCGGTGCGCGAACCGTCCACGACCCGGGGAGTAGCCCGCACATGTCCATCTCCGCCACACAGACCGCCGCCCTGGCGCCCAAGCCGGTGAACTCTCCCGGCCGCGTCATCGCGGCGAGCCTGGTCGGCACCACGATCGAGTTCTACGACTTCTACGTCTACGCGACCGCCGCGGTCCTCGTCTTCCCGAAGCTGTTCTTCACCGCCGCCGACTCCAGCACCGCGCTGCTGCTGTCCTTCGCGACCTTCGGCGCCGCGATGGTGGCCCGCCCGATCGGCGCGATCTTCTTCGGCCACCTCGGTGACCGCAACGGCCGCAAGTCGACCCTGGTGGCCTCGCTGCTGACCATGGGTGTCGCCACGTTCCTGATCGGCGTGCTGCCGACCTACGGCAGCGTCGGCCTGCTGGCCCCGATCCTGCTGCTGGTGATGCGCCTGGCCCAGGGCTTCGCGCTCGGCGGCGAGTGGTCCGGCGCGGCGCTGGTCGCCACCGAGAACGCCCCGGAGGGCAAGCGCGCCTGGTACGGCACGTTCCCGCAGGCCGGCGCACCGATCGGCTTCATCATCGCGAACACGCTGTTCCTGATCATCAACGGCATCCTCGGCTCGGACTCGCCGGAGTTCCTGAGCTGGGGCTGGCGGATCCCGTTCCTGTTCTCCGCCGTGATGGTGATCGTCGGCCTGTGGGTCCGGCTGAAGCTGGTCGAGTCCGAGTCGTTCAAGACTGCGGAGAAGACCGGCAAGATCACCAAGCTGCCGCTCGGCACCACGCTGCGGCACCACTGGCGTGCGGTGGTGCTCGGCACGTTCATCATGCTGGCCACCTACGTGCTGTTCTACCTGATGACCACGTTCGCGCTGACCTACGGCACCGCGGCCACCGAGACCTCCGACGCGGGCACGCACGGCCTGGGCATCCCGTACGTGCACTTCGTGCTGATGCAGGTCATCGGCGTGGTGTTCTTCGGCATCTTCACGCTGTTGTCCGGTCCGCTCGCCGACCAGATCGGTCGTCGCAAGCTGCTGATCTGGGTGACGTCGTGCATCGCGGTCTTCGGCCTGACCTTCGACGTGTTCCTGATGGTCCGCGAGGACATCGCGTTCACCGGCGCGCTGGCCCAGGCATTCCTGGTGATCGGCTTCACCCTGATGGGCGCGACCTTCGGTCCGATGGGCGCGATCCTGCCCGAGCTGTTCCCGACCAACGTCCGGTACACCGGGTCGGCGATCGCCTACAACGTGTCCTCGATCCTGGGCGCCGCGCTGGCCCCGATCGTCGCCCTGGAGCTGTGGAAGGCCGCGAGCGGGTCGACCTGGATCGTCGGGGTCTATCTCACCGGTGCCGCGGTGCTGACCCTGATCGCGCTCGTCCTGTCGAAGGAGACCAAGGACCAGGACTACTCCCGGGTCTCGCACGACTGACGTCCGCCCGACCGACCGAGGCCGGCGGTCCCCCGCTCCGACGGGTGGGGCCGCCGGCCTCGTCGTCGTCACCCGGACGTGCGCCCTCGGCGCACGGATCGCCGGAGCGAGGTCGACGCGCCGACCGGTCAGCCGATCCCCGCCAGCGCCTTCCGCACCCGCTTCTCGCTCACCGGCACCGGCGTCCCCAGCTGCTGGGCGAACAGCGACACCCGCAGCTCCTGGATCAGCCACCGCACGTCGTCCAGCGCTGCCAGATCGGCCGGCACCGGCGTCCGGGAGGTCACCCGCGCCCGGACCTGCCCGAGCAGCTGCTCCAGGTCGTGCACCTGCCAGGCCAGCTGCTCGTCGCGGGAGGGGTTGTCGGCGGCCTTGTCCAGGCGGTGGGCGGCGGCACGCAGATAGCGGGGCAGCTGCGGCAGCCGGGTGGCGCCCACCTCCGCGACAAAGCCGTCGTGCACCAGGTCGGCGAGCTGGTCCTTGACGTCCTGCACGGTGCCGAGCAGGGCGAGCGACCGGGTGCCGCGGATGGCGGCGTCCAGGTCGCGGGCGGCGGTGAGCACCTGGACCAGGGTGCCGACCAGGTCGTGGACGGTGTCCTCCAGCCGGTCGCGGACCAGGGTGCGCAGGGCGGTGTACCCGTCAGCGGTGTGGATCGCGGTCGCCGGCCGGCCGGCCAGGTGCTCGGCGAGCAGGTGGTCGGCGGCGGCGAGCTGGATGTCCGTGGTCAGGGCCTCGGTGGACCGATAGGGGCTGGTGGCCAGGGCGAGCGCCTGCTGCCCGGTCCACCGGGAGGTGATCCGGGCCGGGGCGAGGCCGACGTCCAGCACCAGGAGGCGGCGAAGACCGCGGCGCTGGGCGGTGGCCTGCTCCCCGGCGTCGGCGAGCACCTGCACCCGGACCGTTCCACCCGGCTGCTCGACCAGGGCCGGGTATCCGCGCACGGTGAGGCCACCGGCGGCCTGGGCCTCGACCCGCTCCGGCAGGGCACCGTCGGGCAGACCGGTGGGCCAGGTCGTGAGGTCGGTGTCGGTGAGTCCGGGCACGACCGGGACGGTGGACGGCGCGGCGGCGGGTGGTCGCGGGGCGGTGGCCTCGCCCGCGGTGAGCTGTCCGTCCGTGCCGGTCGCCCGCACGGCGTCGGCCATCGCGTCCCGGACGGCGCTGCGGACGGCGGTCGACACCGCGTCCTGGGTGCGGGAGGCCAGTCGGCGCTGGAGCACGGCCAGGTCCTTGCCCTCGTCGACCACCCGGCCGCGGTCGTCCTCGACCCGGAAGGTGACCCGCAGGTGCGGCGGCAGCCGGTCGTCGTCGAAGGCGTCCTCGGGCACGTCGACGTCCCGGAGGGCACGGACCGCCTGGCGGAAGCTGGTGTGGAACGACGGGGCGGAGTCCCCGGCGCGGACGGTGTCCTCCCAGGACGCGGTGTGCCCGTCCAGCCAGGCGATCACGTCCCGGGCCACGTCCGGCGCGGGCACCAGCTGCACCCGGACCGGCTTGGGCAGCGCACGGATGGTGGCGGTGGCCAGTTCCTCGCGCAGACCGGGCACCAGGCGGTCGAATCCGTCCGGCTGCACCCGCGCCAGGGCCACCAGCGGCACGTGCACGGTGATGCCGTCCGCGTCCGCGCCGGGCTGGAACTGGTAGGTCAGCGGCAGCGACAGGTCACCCTGCGGCCAGCTGGACGGGAAGTCCGACTCGTCGACCCCGGCGTCCTCCGCGACCAGCAGCTCCCGGGTGAAGGTGAGCAGGTCGGGGTGCTCGCGGCGCGCGGTCTTCCACCACTGGTCGAAGTGCCGGGCGGAGACCACGGTGTCCGGGATCCGCTCGTCGTAGAAGTCGAAGAGCGCGTCGTCGTCGATCACCAGGCCACGCCGACGGGACCGCGCCTCCAGGTCCTCGACCTCGCGCAGCAGCCGCCGGTTCTCCGCGAAGAACGCATGGTGCGTGGTCCACTCGCCGTCGACCAGCGCGTGCCGGATGAACAGCTCGCGGGCCTGCTCCGGATCGACCTGGGCGAACAGCACCCGGCGGCCGGTGACGATCGGGACGCCGTAGAGCATCACCCGCTCGACGGCCATCGCCGCGCCCTGCTTGCTCGACCACGAGGGCTCGGAGTAGCTGCGCTTGACCAGGTGCGCCGCCAGGTCCTCGGCCCACTCCGGCTGGATCCGGGCGACGTCCCGGCCCCAGAGCCGGGAGGTCTCGACCAGCTCACCGGCCATCACCCAGGCCGGCGGCTTCTTGGCCAGCGCCGACCCGGGGAAGATCGCGAACCGGGCCCCGCGTGCGCCCAGGTACTCGTTGCGCGGCCGGTTCCGGTCGGCCCGGCTGTCCTTGCGGGCACCGGTGCTGCGGACCTCGGTGACCTCCTGCATGCCGAGCTGGGACAGCAGGCCGGCCAGCAGTGCGACGTGGATCCGGTCGCCGTCCCACTCCAGGCGCAGCGAGCCCTTGGCCAGGTCCTCCCGCGCTGCGGTGAGGGTGTCCGCGTCCCGGTCGGAGCTGCGCGGCGGGCCGAGGGTGATGCCCAGCGGCTTCGCCAGCTCCTTGAGCTGGGTGACCACGTCCTGCCACTCGCGCAGCCGCAGGTAGTTCAGGTGTTCGGCCTTGCACAGCCGCCGGAACGCGGAGCCGGACAGCTCACGCTGCGCGTCCCGGACGTACTGCCAGAGGTTCAGGTACGACAGGAAGTCCGACGTGGTGTCCGCGAACCGTCCGTGCATCGCGTCGGCCTGCGGGCGGAACTCGGCCGGACGCTCGCGTGGGTCCTGGATCGACAGCGCGGCCGCGATGATCATCACCTCGCGGGCCACGTTCCGCCGACCGCCCTCGACGATCATCCGGGCCAGTCGGGGGTCCATCGGCAGCTGCGCCAGCGCCCGGCCGGTGTCGGTGAGCCGGGTCCCGCGAGCGGACGCGGGCACGGTCTCCAACGCGTTCAGCTCGGTCAGCAGCTGCACGCCGTCCCGCACCGCCCGCACGTCCGGCGGGTCGACGAACGGGAACCGTGCCACGTCCTCGGGTCCGGCCGCCACCCCGACCGCGACCATCTGCAGGATCACCGACGCCAGCGAGGTGCGCAGGATCTCCGGCTCGGTGAACCGGGGACGCGACGCGAAGTCGGACTCGGAGTACAGCCGGATCGCGATGCCGTCCGCGACGCGCCCGCACCGACCGGACCGCTGGTTCGCGGAGGCCTGCGAGATCGGCTCGATCGGCAGCCGCTGCACCTTGGTGGCCTTGGAGTAGCGCGAGATCCGCGCGGTCCCGGGGTCGACCACATAGCGGATGCCCGGCACGGTCAGCGACGTCTCGGCGACGTTGGTGGCCAGCACCACGCGCCGGGTGCCGTGCGCCTGGAACACCCGGTGCTGCTCCGCGGCGGACAGCCGGCCGTAGAGCGGCAGCAGCTCCACCGCGTCCGGTCGGCGCTGGTCGGTGACCCGTGCGCCCAGGTGTCCGCGCAGCGCCTCCTCGGCATCCCGGATCTCGCGCTCACCGGACAGGAACACCAGGACGTCACCCGGCCCCTCGGCGGCGAGCTCGTCCACCGCCTCGCAGATCCCGGTCATCAGGTCCCGGTCCTCGCGCG
The DNA here is from genome assembly GCF_025642745.1 of Cellulomonas sp. RIT-PI-Y. GTDB lineage: Bacteria > Actinomycetota > Actinomycetes > Actinomycetales > Cellulomonadaceae > Cellulomonas. The sequence goes on from NZ_JANZKP010000033.1 coordinate 20,585, forward strand.
GGGGCCGAGCCGGTCCCTTGGAGGGGCGCTCGTCCGGGCCGTCACTGGGCTGGTCACCGGGGTCGTCCGGGGTGAGCGGCCGGTACCGCAGCTCGACCGGGTACGTCCGCCCGGTCACCTCGACCACCGGCGCCCGGTCGCCCTGCGCGTCCGCGAAGTGCTCGGCGAACCGTGCGGAGTCGATGGTCGCCGACGTGATGATCAGCTTGAGGTCCGGCCGGCGGGGCAGCAGCCGGGCCAGGTAGCCCAGAATGAAGTCGATGTTCAACGAGCGCTCGTGCGCCTCGTCGATGATCAGGGTGTCGTAGGCCCGCAGCTCCGGGTCGCGTTGGATCTGCGCGAGCAGGATGCCGTCGGTCATCACCTTGACCAGGGTCCGCTCGGACGACTCGTCGGTGAACCGGACCTGGTAACCGACCAGCTCGCCGATGGTGGTGCCCAGCTCCTCGGCGATCCGCTCGGCGACGGTGCGGGCCGCGATCCGCCGGGGCTGGGTGTGGCCGATCTGCCCGTCCCGGCCGCGGCCGAGCTCCAGCACGATTTTGGGCAGCTGGGTGGTCTTCCCGGAGCCGGTCTCGCCCGCGACGATCACGACCTGGTGGTCCCGGATCGCGTCGGCGATCTCCGATCGGCGCGCCGAGACCGGCAGCTGCTCGGGGTAGGCGATCGGCGGCACCACGACGGCGCGGCGGGCGTCGGCCATCGCGCTCAGGCGGCGGGTGCGCCGTTCGGTGTCGTCGGTCCGGGGCCGGCGGTCGTCACGGCGCCGGTCCGACCGCGGCGACTGCTCGGTCCCCGTCGTGGCCCCGTTCGACCGGCCTCGACCCCCTCGGCGCCGACGGGGGCGGCCGTCGGCCGGAGCCGTCCGCGCGGCACCGTCGCCGACGGGACCACCCGGGGTGGTGGTCGGCGGAGTGGGATCGGCGGGAGTCACGACGTCCCATTGTCGCCGCTGCCGGGCCGAGCACGCGAACGGATTCGCGCGCGGCGGACATCACACGTCGGCGGCGGCCGTCCGTACGGGCGCGGGGTCCGGCACCTGCCTCCGCGCGGCCCCGGCCAGGGACAGGCTGAGCACGATGAACACCCCCACCACCAGCAGTGCCTGGCGGGTTCCGACCTCCGCGGCCAGCAGGCCGAGCAGCGGCGGGGCGGCCAGCGCGGTCACGGTGCTGAACGAGGCGACCACCGACACCCGGACACTGGCCCGCAGCGGGTCGTCGGCGGCCGCCGTGGTCGCGATCGGGTTCCCCAGCGCTGCGCCGAAGCCCCACAGGATCACCCCCGCCCAGGCGAGCGCCAGGGTCGGACCGGTGACGAACAGCAGCAGCCCGACCAGCGCCGACCCGCCCGACACCCGGAGCACGACCACCCGGCCGAACCGGTCGATCAGCCGGGTGCCGAACGCCCGGACCAGCGTCATCGCCGCCACGAAGCTCCCGTAGGCCAGCGCCCCGACGTCCTCGTGCGCGGCGAAGCCCTCCACCACCGCCAGGGGCATCCAGGTGCCGGCCGTTCCCTCGGTGAGCGAGGCCGCCATCAGCACCAACCCGAGCAGCAGGGTGCGAGGCTCGCGCCAGGCGGACAGCGCCTCGCCCGCGGCGGCCCGGCCCTTGGTCGCGGACCGGTCCCCGGCCAGGGTGATCGCGGTCGCCGGACGGATCAGCAGCAGCCGGATCGCCGTGCCCGCCGCGATCACCGCCACCACCTGCGGTCCGATCCCCAGCCCCGCCCGGGCGAACCCGGCCGCGATCAGCGCGCCGAGCGCTGCCCCGACCGAGAACATCGCATGGAAATGCGGCATGATCGCCCGCCCGATCCGTTGCTCCACCGCGGCGGCGCTGACGTTGATCGACAGGTTCGACCACGCGCTGGACACCCCGTTGATCAGCGCGCCGGGGAGGAACAACGGCACCGATCCGGTGAACACCGACACCGCCAGCAGCCCGAAGCCGACCGCGTGACCGACCACGCCGACCAGCAGGGTGGCCCGCGCCCCGATCCGGGTGACCACGGCGCCCCCGGACAGCGCGCCCAGCAGCGAACCGATCCCGCCGATCAGCAGCAGTCGTCCCAGCTCCGCGGCATCGATCCCCAGCGCCCCCATCAGGGACGGCAGTCGACTCGTCCAGGACACGTTCACGATCCCGAACAGGGCGAACTGGCACAGCAGGGCGATCCGGGTGCGGGCGGCGTCGCCCGTCGGGGTGGTCACGGTGGAGGGTCCTCCGGTCGGTTCGAGCGCGCGACGTCGGCGGCGGGATCGAAGGCGACGGAGGCGACCCGACCCACGCTAGCGGTGCGTGACCCGGCGCTCGGTGACCCACGCGGCAGCCCGGCCCGCACCGCCGGACACCAGCGCCTCCAACGGCCCCCGCCGCCCGCGCCCCACGGTGAGCACCCCGACGACCAGGGCCCCGATCACGTTCCCGGCCCACAGCCCCCAAGTGGTCCCGACCGTCCACGCCGGCACGGTCAGCAGCGCGACCCCGAGAGCGACCACGTGCAGCACGTACACGGTCAGCGGCGCCGCGCCGGCCCACGCCAGCGGGCGCAGCACCCGGAACCCGTCCGGCCGGGTCGCCTCCCACCGCACCAGCAACGCGATCACCAGCACCGCGGCCGCTGAGGTGAGCACGATGTCCGCCACGTTCCCGCTGTGCGGGGTCGCCACCAGCACGCTGGTCCAGCTGTACCCGCCGGACACCCCGAACGAGGCGCTGGTCAGCAGGGAGTTCGCCAGCTCGACGTCCACCCGACCCGGGTCGCCAGCGCCGGGGCGGCGACCTGGGTCCGGTAGACGACGCTGACCACCGCGACCAGGGCCACCACGAGGACCGAGCCGAGCGCGACCCGCCCGGTCCACCGGCGCAGCGCCTCCGTCCCCGCGGCCCGTGCGGCGAGCAACCCCCTGATCAGCAGGATGCCGACGGTCAGGTACACGATCCAGGTCAGCACCGGGTAGGCGCCGGTGAACAGCACCGACGTCACCCAGTCGCCCGGCGACGCCCAGGACAGCTCACCGAGCGTGTCCAGCTGCCGCGCGTCCCGGACCCAGGTCGTCACGAACGGCCCCGCCACCGCGGTCACCGCGGCGAAGGCGACCAGCACCCGGCTCGGCAGGTGGATCAACCCCGCGGCCAGGATCATCGCGACCCCGAGATACACCAGCACCACCATCGCGGGGGACGGCACCAGCCCGAGCAGGAACCCGATCACCACCACGAGCAGCCCCCGGGTTCCCAGCGCCACCGACGCGGCGAGCGGTCGTCCGACGTAGCGCCGGGTGGACAGCACCGCACTCGCCCCGGCCAGCACCGCGAACAGGGTGGACGGGAACCCGTCCACGATCCGTCCGCTCGGGCCGAGGACGGCCAGGATGGTGTGCGCGGCCATCATCCCGACGATCGCCAGCAGACGGGCGACATCGAGGGCGGCCAGACGGCCGGTGTCCGGGGCGGGCATGACAGGGCTCCTGTTCGACGGGGGTGGGGACTTCTCGAGCGTGCCGGTGCGGAGGGGGTGGCGTCGTCAGTCCGGGCGTGGACCCGACGGGCACGACCATCGGACCCGGGGATGACCGCGGATCGACACCCGGACGGATAACCGGTCGACGCCGCGCGTGTCCTGGTCCTACCGTCGTCCCCATGTGGAACTGACCGGCCCCGAGTCCCTGTCCTGACTCTCACGCCGATGCCCCTTCGTGCGGCCCGGCGGCCGGTGGTGATCCCTCTGTCCTCCTCTGCTTCCACACCCGTCCTGCGTGCCACGGCGCTGTCCCGTTCCTACGGCGACCGCCGTGTGCTCACCGATCTGTCCTTCGCGGTGGATCCCGGTCACCGGCTCGGCCTGGTGGGGGAGAACGGCATCGGCAAGTCCACCCTGCTCCGGCTGCTCGCCGGGGTGGAGGAGCCGGACACCGGTGAGGTCGGGCGTCCGGCCGATCTGGCCTACCTGGCGCAGGAGCCCCCGTTCGGTGCCGACGACACCATCGACGACGTGATCGGTGCGGCGCTCTCGGAGGACCGGGCGATCGCCGCCGAGCTGGAGTCCGCGGCGGCGGCGCTCGCGGACGGCACCGCGGAGTCCGCGACCCGGTACGACCTGGCCCTGGCGCACGCCGAGTCCGCCGAGGTCTGGGACGCGGACGCCCGCGCGCAGCGGGTGCTGGCCGGCCTCGGGCTCGGCGGGCTGGATCCCAGCCGTCGTTCCGGGTCGTTGTCCGGCGGTCAGCGGTCGCGGCTGGCGTTGGCGGCAGTGCTGGTGCGACGCCCGCGGGCGGTGCTGCTGGACGAGCCGACCAACCACCTGGACGACGACGCCGCCGACTTCCTGGCCGGTGCGCTGGCCGAGCTGCCGGGGGCGGTGGTCCTGGCCAGCCACGACCGCGTGTTCCTGGACGAGGTCGTCACGGAGATCCTCGACCTCGACCCCGGCGTGGACGGGCCACGGGTGACGGGCGGCAGCTACACCGACTTCCGGGCCGCCAAGCGGATCGCCCGGGAGCAGTGGGAGCAGCGTTGGCTGGCCGAGCGGGAGGAGCTGTCCGTCCTGCGTGCCTCGGTGGCGCCGGACGGCAAGGCCCGTCAGGTGGTGCACGGCCGCCCGATGCAGGACCGGAACACGATGGCCTACGGGAGGCACGGCGACATCGTGCAGCAGCAGGTCGGGCGGCGGGTGCGCAATGCCCAGCGCCGACTGACGGAGCTGGAGCGCGAGCAGGTGCGCAAGCCGCCGCGCGAGCTGCGGTTCACGGCGGCGCTGACCGGCGCGAACGGTCGGGAGGGCACCCTGGTCTCGGTCCGGGACGCGGTGGTGCCCGGGCGGGTCACCGTTCCCGCGCTGGATGTGCACCCCGACACGGCGCTGCTCGTCACCGGTCCGAACGGGTCGGGCAAGTCGACCCTGCTGCACCTGCTCGCCGGGGACCTGGAGCCGTCCACCGGCACCGCCTGGCGGGCCAAGGGGGTCACGGTGGCCCTGCTGGAGCAGGACGTCGAACTGGCCGAGGACGACCGATCGCCGCGAGCCGTGTACGAGCTGGTCACCGAGCGGCTGGCCGACCCCGTGCCGTTGCAGGACCTGGGTCTGGTCGCCCCGCGGGACCTGGACCGGCCGCTCCGGGAGCTGTCCGTCGGGCAGCGCCGACGGGTGGTGCTGGCCCTGCTGGTCGCGCAGACCCCGGACGTCCTGCTGCTGGACGAGCCGACCAACCACATCTCGCTGGCGCTGGCCGACGAGCTGGGCGACGCGCTGCGCACCGCACCGGGCGCCGTGGTGGTCGCCTCGCACGACCGGTGGCTGCGGCGACGGTGGCACGGGGCGACGGTCGCGGTCGTCGACGGCCGACTGGTGCCTACCCTGAGCGCATGAGCGAGGAGCGCGCCGCACAGGCGCTGGCCGAGTCCGGGATCGCGCACAGCATCACCCGGCACGGCCCGGTCGGTTCGCTGGCCGAGGCCGCCGCCGCGCGGGGCGTCCGGCCGGAGGACATCGTCAAGACCCTGGTGGTGCGCCGGGGTGAGGACGACTACCTGTTCGTGCTAGTGCCCGGCGGCCGGTCGATCTCCTGGCCCAAACTGCGCGACCTGCTCGGCGTGAAGCGGATGTCCATGCCGGACGCCGCCACCGCCAAGGAGGTCACCGGCTACGAGCGCGGCACGATCACGCCCTTCGGATCGCTGCGCGCCTGGCCGGTGATCGCGGATGCGACGGTGCCCGGGCGCACGGTGTCGATCGGCGGCGGGGCGCACGGGGTGGGCGCGACCCTGGACGCGGACGACATGATCCGGGTGCTCGGCGCCACGGTGGCGGATGTGACGGAGCCGGAACCGGACCGCTGAGATCTCAGCCCGCGGACGCGGTCAGCGCGTCGATCTCCTCGGCGAACTCGTCCGCCACCGTGGCCTGCGCGGACCAGAGCTCCTGGCAATAGCGCCGGTCGTAGGACGTCGACTCGCGGCAGTCGAGATCCGCGATCGCCAGCGCGACCTCGTGGGCCCGCAGCTCGGCGAGATCGGCCTCCGCCGTCAGCTGCTCCTGGACCGACTGCCGGGCGGCGACCGGGGACGCCAGCTCCGGGTATCCGGCGCCGGCCATGCAGTCCGACCACGCGGACCGCAGCGCGAGCACCGCCGGTGAGGCGTCGACCTCGATCTGCGCCGTGTCCACGGCCTCGAACAGGGCGGCGAACCGTTCGTCGCGCATCACCTCGTCCGCGCCGTCGGTGGCCTCGTGGTACGCCGCGCCCAGGCAGCCCTCCTGCTCCCAGTCGTAGGCGGCGTCGGTCTCGGTCCCGACGCCGTAGAGCGCGGCGTCGTAGGCGGCCTGCTCCGCGGTCGACCGGGGAGTGCTCGACGTCGACGGCGTGATCAGGTCGAGGGTGCTCACGCCGTAGCCGTACTGCGCCGCCCACTCGACCGGGTCGGTGTCGGCGTCGAGCACCGGATCGTCGGCCACGTACGGCCGGTCGTAGTCGAAGCCCTGCTCCTTGAGGCAGATCGCGATCAGCCGTTCGGCCTCCCGGTCGATCCGCGCCTGTTCGTCCTGGCCCAGCGAGAGGAGAGGGACCGCCTCGGCCAACGGGCTGGCGGTGTAAGTGGTGGGCGTCGGGGCGGGCGCGGGATCGTCGGCGGCGCAGGCGGAGAGCGCGAGGATGACCGCGGTGGTGAGGGCGGCGACGTGTCGGTTCATCCGGGCGGGTTCTCCTCGCCGGGCCAGGGGGCCAGGGGGTCGTCCATCGTGGGGTTGTCGTTCTCGTCGAGGGCGTAGGCCATGCGGTAGTGCATCTGCCACGCGGGGTCGGTCATGTCGATCTCCGGCACGCCGGCCTCGAACACGCATTGCTCGTAGGCGCGCATCCAGCGCTGGCTCTCCCACTCGGTCGCCGCGTCGCGCGAGTCGTTCTCGGCGCTGGCCGCGATGTCGGCGTCGACCCAGGCCTGCGTGAGGTCGCGGCCGAGCTTCTCGGAAGCGCAGAGCCTCAAGGCCTCGTCCATCACCCAGGGCATCTGGGACGGGGTCGGCTCGTCGGCGGTGTCCTGCGCGGTGCCGCACCCGGCGCAGATCACGACGGCGACGGCGGCGGGTGCGGCGACGCGGAACGACAGACTCAACAGTTCACCGGATTCGAGTTGGTGTGCTGGTACTCCGTCTTGCCGGGCACCAACGACGCCCGACGCCCGAGGAAGTTGTCCGTCCGCTTCCACCACAGCGCGCCGTGGGTATGGCTCGCCGTGCTGCACCGCGAGTCCGCGGTCGCGGCCGGTGCGAGGGCGACCATCCCGCCCGTCAGCAGTGATCCCACCAGCGTGAAGGCCGCGAGCCCCCTGGTCACACGAGCGCGCATCTGTTCTCTCCTTGCCGTCGCGGCGTCGCAGGATCGGCGCCGCGCTCGACGCTTCTCGCCTCGGTGCGACGCGGCAAGCGAGTCGACATGAGTTGGGTGTCTTCGCCGCGAACTTGAGTGCTCGCTGTGTCGTCACTGGGTGGATCGTGCGACCCGGTGAGTGCGGACCGCCGGGGGATGTGGCGGCACGGGCCGACTCGGGTGATGTTCATGTGCAGGTCAACGGCCGGTTACGTGCGAGGGGAACGAGATCCGTCCGCCAAGCGTTCTGCTGGGTGTGTCAACGGCGGCCGCCATGGTCTCCGGGCGGCGCGGCCAGCGGATGCGGGCCGGTCGGACCGGGGGCATGATCCATCGGCCGCACCTTCCGAAAGAGCCGAGGACCGATGGACCCGAAGGACGACTCCACCCGTATCGGTGGGATCGACGTGACGACGTCGAAGGGGTGCACGCTCGTCCGACTGTGGGGGGAGGTCGACGGGGCGCTGCGCACCGATGCCAGCACGTCGATGGCCCAGGCACTGGTCGCCGACCGTCCGATCCTGATCGACGCCGCCGGTCTCACCTTCATCGACTCATCCGGACTGGCCTTCCTGCTGCAGCTGCACCTGGCGGCGGCGGAGACCGGTCTGCGGGTGACGCTGCGCGACCCGGAGCGTCAGGTGATCGACCGACTGGCGCTGATCGGGATGGACCAGGAGTTCGAGCTGGAGAACACCATTCCGGCCGAGGCCGTCACCGCGGTGATGACCGGAACGGTGTCGGTCGTCGCGGCCTCTCGGGCGGCCGCGGTCTGAGGATCACGCGGCCGTCGACCGTCCACAGACGGGGCGCCACGCCGGTGGTCCCCAGGTGATGTCCCGAGTGCGGGGCCGTGTCGGCGTCTGCCGCTAGTTTCAGGGCATGCGGTTCCTCCACACCTCCGACTGGCACCTCGGTCGCACCCTGCACGGGGTGGACCTGACGGCGCACCAGGCGGCGTTCTGCGACCACCTGGTCCAGGTGGTGGCGGAGCAGCGGGTGGACGCGGTGCTGATCGCCGGCGACGTCTACGACCGGGCGATCCCGCCGGTGGAGGCGGTGGACCTGCTGTCGACCACGCTCCGCCGGTTGGCCGAGCTGACCACGGTGGTGCTGACCCCGGGCAACCACGACTCGGCGGTGCGGCTGGGCTTCGGCGCCGACCTGCTGACCGGCCGGGTGCGCATCCTGGCCGACCAGCGCCGGGTCGACCGCCCGGTGCTGTTCACCGGACCCGACGGGGAGCGGGTCGCGGTCTACGGGCTCCCGTACCTGGACCCGGACGTCGCCCGGCACACGCTGGCGCCCGACGGGGCGGTGCTGGCCCGGTCGCACGCGGCGGTGCTCGGCGCGGCGATGGACCGAGTGCGTGCGGACCTGGCCGAGCGGGACGGCGTCCGATCGGTGGTGCTGGCCCACGCGTTCGTGGTCGGCGGCGAGGCGAGCGAGTCCGAGCGCGACATCCGGGTGGGCGGGGTCGACCATGCGCCCGCGGCGGTGTTCGACGGCATCGACTACGTGGCGCTCGGTCACCTGCACGGGCCACAGCGGGTCGCCGAGCACATCCGCTACTCCGGGTCGCCGCTGGCCTACTCGTTCTCCGAGGCGCGCCACGCGAAGTCGACCGCACTGATCGAGCTGGACGCGACCGGACCCGCCCGGGTGACGCTGATCCCGGCGCCGGTCCCGCGCCGGATGACCGATCTGACCGGGCGCCTGGACGACGTGCTGTCCTCGCCCGGACACGATGACGACTGGGTGCGGGTCACCGTGACCGACCCGCTCCGGCCGGAGGACCTCTACCGCCGGGTGAAGACCCGGTTCCCGCACGCGCTGGTGATCCAGCACCAGCCGCCCGCGACCGCGTCGGCCGGTCGGAGCGCGGAGGTCGGTCCGGGTCGTGACCCGCTGGAGGTGGTCGCCGACTTCATCGCACACGTCGGCGGTGCCGCGCCCACCGAGGCCGAAGCCGACGTGCTGCGGCAGGCCTACGAGCAGGTCATGGCCGCGGAGCGGAGCGCCTGATGCGGCTGCACTCCCTGACCCTGCAGGCGATCGGACCGTTCGCCGGGCGGCACACCGTGGACTTCGCCGCGCTGTCCGCCGGTGGGCTCTTCCTGCTGGAGGGACCGACCGGGGCCGGCAAGTCCACCGTGATCGACGCGGTCGTCTTCGCGTTGTACGGCAAGGTCGCCGCCGCCTCGGCCAGCGAGGACAGGCTGCGCAGCGCCTTCGCCGACGAGGACACCGAGTCCGTGGTCGACCTCTGCTTCGAGACCACGCACGGGGTGTACCGGGTCCGGCGCACTCCGGCGTACGACCGGGCCAAGAAGCGCGGGTCGGGCACGATCCGGCAGAACAGCACGGTCAAGCTCTGGCGGCTCACCGCGGTACCGGACGATCCGGACCGGGAACCGGTCGGGGAGATCCTGTCCACCCGGCTGGACGAGGCCGGCGCCGAGCTCACCGCGATCGTCGGGCTGGACCGGACCCAGTTCGTCCAGACCATGGTGCTGCCGCAGGGCGAGTTCGCCGGTTTCCTGCGCGCGGAGCCGGAACACCGCCGGATCCTGCTGCAGCGGATCTTCGGTACCGAGGTGTACGACCGGCTGGAGAACCGGCTGGACGAGGCCCGCAAGGCCGCCCAGCGCGAGGTCGAGGCCGGTCGGCAGTCCGTCCAGGGCGCGGTGGACCGGTTCGCCGGTGCCGCAGGGCTTCCGGCCGAGGAGGTCGAGTCGCTGCGGGGGTTGGTCACCGAGGACGTCGCCGAGGCGGTGCGGCAGGTGAACGGTCGACTGACCGAGGTGCGTGCCGCCGCGGCCGAGTCGTCCCGGCGCGCGACCGAGGCGGGCGTCCGGGCACAGGAGTCGGCGGAGCGGGTGACGTCGGCGGCGGACCGGGTGCGCCGGGTGGAGCGCTGGGTGGCGCTGATCGCCGAGCGGGAGTTGCTGGACGGGCTGGCCGAGCAGGCCGCCCAGGACCGGGACCGGTGGGACCTGGCCCGGCGGTCGAGCGCGGTGGCGCCGCTGCTGGCCGGCTGGGACGAGGCACGCGAACGGGCGGCGGCGGCCCGCAAGGAGTGTGACGCGGCGGTGGACCGGGTGCCGCCGGACCTGCGCGCGGCGCTGGCCGACGGGCTGGTCGCGCTGCGGGACCGGGCTCGCGAGACGGTGGCGACCCTGACCCGGCTGGTCGATCTGGAGTCCGGGCTGGCCCGTCGGACCGAGGCGCTCGACGACCTGGCCGCGGAGACCGCGCGACGGGCGGCCGCCGTCGCCGAGCTGGACCTGCGGGCCGCGGCCCGGCCCGAGGAACGGCTGCGCCTGGTGACCGAGCTGGAGTCCGTGACGGCCCGGGCACACACCGTGACCGCCCGGGAGCAGAACTGGAAGGCTGCCGGGGCGGTGCGCGACGCCGTGCGGGAGCTGGCGCGGATCGCCGTCGAACAGCAGCGGGTCGAGGACCAACGGTCGGCGGCCGCCCGCGCGGCGCTCCAGGCGGCGGAACACGAGTCCGCGCTGCGGGTCGCCCGGCTCCGCGGGATCGCGGGCGAGCTGGCCGGGGAGCTGCGGCCCGGGCAGGAGTGCCCGGTCTGCGGCTCCGTCGAGCACCCGCACCCGCGCGAGCTCGCCGAGGGGCATGTCACCGCGGACCAGGTGCAGGAGGCGGAGGCGGCCCGGTCGGCGGCGGAACGGCGGCTGCGGGACGCGGAGTCGGAGCTGAGCGCGCTGGTCACCCGTGCGGAGGCGGTCGCGGAGCGGACCGGCGGGCTCGACCTCGACACCGCCGAACGGCGTCTCGCGGTCGCGGCGACGGAGCTGGACGAGGCCCGGGCCGCGCACGCCGACCAGGAGCGCTGTGCGTCGCGGGTCCGGGAGCACGACCGGGCGACCGAGACGTTGACACTCGAGCGGGCCTCCGCCGTCGAGGCCCGGCGACTCGCCGAGCAGGCGAGCGAGCGGGCCGCGCAGGAGCTGGAGCGCGACCGGGCCGAGGTGATGCGGGCGCGGGACGGACACCCGACCGTGGCCGCGCGGCAGGGCCTGGAACGGGCGCGGGCCGACGCCGCCGATGCGGTGGTGGACGCTCGGGGCCGGGTGGCGGCGGCCGAGGCGAACGTCGCCGACTGGCGTGACCGTGCCGGGGCCGCGCTCGCGGAGCACGGGTTCCTGCCGGAGGGGGACGACGACTCGTCGACCGACCCGGAGCGACGGCTCGCCGCCGCCGCCGGATCCGCGCGCGCCGGACAGCTCGGCCCCGAGGCGCTCGCCGCCCTGGAGGCCACCGTGCGCGCCCGGCAGACCGCGACGGACCGGGTCGCGAGCGGGCTGGCCGACCCGGAGCTGGCGGACCTCGCCGTCGGCACGGTGCGTCCGGAGGACGACCGGGAATGTCTCGCCGCGGCCCGGGCCGCAGCCGCCGAGCACCGGGAGCTCGCGGACGCCGCCGCCGGGACCGCGGCGACCGACCGCGGTCGAACAGAGCAGTGTGCGGCGGCGGAGGCCCAGGTCAGGGCGGCCGCTGACCGGGCGGGCGACCTGCTGCGCGCCGCGGCGCCGGTGACCCGGATGGCTCGGCTCGCCTCCGGTCAGGACGGCGGGCAGGGCCTCTCGCTCGGCACCTACGTGCTGCAACGCCGGTTCGAGGACGTGGTCGCGGCGGCGAACGACCGGCTGCGCCAGATGTCCGACGGCCGGTTCGAGCTGGCGACCTCGCAGGAACGGGAGTCGCGCAGTCGGCGACTGGGGCTCGCGCTGCGGATCATCGACCACCAGAGCGGCGACGCCCGCACTCCCCGCACGCTGTCCGGCGGCGAGACCTTCTACGTCTCGCTCTGCCTGGCACTCGGGCTGGCGGACGTCGTCACCGCGGAGGCCGGCGGGATCGAGCTGGGCACGCTGTTCATCGACGAGGGCTTCGGCAGCCTGGACCCGCACACCCTGGACGCGGTGCTCACCGAGCTGGGGCACCTGCGGGCCGGTGGCCGGGTGGTCGGACTGGTGTCGCACGTCGAGGCGATGAAGTCCGCCATCGCCGAGCGGATCGCGGTCCGGCGGCGGGCGGACGGGTCGTCGACACTGACGGTGATCGCGGGCTGACCGGGGCCGGGCACGCGTTCACCAGGTCCAGCCGCGCGCGGTCAGCTCCACCTCCTCCCGCAGCCGTTCCCACGGATCACCCTTCGCCCGGGGCAGCACCTCCACCCCGGCGAGCCGGCACGCCTCCGCGAGCAGGGCGTCGTAGGCGAGCTGGCCGGCGATGATCCGTTCGGCGCGGGCCCAGGCGCGGGGGTCGTCCTCCAATCGGCGCAGGTGCTCGGCGACGATCGACAGTCGGGTCTGCACCAGCAGCGCGTCGAACGGGTCGGGGAACCGCGCCCGCGCCTCCGCCACTCGACGCCGGTGCCGGCGCACGGCGAGGACACCGCCGGTGACCGCCGTCGGCACGACCAGCACGAGCAGCCAGGACCACGTCATCGTCAGACCCCGGCACCAGGGTAGATCCGTCCTGGGTGCCCGGCGCGATGCGAGTGACGGCGCAGGTCAGGGTGGAATCCGGCCCCGGACCAGGGAGGATTCGGGGTCGACTCGGGGGGATCCCGGATGGGCCGGTGCCGTCCGCGCTGAGTACCGTCGATGTGACCTGGTTCACCCGGCCCGGTCACAGGTGCGGTGCGAGAAGAGGGACACCCCCCATGACGACCACAGAGGCGATCGCCACGGCGCGCGGGCTGGTCAAGACCTACGGCTCAGGTGAGGCCGCCGTCCGAGCGCTGGACGGCGTGGACGTGGACTTCGAGCGCGGCCGCATGACCGCGATCATGGGGCCGTCCGGTTCCGGGAAGTCCACCCTGATGCACTGCATGGCCGGACTGGACCGGGTCGACTCCGGCGAGGTGGTCGTCGACGGCGAGCCGGTGTCCCGGATGCGCGAGCGCGAGCTGACCAGGCTGCGCCGGACCCGACTCGGCTTCGTGTTCCAGGCGTTCAACCTGGTGCCGACGCTGACCGCACTGGAGAACATCACCCTGCCGCTGGACATCGCACGCCGCCCGGTGGACCAGGCGCAGCTGGCCCAGGTGGTCGACGCGGTCGGTCTGTCCGACCGGCTGTCGCACAAGCCCGGTCAGCTCTCCGGCGGCCAGCAGCAACGGGTCGCCTGCGCCCGTGCCCTGGTCACCCGGCCCGCGGTCGTGTTCGCGGACGAGCCGACCGGCAACCTCGACTCGACCTCCTCCGGAGAGGTGCTCGGCTTCCTGCGCCGGTCGGTGGACGAGCTGGGCCAGTCGGTGGTCATGGTCACCCACGACCCGACCGCCGCGTCCTACGCGCACCGGGTGCTGTTCCTGGCGGACGGCCGGCTGGTGGCCGAGGTCGCGGACCCGACGCCCGAGACCGTCCTGGCCACCCTGGGATCGCTGACGCCCCAGCGGGCCGCGGCCGAGGCGACGCTCTGATGTTCCGGGTGGGATGGCGCTCGGTCCGGGCGCATCTCGGCCGGTTCCTGCTGTCGCTGCTCGCGGTGGCGCTCGGAGTCGCGTTCGTGGCCGGGACGTTCTCGCTGCGGTCGATGATGTCCGGGTCCTTCGCCGGGATCGTCGACTCCTCGGCGCCGGGCGACGTGTACCTGCAGGCGCCGGCGGAGGACGGCGGGTCCCCGGTGGTGGACAGCGGCGGGACGGTCCCGCTGGACCTGGCGGAGCGGGCGGCGGCCGTGGACGGCGTCGCGGTGGCGCTGCCGACGCTGAGTGCACCGGTGGTGCTGGTCGGCGCGGACGGCACCGCGGTCCGGAGCACCCAGGCACCGAGCATGGCGGTGCTGTGGAACCCGGACGACCCGAACTGGGGGGTGGTCACCACCGGTCGCGGACCGCGGGACGCCGCCGAGATCGCGTTGGAACAGGCCACCCTGGACTCCTCCGGTCTGGCGATCGGCGACGACACCACGATCGTGCTGGCGGGGCAGCTGACCGACGTGACCGTGGTCGGCGCGATCGACCCCGACGCGGCGATGCTCGGCGCGACCATCGTGCTGCTGGACAGCGACAGCGGTCTGGCGCGCCTGGCGCCGGACGGCCGGGTGGGCAACGTGGAGATCTACGCCGACCAGGGCGTCGACCCCGACACCCTGGTGCAGCGGCTGGCGCCGTTGACCGGTCCGGGCGTCGAGGCGGTCACCGGCGACGAGCTGCGCGCCGACGTCAAGGCGCAGATCGACGACATGCTCGGCTTCGTGGTGACGTTCCTGCTGGTGTTCGCCGGGATCGCCCTGTTCGTCGGAGCGTTCATCATCTCGAACACCTTCGCGATGGCGGTCCGGCAACGGATGCGGGAGTTCGCGCTGCTGCGAGCGGTCGGCGCCTCGCCGGTGCAGGTCTTCGGCTCGATCCTGGGGCAGGCGGCGATCGTCGGCCTGGCCGGGTCGGTGCTGGGCATCCTCGGTGGCCTGGGTCTGGTGCAGGCGCTGCGTGCGGTGCTGGCGACGGTCGGGATGGAACTGGCCGGTGACCTGCCGATCGACGCCGCGACCATCGTGGTGTCGGTAGTGGTCGGCACCGTGGTCAGCGTGCTGGCGGCAGCGGTGCCCGCCCGCCGGGCCGCGGTGGTGCCGCCGGTCGAGGCGATGCGGGACGAGGTGGTCGCCACCGAACGGTCGCTGCGGCCCCGGGCGGTCGGTGGTCTGGTCCTGATCGCGCTCGGCGCGGTCGCGGTCGGTGCCGCACTCTCCCGGGCCGAGGCGGACTGGGCGCTGACCGCGGACGGTGTCGGTGCGGCCGCGGTGCTGATCGGCGTGCTGATGCTGTCCCCGGTGCTGGCCCGGTCGGTGATCGGGATGCTGTCCTGGCCGGTGGTGCGGTTGTTGCGACCGGTGGGCCGACTCGCTCGCGGGAACGTGGTGCGCAACCCGCGCCGCACCGCCAACACGGCCGGTGCGCTGATGATCGGGATGGCCCTGGTCGGGGCGGTGTCGGTGATCGCGCTGTCCGCCAAGACCTCGGTCGGGGACATCGTGCAGCAGCAGACCGACGGCGACTTCGTGCTGAGCGAGCAGTCCGGGGCGATCCCGGGCGACCTGATCGACCAGGTCGGCGAGCTGCCGGACGTGGCGGTGGTGGACGCGCTGCGGTTCGCGCCGCTCCCGGTCGACGGCGCCGCCGGCTACGTGGTCGGGATGCCGGAGGGCGTGTTCGGCCGGTCGATCGAGGTCGACGTGGTCGACGGGTCGTTGGCTTCGCTGGACGACGGCGCGGTGGTGCTCAAGCAGGAGACCGCCGAGGCGGAGGGCTGGTCGGTCGGCGACCCGGTGACCATCGGGGACCGGTCGCTCAGCGTGGGGGCGATCGTGTCCACCGAGGTGATCGGCGTCCCGTGGATGGTGGACCAGTCGGTGCTGGACGCCCTGGTCCCGGCCACGCAGCAGCTGTCCGACCTGGTGCTGATCCATGCGGCCCCGGGCTCCGACCTGGACGCGCTGCGGACCGAGCTGACCGATGCCGCACGGCCGTACGCGGTGGTGGCCGTGATGTCCGCGGACGAGTGGACGTCGTCCATGGCCGACCAGGTCGATCAGATCCTGGTGATCATGTACGCCCTGCTCGGGCTGTCCGTGGTGATCGCGGTGCTGGGCATCGTGAACACGCTGGCGCTGTCGGTGATCGAACGGACCCGGGAGATCGGGCTGCTCCGGGCGGTCGGGCTCGGACGACTCCAGCTGTCCGGGACGGTGGTGGTCGAGTCGGTGCTGACCGCGGTCTTCGGCACGATCGTCGGCCTGGTGATCGGGGTCGGACTGGCGGCGACGCTG
>NZ_JANZKP010000034.1 GCF_025642745.1 Cellulomonas sp. RIT-PI-Y
CGGCTCCCGGCCCGCGCCACACGGCGCGGCGACCGGTCGACGCCGGCGTCGGCATCATCGAGATCCTGGTGGCGATGACGATCTTCGGCCTGATGATGGCCGCGGTGACCCCGCTCCTGATGCGGTCGATCACGACCACCGCCCGCGCGGCGCAGCTCGCCACCGCGAGCCAGATCGCGAACCAGCAGCTGGAGCGGGCCCGGTCCGCGGCCACCGACTGCACACAGCTGAAGGCCCATCTGCTGGCGTCCTCGGCGGCCGCGCAGTCCGAGGTGCACGACTCCCGCGGCATCACCTACGCGGTCACGGAGTCCCCGGCCGCCTCGGTGGTCTGCCCGGATGCCGACGGCCTGATCTCCTACACGGTCACGGTGACGGCGCAGACCCGGACCGCGCACCCGGTGACATCGAGCATCACCACCGAGATCTGGGTGGGGAAGTGAATCGACTGCGTCGGCTCGTCCGTCCACCCGACCGTCCGGGCGACGCGGGGATGTCGTTGGCCGAGCTGCTGGCGTACATGGTGCTCTCCGGCATCATGCTGTCGATCGTCGGCACCCTGCTGGTGACCACGCTCACCACCCAACGCGACGTGCGGGATCAGGCCACGGCGTCCTCGGCGGCCCAGGTGGTGCTGGCCGACATGGAGAACACGCTGCGCAACGCGGTCGCAGTGCAGACCCCGTCGGCCTTCAACGGCAGCATGCTGATCGTGAAGACCCGAGTCGGGGACCAGGACGTCGAGAGCTCGTTCCAGTGCCGCGCCTGGTACTGGAACGCGGGCACCGGCGCGATCCTGACCACGCGTGGTGCGCCGGGGCCGTCCGCGGTCACGAAGGGCCTGAGCACCGGCTCGGACTTCTCGGACTGGAACGTCGCCCTGGCCGGAGTCCGTCAGTCGACGGCCACCGGCTCGCCGCTGGTGATCTTCTCCTCGGAGGGCACCACGGGGGCACGCATCCGGTTCGAGGTCCTCGACGGCGAGGACGGCTCCAGCCTGACCATCACCTCTGCGGCGATCCCGCGTGCGCAGGGGCCCAACACCGGGAGTGCGGCATGTTTCTGAGGAACCGGATCCGCGTTCTCCGGTCGCGGGATGACCGGGGGTCGGCCCTGATCACGGTGATCGCGATCACCGCGGTGGTCGCGATCGTGACCACCACCATGGTGGCGACGGTCACCTTCGCCAGCGGGACCAGCGCGGAGGCACGCGGCGAGGTGCAGGCGCAGGCGACCGCCGAGGACGCGATCGATTCCATGCTCTCCCAGATGTCGACCTACAGCTACGGCACCGAGGGATCGTTCCCCTGCTCCATGGGCTACCAGGAGATCACCAGCGCCGGTTCCGCCGAAGCGACGGTGACGCTGCGCTACCGCTCGCAGGGTTCGTCCGCCTTGGTCTGCCCGGTGCCGTCCTCGCTGGAGATCGTCGAGGCCGAGATGACGGCGGTGTCCACTGTGGACGTGCCGACCGCCAACGGGATGCGCACCGCCACCAAGACCGTGAAGCAGCGCCTGACCGTGGACGACTCGCCCGAGACCGGCTCGCTGTTCGACTACGGCGTGTTCTCCAACGGGGACCTCACCATCACCAATGACTTCAAGGTCAACGGCGGAGGCGTGCACACCAACGGCTCCTTCGCCTGTTCGGTCGCGGGCACCATCGTCGGTCCGGTGACCGCGGTGAAGAATGTGTCGCTGACCAACAGCTGCCAAACCAAGGACATCCGGGCGGGTGGGACGTTCGAGTGCTCCTCCGGTCCGACCGTCACCGGCGACGTGACGGCCGCAGGCACCGGGACGACGTCGATCACGAACTCGTGCACCATCTCGGGCTCACTCACCGCGGCCGGCCCGATCAGCGTCAGCACCACCACCCCGAGGGTCGGCGGGAATCTGATCTCCTCCGGCAGTTCGATCACTTTCGGCAACACCGGCAAGATCGTGACCGGCTACGGCCGTGCGGGGACGACGATCAAGGCATCGGACGGCGGATCTCTGAGCAGCATCTTCACCGGAGGCTCGACGCAGGGATCGCCGTCGGCCGCCCCGTCGGTTCCCGAGTCGCAGACCATGCCCGCGATCACCTGGGCCGACCTCACCCCGACCGGGACCACGGTCAAGAGCTTCAAGAGTTGGTTGCAGGAGAACGCCGTCCGCAACGGCGCACCTGACTGGACCGATCCGTACAAGGGGACGACCTGCACCGCCGACCGGGCGAACTACTCGCTCAACGGCGATCTGATCAGCCCCGACGTCGCCACCGTGATGGATGCCCGGGACTGCGCGGTCACCCTCCAGGGCAGCGGCGGGCCACTCACGATCACGTTGAAGAACGACCTCACCATCGTCGCCAAGTCGCTGAGCACCAACAACGGTGTCCGGGTGTCCTCGGTCAAGGCCGGGACCGACGCCAAGCTGCGGATCATCGTCCCGTTGGCCGCCGGGGTCGCCACGTGCTCGGCGGCGGCGACCAGCAGCGGTGACATCGCCTTCGCGAACTCGGTGCTGTTCGACTCCAACGTCGACACGATGCTCTACACCAACGGCACGATCTCCCTGACCAACGACACGACCATCGACGGATCGGTCTACGGCTGCAAGACCAACGTCTCGGTCCGCACCACGATCACGTACAAGGACATGACACCCCCGGGAATGCCGAGTCCGAACTCCGGGCACTACACCTGGGACGAGGTCGCCCGGTACAACCTCTACCCGGGCTCTTGATCCGCCGATGCTCATCGTGATCGGTGTGATCCTCGGTCTGGCGATCGGGTCCTTCCTCAATGTCGTCGTGTGGCGGGTGCCGCGTGGCGAGTCCGTGGCGCATCCGCCGAGTGCCTGCCCGCGCTGCGGTCATCGGATCCGGGCCAGGGACAACGTCCCGGTGCTCTCCTGGCTGGTCCTGCGCGGGAGATGCCGGGACTGCGGGAACCCGATCAGTCTCCGGTACCCGCTGGTCGAAGCCGGGACCGGGGTGGCCTTCGGTCTGGTGGCGTGGTGGCTGGGCTGGTCCTGGGCGGTTCCCGCGTTCTGGTACCTGGCTGCGGTGTCGATCGCCCTGACGCTGATCGACCTGGACGTGCGCCGACTCCCGGATGCGATCGTGCTGCCGTCCTGGGTCGTGGGCCTGGTGCTGTTGACGTTGGCCGCCTGGAATCCCGGTGGCGATCCCGCATGGTGGTCGCTGGTGCGCGCGATGCTCGGCGCCCTTGCGATGGGAGCCAGCTACTTCCTGATCCTGTTCGCGTATCCGCAGGGGATGGGCTTCGGCGACGTGAAGCTCGCCGTCCTGCTCGGGCTCTACCTGGGCTGGGTCGGCTGGTCCGCCGTCGTGATCGGTTGGTTCGCGGGCTTCCTGATCGGTGGGCTGATCGGTGTCGTCATGCTGTTGACCAGGCGAGCAGGCCGCCGGAGCAAGCTGGCCTTCGGGCCGTGGATGCTCGTCGGCGGCTGGGTCGGCCTGGCCGCCGGACCGTCACTGGCGGGCGTCTACCTGGGTCTGGCCGGGCTGTAGGCCGGTCGGCTTCTCACCTGCGAGTCCTCTCAAGAACCACCCCTCCCCGGCCGATCAGCCTGGAGGAACTGACCACGTGCTCGCTCGATCGGAAGGACCTGGTGTGGGCTCTGCTCATGTGATCGGACTGGACATCGGTTCGACCGCTGTCCGTGCCGCCGAACTGGAGTTCGCCTCGTCGAGGTCCGGCCGGGCCGCGACCCTGGTGCGCTACGGACAGGTGCCCTTGCCGGCCGGTGCGGTGCGCGACGGCGAGGTGGTCGAGCAGCAGACCGTGGGCACCGCTCTGCGTCAGCTGTGGTCACTGGGGAAGTTCGCCTCGAAGGACGTGGTTGTGGGTGTCGGCAACCAGCGGGTCGTGGTGCGCGAGCTGGAGCTGCCGTGGGCGCCCCTGCCGCAGCTGAGATCGTCGCTGCCGTTCCAGGTGCAGGAGATGCTCCCGGTCTCGGTCGACGACACGCTCTTGGACTACCTGCCCACTGATGAGGTCGACGGCCCGCAGGGGCGCATGGTCCGTGGTCTGCTGATCGCCGCACCGCGCGACACCGTGGCCACCAACCTGCTCGCGGTCGAGGCCGCCGGACTGCGTCCGACGATGGTCGACCTCAATGGATTCGCCCTGGTGCGTGCGCTCTGCCGATCCGGGGAGCCGGGCCGGATCGCGGCCTATGTGGAGGTCGGCGCGCGGGTCACCACGGTGGTGGTCGCACGGGGGACCACCCCGCGTCTGGTGCGGGTGCTGCCGATGGGCGGCCAGCAGATCACGGATCGGATCGCCGGGACGCTCGGCGTGAGCCAGCCCGAGGCGGAGCAGGCCAAGCGGGAGGTCGGGCTGGAGGGCCAGGGTGCCGTGCAGGCCGCGATCACCGAGGTCACCCGCACCCTGGTCGAGGCGGTCCGGAACACCTTCGTGTACTACCAGGCGAACCACCCGGGGCAGGGGATCGACGTCGTGGTGCTGTCCGGCGGTGGTGTGCACCTGCCGGGCTTCGGGCAGTACCTGTCGAGCGCCAGCCGGTTGCCCGCGGTGCTCGGGGACGCCCTCCAGGGGATCAAGCTCGGCAAGTCACTGCCGCAGGGCGCGATGCGTGGACTCGAATCGCTGGTGGCGATGCCGACCGGCCTGGCCTACGGGGTGGCGGCATGACGCAGACGACCGAACGCGGCGTCGGCAAGCAGGGCACCGGCAAGAAGGCAGGCAACTCGCTGGTCGTCGCGGGTGCGCTGCCCCAGGTCAATCTGCTGCCCGAGAGCATCCGGGCGGTCCGCCGGCTGCGGGACGCCCGCGGGTGGTTCGGCCTGGCCGTGCTGGTGTCTCTCGTACTGGTGGCAGTCGCCTGGTTCGGCGGCACGCTCCTGGTCGGTCAGGCGCAGGACGAGAAGACGGCCGAAGAACAACGGACCACCGAGCTGCTCGCGGACAAGGCTCAGTACGCCGAGGTGACGCCGGTGCTGGCCGAGATGCAGCGGGTCAGGGCCGGTCTGGAGCTGGCGTCCGGGGTCGAGGTCCTCTGGTCCGACTACACCGGTGCGATCTCCGCGGTGCTGCCGGAGGGGATGCAGCTCCAGACCCTGAGCATGCAGCCGGTCGGCGACGGCGAGGGCGCGGTGCTGCCCGACGACCCGCTGGTCACCCCGGGGCTCTACCAGCTGACGTTCGAGGCTCGTGCCGCCGATGCGCCGAGCGCCGCCGCGATGATCGACCAGCTGAACTCGGTGCCCGGGTTCTCCGACGCGCGGGTCACGGTCGTCGACCGCCAGATCGAGGGCTACTACTCCGTGGTCGGGACCGTTCAGGTCACCCAAGCCGCGGCGTCCCTGCGCTTCACCGAGGAGACCGACTGATGGCCGCGTCCATGAAGACCTGGATCGCCGGCACCGCCGGACTCTGCGTGGTCGTGCTCGGGCTGGGCGGATTCGTCCTGGTGAAGCCTCAGCTCGACGAGGCCTCCCGGCTGGAGGACGAGACCTCTCAGCTGGCGCTCTCCAACGATGCGCTGGAGGCCGAGGTCGGTGTGCTCCGTGAGCAGTTCGCCTCCATCGACGACTTCCGCGCGGAGCTCGCCGCCGATCGCCTCAAGGTGCCCGACGACGCCGACCTTGCCGCGCTGCTGCGGGAGATCGATGCCCAGGCCACCGCCCATGGGGTCGCGCTGATCACCTCCTCACCGCAGGAGGCGGCGACGTACCAGCTGGAGGAGGACGAGCCCACCACCGAGGCGACCGCGGAAGCCACCGCTGAGGCGGACGATTCCGACCCCGCTCCCTCCCCGTCTCCGAGCAGCGCGACCCCCGCGGGTTCGGTCGCCGATGCTCTGACCGCGGTGCTGCAGTCGGTCGACGGCATGTACGTGATCCCCGTGACCGTGGACGTGGTGGGCGACTGGGCGAACATCCAGTCGTTCATCGAGGGCCTGCAGCAGGACACTCAGCGGTACTTCCTGCTCGGCACCTTCACGATGACCCGGTTGGAGACCGCGGCGGCCGGCAAGCTTCCCGCGACCACGGCCGGCCAGATCG
Source organism: Cellulomonas sp. RIT-PI-Y (assembly GCF_025642745.1). GTDB lineage: Bacteria > Actinomycetota > Actinomycetes > Actinomycetales > Cellulomonadaceae > Cellulomonas. The sequence goes on from NZ_JANZKP010000034.1 coordinate 6,041, forward strand.
AGGCCGCGATGGAGGTCGGTGCCTTCGTGCTCACTCCCGCTGACGACGTCGTGTCCCAGGGCGAGGACGTGGACGGCGGCGGCGCGCTGCCCGCCGACCCGGGCCAGAACCCGTTCGACAACGGAGTGACCGCAGGCGGTTGACCCACCCCGCCCCACCCTGCGCCCCGGCCCACCACGTGGACCGGGGCGCAGCGTCGTCCCCCGGCCGTGAAAGGATCGACCCCATGCTGCGTTGGTTGACGTCCGGTGAATCGCACGGTCCCGCTCTGGTGGGTGTGCTGGAGGGCCTCCCGGCCGGGGTGCAGGTCACCACGGCCGACGTGCAGGCGGCGCTGGCCCGGCGGCGGCTCGGCTACGGCCGCGGCGCCCGGATGTCCTTCGAGCAGGACGAGGTGCGGATCCTGGCGGGTCTGCGGCACGGGATCAGCCAGGGCGGTCCGCTGGCGGTCGAGATCGGCAACACCGAGTGGCCCAAGTGGGTCGACGTGATGGCGGCGGACCCGGTGGACGACCCGGAGCTGCTGAACCGGGCCCGGAACGCGCCGCTGACCCGGCCGCGTCCGGGGCACGCGGACCTGGTGGGCATGCGCAAGTACGGGTTCGACGACGCGCGTCCGGTGCTGGAGCGGGCGTCGGCGCGGGAGACCGCGACCCGGGTGGCCCTGGGTCTGGTGGCGGCGAAGTTCCTGGAGCAGGCCGCGGGGATCCGGCTGGTGTCGCACGTGGTCGGGATCGGGCCGGTGGCGGTGCCGGAGGAGCGCGCGGACACCGTGCTGCCCACGCCGGACGACGCCGCGGCGCTGGACGCGGACCCGGTGCGGTGCTTCGACCCGGAGACCTCGGCGGCGATGGTCGCGGAGATCGACGCCTGTCACAAGGACGGCGACACCCTGGGCGGGGTGGTCGAGGTGCTGGCCTACGGTCTGCCCAGCGGGCTCGGGTCCTACACCCACGCGGACCGGCGGCTGGACTCGCGGCTGGCGGGCGTGCTGATGGGCATCCAGGCGATCAAGGGCGTCGAGGTCGGCGACGGCTTCCGTACCGCGACCCGCCGGGGCTCGCAGGCGCACGACGAGATCGAGCGGGACGCCGAGGGCCGGATCCGGCGTCGGTCGAACCGGGCCGGTGGCCTGGAGGGCGGCATGACCAACGGCGAGATCCTCAAGGTCCGGGCGGCGATGAAGCCGATCTCCACGGTGCCGCGCGCCCTGGACACGATCGACACCGCCAGCGGCGAGTCCGCCAAGGCCCAGCACCAGCGTTCGGACGTGTGCGCGGTGCCGCCGGCCGCGGTGGTCGCGGAGGCGATGGTGGCCCTGGTGCTGGCGGACGCGCTGCTGGAGAAGACCGGTGGCGACTCGGTGCCGGAGGTGCGCCGCAACCTGGACGCCTACCTGGCGTCGATCCCCGAGCTGTTGCGGTGAGTGCCCGGCTGGTCTTGATCGGTGCGCCCGGTGCCGGGAAGAGCACCGTGGGTGCGCTGCTGGCCGAGCGCCTGGGGGTCGGCTTCCGGGACACCGACGCGGATGTCGCGGTGGCGGCGGGCAAGTCGGTGGCGGAGGTGTTCGTCGAGGACGGCGAGTCCGCGTTCCGGGAACGGGAGCGCACCGCGGCGCTGACCGCGCTGGCCGAGCACGACGGCGTCCTGGCGCTGGGCGGGGGAGCCGTGCTGGACGCGGGGGTCCGGGACGCGCTGGTCCGCTACGTCGACGAGGGTGGATCCGTCGTGCTCCTGGAGGTCACGCTGGCTTCCGCGGCCGGCCGGGTCGGATTCAACCAGCCGCGGTCGATGGCGCTGGGCAACCCGCGGTCGCAGTGGCAGGCGCTGCTGGAGCAGCGACGTCCGGTGTATCAGGAACTGGCCACGCACACCGTCCCGACCGACCGGGTCACACCGGAGCAGGTCGTGGACCGGATCGTGGCCTCGGGGGAGGAGTCCGCATGACCCGTCGTGTCGAGGTCTCGGGGGAGCAGCCGTATCCGGTGCTGATCGGACGGCACCTGCTCGGCGAGCTGCCGGCCCTGCTGGGCGAGGACGTCCGCAAGGTCCTGGTGATCCACCCCGCCGCCCTGGCGACCACCGCCGAGGCGATGCGGGAGGACCTGGTGGCGCACGGCTACCAGGCGCTGCTGGCCGAGGTGCCCGACGCCGAGCCCGCCAAGTCCGCCCAGGTGGCGTCGTTCTGCTGGCAGGTGCTCGGCCAGGCCGACTTCACCCGCAGCGACGCGGTCGTCGGTCTGGGCGGCGGCGCGACCACCGACCTGGCCGGGTTCGTCGCGTCCACCTGGCTGCGCGGGGTGAAGGTGGTGCACGTCCCGACGACGCTGCTGGCGATGGTCGACGCCGCGGTGGGCGGGAAGACCGGCATCAACACCGTCGAGGGCAAGAACCTGGTCGGCACCTTCCACGCCCCGGCCGGGGTGCTGTGCGACCTGGCGGCGCTGGAGAGCATGCCGCGCTACGACTACGTCGCCGGACTGGGCGAGGTCGTCAAGTGCGGGTTCATCGCCGACCCGGCGATCCTGGACCTGGTGGAGCAGCACGGCGCGGAGATCACCGATCCGGTGACCGCGGCAGCGTCGCCGGTGCTGGCCGAGCTGGTCGAGCGGTCGGTGGCGGTCAAGGCGCGGGTGGTCGGCCAGGACCTGCGGGAGGCCGGGCTGCGGGAGATCCTCAACTACGGGCACACCCTGGGCCACGCGATCGAGCACGTGGAGCGCTACTCGTGGCGGCACGGCGCCGCGGTGTCGGTCGGCATGGTGTTCGCCGCCGAGCTGGCGCGGCTCGCCGGCCGGCTGGACGACGCGGTGGTGGCCCGGCACCGGTCGATCCTGACCGGGCTCGGTCTGCCGGTCGCCTACCGCGGCGACCGCTGGGAGCAGCTGTCCGCGGCGATGCGCCGGGACAAGAAGACCCGGGGTGATCTGCTGCGGTTCGTGGTGCTGGACGACATCGCCCGGCCCGCCCGGCTGGAGGGTCCGGACCCGTCGCTGCTGGTGGCGGCGTACGCCGAGATCTCCGAGGGCGTGTCGACACCGCGGGGGCTCTCGCTGGGCTGATCGTACAAGCCTCACGGGTTGTAGTCGCGTTTACAAGGCTGCAATATTGTACGAAACTCCGCCAGGCTCTACCGTGGATGTCATGTGGACCGTGACGGTGGACCAGGAGGGCAGTCGACGCGTCGGCGACCGGGTGGAACTGCTGCTCGCCGACCTGCGTCGTGACTCGCCCCTGGTCGGCGCGGCGCCGGGCGCGGTGGTGCTGCCCTTCGACCGCACGGTCGGCGACGAGGTCCAGGCCGTCCTCGGCGACCCCGATCTGGTCGTGGCCGTCGCGCTGCACCTGATCAGGATCGGCGGGTGGAGCGTCGGGATCGGCGCCGGGACGGTCGACGGTCCGCTGCCCGCCACGTCGCGCGCGGGATCGGGCACGGCGTTCATCCATGCCCGGGCCGCGGTCGAGGCCGCGAAGTCCCGGCTGCGTGGCGTCCCGTTGGCCGTCCGCGGGCCGCGGGCCGACCTCGCCGCGGAGGCGGAGGGGGTGCTGACCCTGCTCGGATCCGTCGTGGCCCGGCGGACCGCGGACGGCTGGTCGGTGGTCGACCGGCTCTCCGGTGCCGGCGCCGCGGGTGCGCGCCAGCAGGACGTCGCGGCGGAGCTCGGGATCAGTCAGCAGGCGGTCAGCGCCCGGCTGCGCGCCGCGCTCTGGTCGGAGGAGCTCGCCGCCCGCCCCGCCGCGGCGCGCCTGCTCCGGCTGGCCGGGGCGGACGACGACGATGGGGGCTCCGAGGACGAGGGGGCCGACGCGTGACGCCGCTGTGGACGACTGTCACGGTGCTGCTGGCACTGGCCGTGAGCGGCGCGCTCGGCTGGGTCGCGGCCGCCGGGGTCCTGCGCCTGGCCGACCGGACGCCTGGACCCGAGGGGCCGGGGACACCCGAGGGACCGGCGACACCCGGGGCGCCGGAGGCACCCGAGGCAGCGGCGCCCACGCCTGCCGCGGAGCCGGGTGACCCGGACATCCGTCGGCGACGCGCCGGTGACGGACCGGACGGCGACCGGGCCCGCGCCCGGCTGCGGGGCGGCACCTGGATCGGCGTGCTGGAGCGGCTGGCGGTGACCGGCACCTTGCTGGCGGGCGAACCCGGCGGCGTGGCCGTGGTGGTGGCGATCAAGGGACTGGGCCGGTACCCGGAACTGCGCGGCGGCGACGACGCGGGGGTGTCCGAGCGGTTCGTGATCGGGACGCTCGCCTCCCTCGTCTGGTCCGGGGCGGTCGGCGTGCTCGGCAGGTGGCTGCTGACCCGGTGAGGGTCGGCCTCGCGCGACCGACCGGTCCCGCACGCTAAGATCGTCGGCGGCCCAGCCCCGTCCCGAGCGGACTCGCGTGGTGGGGCGAGACGAGACCCCCGACAGGAAGCAGTGACGTGGCGACGACGAACGACCTCAAGAACGGCACCGTGCTGAAGATCGACGGCCAGCTCTGGACGGTCATCGAGTTCCAGCACGTCAAGCCGGGCAAGGGCGGCGCGTTCGTCCGCACCAAGCTGAAGAACGTGCTCTCCGGCAAGGTCGTGGACCGCACGTTCAACGCCGGCCTGAAGATCGAGACCGCCAATGTCGACAAGCGCGACATGCAGTACCTGTACCAGGACGGCGACGACTTCGTCTTCATGGACACCGACACCTACGACCAGATGACCATCCCCGCCGCCACCGTCGGCGACGCCTCGAACTTCATGCTCGAGGGGCAGATGGCCCTGGTCGCCACGAACGAGGGCAGCCCGCTGTACGTGGAGCTGCCGCCGTCGGTCGTCCTGATGATCACCTACACCGAGCCCGGCCTGCAGGGCGACCGCTCCACCGGCGGCACCAAGCCCGCCACGCTGGAGACCGGCTACCAGATCCAGGTGCCGCTGTTCATCGAGGGCGACACCAAGGTCAAGGTCGACACCCGCGACGGCTCCTACCTGGGCCGCGTGAACGACTGACGTGGGAGCTCGCACCAAGGCCCGCAAGCGCGCGCTGGACGTCCTCTTCGAGGCCGAGCAGCGACGCGTCGACCCGATGACCCTGCTCGCCGAGCGGATCGTCGAGCCCGGCACCGAGGCGGCGCTGCCGCAGTACTCGGTGGAGCTGGTCGAGGGCGTCTGCGCCCGGCGGGACCGGATCGACGAGGTGCTGGCGACCCACTCGCACGGCTGGACGCTGGACCGGATGCCCGCGGTCGACCGGGTGCTGCTGCGCCTGGGCACCTGGGAGATCCTGTTCAACGAGGACGTGCCGGACGCGGTCGCCGTGGACGAGGCGGTGGAGCTGGCCCGCGGGCTGTCCACCGACGAGAGCCCCTCGTTCGTGAACGGGCTGCTCGGCCGGGTCGTGGACCTGAAGCCGACGCTGCTGGGCTGAACTGAACCGCCGCCGGAGCCCCGGGTGCCGTGAGGTGCCCGGGGCTCCGGAGTGTCCGATCTCACGCCGGGCCGGCGCGCGGGTCCGTCACCGGTCCGGGGTAGGGTTCCCCTCTGACAGGCAGTTCCTTTAACACCGTCCAGTGAGGCGGGGAAGGAGTGGCCCGGATGAGCTCCGGCACAGGTGTGCCCGGCGGCGGTGGTGGGTCCACCGTGGTGCTGGGTGAGCAGGACGTGGCACGCGCACTGACGCGCATCGCGCACGAGATCCTGGAACGCAACAGGGGCGGCGCCGACGTCGTCGTCCTCGGCATCCCGACCCGGGGTGTCCCGCTGGCCCAGCGTCTGGCCGAGCGGCTGGCCGCGGTCGAGCCCGGCATCGAGGCGGCGCGGATCGTCGGTGCGCTGGACGTGACGATGTACCGGGACGACCTGGCACAGCACCCCACCCGCGCGATCGGCAGGACGGTCGAGCCCGCCGCGGGCATCGACGGCAAGGTCGTCGTGCTGGTGGACGACGTGCTGTTCTCGGGTCGGACCATCCGCGCGGCGCTGGACGCCATCAACGACCTGGGCCGGCCCCGGGCGGTGCAGCTGGCGGTGCTGGTGGACCGCGGGCACCGGGAGCTGCCGATCCGGGCGGACTACGTGGGCAAGAACCTGCCGACCTCGACCTCCGAGCGGGTCCGGGTGCTGGTGGCGGAGGCCGATGGGTCCGACGCGGTCGTGATCGAGGGGGGCGCGTGATGCGGCACCTGCTGAGCACTGCCGACCTGGACACCGCCGCCGCGGTGCGGGTGCTGGACACCGCGAGCCAGATGGCCGCGACCCAGGGCCGCCAGATCAAGAAGCTGCCGACGCTGCGCGGGCGCACCGTGGTGAACCTGTTCTTCGAGGACAGCACCCGGACCCGGATCTCCTTCGAGACCGCCGCCAAGCGGCTGAGCGCCGACGTGATCAACTTCGCCGCCAAGGGTTCCAGTGTCTCCAAGGGCGAGTCGCTGAAGGACACCGCCCTCACCCTGGAGGCGATGGGCGCGGACGCGATCGTGATCCGGCACCAGGCCTCGGGCGCGCCGCACACCCTGGCGCACGCGGGCTGGACCAACGCCGCGGTGCTGAACGCCGGCGACGGCACGCACCAGCACCCGACCCAGGCTCTGCTGGACGCGTTCACGATCCGGCGGCACCTGCGGGGGACCGCCGCCGATCCGGACGGGGTGGGCGCGGATCTCAGCGGGCTGCACGTCGCGGTGGTCGGGGACGTGCTGCACTCCCGGGTGGCGCGGTCGAACGTCGACCTGCTGCACACGTTGGGCGCGCGGGTCACCCTGGTCGCGCCGCCGACCCTGCTGCCGGTCGGGATCGAGCCCTGGCCGTGCGCGGTGTCCTACCACCTGGACGAGGTCCTGGCCGAGGAGCCGGATGCGGTGATGATGCTCCGGGTGCAGCGCGAACGGATGTCGACGGCGGGTGGCGGGTTCTTCCCCGGTCCGCTGGAGTACACCCGGTTGTACGGCCTGGACGCGCGCCGACTGGCGATGCTGCCGGAGCACGCGATCGTGATGCACCCCGGCCCGATGAACCGCGGGCTGGAGATCAGTGCCGACGCCGCGGACTCGCCGCGTTCGGTGATCGTGGAACAGGTGGCGAACGGGGTGGCGGTGCGGATGGCGGCGCTCTACCTGCTGCTGGCGGGCGACGGCGACGTTCCCGGCACGACCCCGACCACCGGCGGTGTCCCCGCCCTGACCAGCCCGGAGGCCACCCGATGACCACGTACCTGATCACGGACGCCGCGCCGCTGGGCGACGGCCGCGCCGACCTGCTGCTGGCGGACGGGGTGATCGCCGCGATGGGCGCCGACGCCCGCCGCACCGCCCCGGAGGACGCGGTCACGATCGACGCCGCCGGTCTGGTGCTGCTGCCGGGCCTGGTGGACCTGCACACCCACCTGCGCGAGCCGGGCCGGGAGGACGCCGAGACCATCGCGTCCGGCACCCGGGCGGCCGCGGTGGGCGGCTTCACCTCGGTGCACGCGATGGCGAACACCACCCCGGTACAGGACACCGCGGGCGTGGTGGAGCAGGTCTGGCGCCTCGGCCGCGAGGCGGGCTGGGTGGACGTGCACCCGGTCGGCGCGGTGAGCGTCGGCCTGGCCGGCGAGCAGCTGGCCGAGCTGGGGGCGATGGCCGACTCGGCCGCCACGGTCCGGGTGTTCTCCGACGACGGCACGTGCGTGCACGACCCGGTGCTGATGCGCCGGGCGCTGGAGTACGTGAAGGCCTTCGACGGGGTGGTGGCGCAGCACGCGCAGGAACCCCGGCTGACCGAGGGCGCGCAGATGCACGAGGGCGCCGTGTCGGCGGAGATCGGCCTGCAGGGCTGGCCCGCGGTGGCGGAGGAGGCGATCATCGCGCGTGACGTGCTGCTCGCCGAGCACGTCGGTTCCCGGCTGCACGTGTGCCACCTGTCGACGGCGGGTTCGGTGGAGATCGTCCGCTGGGCCAAGTCGCGCGGCATCGACGTCACCGCCGAGGTGACCCCGCACCACCTGCTGCTCACCGACGACCTGGCCCGGGGCTACGACCCGGTGTACAAGGTGAACCCGCCGCTGCGCACCCAGGCGGATGTGGACGCGGTGCGCGACGGGCTGGCCGACGGGACGATCGACATCGTCGGCACCGACCACGCCCCGCACACCCGCGAGGACAAGGACTGCGAGTGGGCGGCGGCCGCCTTCGGGATGACCGGTCTGGAGACCGCGCTGTCCGTGGTGCAGCTGACCATGGTGGACACCGGGCGGCTGACCTGGGCGGACGTCGCCCGGGTGCTGTCCCGGACGCCCGCGCGGATCGGCCGGGTCCCGGACCAGGGGCGGCCGATCGCGGTGGGGGAGCCGGCCAACCTGGTCCTGGTCGACCCGGCCGCGACCCGGACCGTGGTGCCGGAGCAGCAGGCCACCGCGTCGACCAACTCGCCGATGCGCGGCCGGGAGCTCCCCGGCCGGGTGGTCGCGACCTTCCTGCGCGGCCGGGCCACCGTGCTGGACGGGGTCCCGCAGGACGACCCGGTCGCCCCGCGCTACGCGGAGGGACGCTGAGATGCCCCCGGCACTGTCGGTGACGCTGCTCTGCGTCCTCGGCGCCGCGCTGCTGGTGCTGATGGTGGTCGGTTGGCGACGGCGGGTCCGCGCGACCTCCGACGTCCCGGCGCCGCCCGCCGTCCCCTCGGAGCTCGGCGAGCCCCGCACCGAGGAACTGGCCGGGACCTACGTGTCCACCACCCGCTCCGGCGACTGGCTGGACCGGATCGCGGCGCACGGCCTGGGCGTCCGCTCGGTGCTGGTCGTCCGGGTCTGGGACACCGGGGTCGAGCTGCGACGACGAGGGGCGCCGGACGTCTTCCTGCCCCGGGCGGATCTGCTCGCGGTGGGCACGTCCGGCGGCATGGCCGGGAAGGTGGTCGGGGGCGAGGGCCTCACGATCCTGACCTGGCAGCACGAGGCGCACCGGCTGGACACCGGCCTGCGACTGCGCCACCCGGCCGACGCGCTCGTGCTGCGCGAGGCCGTCACGAGCTTGATGGAACACACGGAGGAGACACGATGACGGACGCACTGCTGGTCCTGGAGGACGGGCGGACGTTCACCGGCGAGGCCTACGGGGCCACCGGCGAGACCCTCGGCGAGATCGTCTTCAACACCGGCATGACCGGGTACCAGGAGACGTTGACCGACCCCAGCTACCACCGACAGATCGTCGTGATGACCGCGCCGCACATCGGCAACACCGGCATCAACGACGAGGACGCCGAGTCGGGGCGGATCTGGGTGTCCGGCTACGTGGTGCGCGACCCTGCCCGGCGCGCGTCCAACTGGCGCTCCGACCGCTCGCTGGACGAGGAGCTCACCGCGCAGGACGTGGTCGGGATCAGCGGGATCGACACCCGCGCCCTGACCCGGCATCTGCGCGAGCGCGGCGTGATGCGCGCCGCGATCATCTCCGGCGAGGCGCTGCTGGACGGCTCCGGCCGTGCCCGCACCACCGAGGACCTGGTCGACTTCGTCCGGGAGTCGCCGCAGATGTCCGGCGCCGACCTGGCCGGTGAGGTCTCCACCCCGGAGGCCTACGTGGTCCCGGCGCAGGGCGAGGCCGTGGCCCGGGTGGCCGCGATCGACCTGGGCATCAAGGCGATGACCCCGCAGCGGCTGGCCGAGCGCGGCATCGAGGTGCACGTGCTGCCCGCGATGTCGACCATCGAGGACGTGCTCGCGGTCTCCCCGGACGGGGTGTTCTTCTCCAACGGGCCGGGTGACCCCGGGGCCGCCACGCACGAGATCGAGCTGCTGCGCGCCGTGCTGGACCGGCGGATCCCGTTCTTCGGCATCTGCTACGGCAACCAGCTGCTCGGCCGTGCGCTCGGCTACGGCACCTACAAGCTGGGTTACGGACACCGCGGCGTGAACCAGCCCGTGCTGGACCGGCACACCGGCAAGGTGGAGATCACCGCGCACAACCACGGCTTCGCGGTGGACGCCCCGGTCGACGCCGAGTCGGTCGCCCCGCACGACGGGGGCCGCTACGGCCGGGTCGAGGTGTCGCACATCGACCTGAACGACAACGTGGTCGAGGGGCTGAACGCGCTGGACCTGCCCGCGTTCAGCGTCCAGTACCACCCGGAGGCCGCCGCGGGCCCGCACGACGCCGGCTACCTCTTCGACCGCTTCCTGACCCTGATGACCACCACCGAAGGGACGGACGCCTGATGCCGCGCCGCACCGACATCCAGTCCGTCCTGGTCATCGGCTCCGGCCCGATCGTGATCGGCCAGGCCTGCGAGTTCGACTACTCCGGCACCCAGGCGTGCCGGGTGCTCAAGGAGGAGGGCCTGCGGGTCGTCCTGGTCAACTCGAACCCGGCGACGATCATGACCGACCCGGAGTTCGCCGACGCCACCTACGTCGAGCCGATCACCACCGAGGTGCTGACCACCATCATCGCCAAGGAGCGCCCGGACGCGATCCTGCCCACCCTGGGCGGCCAGACCGCGCTGAACGCGGCGATCGCGCTGGACGAGGCGGGTGTGCTGGAGCAGTACGACGTCGAGCTGATCGGCGCGAACATCCCGGCGATCCAGAAGGGCGAGGACCGGGAGCAGTTCAAGCAGGTGGTCGAGGTCTGCGGTGGCGAGTCCGCGCGGTCCGCGATCATCCACACCATCGACGAGGCCTTGGTCGCGGTCCAGGACCTGGGGTACCCGGTCGTCGTCCGGCCGTCCTTCACCATGGGCGGTCTGGGCTCCGGCATCGCCTACGACGAGGCCGATCTGCGCCGGATCGCCGGACAGGGCCTGCACTACTCGCCGACCACCGAGGTGCTCCTGGAGGAGTCGATCCTCGGCTGGAAGGAGTACGAGCTCGAGCTGATGCGGGACAAGCACGACAACGTCGTGGTGGTCTGCTCGATCGAGAACGTGGACCCGGTCGGCGTGCACACCGGCGACAGCGTGACCGTCGCCCCGGCGCTCACGCTCACCGACCGGGAGTACCAGAAGCTCAGGGACATCGGCATCGCGGTCATCCGCGAGGTCGGCGTGGACACCGGCGGCTGCAACATCCAGTTCGCGGTCGACCCGCGCACCGGCCGGATCATCGTGATCGAGATGAACCCGCGGGTGTCCCGGTCCTCGGCGCTGGCCTCCAAGGCGACCGGCTTCCCGATCGCCAAGATCGCGGCCCGCCTGGCGGTCGGCTACACCCTGGACGAGATCCCGAACGACATCACCGGCTCCACCCCGGCGTCCTTCGAGCCGACGCTGGACTACGTGGTGGTCAAGGTGCCGCGGTTCGCCTTCGAGAAGTTCCCGGCCGCCGACCCCACGCTGACCACCACCATGAAGTCGGTCGGCGAGGCGATGGCCCTGGGCCGCAACTTCACCGAGGCGCTGGGCAAGGCGCTGCGGTCGATCGACAAGAAGGGCACGAACTTCCACTGGGAGGGCGAGGCTCTGGCCGGCGACGCGCTGGACGCCCTGACGGCCACGATCGACCACCCGACCGAGCACCGCCTGGTCGACGTGCAGCAGGTGCTGCGTGCCGGGGTGGGAGTGGACGAGGTCTACGAGATCACCGGCATCGACCCGTGGTTCCTGGACCAGATCCAGCTGATGAACGAGGTCGCCGCGGAGGTCGCCGCTGCCCCCGAGCTGAACCGTTCGGTGCTGGCCCGGGCCAAGCGGCACGGGCTGTCCGACGCCCAGATCGCGTCGCTGCGCGGGATGAGCGAGGACGTGGCCCGCGAGGTCCGGCACGCGCTCGGGCTGCGCCCGGTGTTCAAGACCGTGGACACCTGCGCGGCCGAGTTCGCGGCCAGCACGCCGTACCACTACTCGTCCTACGACGAGGAGACCGAGGTCGCCCCGCGCGAGCGCCCGGCGGTGCTGATCCTGGGCTCCGGCCCGAACCGGATCGGCCAGGGCATCGAGTTCGACTACTCCTGCGTGCATGCCGCGCTGGCGTTGAAGGACCGGTTCGAGACCGTGATGGTCAACTGCAACCCGGAGACGGTCTCCACCGACTACGACACCGCAGACCGGCTGTACTTCGAGCCGCTGACCTTCGAGGACGTGCTGGAGGTGTACGAGGCCGAGCGGGCCGCCGGTCCGGTGGCCGGGCTCATCGTGCAGCTCGGCGGCCAGACCCCGCTGTCGCTGGCCCAGCGGCTCGCGGACGCCGGTCTGCCGATCCTGGGCACCAGCCCGGAGGCGATCGACGCCGCGGAGGACCGTGGCGTGTTCGGCGGCGTGCTGGCCGAGGCGGGGCTGCCCGCACCGGCCTTCGGCACCGCGACCACGCTGGCCGCCGCGAAGGCCACCGCCGAGCGGATCGGGTACCCGGTGCTGGTCCGGCCGTCCTACGTGCTCGGTGGCCGCGGGATGGAGATCGTCTACTCCGCGGAGCAGCTGACCGAGTACGTCGAGCGGGCGCTGGCCGACGCCGCGGGCTCCGGCCGGGCGCATATGCCCCCGCTGCTGATCGACCGCTTCCTGGACGACGCGATCGAGATCGACGTGGACGCGCTCTACGACGGCACCGAGCTGTTCCTCGGCGGCGTGATGGAGCACATCGAGGAGGCCGGCATCCACTCCGGCGACTCGGCCTGCGTGCTGCCGCCGATCACGCTGTCCGCCGCCGAGCTGGAGCGGATCCGGGTGTCCACCGAGGCGATCGCCCGGGGCGTCGGGGTGCGCGGACTGCTCAACATCCAGTTCGCGCTGGCCTCCGACGTGCTCTACGTCCTGGAGGCCAACCCGCGGGCGTCCCGCACGGTGCCCTTCGTCTCCAAGGCGACCGGCGTCCCGCTGGCCAAGGCCGCCGCCCTGGTCATGACCGGCTCGACGATCGCCGAGCTGCGCGGGTCCGGCGTGCTGCCGGCCACCGACGCCCGGGTGGTCGACCTGGACGCGCCGATCGCGGTCAAGGAGGCCGTGCTGCCGTTCAAGCGGTTCCGCACCGCCGACGGCACGGCGGTCGACACCGTGCTCGGCCCGGAGATGCGGTCCACCGGCGAGGTGATGGGCTTCGACTCCGACTTCCCGACCGCGTTCGCCAAGTCGCAGTCCGCGGCCTTCGGCGGCCTGCCCACCGGTGGCACCGTGTTCATCTCGGTGGCGGACCGGGACAAGCGCTCGATCGTGTTCCCGGTCAAGCGGCTGTCCGAGCTCGGCTTCGAGATCCTGGCCACCGAGGGCACGGCCGCCGTGCTGAAGCGCAGCGGCATCGATTCGACCGTGGTGCGCAAGCACTCCGCGGGCCGGGGATCGGCGGGGGAGCCCACCATCGTCGACCTGATCGCCGCGGGCGACGTCGACATGGTGGTCAACACCCCGTCCGGCCAGGGCGCCCGCGCCGACGGCTACGAGATCCGCGCGGCCACGACCGCCGCCGACAAGGCGATCGTGACCACGGTGCAGCAGCTGTCCGCCGCGGTGCAGGCCATCGAGGCGGCCCGCTCCGGCCCGTTCCGGGTGGCGTCGCTGCAGGAGCACGACGCCGCACGGCTGGCGGCGGCGCTGTGACCAGCGGTGCCTTCGGCGCCCGGCTGTCGGCGGCGATGGACCGGCACGGCCCGCTGTGCGTGGGCATCGACCCGCACGCGTCGCTGCTGGCCGACTGGGGCCTGACCGACGACGTCACCGGGCTGCGCACCTTCGCGCTGACCGTGCTGGAGGCGGTCGCCGGACGCGTGGCGGCGGTCAAACCGCAGAGCGCGTTCTTCGAGCGGCACGGGTCGGCCGGGCTGGCCGTGCTGGAGGAGGTGGTCGCCGCAGGCCGGGAGACCGGCACGCTGGTGATCGTCGACGCCAAACGGGGGGACATCGGCTCCACGATGGGTGCCTACGCGGACGCCTTCCTGCGCGACGGCTCGCCGCTCGCCGGGGATGCGCTCACCGTGTCGCCCTACCTGGGGTTCGGTTCCCTGGCCCCCGCGGTCCGGGCCGCCGAGTCCTCCGGTCGCGGGCTGTTCGTGCTGGCGCTCACCTCCAATCCGGAGGGGCCCGCCGTGCAGCACGCCCGGGACGCCGACGGGATCGCGGTCGCGGACCGGATCGCGCGCGAGGCCGCGGCGTTGAACGCGGCGGAGGTGGCCGGATCCGGTGCACGGCTGGGGTCCGTCGGGCTCGTGGTCGGCGCCACCATCGGGGACGCGGCCGCCCGGCTGGGTGTCGACCTGGCGGCCGTGCGCGGGCCGCTGCTGGCCCCCGGGGTCGGTGCTCAGGGTGCCGGTCCGGCGGAGCTCGCGGCGGTGTTCGGCGCGGCCCGGGCGCACGTGCTGGCCTCGTCCTCGCGCGGGGTGCTGGCGGCCGGACCGTCGGTGACGGAGCTGCGCCGGGCGGCCGAGCTGGCCTCGGCCGAGGCGTCCCGGGCGCTGCGGGACTGACCGGATCGACGGGCGGGGGACGGTCCGTCCGGGCCGTCCCCCGCCCGCGCCCCCGCGGCGCACCGGTCTCACCTGCACCGGCGCACCCGAATCGCCGGGCGTTGTGACGTGCCACACCGCGCAATGCGTGCCACTATCGACCGATGAGGCCGTCCGGCGCCGCCCGGTCGGGGGTGAACGACCGGTCTCATGTGATGTCCCGCAGACGATGAGAAGGTGACTGACGTGGCACTTCCGACTCTCACTCCCGAGCAGCGCGCCGCAGCCCTCGAGAAGGCAGCGGCGGCCCGCCAGGCCCGAGCCGAGGTCAAGAACAAGCTCAAGTACGCGCAGGGCAAGCTCTCCGACGTGATCGCGCAGGGCCAGAAGGACGAGGTCATCGGCAAGCTCAAGGTGCTCGCCCTGCTCGAGTCGCTCCCCGGAGTCGGTAAGGTCAAGGCGCGCCAGATCATCTCCGAGATCGGCATCTCGGAGACTCGGCGTGTGCGTGGCCTCGGCCCGCACCAGGTGAAGGCCCTGGTCGACCGCTTCGGGTGAGTCGCGCCGGCGCCGGACCCCCCGTTCGCGCCGCACGAATCAGGAGCACCCCATGACCCGACCCCACGCCCGGCTGACCGTCCTGGCCGGACCGACTGCCGTGGGCAAGGGCACCGTCTCCGCCGATCTGCGGGCCCGTTATCCGCAGGTGTGGCTCTCGGTCTCCGCGACGACGCGCAGCCCGCGACCCGGTGAGGTGGACGGGGTGCACTACCACTTCGTGTCGCCCGACGAGTTCGACGCCATGGAGGCCCGTGGCGAGATGCTGGAGACGGCGCTCGTGCACGGCCGCAACCGCTACGGCACCCCCCGGCGGCCGGTCGAGGAACGACTGGCCGCCGGGGAGCCCGCGCTGCTGGAGATCGACCTCCAGGGGGCGCGGAAGGTCCGGCAGAGCATGCCGGATGCGCAGTTCGTCTTCCTCGCGCCGCCGTCCTTCGACGAGCTGGTCCGTCGCCTGGTCGGTCGTGGCACCGAGGACGAGGAGGAACGGGAGCGCCGACTGGCCACCGCGCGGGTGGAGCTGGCCGCCGAGTCCGAGTTCGACCACGTGATCGTCAACGACGACGTGCGACGCGCCACCGACGAGCTGGTGTCGCTGATGGGGCTGCCGCTTGCGCCGACCGAGTAGACTGCTCGGCGAATCCTGTCTCGATGTTGGGGAGAACCGTGTCCGGAACCGTCGCCGAGCCCATCGGCATCACCGACCCGCCGATCGATCGCCTGCTGGAGCGTTCCGACTCCAAGTACGCGCTGGTCATCTACTCGGCCAAGCGGGCGCGGCAGATCAACGCCTACTACGCGCAGCTGAACGAGGGTCTGCTCGAGTACGTCGGCCCGCTGGTGGAGACCCGCCCGCAGGAGAAGCCGCTGTCGATCGCCATGCGTGAGATCGACGCCGGTCTGCTGACCGCCCAGCACCCCGAGGCCTGAGCGCCTCATGCGCATCGTCCTCGGTGTGGCCGGGGGGATCGCGGCCTACAAGGCCGCCCTGGTCCTCCGACTGCTCACCGAGGCCGGACACGACGTCCGCGTCGTCCCGACCCGTGCCGCCTTGGAGTTCGTGGGCCGTGCGACCTGGGAGGCCCTCTCGGGTCACCCGGTGAGCACCGAGGTGTTCGAGGACGTCGCGGACGTCCCTCATGTCCGGCTCGGCCGGGAGGCCGAGCTGCTGATCGTCGCCCCCGCCACCGCGGACCTGCTGGCCCGCGCGACCCACGGCCGTGCGGACGACCTGTTGACCGCGACCCTGCTCACCGCCACCTGCCCGGTGGTGATGGCCCCGGCGATGCACACCGAGATGTGGCTGCACGCCGCCACCCGCGCGAACGTCGCGACGTTGCGCGCGCGGGGTGTGCACGTGATCGATCCCGACTCCGGCCGGCTGACGGGTGCGGACACCGGTCCCGGTCGGCTGCCGGAGCCCGAGGCGATCGTGGCCGCGGCCCTCGCGACGGTCGAGACCGGGGGAGTGCGCGACCTGGCCGGCCGCCGGGTGGTGATCTCCGCCGGCGGCACCCGGGAACCGCTGGACCCGGTCCGCTTCCTGGGCAACCGCTCCTCCGGGAAGCAGGGCGTGGCGCTGGCCCGGGCCGCCTGGGCGCGGGGCGCCGAGGTGACGCTGATCGGGGCGAACCTCACGGTGCCCGCCCCGGCTGGTGTGCGGCTGGTCCCGGTCGGCTCGACCACGGAGCTGCGCGAGGCGGTCCGAGCGGCGGCCGTCGACGCGGATGTGGTGGTGATGGCCGCGGCGGTCGCCGACTTCCGGCCCGCCGCGCATGCCGCGCACAAGATCAAGAAGCGCCCGGACGGCACCGTGGCCCCGGTGGAGCTGGTGCAGAACCCGGACATCCTCGCCGAGCTGGCGGCGGACCGGCCACGTCCGGGACAGGTCGTGGTGGGCTTCGCCGCGGAGACCGGCGACGAGCACGGCGACGTGCTGCACCACGGACGGGAGAAGGCCCGCCGCAAGGGCGCCGACCTGCTCGCGGTGAACGCGGTCGGCGACGGCCTGGGCTTCGGCACCGCGGAGAACTCGGTCGTCCTGCTGGACGCCCACGGCACCGAGGTCGGCGCCGCGACCGGCAGCAAGGACGTGGTCGCCCACGCGATCTGGGACGCCGTGGTGAGCCGAACGGCCGAGTGAGGACCGCAGCGGCCCGGGGATTGGTTAGCCTGTCGCCCATGACCGATGCTGCGATGCGCCTGTTCACGTCCGAATCAGTGACCGAGGGTCACCCGGACAAGATCTGTGACCAGATTTCCGACGCGATCCTGGACGCGATGCTGGAACAGGACCCCGGTGCCCGGGTGGCCGTGGAGACCATGGTCACGACCGGCCTGGTGCACGTCGCCGGTGAGGTGACCACCAGCGCCTACGTCGAGATCCCGCAGATCATCCGGGACGTGGTGCGCGGGATCGGCTACACCTCCTCCGACATCGGCTTCGACGGCGACTCCTGCGGGGTGTCCGTCTCGATCGGCCAGCAGTCCCCGGACATCGCCCAGGGCGTCGACAAGGCGCTGGAGGCCCGGCAGGACGCCGGCGACCTGGACCCGCTCGACCTGCAGGGCGCCGGAGACCAGGGCCTGATGTTCGGCTACGCCAGCGACGACACCCCCAGCCTGCTGCCGCTGCCGATCTGGCTCTCCCACCGGCTCGCCGAGCGCCTGACCCAGGTGCGCAAGGAAGGGATCGTCCCCGGCCTGCGCCCCGACGGCAAGACCCAGGTCACCGTGGCCTACGACGGCGACCGGGCGGTGAAGATCGACACCATCGTGCTGTCCACCCAGCACGACCCCGACGTCCGGCTGGAGGACCAGCTGGTGCCCGCGATCGCCGAGCACGTGGTCAAGCCCGTGCTGGAGGCCGCGAACCTGGACCTGGACACCTCCGACTTCCGGCTGCTGGTCAACCCGACCGGCACCTTCGTGGTCGGTGGTCCGCAGGGTGACGCCGGCCTGACCGGTCGGAAGATCATCGTGGACACCTACGGCGGCATGGCCCGGCACGGTGGCGGCGCGTTCTCCGGCAAGGACCCGTCGAAGGTGGACCGTTCCGCCGCCTACGCGATGCGCTGGGTCGCCAAGAACGTGGTCGCCGCCGGACTGGCCAAGCGGTGCGAGGTCCAGATCGCCTACGCGATCGGCAAGGCCCAGCCGGTCGGTCTGTACGTGGAGACCTTCGGCACCGGCACCGTGTCCGACGAGCAGCTGACCGCCGCGATCCGTGAGGTCTTCGACCTGCGTCCGGCCGCGATCATCCGCGACCTGGACCTGCTGCGGCCGGTGTACCGCAAGACCGCGGCCTACGGTCACTTCGGCCGTGACCTGGCGGAGTTCACCTGGGAGCAGACCGACCGGGTCGACGCGCTGCGCGCCGCCATCGGCTGATCGAGGAACGGAGCGCGGCTGCGTGAGCGACGGCCCTCGGGTGGAGCAACCCACCCTCGCCGGCCTGTCGGCTCCGCAGCCGCGTCGCCGTGCCCGGGCCCGGGACGTCGAGGTCGAGGCCGCGGCGGAGCTGCCGGTGGCGCGGGTGGCGGTGGAACTGTCACCGCCGCACCTGGACCGGAGCTTCGAGTACCTGGTCCCGGCCACGCTGGACGCCGCGGCGACGCCCGGGGTCCGGGTGAAGGTCCGGTTCGGCGGCCAGGACGTGGACGGCTACCTGCTGGAGCGGGTCGCCGAACCCGAGCACGACGGCGCGCTCACCCCGCTGCGCCGGGTGGTGTCCGCCGAGCCGGTGCTGACCCCCGCCGTCGGCCGGTTGGCCCGCGCGGTGGCGGACCACTACGCGGGCACCCTGCCGGACGTGCTCCGCCTCGCGGTGCCGCCCCGGCACGCCCGGACCGAGGGGGAGGTGCCCCGGTCCGTCGGCGCGGACGTCGAGCCCGCCGACCCCCGGCCGACCGCGGTCGCCTGGACGCCCTACCGCGGCGGCCCCGCGTTCCTCAGCCACCTGAGCGCGGGCGGTTCGCCCCGTGCCGCCTGGGTCGCGCTGCCGGGCCCGGCCGGTGAGAGCTGGGCGGAGGCGATCGCCGAGGCCGTCGTCGCGACACTGGTCAGTGGTCGGGGCGCGCTGGTCGTGGTGCCGGACGCGCGGGATGTCGACCGGGTGTGCGCCGCGCTGGACGCCGCCGGCGTCCCCGCCTGGGACCCGACGCGGCCGGACAGCACCTACGTCCGCCTGATGGCCGACGAGGGGCCCTCCCGGCGGTACCGTGCGTTCCTCGCGGTGTTGCGTGGACTGGCCCGGGTGGTCGTCGGCACCCGCGCGGCGGCCTTCGCGCCGGTGCGGGACCTGGGCCTGGCGGTGTGCTGGGACGACGGGGACGACCTGCACGCGGAGCCGCGTGCTCCGTACCCGCACGTCCGGGAGGTGCTGGGGCTGCGCGCCGAGCTGGAGGAGGCCGGACTGCTGCTGGCCGCGCACGGCCGGTCGGTGGAGACGCAGGCACTGGTCGCGTCGGGCTGGGTGCGTGAGGTGGCCGCCGACCGGGCCGAGGTGCGCCGGCGCACGCCCCGGGTGCGGGCGCTGACCAGCGTGGAACTGGCCCGCGAGGGCCCGGCGGCCGCCGCCCGGCTGCCCGCTCCCGCCTGGCGGACGATCCGCGAGCGCCTGGCCGACGGTCCGGTGCTGGTCCAGGTGCCACGGGCCGGGTATCTGCCCGCCGTGGCCTGCGCCCGCTGTCGCTCGGTCGCGCGCTGCACCGCCTGCCACGGGCCGCTGCAGCTCGGCGCGGCCCAGGCGACCGCCCAGTGCGGGTGGTGCGGGCGGCTGGCCACCGACTGGCGGTGCGACCACTGCGGGCACGGGGCGTTCCGCTCGGTGTCGGTCGGTTCGGACCGCACCGCGGAGGAACTGGGCCGGGCCTTTCCCGGTGTGACGGTCCGGACCTCGGGGGCAAGGTCGGCCACCGGTGTGCTGGCCGAGGTCCCGGGCCGGCCCGCCCTGGTGGTCTGCACCATCGGCGCCGAACCGGTCGCGGTCGGCGGGTACGCGGCGGCGGTGCTGCTGGACGCCGCGGTGAGCACCGGGTCGACCTCGCTGCGGGCCACCGAGGAGGCGCTGCGGCGCTGGCTGGCCGCCGCCGCCCTGGTGCGGTCCGACGGCCAGGTGCTCCTGGTCGGTGACGGCGCGGAGCGACCGACCCAGGCCCTGGTGCGCTGGGATCCGGCGGGGCTCGCGGCCCGGGAGCTGGAGGAACGGTCCGAGGTCGGGCTGCCCCCGGCGGTGCGGGTGGCCGAGCTCGTCGGCGAACGGGGTGCGGTGCGTCAGGTGCTCGGCCGGGTGCCGCTGCCCACCGGGGGGGATGTGCTCGGGCCGGTGCCGGTGCAGGACGCGCCGGAGCCCCTGGCGGAGGGGCCGGTGCAGCTCACGCTCGCCGGGTCGGAGGACGAGGTCGTGGTCCGGGCCCTGGTCCGGGTGCCGGTCGGCGCGGGTCGCGAGCTGGCGCGGGCGCTGGGAGCCTCGATGGCGGTGCGCAGTGCCCGTCGTGAGCTGGGGGCGGTGCGGGTACGACTCGATCCACGGGAGATGCTGTGACGGCGGTGCTGTTCGACCTGGGCAACGTGCTGGTGCGCTGGGACCCGCGCGCCGCCTTCGCCGGGAACTGGTCGGAGACGGAGGTGGACGAGTTCCTGAGGGCGGTCGACTTCCCGGCGCTGAACCTGGCGCAGGACGCCGGCCGGCCTTGGGCCCAGGCCCGGGAGACGATCGCCGATCCCGGTCACCGCGCGATGCTCGACCACTACGTGACGCACTTCGACCGCGCGCTGCCGGGACCGGTGCCCGGGTCGGCCGCCGTGGTCGAGGAACTGATCGCCGCGGGGGTGAGGGTGTACGGCTTGACCAACTGGTCGGCGGAGACCTTCCACCACGCGGTGCCCGCCGCACCCGCGATCGGCCGGCTGGCGGAGGTGGTGGTGTCCGGGCGAGAAGGCCTGGTGAAGCCCGATCCGCGGATCTTCGCGCTGGCCGCGCAGCGATTCGGGCTGCGTCCGGCCTCGACCGTGTTCGTCGACGACAGCCCCCGGAACGTCGAGGCGGCCGCGGGCGCGGGCTACGACGCGGTGCTGTTCAGCGACGCGGGCGCGTTGCGCGGGGCACTGGTGGCCCGTGGACTGCTGCCCGGTGCGGCCGACGGGTCCGACGCGCCCTAGGATCGTCCGGTGCGCCTGATCTTCGCCGGAACGCCCGCGGTGGCGCTTCCGTCCCTGGAAGCCCTGCTCGCCTCGCGGCACGAGGTGGTGGCCGTGATCACCCGACCCGCCGCCCGTGCCGGCCGGGGCCGGTCGTTGCGACCCAGCCCGGTCGCCGAGCGCGCCGTCGCGGAGGGCATCGAGGTGCTCACCCCGGCCAGCCCGCGCGAGCTCGACTTCCAGGCCCGGCTGCGCGAGCTCGCGCCGGACGCGGTGCCGGTGGTCGCCTACGGCGCCCTGGTGCCGGCCGAGCTGCTGTCCCTGCCCGCGCACGGCTGGATCAACCTGCACTTCTCCGTCCTGCCCGCCTGGCGCGGCGCGGCACCGGTGCAGTACGCCGTGATGGCCGGGGACGAGGTCACCGGCGCGAGCACCTTCCTGCTGGAGAAGGGGCTGGACACCGGTCCGGTGTTCGGCACCCTGACCGAGACCATCCGGCAGCGGGACACCGCCGGTGACCTGCTGGAACGGCTGTCGGTCGCCGGGGCGGAGCTGTTGGTCCGCACCCTGGACGCGCTGGAGGAGGGCATCCTGACCCCGGTGCCACAGCCGACCGACGGCATCAGCCTCGCGCCGTCCCTCACGGTCGAGGACGCCCGGGTGCGCTGGACCCATCCGGCACTGGCCGTGGACCGGCGGATCCGTGGCTGCACCCCTGCCCCCGGCGCCTGGACCAGCCTGCCCGACGGTGCGCGGCTCGGGCTCGGACCGGTCGCCCTCGCGCCGGAGGTCGTCGACCTGGCGCCGGGGGAGCTGCGGGTCGGACGCCGGGACGTGCTGGTCGGTACGGCGTCGCACGCGGTGCGGCTCGGTGAGGTCCGCCCGGCGGGCAAGAAGACGATGGACGCCGCCGACTGGGCGCGCGGGGCACGGCTGACGGAGCCGGTGCTGCTCGGGTCGACGGACCGCGCGGATGCCGCGGCCGGGTCCGGCGACGACGCCGGCGTGGGGGCGCAGGCATGAGCGGCGGGGGAGCTCCGGGCGGATCGAGTCAGGGCGGACCCGGGCACCGCGGATCCGATCAGGCCGGATCGGGCCAGGGTGGACTCGGGCGCGGCGGTCGCGGCGGGCAGGACGACCGGCGTGCTCAGGGCGGCGGGCGTCGCGGTCCCCGGCAGCGCACCGCCGCCGCGCCGTCCCAGCGCCGCCGGAACACCGACCCGGCCCGCGCGGTGGCCTTCGACGTGCTGCGCGCGGTGGCCGACTCCGACGCGTACGCGAACCTGGTCCTGCCGCCGCTGCTGCGCGAGCGCGGGATCACCGGCCGGGACGCGGGCTTCGCCACCGAGCTGGCCTACGGCACCCTGCGTCTGCGCGGCCGCTACGACGCGGTGATCGCGCAGGGGGCCGGGCGGGACCCGGCGTCCATCGACCCGCCGGTGCTGGACGCGCTGCGGCTGGGCGCGCACCAGGTGCTCGGCATGCGGGTGCCGGCTCACGCAGCAGCCTCGGAGACGGTCGGCCTGGTCCGGGAGCGGTCCGGTGCCGGGGCGGCGCAGTTCGCCAACGCCGTCATGCGGCGGATCACTGAACGGGACACCGGCGAGTGGCTCGGCGTGATCGGCGACGCGGCGGGCGAGGACCCGGTGGCCCGGCTGGCCGTGACCGAGTCGCACCCGGCCTGGGTGACCCGGGCCCTGCGCGAGGCGCTGCTCGGCCACGGCCGCGGCGCCGACGAGCTGACCGAGCTGCTGCGCGCGGACAACACCGCTCCGCGGGTGACGCTGGTCGCGCGGCCGGGCCTGACCGACCGGGACGACCTGCTGGATCAGGCCGGTCCGGGCGCCGAGCCGGGCCGGTACGCGCCCACCGCGGTCACCCTGGCGGGCGGTGACCCGGCGGCGCTGCGCCTGATCCGGGCGGGTCGCGCCGGGGTGCAGGACGAGGGCAGTCAGCTGGTGGCGCTGGCCCTGGCCGAGACGCCGCTCGACGGGCCGGACGGCCGGTGGCTCGACCTCTGCGCGGGCCCGGGCGGGAAGGCGGCCCTGTTGGCGGCGCTCGCCTCGACCCGCGGCGCCCGGCTGGTCGCCAACGAGGTGCAGCCGCACCGTGCCCGACTGGTCGAGCAGGCGCTGGTCGCGGTCCCGGCGGACGCCGTCGAGGAGGTCCGCACCGGCGACGGGCGGAGCATCGGCGCGGACGAGCCGGGCGGCTACGACCGGGTGCTGCTGGACGCCCCCTGCACCGGACTGGGCGCCCTGCGCCGACGGCCCGAGTCCCGGTGGCGGCGGACCCCCGCGGACCTGGCGGCGCTGACCGCCCTGCAGCGCGACCTGCTGGCCAGCGCCCTGCGCGCCGTCCGCGTCGGCGGCGTGGTCGGCTACGTGACCTGCTCGCCGGTGCTGGCCGAGACCAGGTTGGCGGTGCTGGACGCGGTGCGTGCCGCGACGAAGGCCGGGATCGGGGTCGAGACACTGGACGCCCCCGCGGCGCTGCACCGGATCGCTCCGGACCTGGAGCTGCCGGAGCGACCGGACGCGCAGCTGTGGCCGCACGTGCACGGGACGGACGCGATGCACCTGACCCTGCTGCGCCGGGTGGCCTGAGCGTCGCTACGCTGACGGGATGCGCGCTCTGATCAGCCCCAGCATCCTGTCCGCCGACTTCACCAACCTGGAGCGGGACCTGCATCGGATCGCCCGTGCCGACTACGCGCACGTGGACGTGATGGACAACCACTTCGTGCCGAACCTGACCCTCGGCCTGCCCGTGGTCAAGCGGATCGCCGAGGTGTCGCCGGTACCGATCGACGTGCACCTCATGATCGAGGACGCCGACCGGTGGGCGCTGGACTACGCGCAGGCCGGTGCCGCCTCGGTGACCTTCCACGCCGAGGCCACCCAGGCGCCGGTGAAGCTGGCCCGGGAGCTGCGCGCGGCCGGGGTGCGGGCGTCGGTCGCGCTGCGGCCCGCGACGCCGGTGGAGCCGTTCCTGGACCTGCTCGGCGAGTTCGACATGGTGCTGGTGATGACCGTGGAGCCGGGCTTCGGCGGGCAGTCGTTCATCGAGGGCACGTTGCCCAAGGTGCGCAGGCTGCGGGCGTCGATCACCGAGCAGGGGCTGGACACCTGGATCCAGGTCGACGGCGGGGTCGCACGGTCGACGGTGGCGACCGTGGCCGAGGCCGGGGCCAACGTGCTGGTCGCCGGGTCCGCCGTGTACGGCGCGGCGGACGTGGCCGCGGAGATCGACGCGCTGCGGGCCCTGGCGGACGACGCACTGGGCGCGCACTGAGGTTCAGCCGGCTGTGGCACCATGGTGCCCAGTAACGAGCACGTGCTCCGGGGTCGGTGAAAATCCGAGCCGGCGGTGAGAGTCCGCGACCCGTGTCGGACCGAGGGAACTCGGGGCGGTGCGGTTGATCCGGTGGAATTCCGGGACCGACGGTCAAAGTCCGGATGGGAGGAGTCGTGCCGGTGTGCGCCCGCAGGGGTGTGCACCGGGGCTGCGCACACCCGTGCGCCCGCCCGGCCTACCCCGGAGCCAGGACGACCGGGAGGCACGGGTGACGACGTTCAGCACCGACGAGGCCGCGATGGCTCGCGCCCTGGAACTGGCGTTGCGCGTCCCGGCCGCCGGCCCGAACCCCCGGGTGGGCTGCGTGCTGCTGCGCGACGGCCGGGTGATCGGCGAGGGCTGGCACCGCGGAGCGGGCACCGCCCACGCGGAGGTCGACGCCCTGTCCGGGGTGGACGCCGTCGGCGCGACGGCGGTGGTGACCCTGGAGCCGTGCGCCCACACCGGGCGCACCGGTCCGTGCGCCCGGGCGCTGATCGACGCCGGGGTGGCTCGGGTGGTGATCGCGGTCGCCGATCCGAACCCGGTCGCCGGGGGAGGTGCGGAGCTGCTGCGCGCCGCCGGGGTCGAGGTGGTCACCGGGGTCGGCACCGCGGCGGTGCGGCGGATGCTGGAGCCGTGGCTGGTCGCGGTGGGGCGGGGACGCCCGTTCGTCACCCTGAAGCTGGCCACCACGCTGGACGGGCGGGTGGCCGCCGCGGACGGCAGCAGCCGCTGGATCACCTCGCCGGAGTCGCGGGCCCATGCGCACGCCCTGCGCGCGGAGGTGGACGCGCTGCTGGTCGGCACCGGGACCGCACTGATCGACCGGCCGTCGCTGACCGCGCGGGACGCCGACGGCGCGCTCGGTCCCCGTCAGCCGCTGCGGGTGGTGCTCGGCGACCGGGAGGCGCCGCTGCCGGAGCCCGGCGGCGACGTGGTCCGGGTGCCCGGGCACGATCCCGCGACCGCACTCGCCGTCCTGGCCGCGCGGGAGGTCCGGCACGTGCTGGTCGAGGGCGGCCCCACGGTGTCGGCGGCCTTCCTGCGGGCCGGGCTGGTCGACCGGGTGCTGGCCTATGTCGCGCCGGTGCTGCTCGGTGCGGGGCGGTCGGCGGTCGAGGACCTGGGGATCGCCACCCTGGTCGACGGGGTGCGCCTGCGCACCGAGGACGTGCTCCGGCTCGGGCCGGATGTGCTGCTGATCGCCCGGGCGGGCGACGGCGAGGAGGAGGACTGATGTTCACCGGGATCGTGGAGGAGGTCGGCGTCGTGCTGGCCTCGGGCGACGGCGGTCTGCGGATCCGCGGGCCGCTCGCCGCGTCCGACGCGGGGCACGGCGACTCGATCGCGGTCAGCGGCGTCTGCCTGACCGTGACCGACCTGCCGGGGGACGGCAGCTTCGCCGTCGACGTCATGCCGGAGACGCTGCGCCGGACCGCGCTGGGCGGGCTGCGCACCGGGGATCCGGTGAACCTGGAACGGTCGTTGCGTGCCGACGCCCGGTTGGGCGGTCACGTGGTGCAGGGCCACGTCGACGGAGTCGGCACCGTGCTGAGCCGCCACCCCGGCGAGCGCTGGGACACGGTCCGGGTCGGCCTGGACCGGGAGCTGGCCCGGTTCGTGGCGGAGAAGGGCGCGATCACGGTCTCCGGGGTGTCGCTGACCGTCACCGCGGTCGGCGACGACTGGTTCGAGGTCGGGCTGATCCCCACCACGCTGGCCGAGACCACGCTGGGCACCCTCGCGGTCGGCGCGCCGGTGAACCTGGAGGTCGACGTGCTGGCCAAGTACGTGGCCCGGTTGCTGGAGACCGGGCGATGAGCCTCGGGACCGTGGAGCAGGCGCTGGACGCGCTGCGCGCCGGGCGACCGGTGCTGGTCGCCGACAACCCCGACCGGGAGAACGAGGCCGACGTCATCCTGGCCGCGGAGCTGGCGACGCCGGAGTGGGTCGCCTGGACCGTCCGGCACTCCTCCGGCTACCTGTGCGCCCCGATGCCCGCCGAGCGCGCGGACGCGTTGCAGCTGCCGCTGATGGTGCCGTCCAGCCAGGATCCCCGCCGTACCGCGTACACGGTCACCGTGGACGCGGCCACCGGCGTCACCACCGGGATCAGCGCGGCCGACCGGACCCGGACCCTGCACGTGCTGGCCGAGCCCGGCAGCGGTGCCGACGACCTGATCCGGCCCGGGCACGTCCTGCCGCTGCGCGCGGTGCCGGGGGGCGTGCTGCACCGCGCCGGGCACACCGAGGCCGCGGTGGACCTGTGCCGGCTCGCCGGTCTGGCGCCGGTCGCCGCCATCGCCGAGCTGGTGCACGACGACGGCACGATGATGCGACTGCCGGACACCCTGGAGCTGGCCGAGCGGGAGGGCCTGGTGGTGCTGACCATCAGCGACCTGATCGCCTGGCGCACGGCGCACGAGGACCTGCCCGGGCTCGCCGATCCCGAGCTCGCACCGCGGGTGCACCGCACCGCGGAGGCCACCCTGCCGACCCGGCACGGGGACTTCCGGATCCTCGGGTACCGGGACCTGCGCACCGGCGCCGAGCACGCCGCGCTGGTCGCCGCCGGGGGACTGGCCGAGCGGCCGGTGGTCCGGGTGCACTCCGAATGCCTGACCGGCGACGCCTTCGCCTCCACCCGTTGCGACTGCGGACCGCAGCTGGACGAGGCGCTGGCCACCGCCGCGGCGGAGGGCGGTGCGGTGATCTACCTGCGCGGGCACGAAGGGCGGGGGATCGGGCTGCTCGGCAAGATCGCCGCCTACGCCCTGCAGGACACCGGCCGGGACACGGTCGAGGCGAACCTCGACCTGGGCTGGCCGGCCGACCGCCGGGAGTACGGCGCCGCCGCCGCGATCCTCGCCGACCTGGGTGCGGACCACATCACGCTGCTGACCAACAACCCGGCCAAGGTCGCCGGGCTGACCGCCCACGGGGTGCACGTCGCCGGCGTCCGGGGCATCGAGGTGGGCCGCACCCCCCAGAACGAGGCCTATCTGCGGACCAAGGCGCGGGCGATGGGCCACCTGCTGCCCGGACTGAACGAGGAGACCGAACGATGAGTGGAGCCGGAGCGCCGTCCCTGACCGTGGACGGACGAGGACTGCGGGTGGTGGTGATCGCGGCCAGCTGGCACACGACGGTGATGGACGGCCTGCTCGCCGGGGCCCGACGCGCACTGACCGAGGCCGGTGTCGACCGGGTGACCGTGATCCGGGTCCCGGGCAGCTTCGAGCTGCCGGTCGCCGCCGCCCGGGCCGCCCGGTCCGGGGTGGACGCCGTCGTGGCGCTGGGTGTGGTGATCCGGGGCGGGACGCCGCACTTCGACTACGTCTGCCAGGCGGCGGCCTCCGGCCTCACCGAGGTGGCGGTGAGCACCGGTGTGCCGGTGGGCTTCGGCCTGCTGACCTGCGATGACGAGGCGCAGGCGCTGGACCGTGCCGGGCTTCCCGGCTCCCACGAGGACAAGGGCGCGGAGGCCGCCGAGGCCGCGGTGGCCACCGTCGTCGCGCTGCGTGCGCTGTGAGCGTGTTCACCTGGTTGTTCGACGCCCAGCTGGTGATCGCCGGGCACGCGGTGCTCTGGCGCGAGGTGATCGGGAACCTGTTCGGCCTGGCCTCCGCGCTGGGCGGGATGCGGCGCAAGGTCTGGGCCTGGCCGGTGGGCATCGTCGGGAACGTGCTGCTGTTCACCGTCTTCCTGGGCGGGGTGTTCCACACCCCGCAGGACCGGGACCTGTACGGCCAGGCCGGCCGGCAGGTGTTCTTCGTGGCGGTGGCGGTCTACGGCTGGGTGCGCTGGCGTCGGGCGCAGCGCTCGGGGGTCGACGGCGGACCCGCGCCCGCGGTCGTGCCACGGTGGGCCGGGGTGCGCGGCTGGATCCAGATCGGCCTGATCGGCGTGATCGGCACCGTGGTGTTCGCCCTGGTGTTCCGCGCGCTCGGGTCCTGGGGGCCGTGGGCGGACGCGTGGATCTTCGTCGGGAGCTTCCTGGCGACCTACGGCATGGCCCGGGGCTGGATCGAGTTCTGGCTGATCTGGATCGCGGTGGACGCGGTCGGCGTGCCGTTGCTGCTGTCGGCGGGCTACTACCCGTCCGCCGTGCTCTACCTGGTCTACGCCGGGGTCGTGATCACCGGGTTCGTGGTCTGGTGGCGGGCGCGTGGAGAGGGCCAGCCGCAACAGGTCACCGCGGCGGGCGGTGTCGAGGGGTGATCGGCGAACCGTCTACGCTGGCTCGCGTGAAGACCTTCGACTCGCTGTTCGCAGAGCTGTCCGACAAGGCGATCACCCGGCCCGAGGGCTCGGGGACCGTGCGGGAGCTGGACGCCGGGGTCCATGCGATCGGCAAGAAGATCGTGGAGGAGGCGGCCGAGGTCTGGATGGCGGCCGAGCACGAGGGGGACGAGCGCACCGCGGAGGAGATCTCCCAGCTGCTCTACCACCTGCAGGTGCTCATGGTCGCCCAGGGACTGACCCTGGACGACGTCTACGCCCACCTCTGATCGTCACCACCCCCTTCCCGAGACAGGACCCCACCCGTGCTGAAGATCGCCGTCCCCAACAAGGGCTCGCTCTCCGAGCCCGCCGCCGCCATGCTGTCCGAGGCGGGCTACCGCCAGCGCCGCGACTCCCGCGAGCTGGTGCTGCCCGACCCGGACAACGGCGTCGAGTTCTTCTTCCTGCGTCCCCGTGACATCGCCGTGTACGTCGGCACCGGCACCGTGGACGTGGGCGTCACTGGCCGTGACCTGCTGCTGGACTCGGAGTCGCCGGCCGTCGAGCACCTGCGGCTCGGCTTCGCCCGCTCGACCTTCCGGTTCGCCACCCAGGCCGGGACCCTGTCCGACGTGCAGCAGGTGGCGGGCCGCCGGGTCGCCACCTCCTACCCGGTGCTGGTCACCGACTACCTGCGCGGCCAGGGTGTCGAGCCCGCCGAGGTGGTCCGGCTGGACGGTGCCGTCGAGACCGCGATCCGGCTCGGCGTGGCCGACGTGATCGCGGACGTGGTCGAGACCGGCACCACGCTGCGTGCCGCCGGTCTGGAGGTCTTCGGCGATCCGATCCTGAAGTCCGAGGCCGTGCTGATCCGCCGCGCCGAGGGCGAGGAGCCCGCCGGTCTGGACGTGCTGACCCGCCGGATCCAGGGCGTGCTCACCGCCCGCGAGTACGTGCTGATGGACTACGACGTGCCGGTGTCCCTGGTGGACCAGGCCGTCGCGATCACGCCGGGTCTGGAGTCCCCGACCGTCTCCCCGCTGCACAACGGCGAGTGGGCCGCGGTCCGTGCGATGGTCCGCCGCGCCGAGACCAACCGGGTGATGGACGCGCTCTACGACCTGGGCGCGCGCGCGATCCTGGTCACCTCCATCCACGCCTGCCGACTCTGATCCGGACCGGGGGCGACGGGTGACGGGTGGGCCGGAGCGGCCGGACGGCAGCGGTGCGGACCGGGGTTCGCCCGCCGCGCTGACCGCTGTCTTCCGGCCGCGGGCCGCGCGGTGGGTGTCGGGCACCCTCGCCGTCCTGGTCACGCTCGGCACCGCCCTGCTGCTGTTCCTGCTGCCCGGGACCGGGCTGAGCGGTTACGGGATCCTGGACCGGTCCGGCTTCGTGCTGCTCGGGGCCGGGATCGTCTGGTTCTGCTGGCGTCAGGCCACGGTGCGGGCGACCCCGGTGCCCGGCGGCCTGCGGGTACGGAACCTCGCGACCACCCGCACCGTCGGCTGGGCCTCGATCGTGTCGATCCGCTTCGGCCAGGGCCGCCCCTGGGTCCAGCTGGACCTGTCCGACGGGGACACACTCGCGGTGATGGGGATCCAACGCGCGGACGGCGCCTTCGCCGACGCCGAGGCCCGCCGCCTCGCGACCCTCGTCGCCCACCGGACCCGTACATCTCGCGACGACTGACGCGCACCCGCGCGCGTCCCTACCGTCGCCGAGAAGCCATGTCGCGTCGGACAAACCGCCCGGTCAACGACACAGAGTGGCTTCTCGGCGGGATCGGCTCTGGTGCGTGGGTGGCGGGAGTGTGTTGTCGCGGAGAGGTCGGTTCCGGTGGGACACCTCGGGGCCGGA
>NZ_JANZKP010000035.1 GCF_025642745.1 Cellulomonas sp. RIT-PI-Y
CCTGCTCGTCGTCGTCGCGGCCTCGTTGATCTTCCGCAAGGAGCTCTTCGGGGCGGTGGCGGTGATCGCGGTGGGCGTCGGGATCTGGGAGCTGGCCCAGGCCTTCGGCCGGCGCGGGGTGCACATCCCGCTGCTGCCGCTGCTGGTCGGGGACATCGGCATCCTGGTCTCCGCCTACGTGGCCGGTCCGGAGGCGCTGTTCGTCGCCTTCGTGCTGACCGTGGGCGGGCTGGTGATCTGGCGGGTCCTGGACGGGTCGGGCCCGGCCGCGCTGCGGGACGCCACCTCCGGGACGCTGGCGGCCGCCTACCTGCCCCTGATGGGCGGGTTCGTCATGCTGATGCTGGCGGCGGAGGACGGCGCGGCGCGGGTCGCGCTGTTCGTGCTGCTCTGCGTCGCGAACGACACCGGCGGATACGTCGTCGGCGTGCTGATCGGGCGGCATCCGCTGGCACCCGCCGTGAGTCCCAAGAAGACCTGGGAAGGTTTGGCGGGGTCCCTGGTGTTGGCCTGTGTGGTCGGGGTGCTCGGTGTGCACCTCATGTTCGACGGGGACCCTGCGGTCGGTGCGCTGCTCGGGGTCGCGGCGGTGGCGGTGGCCACCCTGGGCGATCTCGCGGAGTCGTTGCTGAAGCGGGACCTCGAGCTCAAGGACATGGGCAGTGTGCTCCCCGGCCATGGTGGTGTGCTGGACCGGATCGACTCGCTGCTGCTCGCCGCCCCCGTGATCTACCTGCTGCTGCACGCGCTGCAGCCGGTCGCGGCCTGACCGCGCACCCGCCCCCGCACCTCGCCGACAACTCGCCGGAGCCTCGCATGACCACGACCCCCGTCGCCCTCAACCTGTCCACCCCCGCCCGGGGTGCCCGCGGCAAGCCGCCGAAGCACTTCGCCGACCTCACGCCGGCCGAGCGGGTGGCGAAGGTCGTCGAGCTCGGGGAGAAGCCGCTGCGCGCCAAGCAGCTGGCGACGCACTACTTCAGCCACCTCACCTCCGATCCGTCGGCGATGACCGACCTGCCCGCGTCGAGCCGTGACGCGCTGGTCGAGGCGATGTTCCCGGAGCTGCTCACCCCGGCGCGCACGCTGCGCGCGGACGGCGGCACCACGGTCAAGACGCTCTGGCACCTGTTCGACGGCGCCAAGGTCGAGTCGGTGCTGATGCGCTACGCCAACCGCTCGACGCTCTGCGTGTCCTCCCAGGCCGGCTGCGGCATGGCGTGTCCGTTCTGCGCCACCGGCCAGCTGGGCCTGACCCGGAACCTGTCCCCGGCCGAGATCATCGAGCAGGTGCGCTCCGCCGCCCGCTCGCTGGCCGCCGGTGAGGTGCCCGGCGGTGACACCCGGCTGTCGAACGTGGTGTTCATGGGCATGGGCGAGCCGCTGGCCAACTACAAGACCGTGATGGCGACCGTGCGCGCGCTGACCGCCCCGACGCCCGAGGGCTTCGGGATGAGCGCCCGCAACATCACCGTGTCGACGGTGGGGCTCGCCCCGGCGATGGACCGGCTGGCCGCGGAGGGCATCCCGGTGACCCTGGCGCTGTCCCTGCACGCGCCGGACGACGAGCTGCGCTCCGAGCTGGTGCCGATGAACGAGAAGTTCTCGGTGAAGCAGGTCCTCGACTCCGCCCGCCGGTACTTCGAGGCCACCGGTCGCCGGGTGTCGATCGAGTACGCGCTGATGCGGGACATCAACGACCAGGCCTGGCGCGCCGACCTGCTCGGCACCGAGCTGAACCGGCGCGGCCGCGGGTGGGTGCACTGCAACCCGATCCCGCTGAATCCGACCCCGGGTTCGAAGTGGACGGCGAGCGATCCTGCGGTCGAGGCCGAGTTCGTGGCACGCTTGCGCGCACACGGCATCCCGACCACGGTGCGGGACACCCGGGGCAGCGACATCGACGGCGCCTGCGGTCAGCTGGCGGCTGAGGAGGACTGAGAATGAGCGACGGGGTCATGTTCCGGACGGTGGCCGGTCTGAAGACCGGGTACCACACGGAGGAGGTCGACGACTTCTTCGCTCACGCCCGGACCGTCTACGAGCAGGGCCCCGCCGGTGCGCTGACCGGCAAGGACGTCCGGACCGTCGCCTTCGACCTGGTGCGGCACGGCTACTCCACCACGGCGGTCGACGCGGCGCTGGACCGGCTGGAGGCGGCGTTCGTCGCCCGCTCGCGTGCGGACTTCATCAACGAGCGCGGCCGCCAGGCCTGGCTGGAGCACCTGGCCGACCAGGCCCGCACGCTCTACGGCCGGCTGACCCGACCCGACGGGGAGCGGTTCGCCGCCCCGGCCGGTCGCAAGCCGGGCTACGACGCCGAGCAGGTGGACGCGGTGTGCCACCGGCTGATCGCCTACTTCGACCGGAACGAGCCGCTGGCCGCGCAGGAGCTGCGCACCACGGTCTTCGCCCGGGCCAAGGGCGCGCACGCCTACGCCGAGGGACCGGTCGACGCGTTCCTCGAGCGCGCGGTCGACGTGCTGCTCGCCGCTGAGTGAGCCCCGCGGGATGACCGCCCGTCGTGACGTCGTCCTGCTCGGCTCCACCGGATCGATCGGGCGTCAGGCCGAGGACGTGGTGCTGCGTGCGCCCGATCGTTTCCGGGTGACCGGGATCGCCGCGGGTGGTGCGGACCCGGACGCCGTGGCCGCCCAGGCGGTCCGGTTGGGGGCGACCGCGGTGGCCGTGGCAGATCCCGCCGCGGCCGGCACGGTCTTCGCCGCGTACACCCGGCACGCCGCCGAGGCCGGGCTGCGACAGGCCGGGATCGAGCTGCTGACCGGGCCGGAGGCCGCCGCGCAGCTGGCCGCCCGGCCGACGGACGTGGTGCTGAACGGCATCACCGGCGCGGTCGGACTCGGTGCGACCCTGGCGGCCCTCGGGGCGGGGAACACCCTCGCGCTGGCCAACAAGGAGTCCCTGGTGGTGGGCGGCGCCCTGGTGCGGGCGGCCCAGCAGCGGCCGGACCAGATCGTTCCGGTGGACTCCGAGCACTCCGCGATCGCCCAGGCGCTGCGGGGCGGGCGGCGGGACGAGGTCGCCCGCCTGGTGCTGACCGCTTCGGGCGGCCCGTTCCGGGGGCGCCGCGCGGCGGAACTGGCCGCGGTCACCCCGGAGCAGGCGCTCGCGCACCCGACCTGGCGGATGGGCCCGGTGGTGTCGATCAACTCGGCGACCCTGGTGAACAAGGGACTGGAGCTGATCGAGGCGCACTGGCTGTTCGACGTCCCGGCGGAGCGGATCGACGTCGTGGTGCATCCGCAGTCGGTGGTGCACTCGATGGTCGAGTTCACCGACGGGTCGACCCTGGTGCAGGCGTCCCCGCCGGAC
The DNA here is from genome assembly GCF_025642745.1 of Cellulomonas sp. RIT-PI-Y. Taxonomy (GTDB): domain Bacteria; phylum Actinomycetota; class Actinomycetes; order Actinomycetales; family Cellulomonadaceae; genus Cellulomonas. The sequence goes on from NZ_JANZKP010000035.1 coordinate 3,334, forward strand.
ATGCGCCTGCCGATCGCGCTGGGTCTCGGCTGGCCGGACCGGGTGCCCGGCGCGGTGCCCGGCTGCGACTGGACCCGGGCCGCCGCCTGGACCTTCGAGCCGGTGGACGACGGAACCTTCCCCGCGGTCGAGCTGGCCCGGTCCGCGGTGGCGGCCTCCGCGACCCACCCGGCGGTGCTGAACGCGGCGAACGAGGTCGCGGTCGCGGCCTTCCTCGCGGGCGGCTGCGGCTTCCCGGCGATCGTGCAGACCGTCGAACGCGTGCTCGGCGAGCACGCCGACGCGGGTCGGCACACCACCCTGGACCAGGTCCTGGCCGCCCAGCAGTGGGCGCACGCCCGCGCCCAGGAGCTGCTCGGCCGCGCCTGACCCCCGCCGCGCGGGCTCAGTCCCAGCCGTGGGTACCGACTCGGGTGAGGGCGCTGTCGGAACCGGTCAGGAGGTCGGCGAGCACCCGGCCGGACAGATTGGCGGCCGCCACCGGCTCCGGGCCGTGACCACCGATCCAGGCCAGTCCGTCGGCGGCGACCCCGACCGGATGGGTGGCCGTGGCGGCCCGGGTCCAGGACCAGGTGTGGCTGATCGGCGCGGTCGCCAGATCCGGCAGCAGTGCGGCGAGCTCGCCCGCGAGCGCCCTGAGCGCCGGATCGCCCGGCCGGAACCGCCCCAGCAGCCCCGGCGCGGCGGTGGCACCGACCAGCACCAGACGGTCGTCCGCGGTGCGCACAGCCCGCAGGTCGGACCGCCCGGCCACGTGCAGGAGCTGCCCGCGGCGCAGCCCGACCCGCTCCCACACCCCGGGATCCACCGCGGAGGTGGCGATGGCGGTCTCGGCGACCGGGCGCGGCGACCAGCTGCCGCCGGGCACGGTCGCCGCCCCGGTGGCCTGCACGATCCGCTCCGCCCGGACGATGCCCTGATCGGTCACGACCGCGCCGGGGCTGATCCGCAGCGCCCGGGTGTGCTCGGCGATCCGGCCGCCCCGGGCGACCAGGGCCTCGGCGAGCCCGTGCAGCAGCAGCGTGGGCTGGGTGGTCGCGCAGTCGGGGGTGCTGAGCGCCCCGTGCCCACCGGCCAGCAGCAGGCGACGGGCCAGTGCCGAGCGGTCCAGCTCGCGGTCCTCCGCGGCGGGATCCACCGCGGCGCGGAGCCGGGTGAGCGCGCGGGGGTCCCGGGCGACCCGGATCGCGCCCCGGTACCGGAAGTCGCACGCGATCTGCTCGGCCGCCGCGGTGCCGCCGACCTCGACCACGGCGTCCCGGAGCAGCGCGGTGTCGAGGCCGTGAGGGCCGCCCCGGTGCACGGTGCCGCCGGACCAGGCGGAGCAGGCGCCCAGCCCGCGCCCGCTCGCCCCGTCGGCGATCGACCCGGCCTCGACCAGCACCAGGTCGAGGGCGGGGTCGGCGTCCAGCAGGGCCCACGCCGCCCACAGCCCGCCGGCGCCGCCGCCGATCACGACCACGTCGGCGGTGGTGTCGCCGTCCAGGGGGAGCGTGGGGGTCCGCCCCGGGGCGGTGTCGTGCCAGAGCACGGTGCGGCGGGGCGCGGTCTCGGAGCGCCAGGCCAGCGCGGGCAGGCTCATGCGCCCAGCATCGGCCGACGGCTGCCACGGGGCAACGGGGCGCGCGGGGGATGAAGTCCTGGGTGAAGTCGCCTTCCGGTGGGCGACGGTCGCAGGCGGCCGCAGGTACGGTGCCCGCATGAGCGCACCGCACCGTGAGGTGCCGATCGCGCGCCGTTCCGACGACCCCACCACCGGAGCGATCCGGCGCGTGCTGCTGGTGTGCCTGGCGGTGGGCCTGGTGTCGGTGCTGGTGGTCGCGGTGCTGCGCTGGTCCGACCTGATGGTGCGGTGGACGTCCCCGGTGCTCGTCGCCGTGATCACGGTCTTCGCGTGGCTGGTGCTGCGCCGGCCGTGGGCGGTGCTGCCGGTCTCCCGCCTGGTGCTGACCGGGTTGGACCTGGTCTGGCTCGCCATGCTCGCGGCGCGGCTGTCGACCCCGCCGGATCAGGGGGGCGGCTGGGACTCGCTGTTCCCCACCGTGTTCATGGGCCTGGCGCTGTTCACCGTGATCGGGTACCTGGTGTTCTCCACCCGGCAGGCCGGGGCGCACGCGGCCACGGTGGCGCTGGCGGTGCTGGCGGTCGGGACGATCGGGCTGACGAACGCACCGCGGGACACCGGACACGTGCTGGACCTGGTGCGCTACGGCATCTACCTCGGCGTGCTCGCGGCGATGCTGCACGTGCTGTCCCGGAGCAAGGAGCAGGCTGCCCGGGCGTTTCAGGCGGCCCGGACCGCCAACGCTGAGGCGGCCAGCATGCGGGAGATGGCCTACCGGGACCCGCTGACCGGGGCGGCGAACCGCCGGCGGCTGGAGGACGAGCTGGTGTTCCAGTCCCGGCTGGTCGACGCGGGGATGCCGGTGGCCCTGGTGTACCTGGACCTGGACCGGTTCAAGGAGGTCAACGACGATCACGGGCACGACACCGGGGACCGGGTGCTGGCGGCGGTGGCGGCAGTGCTGGAGCGGGGATTGCGCTCCGGGGACCTGGTGGCGCGGCTGGGCGGCGAGGAGTTCGTCGCGGTGGCGCCGGGGCTGGACGGGGCGGCCGCGGGGGCGATCGCGGACCGGTTGCGCCGCGCGCTGCCCGAGGCGGTGGACGCCCAGGTCGGGGTGCCGGTCACGGCGAGCATCGGGGTGACGATGCTCCGGCCGGGCGAGGGACCGCAGGAGGTCATGGCCCGGGCGGACGCCTTGATGTACCAGGCCAAACGGGCCGGCCGGAACCGGGTGGTGGCCGACATCGGGGTGGGCGATCACTGAACGTCCAGCGCGCATCCAGGAATCTGCGGCACGATGGTGCGGTTCCGGAGCGAGGATGGAGTGACGATGGCCTACACGATCGGTGTCGTGATCCTGGTCGTGGGCGTGCTGGTCTCCATCGCGCTGCACGAGGTCGGGCACATGGTGCCCGCCAAGAGGTTCGGCGTCCGGGTCAGCCAGTACATGGTCGGGTTCGGGCCCACCCTGTGGTCGCGGACCAAGGGCGAGACCGAGTACGGCGTGAAGGCGATCCCGCTCGGCGGCTACGTCCGGCTGATCGGGATGTACCCGACCCCGGAGGCGGTGGGGAACCCGCCGGTGCGCGGCTTCTTCAGCCGGATCTCCGCGGAGGCCCGGGAGGCGAGCGCCGAGGAGATCCGCCCGGGTGAGGACCACCGGGCGTTCTACCGGCTGTCCACCCCCAAGAAGCTGGTGGTGATGCTCGGCGGCCCGGTGATGAACCTGGTGATCGCCGTCGTGCTGCTCGGCGTGGTCTACGTCGGCATCGGCACCCCGCAGTCCTCCACCACGCTGGCCTCGGTCAACGAGTGCGTGCTCCCGGCCGGCTCCACCGCGACGGCCTGCTCCGACGACGACGTGCAGGCGCCCGGTGCCGCGGCGGGGCTGCAGCCGGGGGACACGATCGTGTCCTACGACGGCCAGGCGATCGACTCCTGGAACCAGGTGTCCCAGCTGATCCGCGGCGACGCGGGACAGACCGTGCCGATCGTGGTCGAGCGCGACGGGCAGCAGCTGACCCTGGAGCTGACCCCGGTCGCCGCCGAGCGTCCGGAGGTGGACGCCGACGGTCAGGCCGTCACCGACGCGAACGGCGACGCGGTCACCTCGGAGGTGGGCTTCGTCGGGATCGGCCCCGGCACCGAACTGGTCCGGCAGCCGGTGTCCGAGGCGTTGACGGTGACCGCCCAGGCCACCTGGCAGACCGCTCAGGCGGTGCTGCAGCTGCCGGTGACGGTGTTCGACACGGTGACCTCGGCGTTCAGCGGGGGTGAGCGGGATGCGAACGGTGTGATCAGCCTGGTGGGAGTCGGGCAGATCGCCGGGCAGATCGGTTCCTCGGACGCGGTCGGCTTCGGCATCGCCGAGCGGATCGCCAGCATGCTGTCCCTGCTGGCCTCGCTGAACCTGGCGCTCTTCGTCTTCAACCTGATTCCGCTGGTGCCGCTGGACGGCGGCCACGTCGCCGCGGCGCTCTGGGAGGGGATCAAGCGCCAGTTCGCCCGGCTGCGCCGACTGCCCCGGCCCCGGCCGGCCGACGCCGCACGGCTGCAGCCGCTCGCGCTCGGGGTGTTCGTGCTGCTCGGCGGCATGAGCCTGGTCCTGATGCTGGCCGACATCGTCAACCCGGTCACCGGCTGATCCCGAGGTGCGGGCCCGGACCACGGTGCGATGATGACTCGGTGACCACGCCGATCGCCCTGGGGATGCCCGAAGCGCCACCCCCGGTGCTGGCCCCGCGCCGCCCCACCAGGAAGATCCGGGTGGGATCGGTGGAGGTCGGCGGTGACGCGCCGGTCAGCGTCCAGTCGATGACCACCACGGTGACCGCGGACGTGAACGCCACCCTGCAGCAGATCGCCGAGCTGACCGCCGCGGGCTGCGACATCGTCCGGGTGGCGGTGCCCACCCAGGACGACGCCGACGCGCTGCCGGCCATTGCGCGCAAGTCGCAGATCCCGGTCGTCGCGGACATCCACTTCCAGCCCCGGTACGTCTACGCGGCGATCGACGCGGGCTGCGCCGCGGTGCGGGTCAACCCGGGCAACATCCGCAAGTTCGACGACCAGGTGCGCCAGATCGCACGGGCTGCCGAACAGGCCGACGTGTCGCTGCGGATCGGCGTGAACGCGGGTTCCCTCGATCCTCGGCTGCTCGCGAAGTACGGCAAGGCCACCCCGGAGGCGCTGGTCGAGTCCGCGGTCTGGGAGGCCTCGCTGTTCGAGGAGCACGACTTCCACGACTTCAAGATCTCGGTCAAGCACCACGATCCGGTGGTCACGGTGCGGGCCTACGAGCTGCTGTCCGAGCGGGGGGACTGGCCGTTGCACCTCGGCGTGACCGAGGCCGGCCCGGCGTTCCAGGGCACGATCAAGTCCGCCACCGCGTTCGGCGCACTGCTGAGCCAGGGGATCGGCGACACCATCCGGGTGTCGCTGTCCGCGCCGCCGGTGGAGGAGGTCAAGGTCGGCATCCAGATCCTCCAGTCGCTGAACCTGCGGCCGCGCAAGCTGGAGATCGTCTCCTGCCCGTCCTGCGGCCGGGCCCAGGTGGACGTGTACGACCTGGCCGAGCGGGTGACCGCCGGACTGGAGGGGCTGACCGTCCCGCTGAGGGTGGCGGTGATGGGGTGCGTGGTGAACGGACCGGGGGAGGCCCGGGAGGCCGATCTCGGGGTGGCCTCCGGGAACGGCAAGGGCCAGATCTTCGTCAAGGGCGAGGTGGTCCGCACGGTCCCCGAGGCGCTGATCGTGGAGACGCTGATCGACGAGGCGATGCGGATCGCCGACGGCATGGAGCAGATGGAGGGCGCCGCCCCGGTGGTGCAGGTCTCATGAGGAACCTGGTGACGGCAGCGGGGACGGGGGTCCGGAGCGGACCGGGCACCGGCCGGGTGCTCGGCGACCAGGACCTGCCCGCGGCGCTCGCGGTGTGCGCACTGGACCCGGTGGCGTCCGTGCTCGCCACGGTCCGGTTGGAGCAGGCCGCCCGGATCGGACTGCACCGCACCGGCGGGCACCTGTGGGGCTACGAGGTCGACGGCCTGCTCGTCGCGATCTGCTGGTCCGGGGCGAACCTGGTCCCGGTGATCCCGTCCCTGCCCGACGTGGACCCCGCGCGCGGCGCGGAGATCGTCGAGCACGCCGTGGAGGCCTTCGGCGCCTTCGGCCGTGCGCAGGGGCGCCGCTGCTCGTCGATCGTGGGGGAGGCCCCGGCCGCCCTGGGCCTGTGGGACCGGTTGCGACCCGCCTGGGGCCGGGTCCGGGAGGTCCGGGACGACCAGCCGTCGATGGTGCTCGACCACGAGCCCGCGGTCGCCGCGGACCCGGAGGTGCGGCTGAGCCGTGCGGAGGAGTTCGACGCCCTGCTGCCCGCCTGCGTGCAGATGTTCACCGAGGAGGTCGGCTACTCCCCGCTGGCCGGGTCCGGCGGCGCCTACGAGGCCCGGGTGCACGGTCTGATCCGGGACCGGCGGTCCTACGTCCGGACGGACGCCTCCGGACGGGTGGTCTTCAAGGCCGAGCTGGGTGCGGTCGCCGGTGGGGTGGCCCAGGTGCAGGGGGTCTGGGTGCGACCGGACCGCCGGGGCGAGGGGCTGTCCGAGTCCGGGATGGCGGCCGTGGTCGCGCAGACCCGGCAGCAGGTGGCCCCGGTGGTGTCGCTCTACGCCAACGGCTACAACGCCCGGGCGCTGGCGGCCTACCGGACCGTCGGGTTCCGGCAGGTGGGCACGTTCGCCACGGTCCTGTTCTAACGCAGCAACCGCGACATCCGCCGGTCCGCGAGCGGCTTGCCCCCGGTCTGGCAGGTCGGGCAGTACTGCAGCGACGAGTCCGCGAACGACACCTCGTGCACCGTGTCCCCGCACGGCACGCCGTCCCAGCCCGGGCACGGCTCCCCGGTCCGCCCGTGCACCCGCATCCCTCGCCGCTTGGCGTCCTTGAGCTCGGCCGCCGGGCGTCCGGCGGAGGCCTCGACCGCCTCGGTCAGGACCGACAGCACCGCCGCGTGCAGCCGGGCGACCTGTTCCGGGTCGAGCGAGCGGGTGAGCGCGAACGGGCTGGTCCGGGCGACCAGCAGGATCTCGTCCGAGTAGGCGTTCCCGATCCCGGCGATCAGGTGCTGGTCGCGCAGCACCCCCTTGACCTGCTGGTTCTTGGCGGCGAGCAGGGAGGCGAACCGGTCGACGGTGAACTCCGGCGCCAGCGGCTCGACACCGAGGGAGGAGACCTGGGGCACCTGGTCCGGGTCGGTCACCAGGTGGACCGCGAGTCGTTTGCGGGTGCCCGCCTCGGTCAGGTCGAAGCCGGACCCGTCGTCGAGCCGGACCCGCAGGGCGAGCGGCGAGCGCCCCGGCCGGACCGGTGTGGCGGGCAGCGCGTCGGACCACCGCAGCCAGCCCGCGCGGGCCAGGTGGAACACCAGGTGCAGGTCGCCGACCGTCAGGTCCAGCCACTTGCCGTGCCGCGTCGCGCCGGAGACCCGGGCACCCACCAGCGCGTCCGGCGGCGGGGCGAAGGTCTTCAGCGCGCTGATCGCCCCGACCTCGACCGCGACGACCGCGCGGTCCGCGGTGCGGTCGTCGAGGAAGCGGGCGAGGGACTCCACCTCGGGCAGCTCGGGCATGGACCCATGGTGGCGCAGACACCCTGTCATGGGCGCGATTTCCGAGTCACAGCCGCCATGACTTAGGCTCGGCGGTGCACCCCGGTCACGGGGCGCACCCCACAGCAGGGGCCGGTCCTCGACCGGTGTGGGGGAGCGACGATCCGGCGCTCGCGCCGGTTCGGTCGTGAGGGGACGTCCGGCCGGGAAGCACAGGGGACCGGCCGGGCGCTCCCTCGCCGATCGCGCGGCGGATCCGACCCGCGACCGAGGGCTCGCGAGGGACACCCCGGGCCGCACTAGGCTGCTGCCCATGCTGCTACGCCTGTCCACGCTCTTCCTCCGCACGCTGCGTGAGGACCCCGCCGACGCCGAGGTGGCCAGCCACAAGCTGCTCATCCGCGCGGGATACATCCGCCGTGCCGCCCCGGGGATCTACACCTGGCTGCCGCTGGGTCTGCGGGTGCTGGCCAAGGTGGAGCAGGTGGTCCGCGAGGAGATGGACGCGGCGGGTGCGCAGGAGGTGCACTTCCCGGCGCTGCTGCCCCGGGAGCCCTACGAGGCGACCGGCCGCTGGACCGAGTACGGCCCGAACCTGTTCCGGCTCAAGGACCGCCGCGAAGTGGACTACCTGCTGGCGCCCACCCACGAGGAGATGTTCACCCTCCTGGTCAAGGACCTGTACTCGTCCTACAAGGAGCTGCCGCTGGCGCTCTACCAGATCCAGACCAAGTACCGCGACGAGGCCCGTCCGCGCGCCGGCCTGATCCGGGGCCGCGAGTTCATCATGAAGGACGCCTACTCCTTCGACCTGGACGACGAGGGCCTGGAGGCGTCCTACCAGCGTCAGCGGGCCGCCTACCAGCGGATCTTCGACCGGCTGGGCCTGGAGTACGTGATCGTGGCGGCGACCTCCGGCGCGATGGGCGGCTCCCGGTCCGAGGAGTTCCTCACCCCGACGGCGATCGGCGAGGACACCTTCGTGCGGTCGCCCGGCGGCTACGCGGCGAACGTGGAGGCCGTCACCACGGTGGCCCCGCCCGCCCTGGACTTCGCCGACGCCCCGGCCGCGCACGTCGAGGACACCCCGGACACCCCGACCATCGAGTCGCTGGTCGCGGTGGCCAACGCCGCCCACCCGCGTCCCGACCGGGCCTGGACCGCGGCCGACACCCTGAAGAACGTGGTGCTGGCGCTGGTGCACCCCACCGGCGAGCGCGAGCTCCTGGTCGTCGGCCTGCCCGGTGACCGCGAGGTCGACCTCAAGCGGCTGGAGGCCAACGTCTCCCCGGCCGAGGTGGAGACCGCGGTCGAGGCCGACTTCGCCGCGCACCCCGAGCTGGTGAAGGGCTACATCGGCCCGGGGGTGCTCGGCCCGAACCTGGACGGCACGGCCGTCGGCGACGAGGGCCGCACCGCGGTGCGCTACCTGCTGGACCCGCGCGTGGTCACCGGCACCCGGTGGATCACCGGCGCCGACCAGCCCGGTCGGCACGTCTTCGACCTGGTGGCGGGCCGGGACTTCACCGCGGACGGCACCGTCGAGGCCGCCGAGGTGCGGGCCGGTGACGAGGCCCCGGACGGCTCCGGTCCGCTGGAGCTGGCCCGCGGCATCGAGATCGGCCACATCTTCGCGCTGGGCCGCAAGTACGCCCAGGCGCTCGGCCTGACCGTCCTGGACCAGAACGGCAAGTCCCAGGTGGTCACGATGGGCTCCTACGGCATCGGGGTGACCCGGGTGCTGGCGTCGCTGGCCGAGGCGAACCACGACGCCAAGGGTCTGGCATGGCCGGCCAAGGTCGCGCCCGCCCAGGTGCACGTGGTCGCGACCGGCAAGGACCCGGCCGTGTTCGAGGCGGCCGAGGCCCTCGCCGGCACCCTGGACGCCCGTGGCATCGAGGTGCTGTACGACGACCGGCCGAAGGTCTCGCCGGGTGTGAAGTTCGCCGACGCGGAGCTGCTGGGCGTCCCGCTGGTGGTCGTGGTCGGCCGGGGTCTGGCGGACGGCCTGGTCGAGGTCCGCCCCCGGGTGGTCACCGCCGACGGCCCGCAGTCCGAGCAGGTCCCGGTGGACCAGGCCGCCGATCGGGTGGCCGAGCTGGTGGACGGCCTGCTGGCCTGATCGTCCCGCGTGAACGGCCCGGTCGGGGACTCCTCGGCCGGGCCGTCGCGCGCGCGGGGTCAGGAGGTGGCGGTCAGCCCGTCCATCCCCGGGAACGCGGTGGCCGTCCCGCCCCAGCCGAGCAGATCCACGGCCGCGGTGCGCAGCCGGTCGACCAGCACGGTGCGGTCGGTCGAGTCGGCCCCGCTGGCCAGGACGGCGTCGGCGTGGACGTCGGTGAGCTGTCGCTCCAGGCCGGCGCAGAAGGTGCGCACCGCGTCGGTGTCGGCGGGGGTGCCGCCCAGCGCGTACGTCACCCGGCGCGGATCCTGGGAGGTGCCCGAGATCCCGGCCTGCTGCGCCCAGTCCTCCGCGCGGGCCCGGTGCGACCGGGCGGCCGCGAGCGCGTCGGCACGGGCGTCGCCGGACAGCCGGGACGCGGCGACCTCGTAGCCGAAGCCGGCCTGGTCCTCGGCGGCGGTGAGTGCGCTCAGCGTGGTGGTGTCCAGCCCGGCGGGCGCGCTGGTGGCGGCGCCGTCGCCCGACCCGGAGCCGTCGCCGTCGGTCGCCGTCGGCTCGGATCCGGGGTCCGCGGCGGGTTCCGCGGTGAGCGCCGGGACCTCGGTGCCGAGCACCCCGGCCAGCTGCACGGCCTGCTGCGCCCGGGCGGCCGCGATCACGGCGAGCAGCCGGGCCATCTGCGGGTCGGTGGCGGACAGGGCGTCCGACCGGGCACGGACCGCGGTGCTGCCCAACAGGGTGAGCAGCTCGTCGGTCCCGGACAACGCGGTCGTCGAGGCCGACGGAGACGGGGTCGGATCCGGCAGCCCGGACTCGTACACCCCGCCCAGCTGCTCGGCCTGGCCGGTCGCGGCGTCGTGCACCAGGGTCAGGACGGTGGTGACGGCCGGATCCGCGTCGGGCAGCAGCTGCCCGGCTCCGTCGGCCAGTGCCAGGGCGTCGTCCACCGAGGACGCCCGCAGAGTCTCCGCGGCGTCCGGCGACGGCTCGGTGGGCTCGGGTGTCTCCAGGCGCAGTCCGCAGCCGGACAAGGCCAGCACGACGACGGCGGCCAGCGCCGCGAGACGGTGGCGGGGACGGGGCGCGGACGTGGTGCTCATCACGCGCGATCCTGCCATGAACTGCACCGCCCTCCGGAGTCAGTAGGCTGGGGCCAGCAAGGGACGGTCCGCCGTGCCGACGCGACGCGCAAGGAATGACAACCACACAACGTCAGCTCTCGCCTCGCCGGTCGGTGTCCGTCCGAGGAAGCCGACTTCAGGAGGACTTATGTCCGCGCCGAGCAGCGAGATCCGCCAGCTCGTGGAACCCCTGGTGTCCGCCGCCGGTCTGTGGCTGGAGGACGTGGAGCTGGTGCGCGAGAGCGGACGCCACGTGCTGCGGGTCGTGGTCGACGCGCCGGAGGACGCCGACGACTCGGTGGACCTGGACGCGGTCGCCGCCGTCACCCGCTCGGTCGCCGACACGTTGGACGGTGTGGACCACCGCCTGCCGGAGCGGTACACCCTGGAGGTCTCGACCCGGGGCGCCACGGCGCCGTTGACCGCCCGCCGCCACTACACGCGTGCCATCGGGCGCCTGGTGGTGCTGGAGCTGGCCGAGGGCGACCCGCTGCGCGGGCGACTGGTCGGGGTGGAGCCGGAGGGCGACGCCGAGGCGACACTGGTCGTGACCCCGGAGACCCCCGGGGTGAAGGGTCGTCCGCCCAAGGTGGGCGAGCCGGTGCGCACGCCGTTGTCGGCGGTGCGCGCGGGTGTGGTCGAGGTGGAGCTGCGCGGCGGCAAGGACGAGGAGGACTGAGATGGACATCGACATGCAGGCACTGCGGTTGATCGAGCGCGAGCGCGAGATCAGCCTGGACGTCCTGGTCTCCGCGATCGAGCAGGCGCTGCTCTCCGCGTACCACCGCACTCCGGACGCCTACCCGGACGCCCGGGTGGAGCTGGACCGCCGGTCCGGTCATGTGACGGTGTGGGCCCGCGAGCGGATCACCGTCGCGGCCGCCGAGCCGGCCGGGACCCCGGACGACGACGACACCGCGAGCGGCGACCGCGACTTCACCGCCGCCCCGCCGCGCACCGAGCTGGGCCCGGAGTTCGAGCACACCCCGTCCGGCTTCGGCCGGATCGCCACCGCCACCGCCCGTCAGGTGATCGTGCAGCGGCTGCGCGACGCCGAGGACGACCAGGTGCTGGGCCAGTTCCGCGACAAGCAGGGCGAGGTGCTCTCGGGCGTCATCCAGCAGGGTCGCGACCCGCGGGTGGTGCTGGTGGACGTCGGCGGCACCGAGGCCGTGCTGCCCCAGCACGAGCAGGTCCCCGGCGAGGAGTACACCCACGGCGCCCGGATCCGGGCCTACGTGCTGGACGTGTCCCGTGGTCCCAAGGGCCCCCAGATCACGCTGTCCCGCACCCACCCGAACCTGGTGCGCAAGCTGTTCGAGCTGGAGGTGCCGGAGATCGCCGAGGGCAGCGTCGAGATCACCGCGCTGGCCCGCGAGTCCGGGCACCGCACCAAGATGGCCGTGCGCTCGCACGTCCAGGGTCTGGGCGCCAAGGGTGCCTGCATCGGCCCGATGGGCGCCCGGGTCCGCGCGGTGATGGCCGAGCTCCAGGGCGAGAAGATCGACATCGTCGACCACTCGGACGACCCGGGGGAGATGGTGGCGCACGCGCTGTCGCCGGCCCGCGTGGTCTCCGTCACGGTGGTGGACCCGGACACCCGGGCCGCGCGGGTGGTCGTGCCGGACTACCAGCTGTCGCTGGCCATCGGCAAGGAGGGCCAGAACGCCCGCCTCGCCGCGAAGCTCACCGGCTGGCGGATCGACATCCGGTCCGACGCCGCGTCGGCTCCGGAGGCGTCCGGGCGGCCCGTCGCGGAGGCCGACGGTCATCGCCGTTGACCACGCGCGCTAGACTGGCAGCGGCTGGGCAGGTCATGCCCGACATCCCCCGTGCGCGCGGCAGGTCGAATCCTGTCCGTACCTGCGTGGGATGCCGGCGGACCGGCCCGAGGTCGGCCCTGACGCGGGTCGTCGCCACGGCCGCCACGCCCGAGGGTTCGGACCCCCGGGAGCTGGTGGTGGACGTGACGCGGTCGCTGCCGGGCCGGGGGGCGTGGCTACACCCCGAACCTCTCTGCCTCGAACTCGCCGAGCGCCGTCGTGCGTTTCCCCGAGCCCTGCGGATCGCAGGACCGGTGGACACGACCGCGGTGCACCGGCACCTCGGGGCCTGAGGAGAACCGGCCGCCGGAACCTCCGGTGGCCTTGAGCACCGTCGACATGGGAAGCGGGTCGAGAGCCGATGGCTGCCCGATGAGCACCTACCGATGAGTACCCAGCGATGAGTACCCAGCACTAACGACGGTCCGACCCTGTCCGGGCGGACCGAGACAGGGAGAGATGTGGCCAAGGTCCGCGTCTACGAGCTCGCCAAGGAGCTCGGAGTCGATAGCAAGACCCTCATGACCAAGCTGAACGAACTCGGTGAGTTCGTGCGCTCGGCGTCCTCGACGATCGAGCCGCCGGTGGTCCGCAAGCTGCGGGACACCTACCCCGCCGCAGGTGGCGGCGACAGCAAGGCCGAGTCCAAGCCCGCCGCGAAGCCGGCGCCCAAGCCCGCCGCGAAGCCGGCCGCCGCCCCCGTGGCGGAGGCCCCGGCCGCACCGGCGACCCCGGCGCCCTCCGCCCCGGCGAAGACCCCGAACCCGGCTCCGGCCGCCGCGAGCAAGCCCGCTCCGGCCCCGAAGCCCGCTCCGGCGGCCCCCGCGGCCGAGACCCCGGCGGCCCCGGCCTCCGGCGACGGGCGGGCGCCCCGTCCGGGTGCCCCGCGCCCCAGCGGTCCCCGTCCGGGCAACAACCCGTTCGCCTCCTCGCAGGGCATGCCCCGCTCCGGCGGCGGCTCGCGCTCCGGTGGCGGCGCCCCGCGTCCGGGCAACAACCCGTTCGCGCCCTCGCAGGGCATGCCCCGCCCGGGCGAGCGCCGCTCCGAGGCCCCTGCCGCCCAGGCGGGTGCCGGCGGCGGCGAGCGCTCCGGCGGTCCGCGTCCCGGCGGTCCCCGTCCGGGTGGCCCCCGTCCCGCGGCTCCGCGCCCCGGTGGCGGCGGCGGTCCCCGTCCGAACCCGGGCATGATGCCGGGTCGCTCCACCAGTGGTGTGGGGCGTCCGGGTGAGCGTCCGGCCCGTACCGGCGGCGGCGGTGGCCGTCCCGGCGGTGGCGGCGGTTACGGCGGCGGCGGTGCCGGTCGTCCCGGTGGCGGCGGCGGGTTCGCCGGTCGTCCCGGTGGCGGCGGCGGTCCGCGCGGTGCCGGCGGTCGTGGCAGCACCCAGGGTGCCTTCGGGCGCGCCGGGGGCCGTCCGGTCCGGGGACGGAAGTCGAAGCGCGCGAAGCGCCAGGAGTTCGAGCAGATGCAGGCGCCGTCGCTCGGCGGCGTGCAGGTGCCCCGGGGCAACGGCTCCACGGTCATCCGCCTGCGTCACGGCGCCTCGCTGAACGACTTCGCGGACAAGATCGACGCCAACCCGGCGTCGCTGGTCACCGTGCTGTTCCACCTGGGCGAGATGGCCACGGCCACCCAGTCCCTGGACGAGGACACCTTCGGCACCCTGGCCGCGGAGCTCGGCTACGTGGTCGAGATGGTCTCGGCCGAGGAGGAGGACCGCGAGCTGCTCGGGTCCTTCGACATCGACCTGGACCAGGAGCTGGCCGACGAGGACGACTCGCAGCTGCAGGCGCGTCCGCCGGTCGTGACCGTCATGGGTCACGTCGACCACGGTAAGACGAAGCTGCTGGACGCGATCCGTTCCACGGACGTCGTCGCCGGTGAGGCCGGCGGCATCACCCAGCACATCGGTGCGTACCAGGTGCGCGCCGAGCACGAGGGCGTCGACCGTCCGATCACCTTCATCGACACCCCGGGTCACGAGGCGTTCACCGCCATGCGTGCCCGTGGTGCGCAGGTGACCGACATCGCGATCCTGGTGGTCGCGGCGGACGACGGCGTGATGCCGCAGACCGTCGAGGCGCTGAACCACGCCCAGGCGGCCGGTGTGCCGATCGTGGTCGCGGTCAACAAGGTGGACAAGGAGGGGTCGAACCCCGCCAAGATCCGTCAGCAGCTCACCGAGTACAACCTGGTGGCCGAGGAGTACGGCGGCGACACCATGTTCGTCGACGTCTCCGCCAAGCAGCGGATGGGCATCGACCAGCTGCTGGAGGCCGTCCTGCTGACCGCGGACGCCGCGCTCGACCTCCGGGCCAATCCGGACAAGGACGCGCGCGGTGTGGCGATCGAGGCCAACCTGGACAAGGGCCGCGGTTCCGTGGCCACCGTCCTGGTCCAGTCCGGCACCCTGCACGTCGGTGACGCGATCGTCGCCGGCACCGCCCACGGCCGGGTGCGCGCCATGTTCGACGAGCACGGCAACACGGTCACCGAGGCGGGCCCGGCCCGTCCGGTGCAGGTCCTGGGTCTGGCGTCCGTGCCGAGTGCCGGTGACACCTTCCTGGTGGCACCGGACGAGCGCACCGCCCGTCAGATCGCCGAGAAGCGTGAGGCCGCCGAGCGTGCCGCCCTGCTGGCCAAGCGCCGCAAGCGGATCAGCCTCGAGGACTTCACCAAGGCGCTCGAGCTGGGCAAGGTCGAGACCCTCAACCTGGTCATCAAGGGTGACGTCTCCGGTGCCGTCGAGGCCCTGGAGGACGCGCTGCTCAAGATCGACGTAGGCGAGGAGGTCGAGCTGCGCGTGATCCACCGCGGCGTCGGCGCGATCACCCAGAACGACGTGAACCTGGCCACGGTGGACAACGCCGTGATCATCGGCTTCAACGTCAAGTTCGGCGAGCGGGTCGAGGAGCTCGCGGACCGCGAGGGCGTCGAGGTCAAGTTCTACTCGGTCATCTACGCGGCCATCGACGACGTCGAGGCGGCCCTCAAGGGCATGCTCAAGCCGGAGTACGAGGAGGTGCAGCTCGGCACCGCCGAGGTGCGCGAGGTGTTCCGCTCCTCCAAGGCCGGCAACATCGCCGGTTCGCTGGTCCGCTCCGGGGAGATCCGCCGGAACAGCAAGGCGCGCGTGCTCCGCGACGGCAACGTGATCGGGGACAACCTGACCATCGATTCGCTGAAGCGGTTCAAGGACGACGCCGTCGAGGTCCGCGAGGGCTACGAGTGCGGTATCGGCCTGGGGTCGTACAACGACATCCGCGAGGGTGACGTCATCGAGACCTGGGAGATGCGCGAGAAGCCGCGCGCCTGATCCGGCTCATCGACGGGCCCGCACCCACGCCGACGCGCGGGTGCGGGCCCGCCGCCGTCCGGGGGAAGATCCTCCGGACAGCACTGACGTAGGAAAGAGAGAGCAGTCATGGTGGACCACCCCCGGGCCCGCAAGGTCGCCGACCGGATCCAGCAGGTCGTCGCGCAGATGATCGACACCCGGATCAAGGACCCGCGCCTCGGCTTCGTCACGGTCACCGACGTCCGGGTGACCGGTGACCTGCAGCACGCCAGCGTGTTCTACACCGTCTTCGGCGACGAGGAGGCCCGCGGGGGCAGCGCCGCCGCCCTGAAGAGCGCCACCGGCCTGATCCGCTCCGAGGTCGGCAAGCAGCTCGGCGTCCGGCTCACCCCGACGCTGGAGTTCGTGCTGGACGCCGTGCCGGAGACCGCCGCCCACCTGGACGCCGCCCTGCTCGAGGCGGCCCGCCGGGACCGCGAGGTCACCGCGCTGGCCGCGGAGGCCCAGTACGCCGGCGAGGCCGACCCCTACAAGAAGCCCGCCGACGACGAGGACGATCTCGACGACGATGGTCGCTGAGCCACGCGAACGCCGTCCGCGGCGCCCCACCGCCGCGGACGGCCTGCTCGTGGTCGACAAGCCCGCCGGGTGGACCAGCCACGACGTCGTCGCCAAGGCGCGCTGGCTGGCCGGGACCCGCAAGGTCGGGCACGCCGGGACGCTGGACCCGATGGCCACCGGCGTCCTGGTGCTCGGCGTGGGCCGGGCGACCAAGCTGCTGACCTACGTCGTCGGAGCGGACAAGGAGTACCGGGCGACGATCCGGCTGGGGGAGTCCACCACCACCGACGACGCCGAGGGCGAGCTGGTCCGGCGGATCGCGGTCCCGGAGGTCCCCGACGGGATCGACGCGGCGGTGGCCGCGCTGACCGGCGCGATCCAGCAGGTGCCCAGCGCGGTGAGCGCGATCAAGATCGACGGGCAGCGCGCCTACGCCCGGGTCCGGGCCGGGGAGGACGTGCAGCTGGCCGCCCGCCCGGTGACGGTGCACGAGTTCGAGGTCGGGGAGATCCGGGCCGTGGACGGCGTGGTCGACCTGGACGCGCGGGTGGTCTGCTCCTCCGGGACCTACATCCGTGCGCTGGCGCGCGACCTCGGTGCCGCGCTCGGGGTCGGCGGGCACCTGACGATGCTGCGCCGGACCCGGGTCGGCGGGTACCCGGTGTCGACCGCCCGCGCGCTGGACGAGCTGGAGGCCTGGCCGATGGACGTGCCGCTGGACACCCTGCCGCTGACGGACGCCGCCCGGGCGACGTTCCCGGTCCGGGAGCTGACCGCCGCGGAGGCCACCGCGCTGGGGCACGGGCAGCGGATCGCGCCGAGCGGGGTCGACGGGGCCGAGCGCACCGTCGCCGCGATCGGCCCGGACGGCGCCCTGGTGGCACTGATCGAGGACCGGGGACCGCAGGCGCGGCCGGTGCTGGTGTTCGCCGGGGCGTGAACCACACCCCGGCAGGCGTGGCAGGCTTACCCGGGCGGAAGCAGTCGTCGTACACAGGAGCGGAGCCGCGCGTGCAGTGCTGGACCGGACTCGGGCAGGTGCCCGGGGACTTCGGGCCGTCGGTGGTCACCATCGGCAACTTCGACGGCGTGCATCGCGGCCACACCAGCGTGCTGGCGCGGATGGTCGAGGACGCGCGGATCGCGGGCCTCGCCACGGTGGCCGTCACCTTCACCCCGCACCCGCAGCGGGTGCACCGCCCGGACACCGCGCCGCCGCTGCTGACCGGGGACGCCGACCGGCTGGAACTGCTGGCCGGGACCGGGCTGGACGCGGTCCTGCTGGTCGACTACACGATGGACTTCGCCCGGCAGACCCCGGAGGAGTTCGTCCGGACCTACCTGGTCGACGGCCTGCGGGCCCGCACGGTCGTGGTCGGCCGGGACGTACGTTTCGGGCGGGACAACGCCGGCGACCTCGGCACCATGCGCGAGCTCGGCGAGCGGTTCGGCTTCACGGTCCGGGTGATCGAGGACGTCATCGGGGCACCGGACGCCACCAGCGCCGAAGGCGCTGAAGGTCGAGCCCGGCGCTGGTCCTCGACCTGGGTGCGTGAGCTGCTGGCCGCCGGGGACGTACGGGCGGCCGAGCGGGTGCTGGGCCACCCGCACCGGATGCGCGGGGTGGTCGTGCACGGCGACGCCCGTGGCCGGGAGCTCGGCTTCCCGACCGCCAACCTGGCGCCGGAGTCCGAGGGCATGGTCCCCGCGGACGGGGTGTACGCCGGATGGCTGCGGGTGGTGCGGCCGGCCGGGGAGCGGGTGCCGGCCACCCCGTCGACCGCGTGCGTCCCGCTGCCCGCGGCGATCTCGGTCGGCACCAATCCGACCTTCGACGGCGAGCAGCGCCGGGTCGAGGCCTACGTGCTGGACCGCACCGACCTGGACCTGTACGGCGCGAAGGTGGTGCTGGAGTTCGTCGCGCGGATGCGGCCGACCCTGCGGTTCACGGACATCGACGCGCTGATCGTGCAGATGCACACCGACGTCGACGGGGTGCGCGAGGTCCTGAGGGCTTAGCTGATAAGCTGGCATCGCCGTCAGAACGGCCGCGGAACGAGAGCGCCCGGGTGGACCTGCCCCGGAGCACCGCGCAACGAACATCTAGGAGAGTCGTGCCCCTCGACATCGACACCAAGAAGTCCATCATCGCCGAGTACGCCACCCACGAGGGCGACACCGGCTCCCCGGAGGTGCAGATCGCGCTGCTGACCCGGCGGATCAACGACCTGAACGAGCACCTCAAGGAGCACAAGCACGACCACCACAGCCGGCGCGGCCTGCTGCTGCTGGTCGGCCAGCGCCGTCGGCTCCAGGCGTACCTGCAGAAGACCGACATCACCCGCTACCGCAGCCTGATCGAGCGGCTCGGCCTGCGGCGATGACCGCGTGACCAGCCCGGACCCCGTGTGGGGTCCGGGCTGGTCCTGCGTCGGGGGCCGGATGTCCCCGACGCACCATCGGACAAACCCGAGCCCGTCCCGGTCTCGTCCGGTCCTCGGTAGTGGCTCACGGAACGCGTTCCGTGGACCTCGATCGAAGGCCGCCGCGGCCCGGGGGCTCACGAACCCGAAGGAGGGCACCCGTGGAGGGTCCCGAGATCCAGTTCGCCGAGGCCGTGATCGACAACGGTCGCTTCGGCACCCGCACCGTCCGCTTCGAGACCGGTCGGCTGGCCAAGCAGGCCGCCGGTTCCGCGATGGCCTACCTGGACGGCGAGACCGCCCTGCTGTCGGCCACCACGGCGGGCAAGCACCCCAAGGACCAGTTCGACTTCTTCCCGCTGACGGTGGACGTCGAGGAGCGGCAGTACGCCGCCGGCAAGATCCCCGGCTCGTTCTTCCGCCGTGAGGGTCGTCCGTCCACCGACGCGATCCTGGCCTGTCGCCTGATCGACCGCCCGCTGCGTCCCCTGTTCGTCAAGGGCCTGCGCAACGAGGTCCAGGTCGTCATCACCGTGCTGGCGATCCACCCGGACGACGCCTACGACGTGCTGGCGATCAACGCCGCGTCCATCTCCACCCAGATCTCCGGCCTGCCGTTCTCCGGCCCGGTCGGCGCGGTGCGTATCGCGCTGATCGACGGCCAGTGGGTCGCCTTCCCCCGGTACACCGAGCGGGAGCGCGCCACCTTCGAGATCGTGGTGGCCGGCCGGGTCGTCGAGGGCGGTGACGTCGCGATCGCCATGATCGAGGCCGAGGCCCCGGAGAAGTCCTGGAACCTGATCAAGGACGAGGGCGGCACCGCGCCGACCGAGGCCGTGGTCGCCGAGGGCCTGGAGGCGTCCAAGCCGTTCATCAAGGCCCTGGTCGAGGCGCAGCAGCAGCTCGCCGCGCAGGCTGCCAAGGAGACCCGCGACTTCCCGACCTTCCCGGACTACCAGCCCGACGCGTACGCCGCGGTCGAGGGTGCCGGCGAGGCGAAGATCCGCGAGGCGATGACCATCGCCGACAAGCAGACCCGCGAGAACCGCCTGGACGAGGTCAAGGCCGAGATCCTGGCCGAGCTCGCCGGTACCTTCGAGGGTCGCGAGAAGGAGCTGTCCGCCGCGGTCCGCTCCGTGAACAAGAAGGTCATCCGCCAGCGGATCCTGACCGACGGCTTCCGGATCGACGGCCGCGGCCTGCGGGACATCCGCACCCTGTCCGCCGAGGTCGAGGTCCTGCCCCGCGTGCACGGCTCGGCGCTGTTCGAGCGCGGCGAGACCCAGATCATGGGTGTCACCACGCTGAACATGCTCCGGATGGAGCAGCAGCTGGACACGCTCTCCCCGGAGACCCGCAAGCGGTACATGCACAACTACAACTTCCCGCCCTACTCCACCGGTGAGACCGGCCGGGTGGGCTCGCCGAAGCGGCGCGAGATCGGGCACGGCGCACTCGCCGAGCGCGCGCTCATGCCGGTGCTGCCGAGCCGCGAGGAGTTCCCCTACGCGATCCGTCAGGTCTCCGAGGCGCTGGGCTCCAACGGCTCGACCTCGATGGGCTCGGTCTGCGCCTCGACCCTGTCGCTGCTGAACGCCGGTGTGCCGCTGCGCGCCCCGGTCGCCGGCATCGCCATGGGCCTGGTCTCGGACACCGTGGACGGCGTGACCAAGTACGCGGCGCTGACCGACATCCTGGGTGCCGAGGACGCGTTCGGTGACATGGACTTCAAGGTCGCCGGCACCCGCGAGTTCGTGACGGCCATCCAGCTCGACACCAAGCTCGACGGCATCCCCGCCTCCGTGCTGGCCGACGCGCTGACCCAGGCCAAGGAGGCTCGCCTCGCGATCCTCGACGTGCTGAACGAGGCCATCGACGTCCCGGACGAGATGTCCCCGAACGCCCCGCGCGTCATCTCCGTGAAGGTGCCGGTCGACAAGATCGGCGAGGTCATCGGCCCGAAGGGCAAGATGATCAACCAGATCCAGGAGGAGACCGGCGCCGACATCTCGATCGAGGACGACGGCACGGTCTACATCGGCGCCACCGACGGTCCGTCGGCGGAGGCCGCGCGGGCGGCGGTCAACGCGATCGCCAACCCGCACATGCCCGAGATCGGCGAGCGCTTCGTCGGGACCGTGGTCAAGACCACGACCTTCGGCGCCTTCGTCTCGCTCTCCCCGGGCAAGGACGGCCTCCTGCACATCTCGCAGATCCGTCGCCTGGTCGGCGGCAAGCGGGTGGAGAACGTCGAGGACGTGCTGAAGATCGGCCAGAAGGTCCAGGTCGAGATCGGCGAGATCGACCCGCGCGGCAAGCTGTCGCTGCACGCGGTGGTGGACGAGGCGGCGGACGGGTCCGGCTCTGCCGAGACCGAGAAGGCTGACGCCTGACGTGCCACTGCCTCTCCCGCTCGTCGCCCCGGGTGAGCCCGGGGCCGAGCTGACCTCCGCCGGGCAGGACGGGGACGACATCCGTCGTTCCGTCCTGCCCGGCGGGGTCCGCCTGCTCACCGAGCGCGTGCCCGGCATGCGCTCGGTGAGTGTGGGCGCCTGGGTCGGTGTCGGGTCCCGGGACGAGAGCGACGGCCACCACGGCTCGACGCACTTCCTGGAGCACCTGCTGTTCAAGGGCACCGCCCGCCGGACCGCGATGGACATCGCCGAGGCCTTCGACGAGGTCGGCGGCGAGGCGAACGCGGCCACCGGCAAAGAGCACACCTGCTTCTACGCACGGGTGCTCGACGAGGACCTGTCCATGGCGACCGACGTGATCGCCGACATGGTCACCTCCGCCCGGCTGGACGCCGACGAGCTGGAGACCGAGCGCGGGGTCATCCTCGAAGAGCTCGCGATGAACGACGACGACCCGAGCGACGTGGCGCACGAGCGCTTCGCCTCGGTCGTGCTGGGCGACCACGAGCTGGGCCGTCCGATCGGCGGCACGCCGGACACGATCCGTGCGGTGCCCCGCGAGGCGGTGTGGGAGCACTACCGCCAGCACTACCGCCCCGACACCCTGGTGGTCACCGCCGCGGGCGGGGTGGACCACGACGCACTGGCCGATCAGGTGGTGCGGGCGCTGACCGACGGCGGCTGGGAGCTGCCGCCCGGCCTCGCCCCCGCCGGTCGCCGCACCGCCACCGGGCCGGCATCCGCCGTCGTCCCGGACGGTGGGACCAGGGTCACCGTCACCCGGAGCACCGAGCAGGCGAACGTGCTGGTCGGCGGGGTGGGCATCACCGCCACCGACCCGCGCCGGTTCACGCTGTCGGTGCTGAACGCGGCGCTGGGCGGCGGGATGTCCTCCCGCCTGTTCCAGGAGATCCGGGAGAAGCGCGGTCTGGCGTACTCCACCTACTCCTTCGCCTCCGGGCACGCCGACACCGGAGTGTTCGGCCTGTACGCGGGCTGCGCCCCGGCCAAGGTCGACCAGGTCACCGAGCTGCTGATCTCCGAGTGGGAACGGCTGGCCGACGGCGGGATCACCGAGGCCGAGCTGCGCCGGTCGATCGGACAGCTGTCCGGCGGCCTGGTGCTGAACCTGGAGGACTCCGGGTCGCGGATGAGCCGGCTCGGCAAGTCCGAGCTGGTGCACGGCGAGCTGCTGTCCACCGGCGAGGCGCTGGAGCGGCTGCGCGCCGTCACCGCCGAGCAGGTGCGGGAGCTGGCCGCGGAGCTGGCGTCCCGGCCGCGGTCCGTGGTGCGGGTCGGGCCGTTCGGCGACTGAGCCCCGAAGGCCCCCAGGACTGACCGTTCGCCCCGCGATCCGCCAGGATGGGGGGATGAGCGCCACCACCGTCCCCGACCGGCGCCGCGTGCTGGTGCGCGGCGAGCTGGTGCACGACCTGACCGAGCTCACCACCGGTGACCCCGGGTTCCGTCTGGTGCTGCCGACGCCGCTGCCGATCCTGGTGCTGCGCGAGCGGACGGGGGAGCGGGTCGACCTCCTGACCGGTGAGCGCCGGGCGCTGGGGTCGGCGCTGTGCGGGCCGAGCACCCGGCCGTGGGCGGTCCGCGAGGTGGTCGGCACGCGGGTGACGGTGCTCCGGCTGCGGCCCGAGGCACTGGTGCGGCTCGGGATCACGGACCCGAGGCCGCTGGTGGACGGGGCGCGGGAGCTGGCATCGGCCGGATCGGCGGCCGGACTGGAGCCCTGCGTGGACGGTGCCGAGCTGGACCGGGTGCTCGCGGAGCGGGCGACAGCGCGGGACGAGGCACTGCGACGGCGACTCGGGGCGGCCGTCGGACTGATCCTCGCGGAGCGGGGACTGGTGGCCGCCGTCGAGGTGGCCCGGGCCGCGCAGCTGCCGCCGTCGGAGCTGTTCCGGGTGCTCGACCGGACGCTCGGCACCGGACCGGAACAGCTGGCCGCCGCGCAGCGACTGCGGAGCACGGTGCGGGACGGGGTCCCCGCCGGCGCACCCGGGGGACGGGTGCTGGCGGTGCTGGGCGCGTTGCGGACCCTGCCGCCCAACGAGCTGGCCCGGCTCGGGTTGGACCACGGGGTGCTGGAGCTGGTGCTGCGGCACGGTGCGGAGCTGGCGGCGGGCTGACGCCGGGTGAGCCGGTGGCGCGTCGAGCCGTGCGGCCCGATTAGGGTGCGTCCGTGACGACTCTGCGGGTGGCCGTGCTGGGCGCGGCGGGACGAATGGGCCGGACGGTGGTCGAGGCGGTGCAGGGCGCCCCCGGCCTGGAGCTGGTGGCGGCGCTGGACCGCTCGGACGACGTGGGCGCCCTGGCGGACACCGGGGCACAGGTCGCGGTGGACTTCACGGTGCCGTCGGTCACCGAGGCCAACGTCACCGCCCTGGTGCGCCAGGGCATCCACGCGGTGGTCGGGACCACGGGCTGGACCGAGGAGTCGCTGGGCCGGGTACGCGCCGAGCTGGCCGGACGCCCCGAGGTCGGGGTGCTGGTGGCGCCGAACTTCGCGCTCGGCGCCGTGCTGGCCGTGCGGTTCGCGGCGATGGCCGCCCGCTGGTTCGAGTCCGCCGAGGTGGTCGAGCTGCACCACCCGGACAAGGTCGACGCCCCGTCCGGCACCGCGCGGCACACCGCGGAGGCGATCGCCCGGGCCCGGGCCGCGGTCGGTCTGGGACCGATGCCGGATGCCACCCAGGGCGCCGACTCGGCCCGCGGCGCCGAGGTCGACGGGGTGCGGGTGCACGCGGTGCGCCTGCGCGGACTCACCGCGCACGAGGAGATCCTGCTCGGGAACCCGGGGGAGCAGCTGACCATCCGGCACGACTCCTTCGACCGGGTGAGCTTCGTGCCCGGGGTGCTGCACGCGGTCCGGGCGATCGGCGGCCGACCGGGACTGACGGTGGGCCTGGACCAGTTGCTGGACCTCGGCTGATGGGCGGTCGGCAGCGGGTGCCGCTGATCGCCGCGGCCGCGGTGACGGCGCTGCTCGCGCTGTACCTGTGGTTGGTGGCGGGGCGTGCGGTGGCGCTGATCCGCACCGGTGAGCCGGTGGGCATCGTGCTGGGGATCGCCTTCGGGGTGCTGCCGTTGCTGGTCCTGGCCCTGGTGGTCCGGGAGTGGCTGCTGGCGATCGACGTGCAGCGGATGGCCGACACGCTGGCCGATCGCGGCGAGCTGCCGGTGGACGACCTGCCCCGGTCGCCCGGGGGCCGGATCGACCGCGCGGCGGCGGTGGCGGCCTTCGACGCCGCGCGCACGGAGGCGGAGACCGCCGCGGCGGACGACTGGGGCACCTGGTACCGGTTGGCCTTCGCCTACGAGGCCGCGGGGGACAAGCGCCGAGCCCGCGCCGCGCTGCGGACGGCGTCCCGGATCCACCGCGGGCGGGTCTGAGCCCCTACGACGGCACGGCGCCCACATGGGCGCCGATCTGCTCCGCGGGCATCGGCCGGGCCATCCAGAAACCCTGGGCCATCGGCACCCCGGCCTCGCGGAGCGCCCTGTACTGCGCGGCGTCCTCCACCCCCTCGGCGACGACGGTCAGGCCGCGTTCCCGGGCCACCGCGCCGACCAGGGCGACCAGCATCCGGTCCACCGGGTCGGAGAGCATCCCGGCGATCACCGAGCGGTCGATCTTCAGCACGTCCACCGGCAGACGGGTCACCGAGCGCAGCCCCGACAGCGCACCGCCCAGGTCGTCGAGCCCGATCCGCAGGCCACCGGCCCGCAGCAGCACCAGCTGCGGCACCGCGCGGGCCAGCTGGTCGTCCGAGGCCATCTCCGACAGTTCCAGGCGGACCCGGGACGGGTCGACGCCGTGGGCGCCGACCACCGCGAGCACCCGCGTGGCCAGGTCGTCGGCGTCCAGGGCGGTGGGGGACAGGTTCACGTTGACCACGCCGGGTGCGTCGGCGCCGAGCTGGGCGTCCCAGGTGGTCAGGTCGGCGCAGGCACGGTCCAGCACCCACAGGTCCAGGTCGAGCGCACGGTCCATCGCCAGCGCCCGGGCCAGCGGACCGGCGGGTCCCTCGATCCCGTCGGCGGTCCGCACCCGCAACAGGGCCTCCACCTCCCGGGTCCGGCCGTCGGAGACCGTGACGATCGGCTGGTAGTGCACCTGCAGGCCGTGCGCCAGGTGCTCCGGCAGCCGGGCGACGGCGCGGCCGGGCAGCGTGCCCCGGGCGATCGGCATCGGTGCGTCCGCATCCGCCAGCCGCACCCGGTCGCCGCCGGACTTCTTGGCCCCGTACATGGCCAGGTCCGCCTCGTGCAGCAGGTGCTCGTGCTCCAGCAGTGCACCGGCGCCGACCGCGATGCCGATGCTCGCCCGGGAATGCGCACGCAGCGGCAGTGCCGGGTCGATGGCGGCGACCAGGGCGCGCAACCGCTCGCCGAGGTCCAGCGCACGCCGGCGCCAGTCGTGCTCCGGGTCCTGCGGACCGAGCAGCCTGGCCAGGGCGAACTCGTCGCCGCCCAGCCGGCCCAGGGCGTCCTGCGGGTCGGCGGCCGCACTCAACCGTCGGGCCACGGAGGCGATCAGCGCGTCGCCGGACGGGTGACCCAGGCTGTCGTTGACCTCCTTGAGCCGGTCCAGGTCCAGGTAGGCGAGGGCCACCGCACCACCGGTGGCGCGGGCCGTGGCGCACAGCTGCTCGAGGTCGGCCAGGAACCCGGCCCGGGACTGCACCCCGGTCAACGGGTCGTGCGACGCCTGGTGCGCGAGCTCGGTGGCCAGCGCGGCCATCAGGCTGGTGGGGTCGAGCACCCCGACCGGCTCGTCGTCCGGCCCGGTCACGACCATGTCCGCGTAGCCGTCGCCGGAGGTGAGCCTGCCCGCGGCCTCGGTCAGCGCATCGGTGATCCGGACCCGCTGGGCGTCCCAGCGTGCGATCTCGGACACCGGGCGCCGCGACCACAGCGACCGGCCAAAGCCGAACCGGCCGGTCATGGTGGTGAGGAAGTCCTTGCGGCCGACCATCCCGTAGCGGCCGCCGGGCTCGCGGGGCTCGACCAGCACCGAGCTGACGGTCCACTCGGTGCGGAAGCCGTGGTCGACGGCCTCGCAGGAGGTGTCGGCGGGCACGACCACGGGGGCCGCGATCAGGTCGGCGAGGGTCAGGCCGTGGACGGCCCCGCGCCAGGGCACACGCAGGTCAGGTGACACGTCCGGGACATCGGGAGGGACCGGGGGGCGCTGGAGGATTCCGTCCGGCTGTTCGGCGACTGTTCACCGGGACGTCGGACGACCGGCTCAGATCGCGGCCGCCCACAGTCGTTCGGTCACCTCGCGCGGGTCGCCCTCGCTGCCGAGCCGGCGGACCGCGCCCATGTCGTCCAGCCCGGCGGAGCCGAGGAACTGTTCGCGCACCGCGTCCCCGGCCAGCACCCAGGTCTGCACGCTGCCGGCCCGGTCCTCGTCCCGGAGCAGGTCGACCACGGCGGCGAGCAGCCGCGACCCGTGCCCGACCCGGCGGGCCTCCGGCAGCACCTCGAGCGCCAGGATCTCCCCGCCGGGCACCTCGTCGCCGGTCTCCGCCGGGGCGGTGACCGGGGCCACCGAGGCGAAGCCGACCAGCCGGGGCCCGTGCATCGCGACCAGCACCCGGTAGCCCGGGCCGGGCGGGGCGGTGATCGCCTGCGCCCACTGCGAGGTCAGCTGCTCCGGGTCGATCCCGTCCAGCACCGCGTCGCCGAGGGTCTCGGCCAGGGTGTCCCGCCAGGCGGCCAGCTGCACCCGTGCCACCTCCCGCTCGTCGCCGGGGACGGCGGGTCGCACGGAGACGTCGGAGGTCGGACCGAGGGGCGTCAGCGGGATCAGGGGGCGGGACATGGGCTCACCATGCCACGTACACCGGCTCCAGGTACTCCTCGATCCCGGCCTCGCCGCCCTCGCGGCCGATGCCCGACAGCTTCACCCCGCCGAACGGGGCGCTCGCGTCCGAGACCATGCCCCGGTTGATCCCGATCATCCCGGCCTCCACCGCCTCGGTCAGCCGCAGCGCGCGGGACAGATCCCGGGTGTACGCGTACGCCACCAGGCCGAAGTCGGTGCCGTTGGCCAGAGCGATCCCCTCGTCCTCGGTGCCGAAGGTGCTGACCGGGGCGACCGGGCCGAAGATCTCCTCGGTCACCGCCGGGGTGTCCACCGGGACGCGGTCCAGCACCGTCGGCGGGTAGAAGTGCCCCCGGCCGCGGATCGGCTCACCGCCGGTGCGCACCCGGGCCCCGTCGTCCGCCGCGCGGGCCACCAGCTCGGTCACGTGGTCGACCGCCGCCGACTCGATCAGCGGCCCCACCGTGACATCCGGCTCCGCCCCGTGCCCGACCCGCAGCCGCTCGAAGGCCGCGGTCAGCCGGTCGGTGAACTCCGCCGCCACCGGCTCCTGCACCAGGAACCGGTTGGCGGCCACACAGGTCTGCCCGGAGTTGCGCATCTTGGCCGCCACCGCGCCCTCCACGGCGGCGTCCAGGTCGGCGTCGGCGAACACCAGGAACGGTGCGTTGCCGCCCAGTTCCATCGACGTGCGCAGGATCTGCTGCGCCGCCTGCTCCAGCAGCGAGCGACCGACCTCGGTGCTGCCGGTGAAGGACAGCTTCCGCAGCCGCCGGTCCGCGATCACCGGAGCGGTCACCGTCCCGGACGACGCGGTCGGGATCACCCCGATCACCCCGGCCGGCAGGTCCCGGGACTCCAGCTCCTCCCGGATCAGCTCGGCGAAGAACGCGGTGGTCAGCGGGGTCAGCCGGGCCGGCTTCACGATGATCGGGCAGCCCGCCGCCAGCGCCGGGGCGACCTTGCGGGCGATCATCGCGATCGGGAAGTTCCAGGGTGTGATCGCCAGTGCGGGGCCGACCGGGCGGCGCAGCACCAGCTGGTGATGGGTGCCCGCGGGGGCACGACGGGCCAGACCGTCGAGTCGCACCGCCTGCTCGGAGTACCACCGCACGTACTCGGCCGCGTACTGCACCTCCGCCCGGGACTCGGCCAACGGCTTGCCGCCCTCCGCCGTGACCAGCGCGGCGATGTCCTCGGTGCGGGCGATCATCACGTCGAAGACCGCGCGCAGCAGATCGGACCGGGTCCGGGGCGCGACCTCCCGCCAGGCGGGGAACGCCCGGTCGGCGGCGTCCAGGGCGGCCAGGGCGTCGTCCGGGCTCGCGTCGGCGACGTCGAACAGGGTCTCGCCGGTGCCGGGATCCTCGACGCCGAAGGTGCCGCCGCCGGTGGCCGGTCGCCAGCGTCCGTCGATCAGCACCCCGGTGGGCAGGTGGGCGGCGACGGTCGGCGGCAGCACGGCAGTGGGCATGTCGCCAGTGTCACGCCGGCGAGGGCAGGGCGCGCGGTGGGGCTCAGACGGCCACGGCGTGCGCCGCGCCGCAGCGGCGCTGGAGCCGGACCAGCAGTGCGCCGGGCTCGGGCAGCTGCACCAGGTGCGGGTCCAGGTCCACCACCGTGTGCCCGGAGCCGCGTCCGTCGCTGGTGTCGATCGCGTGGTCCAGCGCCCCGTCCGGGTGCACCACCAGCAGATGGTCCGGGCAGTCGCCGCGGAAGGTGACGTCCTCGATCAGTACGTCGTGCCCTGCGTCGCAGGCCACGGCCCGGGCCAGCGCGAGCAGCTCCGCCCCGTCCAGGCCCGGGCGCACCAGACCCGACACGAATGTGCCGGTGGGGGTCGGGTACAGCTCCGCGCAGACCACCGGCAGGTGCTCCAGATCGGTCAGGTCCCAGAACGCGTCGCCCTCGACCACCGGGGCGTGCGGGGCGAACAGCTGGCACACCGCCTCCCGATCGAGGGGGACGCCGAGCGTGAGCTCGAACTCGCCGGTGCCGACAGGCATCCGTGTGCTCCTGAGGTGCTGGGACGTGGGCTGGAGGGTCGCCGACGAGCACTGTAGGCGGCACACCCCGGAATGCGGCGCGCGTCACCCGTCCGGCCCCGCGCGGCGCGCCTACGATGGGGCCCCATGACCGCCCTGCCGTACGCCCGCCAGACCACGCCCTACGAGGACCTGCTCCGGCTGGTGCTGGAGACCGGCACCGCCAAGGCGGACCGCACCGGCACCGGGACCCGGAGCGTGTTCGGGCACCAGATGCGGTTCGACCTGTCCCAGGGCTTCCCGTTGGTCACGACCAAGCGGGTGCACCTGCGCTCGATCGTCCAGGAGCTGCTCTGGTTCCTGCGCGGAGACTCCAACGTGCGCTGGCTCCAGGAGCGGAACGTCACGATCTGGGACGAGTGGGCGGACCAGGACGGCGAGCTCGGGCCGGTCTACGGGGTGCAGTGGCGATCCTGGCCCACCCCGGACGGCGGCCACGTCGACCAGCTCACCGAGCTGCTGGCCAACCTGCGCCGGGACCCGGACTCCCGGCGGCACATCGTGTCGGCGTGGAACGTCGCCGACATCCCGGACATGGCGCTCGCCCCGTGCCACGCCCTGTTCCAGTTCTACGTGGCCGACGGCAAGCTCTCCTGCCAGCTCTACCAGCGGTCGGCGGACCTGTTCCTCGGCGTGCCGTTCAACCTCGCCTCCTACGCGCTCCTGACCCACATGGTGGCGCAGCAGGTCGGGCTGGAGGTCGGCGACTTCGTCTGGACCGGCGGGGACTGCCACATCTACGACAACCACGTCGAGCAGGTACGCGAGCAGCTCAGTCGCGAGCCGTATCCGTTCCCGACGTTGCAGCTGCGCCGGGCGGAGTCGCTGTTCGACTACACGCTGGAGGACGTCGAGATCGTCGGGTACCAGCACCACCCGACGATCACGGCGCCGATCGCGGTCTGACGGCGCGCTACGACATCCAGAGCTACGACATCCAGCCCAGTCCCCGGAGCACCGCCGCACCGACCGCCGCCAGCACCACCACCACGATGAACGGTGCGCGCAGGACCAGCGCCACCGCGGCGACCGCCAGCGCGGCCAGCCGGGCGTCCCACTGCACCGAGCCGGCACCGGTCGCGGTCTGCACCGCCACCAGCGCCGCCAGTAGGGCGACGGTGACCAGCGCGGCGGTCCGGGTGATCCGGGGGTTGTCCAGGAGCCGGCGCGGGACCAGGTGCCCGGCGAGCTTGGTGGCGTAGACGAGCGCGGAGGAGGCCAGCACCGCGAGCCAGGCGGCGGTGCGGTCCAGCGGGGTCATCGGGTGTCCTCCCCGGGTCCGGTGAGCCGATCCGGCCGGATCGTCGCCTCGGGGGAGCGCTCGTCGTCCCCCGGGGTGAGCACGCCGATCACCAGCGCCAGCACCGCCGCACCCAGCACGGGCACACCGGCCGGCACCACCGGTGTGAGCAGGAGCGCCGACGCCGCCGCGGCGAGCGCCACCCAGCGCGCGGTCCGGGCCGCCCGGTCGTGACCGGTGACCCGCGGCCACAGCAGCGCGAGGAACGCCGCCGCGGCAGCCGCGTCCAGCCCGTAGCGTCGCGGGTCACCGAGGGCGTCGCCGAGCAGCGCCCCGGCCAGGGTGAAGGCGTTCCAGAGCACGAACACGCCCGCACCGGTCCACCAGAACCCGGCCCGGATCGCGGCGGGGGTGCGCTGTGCGGTGCCGACCGCGGTCGACTCGTCGATGGTGAGGTGCGCGGCCAGGAGCCGCCGCCAGCCGCGGGCGTCCAGCAGGCCGGAGACCTGGACGCCGTACAGGCCGTTGCGTGCCCCGAGCAGTCCGGCGGTGGCCACCACGGCACCCACCGCGCCGCCCGCGCCGAGCACGCCCACCGCGGCGAACTGCGACCCGCCGGAGAACATCACCAGGCTGAGCACCATGGTCTGCGGGAGGTCCAGCCCCGCCGCGACCGCGAGGGCGCCGAAGGAGACGCCGTACAGCCCGGTCGCCACCGAGACCGACAGGGCGGTGCGGATCGCGGCGCGCACCGCGGGGTCACGACGGTCCGGCACCGGGGCGGTGGGGGAGTCGGACACCCGGCGAGGGTAGCCCGGTCCGACCACCACCTGACCACTCTGCGACCCGTTCCTGACCACATGCTGACCAGGAGGCGACGGGTGTGAACTCCTGGCGAACCCCTCCCGAAGGCTTCCCGACGTCGGCCGGTTCGGCGAGAACCCGTTCCTACAGTGGCTCGGGCCGCCAGCACGGCAGGCCCGTGAAACCCCGAGCGGAAGTTCCCCACGTGACCTCTGACGTCCTCGCGCCGCCCTCCGGCGGTGCCCTGACCGGTGGCCCGGCCCGCCCCGGCGCCGCCCGGCGCGGCAGCCTGAGCGCTCGCCGCCGCCGCCACGCGTTCGGCTGGTTCCTGCTGCTGGCCGGCCCGAACATCGCCCTGCTGCTGGTGTTCGTGTACCGCCCGCTGATCCAGAGCTTCTACCTGTCGACCCTGCAGTGGAACCTCGGGTCGCCGGTCGCCCGCCAGGTCGGCCTCGGGAACTACCTCGAGTGGTTCACCGCGCCCGGCACCGGCCGGGTGGTCGGCACCACCGTGGTGTTCACGCTGGTGACGGTCGGCGGGTCGATGCTGCTGGGCCTCGGCCTGGCGCTGCTGCTGAACCGCAGGCTCAAGGGCCGCGGCTTCGCCCGGACGGTGGCCTTCGCGCCGTATGTGCTCTCGGGCTTCGCGGTCGGCATCCTCTGGCTGTTCATCTTCGACCCGCGCTACGGCCTGATGGCCGAGCTGCTGAAGCTGGTGAACCTGGACTCCCCGCAGTGGTACACCCAGCGTCCCTGGCCGCTGGTGATGATCGTCGTGGTCTACCTGTGGAAGAACGTCGGCTACGTCGCGCTGATCTACCTGGCCGGTCTGCAGTCGGTGCCGCAGGACCTCAAGGACGCCGCGGCGCTGGACGGCGCCTCCCCGGGCCGTACCCTGCGGTCGATCGTGCTGCCGCTGCTCACGCCGACCACGTTCTTCCTGCTGGTCACGATGATGCTCGCCTCGCTGCAGTCCTTCGACCTGATCAAGGCGATGACCAGCGGAGGGCCGCTCGGCTCCACCACCACCCTGATGTACTCGATCTACGAGGAGAGCTTCGTCAACGGCCGGGCCGGTTACGCCTCCGCCGTCGCCACGATCCTCTTCCTGGTGCTGCTGGCCGTCACGGCGGTGCAGATGCGCTTCATCCAGCGGAAGGTGCACTACTCGTGAGCGTCCTGACCCCGCGGCGTCAGGCCGTGCCGGAGAACTCCGTCCAGGGACCGGCCACCCGCGCGCCCCGCCCGACGCCGCCCGGTCGCTCCGGCGGCCGTCGCCGGCCCCCGGTGTTCGGCTACCTGACGATGGTCCTGGCCACGATCGTGCTGGGCGCCCCGCTGGTCTGGATGGCGCTGGCCTCGTTCAAGACCCAGGGCGAGCTGTACAGCCTGCCCCTGCAGTGGCTGCCCGGCTCGCTCGACCCGGCCAACTACCAGCAGGCGGCGGACACCATCCCGCTCGGCCGGCTGCTGGCCAACAGCGTGGGGCTGACCGTCGTCGGCGCCGGTCTGAAGGTGATCCTCGGCCTGGGCTGCGCGTACGGGCTGGTCTACCTGGACTTCCCGTTCAAGAAGGCGATCTTCGGCCTGGTCATCGCGACCCTGATGATCCCGCCGCAGATCACGATCATCCCGAACTACACCCTGGTGGCCGGTCTCGGCTGGCTGAACACCTACCAGGGCATCCTGGTGCCCGGCCTGGCGTCGGCCTTCGGCACCTTCCTGTTCCGGCAGCACTTCCTCACCCTCCCGGGCTCGATCCTGGAGGCCGCGGAGCTGGACGGGGCCGGGCACTGGCGCAAGCTGTGGCGGTTCGTGGTGCCGATGAGCACCCCGACCATCGCCGCGGTGACGCTGGTGTCGGTGGTCACCGAGTGGAACGACTACCTGTGGCCGTTCCTGGTGATCGACCGGCCGGACAAGATGACGCTGCCGGTCGGCCTGACCCTGCTGCAGAACATCGACGGCATGACCAACTGGGGCGTGCTGCTGGCCGCCACCGTCGTGGTCACCCTGCCGATCCTGATCGTCTTCCTGGTG
>NZ_JANZKP010000036.1 GCF_025642745.1 Cellulomonas sp. RIT-PI-Y
CGGGTGGGCCGGGGCATCGGAGGGGCGGCCAAACCGTCGCGGCGGGGATTGTCGCCGGTACCGAGGGGCCTTCCGGCCTGTTCGGGCCGGTCGCAGAGGGTAGGCAGACGGTTGTTACGGCGACGCGCGCCCGGGGAAACGTCCTGGAAACCGCGGAGCCGTGTTCAGCCGTCTCCCAGGATCGGATGGTGCGCTGGTCCGGTGCTGCACCACCGACTGGTCCCCGACACCGCCGCCCCGGACACCGGCTGGACCGTGAGCCGTGCCGGGTTGGTCGACGTGAACCCGATCGCCCGGCTGATGCAGGCCCATCGTCCGTTCATCGACCTGGACGGCGACGGCGTCCCGGACGAGGTCGCCCGTCCCGAGCAGGCGGGGTCGGCCACCCGGCTGATCCTCAGCCACGGCGCCCTGGAGCACGGCGAGGTGTGGTGCGCCCGGGCCGACGACGACGGTCCGGTGGAGGTCGCCGCCGCCGCGGTGTGGCTGCCGCCGGACGCCAGCGGCCTGGCCTCGGACCTGCACCGGGTGATCGCCCGCGAGCTGGAGGTCCCGCTCCGTCCCGCGCCGCAGGACGATCCCGCCCGGGCGCCCCTGCGGTCGATCATGACCGCGACCTCGGAGCTGATCGCCGTGCTGCGCGGGTCGAGTGCGCAGCGGGTGCTGATCATGCTGGCCGACGACCGGGAGGGCGAGCACCGGCTGGACCTGCTGGCCGAGCTGCTCGCCCCGGTGATCACGGCGGAGCTGTCCGCCGGGCGGGAGGCGTTCGCGGTGACCGTCGACCCGGCGCAGGTGGCGGACCTGACCGCGCTGGGGTTCCGTCCGGTGCTGGCGGCGCCGTTGGGGGCGGCGGAACTGTGGCTCGGCGCGGTGCACCCGGCGCTGTACCCGCCGCGCGGGCACGAGCGGACCGGGTCGGCCCCACCCGCGGGCCCGGTCCACCCGGATCTGCTGCCGCCGGCTCAGCCCGCGACGGCGACCGTGTAGCCCGCCTCGTCCTCGCTCAGGTCGCCGGTCTCCCCGGCGCGCACCGCCCGGCGGCCGAGCACGATCGTGTAGGTCCAG
The DNA here is from genome assembly GCF_025642745.1 of Cellulomonas sp. RIT-PI-Y. Lineage (GTDB taxonomy): Bacteria > Actinomycetota > Actinomycetes > Actinomycetales > Cellulomonadaceae > Cellulomonas. Next base: position 1,069 of record NZ_JANZKP010000036.1, read on the forward strand.
AACCCGGCCAGGGCCACGGCGCCGATCCCGATCTTGACCCACCACAGCAACGACGACCCGGTGACGAAGCCCTCGATCATCCCGGAGACGAACAGGGCCAGCACCAGGCCGATCGCCACCGTGATCAGGGACCGGCCCTCCTCGGCCAGCGCCCGGGCCCGGGGCCGCCCGCCGGGGGACACCCAGGCCCAGAACAGCCGCAGCCCGGCCGCCCCGGCGACGAAGATGCTGGTCAGCTCCAGGAAGCCGTGCGGCAGGATCAGGCTGAAGAACACCCCCAGGCTGTCGTGCGCGGACATCATCCCGGCCACCGCGCCCACGTTCACCGCGTTGTTCAGCAGCACGTAGACCGGGCCGACCCCGGTGATGCCGACCCCGATGCACAGCGCCGCCACCCAGGCGTTGTTGGTCCACACCACCCCGGCGAACCCCGCGCCCGGGTCGTAGTACTCGGCGAAGGCGTTCTGCACGTACTCCTGCTGTTGCTCGGGGGTCATCAGGGCGTCCAGCACCCCGGGCTGGGTGGCCACCCACCAGGCGCTGACCGCGGCGATCAGGACGAAGACCGCCGTCACGCCGACCGACCACCAGCGGATCCGGTACAGCGCCGCCGGCAGCGTGAGGACCAGGAACCGCGTCACGTCGCGCCAGGCGGGCTCGTGCCGGCCGGCGATGGTCGCCCGCGCCCGGGCCAGCGACTGGGACAGCCGGGTCACGGTGTCCGGGTCGGGTGCGGCGGAGCGGACCGTGGACAGGTCGGTGGCCGCGGCCTGGTAGAGCCGGACCAGCTCGTCGGCCTCGGCGCCGGTCAGGTCGCGGCGGCGCGCCAGCCGGTCCAGCCGGTCCCAGGTGGGCCGGCGCACGGCGAGGAAGGCGTCGATGTCCACGCTGGCTACCCTAGAGCCCGGCCCGGCGGACCAGACGGCAGGAGGAGCGGATGTCGCTCGACGTGCGTGACGGCGTGGTGATCGGCGAGGGCGTGCTGCTGGAGAACCAGCCCACCTCCTTCGTCACCCGGGCGCTCGGCGCCCTGATCGACGTCACCGCCACGGTCGTGGTGTGGGCCCTGGTGCTGCTCGGCTTCTCGATCGCGGGCGGCTCGATCGACGACGACGGCGCGCGGATCCTGCTGATCGTGATGATGGTGCTGTTCTTCATCGTGGTGCCGACCACCATCGAGACGCTGACCCGCGGCCGCTCGCTGGGCAAGCTGGCGGTGGGCATCCGGGTGGTCCGGGACGACGGCGGCCCGATCCGGTTCCGGCAGGCGTTCGTCCGGGCGCTGGTCGGCGTGCTGGAGCTGTGGCTGACCATGGGATCGGTGGCGCTGATCGCGTCGCTGGTCCAGCCCCAGGGCAAGCGGCTGGGCGATCTGCTGGCCGGGACGTACGCGATCCGGGTGCGGGGGACGGTGACCGCGCGCCAGGTGGTGCCGATGCCGCCGCGTCTGGCCGGGTGGGCCGCGGGTGCGGACGTCGGCCGGCTGCCGGACGGGCTCGCCCTGTCGGTGCGGCAGTTCCTGGTCCGGGCGGCCGGACTGCACCCCGCCTCGCGGGCGGACCTCGGCGGACGTCTGGCGGACGAGGCGCTGCGGCACGTGTCCCCGCCCCCGCCGCCCGGCACCGGGCCGGAGGAGTTCCTGGCCGCCGTGGTGGCCGCCCGTCGCGACCGGGACTACCGCGCGCTGCTGACGGCGGAGTCGGCGGAGTGCCTGGACGGTGACCGGCTGCGGCGGCTGCCGTTCCGGATCCCCGACCCGGAGAGCTGAGGCTCAGTCCTCGTCGGCGAGCCGGTGCAGCAGCCGGAACAGCTCGTCCTGTTCGGCGGGTGAGAGGCGGGACAGCAGCTCGTCGGCCCGGCGCCGTCGCTCGGCGTCCGCCGCGCCGAGCACCGCACGACCCTCCGGGGTCAGAGAGACCAGGGTGGCTCGCCGGTCGGTGGGATCGGGTCGGCGCTCGACCAGCCCGGCGTGCTCCAGGTCGTCGACCATCGAGGTGATCGAGCGCGGGACCACGTCCAGCCAGCCGGCGAGGGTCGCCTGCCGCTGCGGTTCGCCGGACCGGGCCAGCACGCGCAGCATCCGGTGCCGGGCCGGGGTCAGCTCCACCGGTGCCAGCTGGTCGCGGACCTCCCGGCGCATCCGGCGCAACGTGGTGCGCAGCAGCCAGAACAGCTCGTCGGCCGGCCGGGGGTCGTGATCGTGCTCACGCATGGGAACAGAATAGCGAGCCCCTGACATTGAGAGGTAGACTCACTAAAACTCGATCGAAAGGCCCTCCATGTCGATGCACTCCCCAGGCGGGGGCATGGGCGGACGGGCGATGTACCGCTCCTTCCGCCTCGACCCCTCGGTCACCCAGCAGAAGCTCACCCGCGACGTGCTGCGCCGGATCGTGGGCTTCGCCCGGCCGTACCGGGGCACGATCACCGTGTTCCTGGTGCTGGTCGCCCTCGACGCCGCGATCGGCGCCGCCACCCCGCTGCTGTTCCAGCGGATCATCGACCGCGGCATCGTCCCCGGCCGCACCGGCGTCGTGCTCGCGCTCGCCGCGGTGGTCGCCGTACTGGCGATCGTCTCCGCTGGTCTCACCCTCGCGTCCCGCTGGCTGTCCGCCCGGATCGGCGAGGGACTCATCCTCGACCTGCGCACCCAGGTGTTCGACCAGGTGCAGCGGATGCCGCTGGCCTTCTTCTCCCGCACCCAGACCGGTGCGCTGGTGCAGCGCCTGAACGGCGACGTGCTCGGCGCCCAGCAGGCCTTCACCTCCACGCTGTCCAACGTCGTGTCCAACCTGCTCACCGTGGTGCTGGTGCTCGCCGCCATGCTGTCGTTGTCCTGGCAGATCACCCTGGTGTCCCTGGTCCTGCTGCCGGTGTTCGTCCTGCCGGTGCGGGCGATGGGCCGCCGCCTGGCCGCGGTCACCCAGGAGAGCTACCAGCTGAACGCGGTCATGGGGCAGACCATGACCGAGCGGTTCAATGTGGCCGGCGCCCAGCTGGTCAAGCTGTACGGCCGGGCATCCGACGAGACCCGCACCTTCTCCGAGCGGGCCTCGCGGGTCCGGGACATCGGGATCACCAGTGCGATGTACGCCGCGGTGTTCCGGATCGGCCTGACCCTGGTGGCGGCGATCGCGGTCGCCATCGTCTACGGGCTGGGCGGCGTGCTGGCCATCCGCGGCACGCTCACCGTCGGCGTGGTCGTCGCGCTCACCAGCTACCTCACCCGGCTGTACGGCCCGATCACCGCGCTGTCCAACGTCCAGGTCGACATCATGACCACCCTGGTCAGCTTCGAGCGGGTGATCGAGGTCCTGGACCTCACGCCCTCGGTGGCCGACCGTCCGGACGCCCAGGAGCTCGGTGACATCAGCGCCACCGCCACGGTCGAGCTGGAGCACGTCGACTTCCACTACCCGGCCGCCGCCGAGGTGTCACTGGCCTCGCTGGAGTCGGTGGCGCGGCTGCAGACCGAGATCCCCGGGCAGACCCTGCACGACGTCAGCTTCACCGTGCCGCACGGCCACCTGGTCGCCCTGGTCGGTCCCTCCGGCGCGGGCAAGACCACCATCACCCAGCTGGTCTCCCGGATGTACGACACCACCGCCGGGACGGTCCGGGTCGCCGGCCACGACGTCCGGGAGGTCACCCAGGACAGCCTGCGGGACATGATCGGCGTGGTCAGCCAGGACGCCCACATGTTCCACGACACCATCCGGGCCAATCTGGAGTACGCCAAGCCCGGGGCCACCGACGCCGACCTCGAGCAGGCACTGCGCCGCGCCCAGATCTGGGGCCTGGTCAGCCGACTGCCCGACGGCGTGGACACCGTGGTGGGGGACCGGGGCTACCGGCTCTCCGGCGGCGAACGTCAGCGGCTGGCCATCGCCCGGCTGCTGCTGAAAGCCCCGCCGATCGTCATCCTGGACGAGGCCACCGCGCACCTGGACTCCGAGTCCGAGGTCGCGGTGCAGCGGGCGCTGTCCGAGGCGCTGGTCGGGCGCACCGCGCTGGTGATCGCGCACCGGCTGTCCACCGTCCGCGACGCCGACACCATCGTGGTGCTGGACCAGGGCCGGGTGGTCGAGCAGGGGCCGCACGCCGAGCTGCTGGCCGCCGGTGGTCTCTACGCCGAGCTGTACGAGACCCAGTACGCCGCTACAGCCGCCCCGCGGCCTTGAGCGCGAGGTAGGTGTCGGCCAGCCGGGGCGCCAGGTCGTCCGGCAGCGCGTCGACCACCTCCACCCCGCGACCGCGCAGCAGTCCGGCCACAGCGGAGCGCTCCAGCTCGGTGCGCTCCGCGGCGGCCGCGGCCATCAGATCGGTGCGGTCCGCGCGCAGGTCCTCGACCTCCGGGTCGCGGACGCTGGCCAGCACCACCTGGTGCCGCGACGCGAGCTGGTCCACCACGCCGAGCAGCCCGGCCTCGACCGCCGCGGGCTCCAGCGCCGACAGCAGCACCACCAGCGCGCGCTGGCTGAGACGTTCGCCGACCTGGCCGACCACGCCGGACCAGTCGGTCTCCACCAGGGCGGGCTCGACCCCGGCCAGCGCCTCGGCCATCGCGGGCATCAGCCGGGCTCCGGCCATCCCGGCCACCCGGGCACGCAGGGCGCGGTCGTAGGCCACCAGCTCCACCCGGTCCCCGGCCCGGCCGGCCAGCGCCGCGAGCAACAGCGCCGCCTCGATCTGGGCGTCCAACCGCGGCGCGTCGCCGACCCGGGCCGCGCTGGTCCGCGAGGTGTCCAGCACCAGCAGCACCCGCCGGTCCCGCTCCGGCCGCCAGGTCCGCACCACCACGTCCGCCCGCCGGGCACTGGCCCGCCAGTCGATCGACCGCACGTCGTCCCCGACCACGTACTCGCGCAGCGAGTCGAACTCGGTGCCCTGGCCGCGCACCTGCACCGCAGCGCGACCGTCCATCTCCCGCAACCGGGCCAGCCGGCTGGGCAGGTGCCGCCGGGAGGCGAACTCGGGCAGCACCCGCAGCTCGCCCGGCACGGTCAACGACACCTGCCGACCGGCCAGGCCCAGCGGTCCGGCGGTGCGGATCGTGACCCGGTCCGCCTGCAGGGTGCCGCGCCGGGTGGGCAGCAGGGCGGTGCGGACCCGGGTCGACTCCCCGGGCGGCAGCGACACGAGGTGCCGGTTCAGGACGGCACCCGCCGACGGCGGCCAGGCGTCCCGGACCAGCCCGCGCAGTCGCCGTCGACCGGTGTGGGTCACCAGCAGCCGGGACTCGGCGGCGGTGTGCAGCCGGACGCTGCCTGCCGGTGCCTCGCGCAGCACCGCCACGGTCCGCGGTGAGGCGGCCAGGGCGGCGTCCAGCACGCACAGCGCCAGCACGACCAGGCCCCAGAGCAGCACGGTGCCCGGTGCCGGGAACAGGAACACCGGCACCGCACCCACCGCGGTCAGCGCGACCGAGCGCCAGGTCAGAGTCATGTCAGCGCGGCACCGGCACCGAGGCCAGCACGCTGTCCAGCACCGACTCCGCGGTGACCCCCTCCAGCTCGGCCTCCGGGCGCAGCTGCACCCGGTGCCGCAACGTCGGATGCGCCAGCGCCTTGACGTCGTCCGGCGTCACGAACCCGCGGCCGGACAGCCACGCCCAGGCCCGGGCGGTGGCCAGCAGCGCCGTGGCACCACGGGGCGAGACCCCCAGCGAGAGCGACGGCGACTGCCGGGTCGCCCGCACCACGTCCACCAGGTACCCGAGCACCTCCGGACCGACCTGCACCCGGGCGACCTCGGCCCGGGCCCGGTCCAGCAGCGCCGCGTCCGCCACCGGTCGCACCCCGGCCGCCCGCAGATCCCGCGGGTCGAAGCCCGCGGCGTGCCGGGTCAGCACCTCGATCTCCTCCGCGCGCTGCGGCAGCGGCAGGGTCAGCTTGAGCAGGAACCGGTCCAGCTGCGCCTCGGGCAGCGGGTAGGTGCCCTCGTACTCCACCGGGTTCTGGGTCGCGATCACCACGAACGGCTCCGGCAGCGGGCGCGGGGTGCCGTCCACCGACACCTGCCGCTCCTCCATCGCCTCCAGCAGCGCGGCCTGGGTCTTGGGCGGAGTGCGGTTGATCTCGTCCGCGAGCATCAGGTTGGTGAACACCGGACCCTCCCGGAAGGAGAACTCCGCGGTCCGCGCGTCGTAGACCAGCGAGCCGGTGATGTCGCCGGGCATCAGGTCCGGGGTGAACTGCACCCGGGAGGTGCCCAGGTCCAGGGCGGTGGACAGGGTGCGCACCAACAGGGTCTTGGCGACGCCGGGCACCCCCTCCAGCAGCACATGGCCCCGGCAGAGCAGGGCGATCACCAGGCCGGTGACCGCGGCGTCCTGGCCGACGACCGCGCGGCCGACCTCGGCGCGCAGGGCGGTCAGCGCCTCGCGCAGATCGGGGGTGGGGGAAGGGGACTCGCTCACGGGTGGTGAACCTCGCTCTCCATCTCGTCCAACCGGCGGGCCAGGGATCGCAGGCCCGCGTCGTCGGTGGGCGGCGGGCCGTAGAGCAGCTCGCCGATCGTCCGTTCGTCCCACCCGGTGGCCCGGGCGAGCGCACTGATCACATGCTCCGGCGCGGCCGACGCGGGCAGCCCGAGCCGACGCGCGCACCGGTCGGCGGCACCGGCCCGCAACGCCGCGGCCGCGTGGCCGTGGGCCCGGCCCCGACGGTAGAGCCGGGCCCGCCCCCGGGTGGTCTCGGCGGCGCGCACCACGACCGGCAGCCGCTCGCTCACCACCGGTCCCAGGCGTCGCCCGCGCCACACCGCCAGCGCGAGCAGCACCAGCACCGACAGCAGCCCGAGCGCGACGGCCTGCGGCGGCAGCAGGGCGGTCAGGCCGGCCCCCGCGTCCTGACCTCGGATCGCGCCGGTGTCCCCGGCCTCCGGGATGTACCAGACCAGGTGGTCGTGCCGTCCGAGGGCACGCAGGGCCAGCGCCGCGTTGCCCTCGTCGGTGACCCGGGCGTTGCTGAACAGCAGGCTGTCCCCGAACAGGTCCACCCGCCGACCGCCGGCCTCGGTGCTGCCGTAGGCGAAGCGGCCGTCGCCCAGCGGGAAGCACAGCGTGTCCGCCCGGGCACCGCTCACGCCGTTCAGCCCGGCGCCACCGGTCCGCACCGCACCCGCCACCCGGGCGTCCGAGTCCGCGCACTGCGCCGTCTGCCGGCTCAGCGCCTGGTCCGACCCGGGATATCCGAAGCCCATCCGGCCCTCGGTCACCGCGGCCGCCAGCACCGGGGCGTCCAGCAGGACCAGGTCGGCGGGGGAGTCGGCCAGTTCCCGCACCTGCTCGGTGCTCAGCATCGCGTCGGAGCTGACCAGCAGCGTGCTGCCGGCGTCCGCGGCCGCCAGCGCGGCCACGGTGCCGCGCACGTACTCCACCCGCACGCCCTGTTCACCGAGCACCTCGGCCACCGCCATCGCGCCGTCGTCGCCGGGGTTGTCCGGCGCCAGCGGGGTGCCGGAGGTCCGCGGCTCGGGCAGCAGCGCGGCCACACCGGCCACCAGCACGACACCGAGCACCACCAGCACCCACCGCCACCGCCGCCACCGGGCACCGGCCCGGCTCGCGGCGGTGGTGCCGTCGCCGATCACCGCGGTCATCGCGCGTCCACCCGCGCCCGCTCGACGGCCCGGTCCAGCTCACGCAGCTCCGCGTCGTCCTCGGGACGGGCGTCGTGGTGGCCGTAGACCACGCCGTCGAACAGCGCCCCGGCGTGGTGCAGCCGGTCGGCGTGGGCGCCGAACCGCTGCGCCGCGGCCTCGGCCGCCTCCCGGGCGGTCCGTCCCGGGCGCTCGTCCAGCACCGCCCGGTCCTCCAGCGCGCGCACCAGCGCCCGGAACCGTTCGGCGACCGCCAACGCCCAGTCCCCGGCCGCTGCCGCGGAGTTCGCCGCCGCGCGCAGGTCCTCGGCGTCCCGGAGGTCACCGGAGTCCAGCACCCGCGCGGACCGGACGTCCCGGCGTTCCGCGCGCCGCACCGGGCCGGCCACCCGGAACGCGATCACCGCGATCAGCGCGACCAGCAGCAGGACGCCGAGCAGCCACCACGGGCCACCCGCCCCGCCGAACGGCACCGAGGTGAACAGGTCGGACAGCCAGTCCCAGAACCGCTGCAAGAGGCTCTCGCGCTCGCGGTAGACGGCGTCGGTCAGCTCACGCTCCAGCCACTGGCGGGCCTGGTCGGCGTCGGGGACGACGGGGACGTCGAACAGCACGGGTCAGTCCTGCGACGCCGCCCGGGCCAGCTCGACGTCCAGGCCCTCCTTGCGCATCCGGGCGTCGATGTAGGCCAGTGCGTAGGCGCCCGCGGCGAACACGGTGGTCAGCGTCGTCGCGATCACGTCACCCACCGACGTGATCGCCACCGCTCCGAATCCGGTCATGGTCGCGTCCTGGGTGACCAGCGCGGCGATCAGGCCGAACGGCACCGACACGATCCCCGCGACCACCGCGCTGGCGATCATCACCAGCAGGTAGAGCCCGGTGAGCCGCCAGAAGCCGCCCCGGGTCAGGCGCCAGCTCCGCGCCACGGTCGGCCAGAACCGGCCGCCCTCCAGCATCAGACCGGCCGGGACCAGCAGGGTCCGGACCGACACCCAGAGCGCCGCCGCCAGGAAGGCCAGGCCGCCGAGCAGGGCGAGCGCCACGCCCGCGCCCGCACTGCTCATCGAGGTGACCACCACCAGGGCGATCAGCAGCACGCCGACCAGCAGCGTGACCACCATCGAGAGCGCCGCGAAGCCGACCACCCGGGCCAGCCGTCCGCCCTGGCCGCGCACGACCTCGCCGGGCTCGACCACGGTGCCGAGCACCGACTGGCTCACCGAGCGGATCAGCACACCCGTGATGATCTGCGTGAACACCAGCGACACCGGCAGGGAGAACACCGTCGCGTAGGCCGGGCCGATCAGCGAGGCCAGCTCGTCCGCCTCGGCCGGGCTCAGCCCGTCGTAGAGCCCGCGCACCAGGTCGGTGGTGAACGGCGAGGCGTACCAGGTGATCACCGCGGAGATCAGCACCGAGATCGCCACGCCGATCACGGTGACGCCGAACATCACCTTCGGGTTGTGCCGGACCGCGCGGAACGCGCCGTCGATGATCTCCCACACGCTCAGCGGGCGCAGCGGCACGATGCCGGGCTGCACCGCCATCGGCCGGAACGGCGACGGCGGGGCCATCGGCGGCTGCCCGGGGCGCTGCTGCTGGTAGCCGAGCGGTTGCTGGGCGCCCCAGCCGGGTGCGCCGCCCCAGCCCGGTGCCGGCGCCGGTGCGGGCGGCGGGGGCGTGCCCTGCTCACCGCCGGGCGCCTGCCAGCCGGAGGGGGCGTACTGCCCGAACCGGGGCGCAGGGCGGTCGGCCCCGGTCTGGTCCGGGCGCGGATCCTGCTCCGACGGGGTGGTCATCGGTGCTCCTGGGTCTCGGTGACGCGACTGGTCGACATCGTGCCACGTCGACCCGGCAGAACCGGTGGTCAGCCACGATCCGCGTCGCGGATGCCATCATGGCGGGATGAAGGGACGCGTCCTGGTGGTCGACGACGACACGGCACTGGCCGAGATGATCGGCATCGTGCTGCGGTCGGAGGGGTTCGAGCCGGTCTTCTGCGCCGACGGTGACGAGGCGCTGGAGGCCTTCCGTGCCAGCCAGCCCGACCTGGTGCTGCTGGACCTGATGCTGCCCGGGCGCGACGGCACCGAGGTGTGCCGCCTGATCCGGGCCGAGTCCGGCGTGCCGATCGTCATGCTGACCGCCAAGGCCGACACCGTCGACGTGGTCCTCGGCCTGGAGTCCGGTGCGGACGACTACATCTCCAAGCCGTTCAAGCCCAAGGAGCTGATCGCCCGGGTCCGCGCCCGGATGCGCCGCTCCGAGGAGCCCGCCCCGGAGCACCTGCGGATCGGCGACCTGTCCATCGACGTGACCGGCCACCGGGTCACCCGGGACGGCGCGGTCATCTCGCTCACCCCGCTCGAGTTCGACCTGCTGGTCGCGCTGGCCCGCAAGCCCTGGCAGGTGTTCACCCGTGAGGTGCTGCTGGAGCAGGTCTGGGGCTACCGGCACGCCGCCGACACCCGGTTGGTCAACGTCCACGTCCAGCGGCTGCGGTCCAAGATCGAGGGCGACCCCGAGCGCCCGGAGATCGTCGTGACCGTCCGCGGCGTCGGCTACAAGGCGGGACCGACCCCCGCGTCATGACCGACGACGCGTCATGACCGAGGACCAGCCCGGGCCCGGGCACGAGGTGCGGACCCCGCACCGACTGGCCCGCACCTGGCGGCTGATCACCGTCAGGGCCGCCCGTCGGCTGCGTCACCTGACCCGGGCCTGGCGCAGCTCCCTGCAGCTGCGCGTGCTCACCCTCACCCTGACCGGCGGCCTGATCGCGCTGGCGGTGCTCGGCGGCTACCTGTCCGTGTCGGTGCGGGACGGGCTGTTCACCCAGCGGGTCGACCAGATCCTGGCCGAGAGCGCCCGGGCCGCCGCGCAGGCGCAGGAGACCATCGACGCCTCCACGGCGACCACCGCCCCCGAGGTGCAGCAGCTGCTGAACGACACGGTGCGCGGACTGAAGGCCGGCGGATCCGGCGAGCGCGAGGTCTCGGTGCTCCGCACCAGCGGCCAGCAGCAGCCGATCCTGGTCACCGGCGCGTCCACCGACTCCACGATGGTCGGCCTGGTGTCCGCCGATCTGCGCGCCGACACCGCCGCGGGCGACGGTCAGCGCTGGCAGTCGGTCGGCTGGTCGACCGACGACGGGGTCGAGCCCGCGGTCGTGGTCGGCCAGATGGTGACCGTCCCCGCCGCCGGGACCTACGAGCTCTACCTGCTCTACAGCCTGCAGGCCGAGCAGGAGCAGCTCAGCTTCCTCCAGGGCGTGCTGGCGATCGGCGCCACCGTGCTGGTCGCGATCCTGGTCGGCATGACCTGGTTCGTCACCCGGCAGGCGGTCCGGCCGGTGCAGCAGGCGGCCGAGACCGCCGAGCAGATCGCCGACGGCGACCTCACCCGGCGGATGGCGGTCCGCGGCGAGGACGAGATGGCCAGGCTCGGTCGCTCCTTCAACGCCATGACCGACACGCTGCAGGACCAGATCCTGCGGATGGAACACCTGTCGGCGCTGCAGCGCCGCTTCGTCTCCGACGTCTCGCACGAGCTGCGCACGCCGTTGACCACGGTCCGGATGGCCGGGGCGATGATCTACGACTCCAAGGACGACCTGGATCCGGTGCTGCGCCGCTCGGCCGAGCTCCTGCAGACCCAGCTGGACCGGTTCGAGGACCTGCTGGCCGACCTGTTGGAGATCAGCCGGTTCGACGCCGGTGCGGCCATGCTGGACGTCGAGGCCCGGGATGTGCGGGACGTGGTGTCCGCCGCGGTGGACCAGGCGATGCCGTTGGCCGAACGCAAGGGCTCCTGGCTCAGCGTGGTGCAGCCCGAGCGGCCCTGCGTGGCGGACATCGACCCGCGCCGGGTGGAACGCGTGCTGCGCAACCTCCTGGTGAACGCGATCGAGCACGCCGAGGGCACCGACGTCCAGGTCGCGGTCGCCACCGACTCCCGGGCAGTCGCGGTGACCGTCCGGGACCACGGGATCGGCATGAGCCGGGACGAGGCGGACCACGTCTTCGACCGGTTCTGGCGCGCCGACCCGGCCCGGGCCCGCACCACCGGCGGTACCGGACTCGGTCTGGCGATCTCGCTGGAGGACGCCCATCTGCACGGCGGCTGGCTGGAGGCGTGGGGACGGCCGGGACAGGGCGCCGCCTTCCGGCTGACCCTCCCGCTGCGCGCCGGTATCACGCTGTCCGGCTCACCGCTGCCGCTGCAGCCCGAGGACGACCTGATCGACGACCGACCGGACGACCGCCAGTCCCGGGACGGGTCGGATCCGGCCGCCCTGCCGGACCTGCCCGCGGTCACCGGGTCGCTGGAGATCGTCGAACGCGCCCGGGCCGCCCAGGCGTTGCGGGACGCCCAGACCCGCGCCGAGGCCGCCGCCGAACGCGCCGCCCAGCAGAACGGAGCCGACCGATGAGCCGACGGATCGCCCTGCTGCTGGTGCTGCTGCTGGCGCTGGCGGGGTGCGCGGCCATGCCCACCTCCGGACCGGTCGGGGTCGGGGTGGACGGCGACACCGAGCAGGAGTCCGTCGAGCCGCTCGGCGACCCGCCGCCGGAGGACGGCAGCCCGGAGGACATCGTGCGCGGGTTCCTCGGCGCCAGCGCGGCCGGGTTCTCCCGCGGCTCCGGCACGGAGAGCGACGACTTCCGCAACGCCCGCGAGTACCTCTCCGGCGAGACCCGGCGCACCTGGACCCCGCGTGAGCGGGTCGTGGTCTACCCGACGGCCTCCAGCCCGCAGCTGCGCCTGGACGGCTCCCAGGTGCAGGTCACCGTCAAGGTCGCGGCCCGGATCGACGCCGACGGCCGCTACGCCCAGGCCGGACCCAGCGCCGAGGAGACCCTGACCTTCGGCATGGTCCAGGACTCCGACGGCCAGTGGCGGATCTCCGCGCTGGACGACGGGGTGGTGCTGTCCGAACCGAACTTCGAGGCGATCTACCGGTCGTCGACGCTGTACTTCCTGTCCCAGGACGAGACCTTCCTGGTGCCGGAGACCCGCTGGTTCCCGCTGCGGAACCTGGCGACCTCCATCGTCCGGGCGCTGATCGCCGGGCCGTCGCCCTGGCTCCGCGACGCGGTGCGCACCGCGATCCCCGAGGGCGCCTCGTTGCAGCCCGACGCGGTGTCCGTCGACGCGGACGGGCTGGCCGCGATCAGCCTGGCGGCCGGTGGTCTGCCCGCCGAGCCGCACGACCGCAGTCTGATGCAGGCGCAGCTCGAGGCGTCGCTGCGCCTGGCCCGGGTCCGCACGGTGGAGGTCTCCGCCGATGGGGTGGCGATGGATCCTGCCGACGTCACCCTCGACCGCGGCCAGGACCCCGGTGGTGCCCTGGAGGCGGTGCAGGGCGGCGACACCCTGGTGCAGCTCACCCACGGCGAGTTCGTCCCGGTGGACGGTGTGGACTCGCTGGCAGGACTCGACCTGCGCTCCCCGGCCCGTCAACCCGGCGGCACGCTGCGGGTGGGACTGTCCGGCTCGGCGAAGCTGGTCACGTTGCCGCAGGAGGGGGAGAAGTCCCGCACCCTGTTCTCCGGTGGGGCACCGCTGGTCGCGCCCTCGGTCGACCGGCTGGGCTGGGTGTGGACCGCGGTCGTCGACGGCGACGAGCTGATCGCGGTCGACGACTCCGGTGACAGCGTGCGGATCGACGCCGACTGGCTCGCCGACCGGGAGATCCGGTCGGTGCGCGTCGCCCGGGACGCCAGCCGGATCGCGGTGGTCTCCGACGGTGCGGACGGCGTCCGGATCGACGTCACCGCCGTGGTGCGCGACGACTCCGGCACCCCGCAGTCCGTCGGCCCCGCGCAACGGGTGGGCGCCACGCTGGTCGACGCCAGCCGGGTGGTCTGGGTCGACGAGTCCTCGCTCGGCGTCCTCGGGTTGTCCGGGTCGGTGACCACGGAGGTGTACCACCTGGTCCCGCTCGCCGGCGCCAGCGAGGCCCGGGGTGCCATCTCCGATCCGGTGGACATCGCCGGGGGCAAGGGCGACAGCGTGGTCTACCTCAGCAACGCCGAGGACCAGATCTACTCGCGGTCGGGGCCGAGCTGGGTATCCGTGGCGCAGGACGTGCGGTACCCGTCCTTCGCGGGGTGAGTCCGTCACCGGCGCCCGCTCTCCGGCTGTCCCCGGGCGGGGGTCGCCGACGGTGGTCCCCAGGGTGGCGCCCGTGCCCTGGCGGTCACGGGGGAGCCGTCGCAGCCTGAGCCGGTGACGACCGACCCCTCGCCCCGTCCCGCCGCCCGCGGTGCCGTGCCGCGCCGGACCGGCCCGCTCGCCGACCTGATCGACCTGGTGCTGCCGGCGTGCTGCGCCGCCTGCCAGGACCCGGGGGTGGTGCTGTGCGCGGACTGCGCCTCCGGGTGGTGGCCCGCACCCCGGCGCCGGGACCAGGACGCGCCACGCCTCGACCGACTGGACGGCGGAGGACCGTTGCCGGTCTGGGCGGCGGCGGACTACCAGGGCGCGGTGCGGCGCACGGTGCTGGCGTGGAAGGACGGCGGGCGGCTGGAGCTGACCCGCTGGCTGGCGGCGCTCGCGGGCGAGACCGCGCTCGGGGTGCGGGCCGACCTGCCCGGCCGCGGTCCGCACCGGGGCGCCCTGCTCGTGGTGCCCGCCCCACCGTCCGCCGCGGGTCGCCGTCGCCGGGGCGAGGACCTGCTGCGCCCGCTCGCCGTGGCGGTCGCCGCCGGTCTCACCGCGACCGGTCTGCCGGCACTCCCTCTTCCGTGCCTGCGGACCCGGCGCGCGCACCGCGACCAGGTGGGTCTCGGCCTCCGGGGCCGAGACGCGAACCTCGCCGACCGGATCGCCGTCCGGCACCGCTTCCGTGGTCACCCGGCCCTGCTCGGCGCACCGCACCGGGTGCTCCTGATCGACGACGTGCTGACCACCGGCGCGACCCTCGCCGCCTGCCGCCGGGTGCTCGACGCCGCCGGTCAGAGCGTCGTCGCCGCCCTGGTCCTGGCGGCGACCCCTCCGCCGACTCACAGGTCCGGAGGAGTGGAACCGCGGGCCGCTCCGGGATAGCGTGGTGTCTCGGACATCGACCGGTGCAGGCGCCGGGGATGTGGGTCTCCGCGGTGCGCCGCGCGAGGAGGTGGTGCCGGTACAAACCCCGCAGGGGGGTCACGTTCCCGAGCAGGTCACCCGGGCGGTTCCACGGAATCGTCCCCCGGAACTCCGAGGAGGAGTCCCCATGGAGATCATCGTCGCAGGCCGTCACACCGACATCCCCGAGCGGTTCCGCGAGCACGTCGCGGACAAGCTCACCAAGCTCGAGACCCTCGCCCCCCGGGCGCAGCGGATCGACGTCGAGGTGACACACGAGCCGAACCCTCGGCAGTCCGCCGCCGCGGAGCGGGTGGAACTGACCGTGATCGGCAAGGGGCCCGTGATCCGGGCCGAGGCATGCGCCGACGACCGGTACGGGGCCCTGGACCTCGCGATCGACAAGCTCGCTGAACGGCTGCGTCGCGCCAGGGACCGCACCAAGAACCACCGCCGCAACCCGGTGACGCCGCCGTTGCCGGACACCGCGGACCTCACGCCGGAGCCGGAGTCGAGTCCGGAGACCGACCAGGTCACCCGCACCGCCGACGGCGCGGTGGAGATCCAGCTGGGCGACTCGCCGGTGATCATCCGGGAGAAGACGCACGACGCCCGTCCGATGACCGTGGACGACGCGCTGTACGAGATGGAGCTGGTCGGGCACGACTTCTTCCTCTTCGTCGACGCGGACACCGGTCAGCCGTCGGTCGCCTATCGCCGCCGCGGGTGGAGCTACGGCGTGATCAAGCTCGACCTCGCCGCGGACGGCGTGCCCTCGGGCGAAGCGGTGAGCGCGTCGGTCTGAGCCGGTCCCGCACCGCACCCGCGCCCCGTCGGCCACCCGGCCGGCGGGGCGCGGGCGTGCCGGTCGACCCGCGGATGTCGGACCCGCCCGGCACGATGGACGGGTGACCTCGACCGACGCCGCCCGTGGCACCCCGACCGCTGCCGGTGACCCGACCGCTGCCGGTGCCCCGATCGTTCCCGGCACCCCGACTGTCTCCGGCACCGTGCGGACCGGGGTCGGGTCCGGCACCGCGCCGACCCCCGGGTCCCGGGTCGGACGGGGATCGCTGCGCCCGGTGGAGAGTCTCAGCCTGTCCCAGGCCCGCCGGATCGCGCTGCGGGCCCAGGGACTCGACCGTCCCCGGCGCCCCCGCACCGGCCCGGCCACGATGCGGCAGTTCCAGCAGGTGGTCGACCGGCTCGGGCTGCTCCAGATCGACTCGGTGAACGTGCTCGCCCGGGCCCACCTCATGCCGGTGTTCTCCCGGATCGGCCCCTACGACACCGCCCTGATCGACCGGGCGTCCGGGACCGCGCCCCGGCGGCTGGTGGAGACCTGGGCGCACGAGGCGTCCTTCGTGCCGCCGGAGACCTACGCCCTGCTCGGCTGGCGGCGCCGGGCGTACCGGGACTACGCCTGGGGCTCGATCCGGGACGTGCCGCTGCGGCACTCGCCGCTGGTCGGCCAGGTGCGGGCGCTGATCGCCGCTGAGGGTCCGCTGACCGCCCGGCAGGTGCACCTGCGGATCGAGGGGGACCGCCCGCGCGCCCGCGATCAGTGGGGCTGGAACTGGACCGCCGCCAAACACGTGCTGGAGTACCTGTTCTTCACCGGGCAGGTGACCTCCGCCCGGCGCAACGCGCAGTTCGAACGCTGCTACGACCTGACCGAGCGGGTGCTCCCGCCCGCGGTGGTCGACCGGCCGGAGCCGACCGACGCGGACGCGATCCGTGCGCTGGTCGCGATCGCCGCCCGGGCGCACGGGGTCGCCACCGAGCGCTGCCTGCTGGACTACTTCCGGATCAAGGGCGCCGACGGCCACCGGGCGGTCACCGAGCTGGTCGAGTCGGGTGAGCTGCTGCCGGTGACGGTCGAGGGCTGGGCGCGGCCGGTGCTGCTGCACGCCGCCGCCGAGCTGCCACGACGGGCCACCGGCCGGGCGTTGCTCAGCCCCTTCGACCCGCTGGTGTTCGAGCGCCGTCGCCTGGAGGAGCTGTTCGGGCTCCGGTACCGGATCGAGATCTACGTGCCCGAGGCCAAGCGGGTGCACGGCTACTACGTGCTGCCGTTCCTGCACGGCGAGCGTCCGGCGGCCCTGGTCGACCTCAAGGCGGATCGTGCCGCCGGTGAGCTGCGGGTGCTCGCGGCCCATCCCGTCGCCTCCGGGAAGCGGGCACCCGCCCCGGGGGAGGTGGCCGCCGATCTGGCCGCCGAGCTCCGGCTGATGGCCGACTGGCTGGGGCTGGACCGGGTGGGCGTGGCCGAGCGGGTGCGAGGGGAGTTCGCCCCCGCCCTGGCCGCCGGACTCGCCGGACGCTGAGAGCGAACACGTACGGGTTGTCCCTGGCGGGAGCCCCTCACCTACGATGGTCGGGGCTCGTCCACGTCGGTCGGGCCGCGTGGACGTCCCGGCACTGCAGGCACGGGGCGCGGAATCCGGGAGTGCTAGTGGCGATCCTCGATAAGGTCCTTCGTTTCGGCGAGGGCCGCGTCCTCAAGAAGCTGTCGGGCATCGCCCAGCAGGTGAACGCCCTGGAGGACAGCTTCACCTCGCTCTCGGACGCCGAACTGCGCGAGGAGACCGACCGGTTCAAGGACCGGCTCGCGGATGGCGAGACCCTGGACGACCTGCTCCCCGAGGCCTTCGCGGTCGTGCGCGAGGCCGCGCGGCGGACCCTGGGCCAGCGGCACTTCGACGTGCAGCTGATGGGCGGCGCCGCCCTGCACCTGGGCAACATCGCCGAGATGAAGACCGGTGAGGGCAAGACCCTGGTCGCCACCGCGCCGGCCTACCTCAACGCGCTGACCGGCAAGGGCGTGCACGTCGTCACGGTCAACGACTACCTGGCGAACTACCAGGCCGACCTGATGGGCCGCGTGTACCGGTTCCTCGGCCTGACCACCGGCGTGATCCTCACCGGGCAGAACCCCGCCCAGCGCCGGGTGCAGTACGCCGCGGACATCACCTACGGCACGAACAACGAGTTCGGCTTCGACTTCCTGCGCGACAACATGGCCTGGAGCACCGAGGAGCTGGTGCAGCGCGGCCACCACTACGCGATCGTGGACGAGGTCGACTCGATCCTCATCGACGAGGCCCGGACCCCGCTGATCATCTCCGGCCCCGCCTCCGGCGACGCCAACCGGTGGTACGCGGAGTTCGCCAAGGCGGTCCGTCGCCTGCAGCCGGACCGCGACTACGAGGTGGACGAGAAGAAGCGCACCGTCGGCGTCCTGGAGCCGGGCATCGAGCGGATCGAGGACTACCTCGGCATCGACAACCTGTACGAGTCGCTGAACACCCCCCTGATCGGGTTCCTGAACAACGCGATCAAGGCCAAGGAGCTGTTCAAGCGGGACAAGGACTACATCGTCGACAAGGGCGAGGTCCTGATCGTCGACGAGCACACCGGTCGTGTGCTGCCCGGCCGTCGCTACAACGAGGGCATGCACCAGGCGATCGAGGCCAAGGAGGGCGTGGCGATCAAGGCCGAGAACCAGACCCTCGCCACGATCACCCTGCAGAACTACTTCCGGCTGTACGACAAGCTCTCCGGCATGACCGGCACCGCCGAGACCGAGGCGGCCGAGTTCCAGGGCACCTACAAGCTCGGCGTGGTGCCGATCCCCACCAACCGGGGCATGCAGCGCGTCGACCAGGCCGACCTGGTCTACAAGAGCGAGGACGGCAAGTTCGACGCCGTCGTGGACGACATCGTGGAGCGGCACGCCGCGGGCCAGCCGGTGCTGGTCGGCACCACCTCGGTGGAGAAGAGCGAGCTGCTGTCCCGCAAGCTGCGCAAGTCCGGCGTCCCGCACGAGGTGCTGAACGCCAAGCAGCACGCCCGTGAGGCGTCGATCATCGCCCAGGCCGGTCGCAAGGGCGCCGTCACGGTGGCCACCAACATGGCCGGTCGAGGCACCGACATCATGCTCGGCGGCAACGCTGAGTTCATGGCGGTGGCCACGATGGCCGAGAAGGGCCTGGACGCCGCGGAGAACGCGGAGGAGTACGAGGCCGCCTGGCCTGCCGTGCTGGAGGCCGCCAAGGAGTCGGTGTCGGCCGAGCACGACGAGGTCAAGGAGCTCGGCGGCCTGTACGTTCTGGGCACCGAGCGGCACGAGTCCCGCCGGATCGACAACCAGCTGCGCGGGCGTTCCGGCCGTCAGGGCGACCCGGGCGAGTCCCGGTTCTACCTGTCGCTGCAGGACGACCTGATGCGGCTGTTCAACTCCGGCATGGCCGAGTCGATGATGACCCGGGCCGGCTTCCCGGACGACATGCCGCTGGAGTCCAAGATCGTCACCCGCGGCATCCGCTCCGCCCAGTCGCAGGTGGAGTCCCGCAACTTCGAGATCCGCAAGAACGTGCTCAAGTACGACGACGTGCTGTCCCGGCAGCGTGAGGTCATCTACGAGCAGCGTCGTCGCGTGCTGGAGGGCGAGGACCTGCAGGAGCAGGTGCAGCACTTCATCGAGGACGTCGTCACCGCCTACGTGGCCGAGTCCACCGGGGAGGGGCACCCGGAGGAGTGGGACCTGGACGCGCTGTGGGCCGCGCTCAAGGCGGTCTACCCGGTGTCCATCGACGCCGAGGAGGTCGTCGAGTCGGTGGGCGGGATCGGTCGCCTGACCACCGAGACCCTCACCACCGAGCTGCTGTCCGACGCGCGGATCGCCTACGACGAGCGTGAGGCCCAGCTCGGCGAGGACAACATGCGTCAGCTGGAGCGCCGGGTGATCCTCTCGGTGCTGGACCGCAAGTGGCGCGAGCACCTCTACGAGATGGACTACCTCAAGGAGGGCATCGGCCTGCGCGCGATGGCCCAGCGCGACCCGCTGGTCGAGTACCAGCGTGAGGGCTACCAGCTGTTCCAGGCGATGACCGACGGGATCAAGGACGAGGCGGTCGGCTTCCTGTTCAACCTGGAGGTCAAGGTCGCCGAGCCCGGCGCCGAGGACGCCCCCGCGGTGGGTGCCCAGGCCGCGCTGAACGGCCCGAAGCTGGTCGCCAAGGGCATCGACGGACCGGAGCGCGAGACGCCGTTGCAGTACTCGGCGCCCAGCGTCGACGGGGACGCGGGCACCACGGTGACCGGGGGCGGTCGTCGCGGTGCCGGTGGTGGTCCCGCGGCGCGGGCCGCCGCGGCCGAGCCCGCCGGCGGCCCGAGCGAGGACGCCGACGGCGGTGACGCCGGGAACCGCGAGGCCCGGCGCAAGGCCGCCAAGCAGCGCCGCCGGGGCTGATCCCGCAGCACGTGGACGGCCGGTGCACCCCTGCGGGGGTGGCCGGCCGTCGGCGTCCCCGGGCTCAGCCCACGACCAGCGCCTCCGCCCGCCACACGCCGCGGGAGTCCACCAGCCGGATGGCGACGGCCCGGACCCGGTCGGCGTGGCGCAGCACCACGGACGACTCCACCGTCCGGTCGTCCACCCGCATGGCCCGCACCCGCCGCACGCTCGGCCGGGGGCCCGCCGGGCCGGTCCGTCCCGGCGACTCGGCCCGCAAGCCGCCCTCGTCACCGGCGAGCACCCGGCGCTGCTCCAGCGCGTCGTACACCGCCGGGCTCACCCACCGCGCGAGCTGCGCGAGCGGCCGGCTGCCCGAGATCACCTCGAGCGCCGCGGTGGCCAGCAGGGAGCAGGCCACCCGGGGATCCATCCCGCTGTCCGGCCCGTCGCGCCGGTCGGCGCGCGGGTCGGAGCCCGGCTCCGGGACGACCCCGTGCCGGTAGGTCGCGATCGTGCCGTCGCCGAGCCGTTCGACGGTCGGGCCGACGGTGGCGTGCGCGCGGTGGTCCGCCCGGGGCCGGAGCGCCCGTGGCCGAGGGACCGGTTCCGAGGACCGGACGACGACCACCGGCGGCAGCGCGTCCCGGGGGACCGGCAGCGGCGTCCGTGGAAGCCGGACCTCGAGCGTGACGGCCGCCCCCGGCGCCGCCCGTGGCCACGGCTGGTCCGGAGCGGGCAGGTCCGCACCGAGCGAGGTCTCCAGCTCCCGCAGGTCCGGGTCGGCCCGGTCGGTCCCGCTCACCGTCGTCGTCATCATGTGTCCCCCTGTCGCACCCGGTCGGGCACGTCCGGTTCTACCTCCCACACCGGGTGCGGTGACCCCGGTGTGGGACATCCGGGGCACGGCGTGAGTTCGTGCGACCGATTGGAGTGGTGATCGGCGCGGCCTGAGCGGTGACGCGGGATGGCTGAGGGCACGGCACACTGGTCCCGTGCGCCTCTACCTGCCTGCCACCCTGGACGACCTCCGCGACGGGGTCCTCACGCTCCCGGCCCCGCGCCGGGCACACGCCGTGACCCCGGCGCTGACCGCGCTGCTCCCCGACGAGGACGAGGAGGGGATGGAGTTCGCGGCGCAGCTGATGGCCGCGGACGACGCGCTGGTGCTGCTGGCGGGCACCCCGTCGGCCCCGACCCTGCGCCTGGTGGTCACGGTGGAGGTCGCGGACGACCTGGTCGACACCTCACCGGTCGCCGACGACGAGCCGGCCAGCCTGGTCACCCTCACCGGTGAGCCGAGCACCGACGAGGTGGTCTGCGTGCACGTCGACGAGCCGTCGGCCGCCGCCCACGTCGCCCGCGCGCTGGACGGCGACGACGCGGCGCTGGAGGACGTCGCCGAGCGCGACCTGCTCTGGTACGACGTCACCGAGCTCGGCCGTATCCCGCGCTGAACCCGGCCCGGGGCGCCGCCGACGGTAGGTTGACCGTATGACCCGGTACGACGACGACCTCCGCCTCGCCCACGTGATCGCCGATCAGGTGGACGCGCTGACCATGTCGCGGTTCAAAGCGCAGGACCTGGTCGTCGAGACCAAGCCGGACCTGACCCCGGTCTCGGACGCCGACCGCGCCGCGGAGGAGCTGATCCGGATCCAGCTGTCCCGGACCCGCCCGCGGGACGCGGTGCACGGCGAGGAGCTGCCGGACACCGGTCATGGTCCGCGGGTCTGGGTGGTGGACCCGATCGACGGGACCAAGAACTTCGTCCGCGGCGTGCCGGTCTGGGCGACGCTGATCGCACTGCTGGACGGCGACCGGGTCGTGGTCGGCCTGGTGAGCGCCCCCGCCTTGAACCGGCGGTGGTGGGCGGCGGCCGGCACCGGCGCGTGGACCGGGCGTTCGTTGGCCGCGGCGACCCGGATGCGGGTGTCCGAGGTGCGACGGCTGCAGGACGCGTCGCTGTCCTACTCCAGCCTCACCGGCTGGGAGGAGGCCGGCCGGCTGGACGGCTTCCTGGACCTGACCCGGCAGGTGTGGCGCACCCGGGCCTACGGCGACTTCTGGTCGCACGTCCTGGTCGCCGAGGGGGCGGTGGACCTGTCCTGCGAGCCGGAGCTGGCCCTGCACGACATGGCGGCCCTGGTGCCGATCGTGACCGAGGCGGGTGGGCGATTCACGTCCCTCACCGGTCAGGACGGACCGTTCGGCGGCTCGGCCCTGGTGAGCAACGGTCACCTGCACGACGCGGCGCTCCAGCTGCTCGATCCGCTGGACACCGGGACGCCCTGAGGTCCTAGCCCTCGGCGCCGGTCCGGCTGACCAGCAGGCGGCGGAACGAGTCCAGTCGGTCGGCCCGTGCCCGGCGCAGCTCGCTGCCCTCCTCGGCCCCGGCCACCCAGTCGTCCAGCGCGCAGTCCGGGCTGTCCGCCAGGTGCGTGCACCCGCGCGGGCACTCGGCGGCCACCTCGGCCAGGTCCGCGAACGCCCCGATCAGCCGGTCCGGCTCCACGTGGGCCAGCCCGAAGGACCGCACGCCGGGGGTGTCGATCACCCAGGTCCCGGCTGCGGCGGCCGGCACCCGGAGGGCGACCGCGCTGGTGGAGGTGTGCCGTCCCCGGCCGGTGACGTCGTTCACCCGGCCGGTGGCCCGCCGGGCGTCCGGCACCAGGGCGTTGACCAGCGTCGACTTGCCGACGCCGGAGTGACCGACCAGCACCGACGTCCGGCCGTCCAGCGCCGCGCGCAGCTCGTCCAGCCCGTCGATGCCGTCCGCGGCCACCTGGGTGACCACCACCCGGACCCCGATCGGCTCGTAGAGCTCACGCAGGGTGCTGGGGTCGGCCAGATCCGCCTTGGTCAGCGCGAGCAGCGCGTCCATCCCGGCGTCGTAGGCGGCGACCACGCAGCGGTCGATCATCCGGGTGCGCGGCTCGGGGTCGGCCAGTGCGGTGACGATCACCAGCTGGTGGGCATTGGCCACGATCACCCGCTCGAACGGGTCGGTGTCGTCCGCGGTCCGGCGCAGCACCGTGCTGCGCTCGGCGATCCGGACGATCCGGGACAGCGAGCCGTCCGCGCCGGAGGTGTCGCCGACCAGGTCGACCTGGTCGCCCGGCACCACCCGGTCCCGGCCCAGCTCACGCGCCTTCATCGCGATCGCCGGTCGTTCGCCGGGGCCGTCCGGGTCGACCAGCACGGTGTACCGACCGCGGTCGACGCCGGTGACCAGCGCCCGCTCGGCGTCGGCGTGCTCCGGACGGGTCTTCGTGCGGGGGCGCGACCCCCGTCGGCTGGGGCGGACCCGGATGTCACGCTCGTCGAACTCGCGGCGTGCCACGGCCGTCAGCCCCGCACCAGCATGGCGTCCCACAGCCCGGTGAAGTCCGGGATCGTCTTGCTGGTGGTGGCGACGTCCTCGACTGCGACCCCCGGGGTCACCAGACCGATCAGTGCGCCGAAGGTGGCCATCCGGTGGTCGGCGTAGGACCGCACGACGGCCGCGTGCAGCGGTGCCGGATCGATGATCAGCCCGTCCGCGGTCTCCTCCGCGCGGGCGCCGAGCCGGGTGATCTCGGTGCGCAGCGCGGCCAGCCGGTCGGTCTCGTGGCCGCGCAGGTGGGCGATGCCGCGCAGGACGGTGCGCCCCTGGGCCAGTGCGGCGACAGCGGCGATGGTCGGCGCGATCTCCCCGGCGGCGCTCAGGTCCAGGTCGATCCCGACCGGCTGACCGGAGCCGCGCACGCTCAGCACGTCGCCGTCCAGCGAACAGGTGGCGCCCATCCGCTCGAGGATGCCGGGCAGGAGGCCGCCGGGCTGGGTGGTCCGGGCCGGCCAGCCCGGGACCCGTACGGTGCCACCGGCGACCACCGCGGCGCACAGGAACGGCGCGGAGTTGGACAGGTCCGGTTCCACCCGCACGTCCCGGGCGGCGACCGGGGCCGGGGAGACCCGCCAGGTGCCGGGCACCGAGTCGTCGACCTCCACGCCGGCGTCCCGCAGGGCGGCCACGGTCATCTCGATGTGCGGCAGGCTGGGCAGCGTCGCGCCGACGTGCCGCACGGTGAGTCCCTCGGGCAGCCGGGCGGCGGTCAGCAGCAGTCCGGAGACGAACTGCGAGGAGCCGGAGGCGTCCACGTCCACCGCTCCGCCGCGGACCTGCGGCCCGCCGGTCACCCGGAACGGCAGGAAGCCAGGCTCACCCTCCTCGACCACCTGGGCGCCGAGGTCGCGCAGCGCGGTCAGCACCGGGCCCATCGGCCGCACCCGGGCACCGGGATCGCCGTCGAAGCGCACCGGCCCGTCGGCCAGCAGGGCCAGCGGCGGCAGGAAGCGCATCACCGTGCCGGCCAGCCCGCAGTCGACCTCGGCGCCGCCCCGGACCGGACCGGGCGCGATCAGCCAGTCGCCGGGGTGCTCCGGGTCGTCCTCGACGCCGATCCCGAGCTGCCGGAGCGCCGCGGCCATCAAGAGGCTGTCCCGGGACCGCAACGGCGACCGCAGGCGTCCCGGACCGTCGGCGAGTGCCGCCAGCACCAGATAGCGGTTGGTCAGCGACTTGGAACCCGGCACCTCCACCGTGGCGTCCAGCGGGCCGTCGGCTCGCGGGGCGGACCACAGCGGCAGCGTGCCGTCGTAGTCGCGGGACGGGTGGTCGTCGGCGCCGGTCATGGGAGCCAGGCTATCGGCCGTGACCGTCCGGACCGTCCGGCGTCCGGACCGGCGTCAGTCCCGGTGCAGCGCCTCGCGTGCCTGCTCGGCCTTCGCGGCGGCCGCACGCACCGCCTGGGCGTGCTCCACGCGCCAGCGCACGCTCGGCCGCCCGTGGGTGTCGGCGGCGACGATCAGCGCGCCACCGGTCAGGGCCAGCGGGCGCAGCAGTCGCTGGCGCCGCTCGGCCTTCGGCCCGCGGTGCTGCTTGTCGACGGCGAGCTCGGCCAGCGCCAGGGGGAAGGTCAGCAGCGCGAGCGCGGCACCAGCCAGCCGCGGCGCCTTGCCGACCGCGAGCAGTCCGGCGGCGGCCACGGTGGCGGCGCCGTGCGCGCGGATCACGGTGGTGAGCGTCCGCTCGTCCAGATCCAGGTCGGCCGGGACCGTGGCGTCCAGCCGGGTCAGTGCGGTGCGGGCGGTGGTGACGTGGGCCTGCGGGTGGCGGAGGGCGTCGATGCCCTCGGCCACGAACCAGGACGCGAACAGCGGGCGGGCGATCCGGCGCAACAGCATGGTGCCTCCTCGACTCGACGGTCCGGGTGCGACCGTCCGAGCTCACACGCTAGTCCGGGAATGGACCGTGGTGCCTGTCATGTTGTGCGGATCATGAGTGCGATGACCCTGGAGCGACCGTCGGTGATCGCCGACGCCCGGACGCGACTAGGCTCGGCCCCGATGAGCGAGGACACCACACGCGCGCCCGAGTCGGAGGACCAGGCAGCGCGCAGCGAGCGGTTCGAGGCCGAGGCGCTGGTCTACCTGGACCAGCTGTACGGCGCCGCCCTGCGCATGACCCGGAACCCGTCGGACGCGGAGGACCTGGTCCAGGAGACGTTCGCGAAGGCGTTCGCCGCCTTCCACCAGTACCGGCCGGGGACGAACCTCAAGGCCTGGCTGTACCGCATCCTGACCAACACCTTCATCAACACGTACCGCAAGAAGCAGCGGCAGCCCCAGCAGTCCCAGGGCGCGGACGAGATCGAGGACTGGCAGATCGCCCGGGCGGCGTCGCACACCTCGACCGGGCTGCGCTCGGCGGAGGCGGAGGCGCTGGACCATCTGCCGGACTCGGACGTGAAGGACGCGCTCGCGCGACTCCCGGAGGACTTCCGGATGGCGGTGTACCTCGCGGACGTCGAGGGCTTCGCCTACAAGGAGATCGCGGAGATCATGGGAACGCCGATCGGGACGGTGATGTCCCGGCTGCACCGCGGCCGCGGCCAGTTGCGCGAGATGCTCGCCGACTACGCCCGGGACCGTGGTCTGGTCGGCGCTGGCGACGACGCGTCGGGGGCCGACGCTGCGGGTTCGAGGAGGACACGATGAGCGGCGAGGACGCGCCGAAGGACACGTCGGCCTGCGGGGGGCCGGACTGCGACGAGAAGGTGGACCGCCTGTTCGCCTATCTCGATCGGGAGCTGGCCACCGCCGACGCGGACGAGGTGCGGTCCCACATCGAGGAGTGCCGGCCCTGCCTGGACGAGGTCGCGGTGGATCAGGTGCTCAAGGACCTGGTCAAGCGCTGCTGCCAGGAGGAGGCCCCGGTCGACCTCAAACTGCGGATCCGTGCGCAGCTGACGACGGTGCGGGTCGAGTCCGTGCGGGTCGAACCCGCGGGCTGAGACACGACGAAGGGCCCGGTGCTGGTGCACCGGGCCCTCGTACGTTGCTGGCAGCGCTCAGGCGTTGGGGCGCTTGCCGTGGTTGGCGGAGCTCCCCGCACGGGAACGACGCTTGCGACCACGCTTGCTCATCGACATCTCCTCGGCTCCTGGCGCTGATGCGCCGGTTGTCACCCGCCATCGTCCCACATCCGTGGGGCGGCCGGTGTCACGGGCCTCATCCTCCGGCCTCCGGCGGCCGATAGGACTCCTGTGAGCGATCAGCCCCAGTCCGTCGTCCCCCTGCTGCACGCCCTGGTCCAGGCCGGCGGCTCCGATCTGCACGTCAAGGTCGGCTCCGAGCCCAGGGTCCGGGTGGACGGGCGCCTGCGCCGGCTGCAGGTGCCCTCCCTGAGCCCGAAGGACACCGCCTCCATGCTGGAGGAGGTGCTGCCCGAGGAGCTGACGGACCTCTTCGCCCGCCGGCACGAGGCCGACTTCGCGTTCTCGCTGTCCGGCGTCGGTCGGTTCCGGGTGAACGCCTACCAGGCCCGAGGCACCTACGGCATGGTGTTCCGGCTGGTCGGCGTGGGTGCGCAGTCCCTGCAGGAGCTCGGTCTGCCGGAGATCGTCGGCGAGCTGGCCCTGGAGCCCCGCGGGCTGGTGCTGGTCACCGGGCCGACCGGCTCGGGCAAGACCACCACGCTGGCCTCGATGATCGACCTGATCAACACGGTGCGCGAGGCCAACATCGTCACGATCGAGGACCCGATCGAGGTGCTGCACCCGGACAAGCGCAGCATCGTGTCCCAGCGCGAGATCGGGCAGGACACCGCGGACTTCACCGTGGCGCTGCGTGCGGCCATGCGCCAGGACCCGGACGTGATCCTGGTCGGTGAGATGCGGGACGTGGAGACCGTGCGGGCCGCGCTGTCCGCGGCGGAGACCGGTCACCTGGTGCTCAGCACGCTGCACACCATCGACGCCGCCGAGTCGGTGAACCGCATCGTCGACTTCTTCCCGCCGCACGAGCAGCAGCAGATCCGGGTGGCGCTGTCCCAGTCGCTGCGCGGGATCGTGTCCCAGCGGCTGGCCCGGCGCGCCGACGGGGGCGGGCGGATCGCGGTGATCGAGGTGCTGGTGAACACGGGCCGCACCGCCGAGGCGATCGTCGACCCGGGGAGCGCCGAACCGCTGGCGGACCTGATCCGGAGCGGGGAGTACTACAAGATGCAGACCTTCGACCAGCACCTGGTCCAGTTGTTCGGCGCCGGACTCGTCACCTACGAGGAGGCGTGCGCGGCCGCCTCGAACCCGCAGGACCTCACCGTCGAGCTGCGCGCCGCGGGCCTGATCGCCTGACCCGCCTCCGACCGTCCCGTCCCTCGCGGGGTCTTGCTTCACGTAGTAACGCGTTATAACGTGTTTCTGTCCTGATCGAGATCCATCGCGTGGTGGGAGAGTGGCATGGCGACCGAGTCCTGGGTGGTCTCCGGACCGCAGGTGATCGAGGTGGAGGACGTGCACGCCCTGCGCGTCCGGGTGTCCGGTGGGCGGGTGGACGTCGTGGCGCACGACGACCCGGCCCGGACCGACGTCCGGCTGGAGGTGCACTCGGTCGAGGGTCATCCGCTGGAGGTCACCTACGCCGACGGTGCGCTGTGGGCCGGGGTGCGGGACGGCGAGGGCCTGGACGGGCTCCTCGGCCGGATCACCGGTGGCTTCCGGCGCGACCGGATCGACCTGCACGTGGCCGTGCCCCGCGCCGTCGTGGCGTCGGTCTCCACCGTCGAGGCCGAGCTCCTGCTCGCCGGGGTGGAGCAGGACGCCACGGTGACCAGTGTGTCCGGTGCGATCGTCACCGACAGCACCCGCGGGGCGCTCACGGTCCGCAGCGTCTCCGGCGACGTCGTGGTGCGCGAGCACGTCGGCGACCTCGGGCTGAACGACGTCTCCGGCGCGCTGACGGCCAGTGGCGAGCTGACCCGGGTGCACGTGAACACCGTCTCCGGCGACGTCGCGGTGGACACCCGCTCCTCGTCGTCGATGTGCCAGGTGAAGTCGGTCTCCGGGGACGTCACCGTGCGGCTGCCCGCGGGTCACGGCGTGAACGTCGAGGCGACCTCGGTCAGCGGCCGGGTGCTGGTGGACGGTGTCCAGCGCGGCGACCGGTTGCCCGGACGGACCCAGGTGGATCTGCGGGATCCGGGTGCCACCTGCTTCGTCACCACACGGTCGGTCTCCGGCGACCTGACCGTGGTGCGCGCCCCGTCGGGTGACGAGTCCTGATGCCCCCGGTGTTCGCGCACGGCCAGCTGCGCCTCTACCTGCTGGCGATGCTCGCCGAGGGACCGCTGCACGGCTACCAGGTGATCACGGCACTGTCCGAGCGCTTCGGTGGCACCTACCGGCCCAGCCCGGGCACGGTGTACCCGCGGCTGGCCCGGTTGGAGGAGGAGGGGCTGGTCCGGCGCACCGACCTCGGGCGCAAGGCGCAGTACGAGCTCACCGAGACCGGTCGCGAGGAGCTCGCCGCGCACGCCGACGAGCTGGCCGCCCTGGAGCGCGACCTGGCCGAGACCGTGCGGGCGCTGGCGTCCCAGGTGCGCGCCGAGGTCACCGGCGCGATGGCCGGGGTCCGGGCCGAGCTCGCCGCAGCCGCGCAGGAGGCCCGGCTGGCCGCGCGGGGACGGGTGCGCGAGGACGCGGAGGCCGCGGCCGATCGGCGTCGGCGGCAGAAGCAGCTCCGGGTGGAGTGCGAGGCCGAGCTGAACCAGTTCCGCGAGCAGATGCGGGCCGTCCTGCGGACCGCGGAGGCCCAGGGGCGGCTCGGGACGCTCGGCGCCGACACCCTGCGCACCATGCTGAACGGTGCGCTCACCGCGGTCGAGGCGGCGCTGGGCCGCTGAGGCTCAGCCCAGGTCCTCCGGCAGGCCGAGCCAGGTGTTCCAGTGCGAGTGCAGCACCAGCCACGCGATCAGGCCGTACCCCGCCTGGCCGGGCAGCGCGCCGTCGCCGGCGGCGAGGTCGGCCAGCCACTGCTCGTGGTGGACCAGCGGGTGGTAGGTGTCGACGTAGGGCACCCGGCGGCGTCCGGCCACGTCCGCGAACGCGGCGGACAGGTCGGCGAGCCCGGTGCCGTCGATGCCGCCCCCGGGCGGCGGTCCGACCACGAAGGCCGGCATCCGGCGCTGGTCGGCGGCGTCCAGGATGTTCGCCAGGTTGAGCCGGCTGCGGGCCAGCGAGACGCCCTGCTCCAGGTCGGTGCGGCCCAGGGCGATCACCAGGCGGTTGTCGGCCTCGGGGGAGCGGCGGCGGTCGACCTCCTGCTCCCACCGGGAGGCGAGCTCACTGGTGCTCTCCCCGGGGACGGCCAGGGTCAGCACGGTGGGCGGCTGCGGGGCGGTGGTCCGGGCGACGACCCGGCCGACCCATCCCAGCGCTCGCGGATCTCCGGCGCCGGCGGTCAGCTCGTCGCCGATCACCACCAGGCGCAGCGGCAGCTCGCCCACGGTCCCACCCTTCGGTCTGCGGCAGGCCCGGCGCCCGCCCATCGCGCCAGTCTCTCAGGTGTGGCGGTTCGGGCGATTTCGACGCGCGGGTCAGGAGTCCGGTCGGGGTGGTTCGGTCCAGTCGTGGTGCGAGGCGGGTGGGCGGCGCTCGCCCAGGCCGTCGCGGCGCACGGCCAGGGCCAGCCGGATCAGGGTCCACACGATCAGCGCGCCGATCAGCCAGAGCAGAGTCATGGCAGAAGTCTGTGATCGGAGGATATTCCGCCACCAGTGGCAGCACTGCCCCGTGCCATCGATCTTCCGCCAGATCGGTGGCAGACTGCCAGCATGCTGCAGCGCGTGGCCGCCATCGCGGCGCCCGGTGTCTCGCCGTTCGAGTTCGGCCTGGTGTCCGAGGTGTTCGGCATCGACCGACGCGACACGGGCGGTCCGAGCTTCGACCTGACGGTGTGCACCCCCGAACCCGGCGACGTGCCGATGCGCACCGGGCTGAGCGTCCGCGTGGACGCCGGGCTGGAGGCCACGGAGCAGGCCGACCTGGTGATCGCCCTGCCTTACGGCGACGACTACCCCCTGCCCGAGTCGATGCTCGCCGCGCTCCGCTCCGCACGGGAGCGTGGCGCGTGGGTGATGAGCATCTGCTCCGGCGCCTTCGCCCTGGCGGAGGCCGGGCTGCTCGACGGTCGGCGGTGCACCACGCACTGGATGTACGCCGCCGACCTGGCCGCCCGGTTCCCGGCCGCCGAGGTCGATCCCGCGGTGCTGTACGTGGAGGACGACGGCGTGATCACCAGTGCCGGCACGGCCGCGGGGATCGACGCCTGCCTGCACCTGGTCCGGGCCGAGCGCGGTGCCCGGGCCGCTGCCGGGGTGGCCCGCCGGATGGTGGTGCCCCCGCACCGTGACGGCAACCAGCTGCAGTACGTCGACACCCCGCTGCCCTGCGACGCGGACACCCTGGCCCCGTTGCTCGCCTGGATGACCGAGCATCTGGCCGAGGAGCTCAGCGTGCCGGAGCTGGCCGCGCGCGCCCTGATGAGCGAGCGCACCTTCGCCCGGCGGTTCCGTGCGGAGACCGGCACCACACCCGCCGCCTGGCTGACCCGCCAACGGCTGGTCCGGGCCCAGGAGCTGCTGGAGCGCACCGGTGCCGGGGTGGACGAGATCGCCCGGTCCAGCGGGTTCGGGACGTCGGCGGTGCTGCGGCACCACTTCGCGCGGGTGCTGAGCACGACCCCGCAGGCGTACCGCCGCCAGTTCGCCTGCACCGAGGAAGCCGAACGGGTCGCCTGAACGAGCCGAGCCGGGCCGATCGCGACGGATCGACGGTGGCCGACCGATCGGACCGGAGCGGTCACCCCGGAAGGATCACGTCGGACCCTTCGCCCGCACACGCGGCAGGCCGCCCGGTCCACGAGGGACCGAGCGGCCTGCGACGAGCGGCCTCGGCAGGCGGTCGATCAGCGGTCGAACGCCTCGGCCAGCAGCTCCGCCTGCTCCGCCTGGTGCGCCTTGGCGCTGCCCGCGGCGGTGGAGGCCGACGCCGGACGACTGACCGCCCGGACCGGCGCGCCCACCAGCTGCGGCAGGGTGAGCGACAGGTGGCCCCAGGCTCCCTGGTTCCGCGGCTCGTCCTGCACCCAGACCAGCTCGGCACCGTCGAAGGGCGCCAGCGCGGCCCGCATCGAGTCGGTGTCCAGTGGGTACAGCTGCTCCACCCGCACGATCGCGGTCCGGGTGTCGCCCAGCTTCTCCCGCTGCGCGACCAGGTCCCAGTAGACCTTGCCGGAGCAGAGCAGCACCCGGTCGACCGCCTCGGCACGGACCTGGTCGTCGCCGATCACCGGGCGGAAGGTGCCGGAGGTGAAGTCGGCGATCGGTGACGCGGCGGCCTTCAGCCGCAGCATCGACTTCGGGGTGAAGACCACCAGCGGCCGACGGGGCCGCGCGTAGGCCTGGCGGCGCAGCAGGTGGAAGTAGGACGCCGGGGTGGTCGGCTGGGCCACCGCCAGGTTGCCCTCGGCACACAGCTGCAGGAACCGCTCGATCCGGGCGGAGGAGTGGTCCGGGCCCTGGCCCTCGTAGCCGTGCGGCAGCAGCAGGACGACGCTGGAGTGCTGGCCCCACTTCTGCTCGGCGGAGCTGATGAACTCGTCGATGACGGTCTGGGCGCCGTTGACGAAGTCGCCGAACTGCGCCTCCCAGAGCACCAGGGCGTCCGGGCGCTCCACCGAGTAGCCGTACTCGAAGCCCAGGGCCGCGTACTCGGACAGCGAGGAGTCGTAGACCCAGAACTTGGCCTGGTCGCCGGACAGGTAGAGCAGCGGGGTCCACTCGGCGCCGGTGTTCCGGTCGTGCAGCACCGCGTGCCGCTGCACGAACGTCCCTCGCCGGGAGTCCTGGCCGGCCAGCCGCACCGGGGTGCCCTCGATCAGCAGCGACCCGAAGGCCAACAGCTCGCCGAAGCCCCAGTCGACGCCGCCCTCGCGGGACATCTGCTCGCGCTTGGCCAGCAGCTGGGCCAGTTTGGGGTGCACGGTGAAGCCCTCCGGCGCCCGCACGTGCGCGGTGCCGATCCGCTCCAGCGACTTGGCCGGGACCGCGGTCTGCCAACCGATGATCACACCGGCGTCCTCGCGCTGGGACTCCGGGCGCTCCAGCCCGGCCACCGGCTCGGCGTCGTCGGTCGGCGGGGTCCAGCCGTCCTCGCGGGTCTCGGCGAACACCCGCTCCAGCTGCGCCTGGTAGTCGCGCAGCACGTGCTCCGCCTCCTCCAGGGTGATGTCCCCGCGGGCGACCAGCGACTCGGTGTAGAGCTTGCGCACCGAGCGCTTGGCCTCGATCAGGTTGTACATCAGCGGCTGGGTCATCGAGGGGTCGTCGCCCTCGTTGTGCCCGCGGCGGCGGTAGCAGACCAGGTCGATGATGACGTCCCGGTCGAACTGCTCGCGGTACTCGAAGGCCAGCTCCGCGGCGCGGACACAGGCCTCCGGGTCGTCGCCGTTCACGTGGAAGATCGGCACCTGCAGGCCCTTGGCCACGTCCGTGGCGTACTGCGAGGACCGCGAGGAGCTCGGGCCGGTGGTGAAGCCGACCTGGTTGTTGATGATCAGGTGCACGGTGCCGCCGGTGCGGTAGCCGCGCAGCTGGGACAGGTTCAGGGTCTCGAAGACCACGCCCTGCCCGGCGAAGGCCGCATCGCCGTGGATCAGGATCGGCAGCACGGAGAACCCGTCGCCGCCCAGGTCGATCCGGTCCTGCTTGGCCCGGACGATGCCCTCCAGCACCGGGTCGACCGCCTCCAAATGCGAAGGGTTGGCGGCCAGGTACACCCGGGTGGTCGCGCCGGACTCGGCGGTGAAGTGGCCCTCGGTGCCGAGGTGGTACTTCACGTCGCCGGAGCCCTGCACCGACTTCGGGTCCTGGTTGCCCTCGAACTCGCTGAAGATCTGCCCGTACGACTTGCCGGCGATGTTGGCCAGCACGTTCAGCCGGCCACGGTGCGCCATGCCGATCGCGACCTCGTCCAGACCGCCCTCGGCGGCCCGGGACAGGATGGCGTCCAGCAGCGGGATGAGCGATTCGCCGCCCTCCAGGGAGAACCGCTTCTGGCCGACGTACTTGGTCTGCAGGAAGGTCTCGAACGCCTCTGCCCCGTTCAGCCGGCGCAGGATGCGCAGCTGGTCCTCGCGGGGGGTGGGCGCGTAGCCGGACTCCAGGCGCTCCTGCAGCCACTTGCGCTGCCGGGGGTCCTGCAGGTGCATGTACTCGATGCCGGTGGTGCGGCAGTAGGAGTCACGCAGCAGGGCGAGCACCTGACGCAGGGTGGCCCGGGTCTTGCCGGTGAACCCGCCGGTGGGGAAGGAGCGGTCCAGGTCCCAGACGCTCAGTCCGTGGTTCTGGATGTCCAGGTCCGGGTGCTTGCGCAGCCGGTAGGCCAGCGGGTCGGTGTCGGCCATCAGATGACCGCGCGAGCGGTAGGAGTGGATGAGCTCCGCGATCCGGGCCGGCTTGATCGCCTCCGCGTCCGGGTCGTGGGCGGCGTCGCGCACCCAGCGCATCGGCTCGTAGGGCACCCGGAGCGAGGTGAAGACCCGGTCGTAGAACCCGTCCTCGCCGAGCAGCTTGCGGGCCAGGATCCGCAGGAAGTCGCCGGACTGTGCGCCCTGGATGATCCGGTGGTCGTAGGTGCTGGTCACGGTGAGCACCTTGGAGACGCCCATCTTGTTCAGCTGCTCGTCGCTGGTGCCGGCGAACTCGGCCGGGTAGTCCATCGCTCCGACGCCGATGATCGCGCCCTGCCCGGCCATCAGCCGCGGCACGGAGTGCACGGTGCCGATGGTGCCGGGGTTGGTGAGCGAGATCGTGGTCCCGGCGAAGTCGTCGACACCGAGCTTGCCGCCGCGGGCGCGGCGGACCACGTCCTCGTAGGCGGACCAGAACTGGGCGAAGTCGAGGGTCTCGGACTTCTTGATGCTGGGCACCAGGAGCTGGCGGGTGCCGTCCGGCTTGGCCAGGTCGATCGCCAGGCCCAGGTTGATGTGCGCCGGGCTCATCACGCCGGGCTTGCCGTCGATCAGCTGGTAGGCGGCGTTCATCGACGGCATCTCGCCCACCGCCTCGATCAGCGCGAAGCCGATCAGGTGGGTGAAGGAGACCTTGCCGCCCCGGCCCCGGGCCAGGTGGTTGTTGATCACGATCCGGTTGTCGACCAGCAGCTTGGCCGGGATGGCCCGCACCGACGTCGCGGTCGGCACCTCCAGGCTGGCCTCCATGTTGGTGACCACCCGGGCCGCCGGGCCGCGCAGGCGCTGCACCTCGTCGGTGGGCTCCGGCTCGGGCTCCGGCTGGTCGGACCGGGCCTGGGCGGCGTAGGCCGCGGTGGCGGGCTGCGCGGTGGCGATCGGCGCCGTCGGCGGGTTGGGCA
>NZ_JANZKP010000037.1 GCF_025642745.1 Cellulomonas sp. RIT-PI-Y
CTCGCCGCGCTCCCCGTGGGTCCGGCGGCCGAGGGGTGGGACAACGTCACGATCCCGCTCGGCGACACCCTGGCGATCCGGCTCCCGCGCCGGACGGAGGGCGTCGAGCTGATCCGCAACGAGCAGCGCTGGCTCCCCCGCCTCGCGGCGCACAGCCCATTGCCGATCCCGGCGCCGCTCCGCACCGGGACGGCGACCCCGGACTACCCCTGGCCGTGGAGCGTGGTGCCGTGGTTCGAGGGCGAGACGGCCGCGTCGCGACCGGTCGGGTCCCGAGCGGGATGGGCGACGACCTTGGCGGAGGCGCTCGGGGCGCTCCACGCGATCGAGGCACCGTCGGACGCACCGCGGAACCCGGTCCGGGGCGGTGATCTGCACGGGCGGGAGACCGCGCTGACCGAGCGGGTGCGGGCGGGGCATCTGGACGACCTGGTGCCGGACGCACGGGATCGCGCGGCGGAGCTCTGGCGCCGGGCGGTGACCGCCCCCCGCTGGCCGCACGCCCCGCGTTGGGTGCACGGCGACCCCCATCCCGCGAATCTGCTGGTCCGTGGCGGACGGCTCGTGGCGCTGCTCGACTTCGGGGACATGACCGCCGGCGACCCGGCCTGCGATCTGGCGACCGCTTGGCTGACCTTCGACCACGACGGTCGTGACGCGTTCCGGTCCCGGACCGACCCGGCGGACGACCCGGCGTTGTGGGATCGCGCGGCGGGGTGGGCGCTGGTGATGGCATCGGCGATGTGCGCCCACTCCGACGACGACCCGGTGATCGGCACGATCGGCCGGCACGCGGTGCGGGAACTGCTGCGCTGACCCGCGGACGTCACCGCGCCACGGGGACGGGCCGGATCATCCCCCCGGACGGACGCCGACCAGCACCGCCACGCTGGCCCGCAGTCGCCGCTCGGCGGCCCCCGCGGTCGCCCGCCCGGCCGTGACCTCCGCAGCGGCGGCGTGCATCAGGGCGGAGACCGCCACCACGAGCCACTCCTCGTCCTCCTCCGGCACCCGCCCGGTCACGCACCGGTGCACCACCCCCGCCAGCCGGTCGGTCACCGGCTGGTGCAGGGCGTCCACCCGGTCGGCGGGCAGCACCCGGCAGGCGGCCTCGACGGCGGCGTGCCCGTCGGCGAGCACGGTCCAGGTGGCGGCGACCAGGCGGTCGAGCGCCTCGGCGGGCGCGGCGTCCAGGTCCAGGTCGCCCAACACCCGGTCGGCTCGGCCGAGCGCCTGGTCGAGGACGGCCAGCACCAGGTCGGTGCGGGTCGGGAAGTGGCCGTGCAGGGTGACCCGGCCGACCCCGGCGGCGACGGCGATCTGGGTGACCGTGGCGGAGGGGTCGGTGCGGAACAGCTCCAGTGCGGCGTCCAGCACGGCCTGGCGGTTCCGGCGGGCATCGGCCCGGAGAGTGGGGTCCTTCACCCACACAGGGTAACTCGAACACCGATGTTCGGGTTATCTTGAAAGCCGACGTTCAACTTATCTCGGAGGAACCCATGAACACCGTCCTGGTCCTCGGCGGTTACGGTGCGGTCGGAGCCCACCTGACCACCGCCCTGCGTGCCCGTGGCCATCGCGCCCTCACCGCGGGACGCGACCGCAGCCGCGCCGACGTCCCGCTGGACATGACCGACCGCACCGCCTTGACCGCGGCCGTCGCCGAGGTGGACGCGGTGGTCAACGGCACCGGACTGGAGGACCCCGCACTGATCGCCGCCATCGCGGCGACCGGGACCCCGGTGGTCGAGGTCAGCGCGGACACCGGTTACCTGGCGGAGCTGGAACGGTCGGACCCGGCCGCGCCCGTGCTGCTCAGCGTCGGCATCGCGCCGGGGCTGACCAATCTGATGGCGCACGCGGTGCACGAGCGCGACCCCGGCACCGGTCCGCTGGACATCGCCATCGTGCTGGGCACCGGGGAGGAGCACGGCGCGGCCGCGTCCGCCTGGACCTACGGGCTGCTGGGCCGGGAGTTCACCGACCCGGACGGCACCCGGCTGCGCAACCTGGTCGTCGGGGACCGCTTCGACCTGGACGGGCGCAGCCGACGGCTGTACCGGACCGACTTCTCCGACCAGCACACCGAGACCCGGCTGCTGGGCCGCCCGGTGCGCAGCTGGTTCGGGATGGACACCACCTGGGCCACGACGTCGCTGGCCCTGCTGGCCCGGATGCCCGCACTCACCCGGCTGATGCCCGGCAACCCGCACTTCCCGGGCAGCGACCGCTGGCTGCTCCAGGTGCGGGACGCCACCGGCCCGCGGGTGACGATGACGGGCCACGGCCAGTCGGCGGCGACCGCGGCGGTCAGCGCCCGAGCGGTCGAGCTCGCGATCGGACTGGCCCCCGGCGTGCATCACCTGCCGGAGGTGACCTCCCTGTCCGCGATCTCGGAGGACTTCCCCGTGCGCTGGCACTGAGTCCGAGCTCAGACCCGGCGGACCCGCAGCAGGCGACGGGACGCGAGCAGCAGGCCGCCGACCGCGATCGCGGATCCCCCGAACAGCAGAGCGCTCCCCAGGTCGGATCCGCTCTGGGCGAGGCGCGGCACACCGCCCTCCGATCCGGGGTCCCCGGGAACCGGCGTCGGGTCAGGAACCGGCGTCGGGCCAGGATCCGGGCCGGGGCCCGGTGCGGGTGCTGCCGCCACGGTCACCGCCGCGGTGGCCGTCACCGCCGAGCCGAGACAGTTGGCGAAGATCGCACGGAACTCGGTGTCCGCACCGACCTGCGCGGTCAGGTCGGTGGCGGTGGCCCCGGGCACGTCGACCCAGTCCGCACCGGCCCCGCGCTGCTGCCACTGCACCGTCGGGACGTCGTCGCCGGCGGCCGCGGCGGTCAACGTCACCACACCGCCGCCGACCGGGAGTTCCGCACCGTCGGGGTCGGCGGTCACGACCGGCGCACTGCCGTAGGTGAACCCCTGCGGGGTGCTGAGAGTGCGGGACTGACCGAACTGGGTGTACTCCGCGACCACGTCCACGGTGCCGCACCCCTGGGGCGGGGTGGTCGCGGCCCAGCCGTCCGCCCCGAGGTCGAGGTCGGTCCCCGCCACCTGCCCGAACAGCACCGAGGTCAGGGCCCGGTCGCCGGCGATCACCCGGACCGGCACCCGCGCGGTGGTCTGCGTGCCGTCACCGAGCTCGCCGGAGGTGTTCCGGCCCCAGGCGTAGAGCTGCCCGTCGGACCCGAAGGCGACAGCGTGGTAGTAGTTCGCGCTGGTCCCGGTCAGGGCGACGCCCGCCGGGGCCCGGACCACGACCGGGACGCCGGACCCCGCGAGCCCGCCGGTGCCCAGCTGGCCGTACACGTTGCTGCCCCAGCTGTAGGTGCCACCGTCCGATCCGGTCGCGACGGTGAACTCGTTGCCGACGGAGATCGCGCCCAACGTGATGCCGTCCGGGACCAGCACCAGGACCGGGACCGAGGAGTTGGTGGTCGTCCCGTCGCCCAGCGTGCGGGCGGAGTTCCGCCCCCAGGCGTAGGTCTGTCCGTCCGAACCCGTCGCCACCACGAAGCTCCCGCCCGCCTGCACCGAGGTGAACGTCACCCCGGCCGGTGCCTGCACCGCCACCGGGACGGTGGCCGTGGTCGTGGTGCCGTCACCCAGCTGGCCGTAGGCGTTCGACCCCCAGGCGTAGGCGGCGCCGTCGGATCCGAGGGCGACGGTGAAGTTGCCTCCCGCGCTCACCGCGGTGAAGGTCACCCCGCTGGGCGCCTGGACCGGGACCGGCACCGCTGAGTCGTTCCCGGTGCCGTCGCCGAGCTGGCCGGCGTTGTTCGCACCCCAGGCGTAGGTGATGCCGTCCGAACCGAGGCCCACGCCGTGCGCCACCCCGGCACTGATCGCCGTCAGCGTCACGCCCGGTGGGGTCTGGACCCGGACCGGCACCGGGTAGTTCGCGGTGCTGCCGTCGCCGAGGCTGCCGCCGACGTTCTGCCCCCAGGCGTAGCCCGACCCGTCGGAGCCCAGCGCGAGGGTGAACGTCTGGCGCCCGCTCAGGGCGTCGAGCACGACCCCGTCGGGCACGACGACCTCGACGGGCGTGACGGAATCGGCGGTGCCGCCGTCACCGAGCTGGCCGACGTCGTTGCGGCCCCAGGCGTAGCTCCGTCCCGCCGACGTGGTCACCACGGTGTACTGCAGGCCGCCGGAGATCGCCGTGACCGCCTCGTCCGGCAGGGGATCGGGGACCCGGGTCCCGCCCGCGGTCGGGCCGCTGTCCGGGGTGACGGCGACGGCCCCGGGGACCGACCAGAACAGGGCGGTGCCGATGCCGATCGTCACGGTCGCAGCAGCCAGGGAACGTCGGATCGGTCGCACGAGCACCTGTGGTTTCGGTCGATATCTCCGCATTGTTCGGTCGGGAGCATCGTGAGGCCTGTCACACCGCACGGCAACCGCTCCGCTCGGGACGCCGGACACCACGACGCCCCGGCCCCGAACGGGGACCGGGGCGTCGTGGCTCAGCTCAGCTCGCGACCAGCGACCGCAGCACGTACTGCAGGATGCCGCCGTTGCGGTAGTAGTCCGCCTCGCCCGGGGTGTCGATCCGGACCACGGCGTCGAACTCGACGACCCCGCCGTCCGCCTTCACGGCCTTGACCGCGACCGTCCGCGGGGTGGTGCCGTCGTTCAACTCCTCGATCCCGGTCAGGTCGAAGGTCTCGGTGCCGTCCAGGCCGAGCGAGTCCGCGGACTCCCCCGCCGGGAACTGCAGCGGGAGCACGCCCATGCCGATCAGGTTGGACCGGTGGATCCGCTCGAAGGACTCGGTGATGACCGCCTTGACGCCCAGCAGCGCGGTGCCCTTGGCGGCCCAGTCGCGGGACGACCCGGACCCGTACTCCTTGCCGCCCAGGATCACCAGCGGCACGGAGGCGTCGGCGTAGGCCTGCGCGGCGTCGTAGATCGAGGTCTGCTCGCCGGTCAGGTGGTTGACGGTGAAGCCGCCCTCGACGCCGGGCACCAGCTGGTTGCGCAGCCGGATGTTGGCGAAGGTGCCGCGGATCATCACCTCGTGGTTGCCGCGACGGGAGCCGTAGGAGTTGAAGTCCCGGCGCTCGACGCCGTGCTCGGCCAGGTAGACGCCCGCGGGGCTGTCGGCCTTGATCGAGCCGGCGGGGCTGATGTGGTCGGTGGTGACCGAGTCGCCGAGCTTGGCCAGTACCCGGGCACCGGTCACGTCGGTCACCGGCGACGGCTGGGCGGCCATGCCGTCGAAGTACGGGGGCTTGCGGACGTAGGTGGACTCGCCGTCCCACTCGAAGGTGTCGCCCTCCGGGGTCTCCAACGCACGCCAGCGCTCGTCGCCGGAGAACACGTCGGCGTAGTCGGCCTCGAACATCGACCGGTCGATGCTGGCGTCGATGGTGGCCTGCACCTCCTCGGGGGTGGGCCAGATGTCCTTCAGGAAGACCGGGGTCCCGGCCTCGTCGGTGCCCAGCGGCTGGCTCTCGAAGTCGAAGTCCATCGTCCCGGCCAGTGCGTAGGCGATCACCAGCGGCGGCGAGGCGAGGTAGTTCATCTTCACGTCCGGGTTGATCCGGCCCTCGAAGTTCCGGTTGCCGGAGAGCACGGACACCACCGAGAGGTCGTGCTCGTTCACCACGTCGGACACCTCCTGCGGCAGCGGGCCGGAGTTGCCGATGCAGGTGGCGCAGCCGTAGCCGACCAGGTGGAAGCCCAGCTTCTCCAGGTAGGGCCAGAGGCCGGCCTTCTCGTAGTAGTTGGTGACGACCTGCGACCCCGGGGCCATCGAGGTCTTCACCCACGGCTGCGAGGCCAGACCGCGCTCGACGGCCTTCTTGGCCAGCAGGGCGGCGGCCAGCATGACCGACGGGTTGGAGGTGTTGGTGCAG
Organism: Cellulomonas sp. RIT-PI-Y; assembly: GCF_025642745.1. Lineage (GTDB taxonomy): Bacteria > Actinomycetota > Actinomycetes > Actinomycetales > Cellulomonadaceae > Cellulomonas. Next base: position 5,866 of record NZ_JANZKP010000037.1, read on the forward strand.
GAGGTGATCGAGGCGATCACGACCGCGCCGTGGTCCAGCTCGGTCTGCGTGCCGGAGGAAAGGGTCACCGGGACCCGCTTGTGCGGACGGCGGGCGGCGTCCCCGTGCGCGTGGGTCGGCGCGTCGGAGGCATCGGTGTGCTCACCCGCGGCGATCGGGTCGGAGGCGGGGAAGGTCTCGTCCACCGACTCGTCCAGACCGGAGAGCCCCTTGAACGGCGCGGCCTCGTCGTCGGAGACGTAGTCCAGGATCGACCCGGCGAAGGAGTCCTTGGCGTCCGACAGCTCGATCCGGTCCTGCGGGCGCTTGGGCCCGGCGATGGACGGGACGACGGTCGACAGGTCCAGCTCCAGGTACTCGGAGTAGACCGGCTCACGGGAGGCGTCGTGCCAGAGACCCTGCTCCTTGGCGTAGGACACGACCAACGCGAGCTGCTGCTCGGACCGGCCGGTCAGGCGCAGGTAGTCGAGGGTGACGTCGTCGATCGGGAAGATCGCACAGGTGGAGCCGAACTCCGGGGACATGTTCCCGATGGTGGCCCGGTTGGCCAGCGGCACGGCCGCCACGCCGTCGCCGTAGAACTCGACGAACTTGCCGACCACGCCGTGCCGGCGCAGCTGCTCGGTGATGGTGAGCACCACGTCGGTGGCGGTGACTCCCGAGGGGATCTGACCGGAGAGCTTGAAGCCGACCACCCGCGGGATCAGCATCGACACCGGCTGGCCCAGCATGGCCGCCTCCGCCTCGATGCCGCCGACGCCCCAGCCGAGCACGCCCAGGCCGTTGACCATGGTGGTGTGCGAGTCGGTGCCGACACAGGTGTCCGGGTAGGCACGGAGCACGGAACCGTCCGCGGTGTCGACGGAGCGGGTCATGATGCCGCGGGCCAGGTACTCGATGTTGACCTGGTGCACGATGCCGGTGCCCGGCGGGACGACCTTGAAGTCGTCGAAGGCGGTCTGGCCCCAGCGCAGGAACTGGTAACGCTCGTGGTTGCGCTGGTACTCGATCTCGACATTGCGCTGGAACGCGTCCTGCCGGCCGAAGACGTCGATCTGCACCGAGTGGTCGATCACCAGCTCGGCGGGCGCCAGCGGGTTGATCCGGGTCGGGTCACCGCCGAGGTCGGCCATCGCCTCGCGCATGGTGGCCAGGTCGACGACGCACGGCACACCGGTGAAGTCCTGCATGATCACGCGGGCCGGGGTGAACTGGATCTCGGTGTCCGGGTCGGCCTGCGGGTCCCAGGCGGCCAGCGCCCGGATGTGGTCCGCGGTGATGTTCGCGCCGTCCTCGGTGCGCAGCAGGTTCTCCGCGAGGATCTTCAGGCTGTACGGCAGGCGCTCGACGCCCTCGACCGCGTCCAGTCGGAAGATCTCGTACTCCGTGTCGGCGACCTGAAGCCGGGCCTTCGACCCGAAGCTGTCCACGCTGGTCACAGTGACTCCTTCATGGCGAGTCGGGCCGTTGGGGGCGACCCGTGCTGCTCGTTGCAGCGAAGTATCTTGACGTCAAGATACATCCTACCCCGCCGCGTCGCGCGGCAGGTCATCGAGCGTGCACGAATGCGGCGTTCCCGCGCCGGGAGGCCGGCATTCGTGCACTCTCGGCCGTCAGTCGCGGTGCTCGGCGGCGCGGCGCTCGCGTTCGACGGCCTTGGCGTGCTGGCGCGGGTCGTAGTCGGGAGTGCCCTGCTTGTGCAGTTCCTCACTGGCCCGGCGACTGGCCTCGGCCACCCGGCGCACGGCCTCGGCGGCGGACTCGTGCTGTTCGGTCATCGCGCAGCTCCCTCGCTCGGGGCCGGCCCTCGGACGGGCCCGGCCCTGTCGGACCACGCTAGACCGGCCGCCCGTCCGCCGCAGACCGTGACGCCACTCGCCGCGCGCTCACCACGGTTCACCGCGTGAGGACCGCGACCGCCTCCACGTGATGGGTCATCGGGAACAGGTCGTAGCCCTGCACGTCCTCGAGCTGGTACCCCTCCTCGGCGAGGTACGCCACGTCCCGGGCCAGCGCGGCCGGGTCGCAGGCGACGTAGACGATCCGGCCAGGGTCGAGCGCGGTCATCGACCGGACCACGTCCCGGCCGGCACCCACCCGCGGCGGGTCCAGGACGATCGCGTCCACCGAGTCCCACGCACCCAGGGTGCCCAGCACCGCGCCGACGTCGCCCTGGTGCAGCTCGATCTGCGGACGGTCGTGGGCGTTGCGACGGGCGTCCTTCACCGCGCGGGCATCGCCCTCGACGGCGATCACCCGGCCGGACTCCCCCACCCGATCGGCCAGCGGCAGGGTGAACAGCCCCGCACCGGAGAACAGGTCCAGCACCACGGCACCCGCGTCCACGCCACCGACCCCGGCCAGCACCGCGTCGACCAGCGCGGCCGGCGCCTGCCGGTGCACCTGCCAGAATCCGGCGGCGGCCACCCGGTACTGCCAGTCCCCGACCACCTCGCGCACCGCGGCGCGCGCGTTCGGCCGCGGGTCGACCCTGCCCTTGCGCAGGTCGAAGGGCTGACCGTCGACCAGCACGATCGGGGCGTCACCGTTCGCCGGGGCCACCGCGTCGACGGTCACGCCCGCGGTCCACCGGCGCTCCAGCAGTCCCAGCTCGGCGACGGCGTCACTCATCAGCGGCATCGACGTCAACGGCTGCACGTCGTGCGAACGGAACCTCCGCATGCCCAGCCGGCCCTCGGGATCGGCGACGAAGGACACCCGGGTCCGCCAGCCCAGACCGGAGTCGCCGGGCATGGCCTCGACCGGCGCCTCGCGGTCGATCCTGGCCAGCCGGGACAGCTGCTCGGTCAGCACCGCGGACTTCCAGGCGCGCTGGGCGTCCAGCCGGACGTGCGCCAGCTCGCCGCCGCCGACCCCGCCCGGACCCGCCTCCGGCCACACCGAGTCGACCCGGTCGGCGGAGGCGTCCAGCACCTCGACGGCGTCGGCGCGCCAGAACTTCGGGCCGGTCTCGGTCACCCGGACCCGGACCCGCTCGCCGGGCAGCGCGTGCCGGACGAAGACCACCCGGCCGTCCGCCATCCGGGCGACGCAGTGCCCGCCGTGCGCGATCGGGCCGACCTCGATCTCGATCAGCTCGGCCGGCACGGGCTCGGCCGAGACCTTCCGCCTGCGGTCAGAGACCCCGACTCGTCGTCCTGCGGACATGCTCCTCCATCCCGGTCTGCCCCTGCGTGGACGACAGCTGCCAGGGCACCGACGCCACCACCACGCCGGGGGTGAACAGTAAGCGGCCCTTCAGCCGCAACGCGCTCTGGTTGTGCAGGATCTGCTCCCACCAGTGCCCGACCACGTACTCGGGGATGTACACGACGACCAGGTCGCGCGGGCTCTCCCGGCGGACCGATCGCACATAGGTGATCACCGGCCGGGTGATCTCCCGGAACGGCGAATCCAGCACCCGAAGCGGCACCGGAAGGTCCATCCTCTCCCATTGCGCGCGCAGGTCGGCCGCGTCCTCCCCGTCGACCGCCACGGTCAGCGCCTCCAGCACCTGCGGCCGGGAGGCCCGGGCGTAGGCGATCGCGCGCATGGTCGGCCGGTGCAGGTGCGAGACCAGCACGATGGCGTGCACCCGGCTGGGCAGCGCCTTCGCGGCGGCCTCGTCGTCCAGCGCCAGCTCGTCGCGGACCGTGTCGTAGTGCTTGCGGATCGCCCGCATCACGACGAACACGATCACCATCGCCAGGATCGCGATCCACGCGCCGTGGGTGAACTTGGTCAGCAGCACGATCAGCAGCACGGTGGCGGTCATCCCGAAGCCGACCGCGTTGATCACCCGGGAGCGGCCCATCTGCTGGCGCTTCTTCGGGTCCGGCTCGGTGCGCAGCTCGCGGGTCCAGTGCTTCACCATGCCCAGCTGGGACAGGGTGAAGGAGACGAACACCCCGACGATGTAGAGCTGGATCAGCCGGGTCACCTGGGCGTCGAAGGCCAGGATCAGCGCGATCGCGCCCGCCGCCAGCGTGATGATGCCGTTGCTGAACGCCAGCCGGTCGCCCCGGGTGTGCAGCTGCCGGGGCAGGAAGCCGTCCTTGGCCAGGATCGACCCGAGGACCGGGAAGCCGTTGAACGCGGTGTTGGCGGCCAGCACCAGGATCAGGCCGGTGACGACCGCGACCAGGTAGAAGGCCGGCGGGAAGCTGTGGAAGATCGTCTGCGCCAGCTGGCCGATCACCGGGTCCTGCACGTAGTCGTCGCCGACCAGCTGGCCGTTCGCGCCCATCAGCTGGGTCTGCGGATCCTCGACGTAGTGCACGCCGGTCACCCGCGCCAGCATCAGGATCGACATCATCAGGAAGACCGACAGACCGCCGAGCAGCAGCAGGGTGGTCGCGGCGTTCTTGGACTTCGGCTTGCGGAACGAGGGCACCCCGTTGCTGATCGCCTCGACACCGGTCAGGGCTGCCGACCCGGAGGCGAAGGCCCGCAGCACCAGGAACGCCCCGGCGATGCCGACCAGGCCCTGCTCCATGCCGTCCTGCGGCACGATCGTCAGATCCGCGCTCTCCGCCATCTGCAGGTCGCCGGTCAGGTACTGCACGAAGCCGAAGATCGCCGTGCCGCCGACCGCCAGCATGTAGAGGTACACCGGCACCGCGAACGCCCGGCCGGACTCCCGCACCCCGCGCAGGTTCGCGATGGTCAGTAGCACCACGATCGTCACCGCGAAGATCGCCTCGTGCCCGCGCAGCGCCGGGATCGCCGCCGCCGCGTACTGGGTCCCCGAGGACACCGACACCGCGACGGTCAGCACGTAGTCCACCAGCAGCGCGGAGGCCACCGTGACACCCGCCTTCGGCCCGAGGTTCACCGTGGCGACCTCGTAGTCGCCGCCGCCGCTCGGGTAGGCGTGCACGTTCTGCCGGTAGGAGGCGATCACGGTCACCATGACCACGACCACCGCCAGACCGACCCACGGCGAGATCACCGTGGCGCCGACGCCCGCCAGCGCGAGGGTCAACAGCACCTCGTCCGGGGCGTAGGCCACCGACGACAGCGCATCCGAGGCGAAGATCGGCAGCGCGATCCGCTTGGGCAGAAGGGTGTGCCCCAAGTTCTCGCTGCGGACCGGTCGGCCCAGCAGCAAACGTTTGGCGGCATCCGCGAGGTCCGGCACGAGGGATCATGCTAGGCCCGCGCGGGGGTGTGCGCGCACGGGCCCGTCGTCCCGGTACATCACACCGGCGGACGGTATAGCGTCCTGCCTCGTGCACTTCGTCATCATGGGCTGTGGCCGCGCCGGCGCCACCCTCGCGCAGTCGTTGGAGAGCCACGGGCACTCCGTCGCGGTGATCGACCAGAACCCGGACTCGTTCCGGCGCCTGGACGCCGACTTCGGCGGGTCCAAGGTGACCGGGCTCGGTTTCGACCGGGACGTGCTCCGGCAGGCCGGGATCGACGACGCCTTCGGCTTCGCGGCCGTGGCCGACGGGGACAACTCGAACATCCTGGCGGCCCGGGTGGCCCGGGAGACGTTCGGGGTGGACAACGTGGTGGCCCGGATCTACGACCCGCACCGCGCGGAGATCTACCAGCGGCTCGGCATCCCCACCGTGGCGACCGTGCGCTGGACCGCGGACCAGGTGCTGCGCCGCCTGCTGCCGATGGGCTCCACCAGCCAGTTCAGCGACGCCTCCGGGCAGATCGTGCTGGCCGAGGCCGACGTGCACCCCGACTGGCGGGGCAAGCCGCTGCGGGTGCTGGAGGAGGCCTCCGGCGCCCGGGTGGCCTATCTGACCCGCTACGGCGACGGTCTGCTCCCCGACGCCCAGACCGTGCTCCAGGAGAACGACATCGTGCATCTGCTGATGCGGACCGACGACCAGGCCGCCGTCGAGCGGACGATCACCGCGGCGCCGGAGGTGTCCGAGTGAGGGTCGTGATCGCGGGGGCGGGCTCGGTGGGCCGCTCGATCGCCAAGGAGCTGCTGGCCAACGGCAACGAGGTCACGCTGATCGACCGGCAGCCCGCCGCGATGCGGGTGGCCCAGGTCGCCGACGCGGACTGGATCCTGGCCGACGCCTGCGAGCTGCCGACGCTGACCGAGGCCCGGATGGACGAGTGCGACGTGGTGGTGGCCGCCACCGGCGACGACAAGGCCAACCTGGTGATCTCGCTGCTGGCCAAGACCGAGTACGGCGTGCCGCGCACGGTGGCCCGGGTGAACAACCCGAAGAACGAGTGGATGTTCGACGAGGCCTGGGGCGTGGACGTCGCGGTCTCCACCCCGCGGATCATGACCGCGATGATCGAGGAGGCCGTGTCGGTCGGCGACCTGGTGCGGATCTTCACCTTCCACCAGTCCGGCGCGGACATCCTGGAGCTGACCCTGCCGGAGGATTCCCCGCTGGTCGGCTCGCTGGTGGGTCAGATCGACTGGCCCGCGGACACCGTGCTGTCCTGCATCGTGCGCGACACCCGGCCGTTCACGCCGACCGCGGACGACACCCTGGAGGGGCGGGACGAGCTGCTGTTCGTCACGGGTCCCGACGGGTCGGAGCAGGAGCTGGCGGCGCTGCTGTCGTCCCGCGCACCAGGATCCAACTGACCCAGAGCACCAGGGCGGTCAGCGGCAGGCCCATCACGAGCTTCGCGGTGCCCAGCCACCCGACCTGGTCGGCCAGGTAGAGCGGGCCCTGCACCACCAGGCGCAGCGCGAACATGCCGACCCACACCCAGCTCGCGGCGGCGAACCGGCGACGCAGCGCGCGGTCCCGGCGCCAGGCCAGGGCCCCGGCCCAGGATCCGCCCTCGTTCAGCGGACCCTCCGGGCGGAACAGGCCGAGCACCAGCCCGACCAGCGGCCAGCCGATCAGGATCGAGACCAGGAACCCGGCCAGGTAGCCGACGTTGACCAGCAGTCCCCAGGCGAAGTAGTCGCTGGCCTCGCCGGTGCGCCAGGCCCAGATCACGCCGACGCCGACGCCGAGCACGCCCGAGAACGCCTGGGTGAGCGGACTGCGCTGCACCAGCCGGGCGACCACCGCGATCACGGCGCAGGCGGCCGCGGCGATCAAGGCCGGCGTCAGCTGCTGCCCGGAGGCGACGAACACCACCACGAACAGCACACCGGGCAGGACGGACTCCACCGCCCCGCGCCAGCCGCCGACCGCCTCCTGCAGGGAGAAGGTCTCCCCGGAGATCGACCGGATACCGGAGCCACCGCCGACGGGCCGCTGGTCCTCGCTCACTCGCCCGGCCGGGGTCGGAGCTCGTACCGCGGGTTGAACATCGACCGGCGGCCCTCGCGGGTGCAGACCAGTCCCTCGACCTTGAGCCGGCGACCGGGCTCGACCCCAGCGATCTCCCGGCGGCCCAGCCAGACCAGCTCGACCGTTCCCGAACCGTCGTAGAGCTCGGCCTCCAGGGCGGGCACGCCCTCGCGCGGGCGCAGCACCACCGAGCGCAGCACGCCGGCCATCTTGACCCGCGTCCGCTCCGGGGCGGCGCCGACCGGCGTGCAACCGGCCGCGCGCACCGCGTCGGCGCGTTCCTCGTCGGCCTCGATCTCGTCCTGCGAGGCGACGGCCTTGCGCAGGGCATCCCGCAGCGTCATGTCAGCGGATCTCCGTGATCTCCGGACCCCGGGTGAGCGGGTCGAACGTGGGGGTGTCGTTCTCGGCCGGAGCCGCGTCGTCCGCCTTCTTCACGTTGGCGTCCGCGTTCGGCAGGGTGAGGGCGAGCAGGTCGCGCGGCGGGCGGGCCTCGCCGTCCCGGACCACCACGGTCCGGCGGTACAGGTCCTCCACCGCGGCGGCGGCCTCCGGGTCGACCGCGGCCCGGCCGGTGACCACGCCGCGCAGGAACCAGCGCGGCCCGTCGACGCCGACGAACCGGGCCGGACGGTGGCCGGTACGCCCCTCCGGGGTGCGCACGGGCAGCCGGGCGAGCAGCTCACGGCCGAACGGGCCGGGCAGGTCGTCCACCGAGCCGCCCTGCTTCGTGACCGAGGCGGCGATCTCCTCGCGGATCTCGTCCCAGATCCCGTCGGTGCGCGGGGCGGCGAAGGCCTGCATCTGCAACGTCGACTCGCCCAGGGTCACGGCGACACCGGTGACGGTGCCGGACTTCTTGTCGATCTCCATCCGCAGCGCCATGCCCGGGATGCCGGGCAGCCGCAGGGCGCCCAGGTCGATCCGCGGCCCGGCGGGCACGTCCTCGGTGGCGTCCCAGGGCCCCTGGGAGCGATCGGCGGGGGCGTCCTCGACCGGGGTCTCCTCCTCGGCCGGGGAGTCCTCGGCGTCGGTCGGGACGCCCTCGGCCTCGGTCGCTTCGATCTCCTGCTCGGCGGTGCGATCCTTGGCACCGCGCCGGAATAGCGCCACCTGTGCGTACCTTTCCCGGCGGTGCCCATGTCGCCACGGATCACCCGCCATGTCTGCCGACCGCCCGTAGATCACGGCACGGTCACGGACCACAGTAGTCCGGTCGAACCGCGCGGCCTAGTCGGCCGTCGGGGTGTCCTCACTCGCCCGGTGACCACCGGAGGAGCCGAACCCACCGGTGCCGCGCACCGACTCCGGCAGCTCGTCCACCTCGCGGAACGCCGCCGTCTCCACCCGCTGGATCACCAGCTGGGCGATCCGGTCACCACGGTGCAGCACGATCGAGGTGCGCGGGTCGGTGTTCAGCAGGGTCACCTGGATCTCGCCCCGGTACCCGGCGTCCACGGTGCCCGGCGCGTTCACGATCGTCAGGCCGTGCCGGGCAGCCATCCCGGACCGCGGGTGCACGAAGGCGGCATAGCCCTCGGGCAGCGCGATCGCGATCCCGGTCGGCACCGTGGCCCGCTCCCCCGGCTCGAGGATCAGATCGTTCCGGGTGACCAGGTCGGCACCGGCATCGCCCGGCGTGGCGTAGGCGGGCAGCGGCACCTCCTCGTCCAGGCGGCGGAGCAGGATGTCGACGGTGGGTTCAGTCACGGCCTGGGACCTTACCCTGGTGGGGTGCAGCCGACCCCCGCCCCCGCCCACACCGAGCGCCTCTGGCCCGGACCCGTCGGCTGGCTGATCGCCCTGGGCCTGGCCGGGATGTTCGCGGTCGCGTTCTGGCCGGTGTCGCCGCTGGTCGGGACGATCGCGCTGGCGGTCGCCCTGGTCGCCGCGGTGGCCATGCTGGTGGTCGCGGCGACCCGGGTCACCATCGCGGACGGTGAGCTGCACGCGGGGTCCGCGCACATCCCGGTGGAGCTGCTGCGCGACCCCGTCGCCCTGGACCCCGCCGCGACCCGGGCCGCCCTCGGCCCGGAGCTGGACGCCCGCGCCCACCTGTGCCTGCGCGGCTGGGTGAGGACCGCGGTCAAGGTCACCGTCGACGACCCGGCGGACCCCACCCCCTACTGGGTGATCTCCACCCGGCACCCCGACCGCCTGGTGGCGGCCCTGGACGCGACGACGCCGGCCGCCCCCCGAGAGGGACGACCGGCGTCGTGAGTGGTGCGGGTCAGGCGGCGCACTCGGTGCAGACCGGCTGACCGCCCTTCTCGTAGGCCAGCTGGCTGCGGTGGTGGACCAGGAAGCACTTCGAGCAGGTGAACTCGTCGGCCTGGCGCGGCAGCACCCGGACGGAGAGCTCCTCGCCGGACAGATCCGCGCCGGGGAGTTCGAATCCCTCGGCCGCTTCGGTCTCGTCCTCGTCCACCACGCCCGAGTTCTTGTCGGTGCGCCGGGCCTGGAGCTCCTGCAGCGAGTCCTCGCTGAGGTCCTCCTCGGTCTTGCGCGGGGCGTCGTAGTCGGTTGCCATGGGGTGAGTCACGCTCCGTGTGGTCGAGGTGTCTGGGATGTTGCGGGATCAAGCAACCGAGGGTTCCGTTTGTTCCCGACGGCCCCGGATTGTGCCTCATTTCCGGAAGCGGCGCACGCGTGGCCCGGGGTGTCCGCTCAGGGCTGATCCCGTTCAGGCGTCCCGGTCGGCACCCAGGCTCTCCAGGATCGCGGTCAGGGCGGTCACCGACTCCGCCGCACCCGCCACGGTCATCGCCGTCCCGGCCTCGGCGCCACGCAGTCCGGTGACCGCGCCGCCCGCCTCCCGGACGATCACCTGCCCGGCGGCCAGGTCCCACGGGTTCAGCCCGCGCTCGAAGTAGACGTCCAGCGAGCCCTCCGCGACCCGGCAGAGGTCGAGCGCCGCGGAACCGATCCGGCGGATGTCCCGCACCCGGGGCAGCAGCTCCGCCAGCACCCGGGCCTGCACGGTGCGCCGCTCGACGGTGTAGCCGAAGCCGGTGCCGACCAGACTGGTGGCGAGCGACCGGGACGGGTTGACCCGCAGCGGCTCCCCGTCCCGGGTGGCTCCCTGGCCGCGACCGGCGGTGTAGGTGACGTCCAGCGGCACGGCGTGCACCGCCCCGGCCACCGGCGTCCAGTGCGCGGGATCCGGCTCGCCGACCACCACGCCGACCGAGATCGCGTAGGCGGGCACGCCGTAGAGGTAGTTCACCGTGCCGTCGATCGGGTCCAGCACCCAGGTCACCCCGGTGCTGCCCGGGGTCAGCCCGTCCTCCTCGCCGAGGATCCCGTCACCGGGCCGGTGCTCGGCGATCAGGGCGCGCAGGTGCGCCTCGGCGGCGAGGTCCATCGCGGTGACCGGGTCGACCTCGCTGGACTTGGTCGCGGCGACGTCCACCCGGGCGGGCCGGCCCTCGCGGACCAGGCTCCCGGCGGAACGGGCCAGGTGCTCGGCGAACTCCCGCAGGACACGGATCTGGTCGGGGCTGATCGGCTCGGTCACCCGTCCATCTTGCCCGAGCGGTCCCGCCACGCGTCCAGCCACCGGCGGAACGGACCGTGCACATCCGGCGACGCCGCCTGCTCCGCCCGCTTGCGACCGGCCACGCGGCGGCGGCCGACCGATCCGGCGTCCCCGGCCGCACGCCGCAGGCGCAGGGCACGGGAGGCCGGCAGCGCGGGGCTGCGACTCGACCCGGGCGTGCTGTCCCGGCGCGGGCCGGACAGCGCGGTGGGCGCCTCCAGCCGGAACCGCAGGGACAGCAGCCGCAGGGCCGCCACCGCCACCGCCACCGTGACCTCGGCCGCCACCGTGAGCAGGCCGTTCATCGACGCGAGGGTCAGCGCCACCGCCCCCGCCACCGACGGCACCGCGTACAGCTCCCGGTGGCTGAACACGATCGGCACCTCGCCGGAGAACAGGTCGCGCAGGATCCCGCCGCCCACCCCGGTGATCACCCCGGCGAACACCGACGCCATCGGGCCGACGCCGTGCTCCAGCGCCCTGACCGTGCCCGCGGCGGTGAACAGCCCGAGGGCGGCCGCGTCCAGCACCAGGATCAGCCGGCGCACCCGCCCGAGCCCGAAGTGCAGTGCCCAGGTCACCACCCCGGCCCCGCACGCGGTCGCCACGTAGGGCCACGAGCTGATGCCGACCGGCGGGATCGCACCGATCAGGACGTCACGGATCAGACCGCCGCCGAGCCCCGCCACCCAGGCCAGCACGATGATGCCGAAGATGTCGAAACTCTTGCGCACCGCGGCGAGGCCGCCGGACAGCCCGCACAGGAAGACGCCGAGCAGCTCCAGGGGCAGCTGTCCGGGCAGGGCGAGGTCCACGACCGCCATCCTGTCACCCGGGCGTGTCTCCGCCGGATTCCGGTCCGCCGGTGGCACCCTCGTCGGCGAGGACGGGAGATGTGATGGCTGAGCTGGAGCTGGTCGGGCTGCACGAGGACGGGGAGCACCTGGTCCTGGCGGCCGCCGACGGACAGCGCTACCTCCTGCCCATCGACGACCCGCTGCGCGCCGCGGTCCGCCGCGACCGTCCGCAGCTGGAGCAGATCCGGGCCGAGCGCTCGGGTGCTCCCAGTCCCCGGGAGATCCAGGCGCGGGTGCGGTCCGGGCAGTCGGCGGAGCAGATCGCCGACGAGTCCGGCCTGACGGTCGAGCAGGTGCGCCGGTTCGAGGGACCGGTGATCGCCGAGCGCGAATACCTGGCGCAGCAGGCCCGGGGCACCCGGGTCGGGCGGGACGCCGGTGCACCGGAGCTCGGCGACCTGGTGGTGGACCGGCTCGCCTCGCGCGGCGTGGCCGCCGACAGCATCGTCTGGGACGCCTACCGGCTGCCCGGCCAGGACTGGACCGTGCTGGTGCGCTTCGAGGTCGAGGACGACCAGCGCGAGGCCCGGTGGAGCTTCGACCCGACCGCACGCTCGGTGCACGCCGAGGAGGACGAGGCCCGCTGGCTGTCCGAGACCGAGATCGCCGACGGACCGCTCAGCCGGCGTCGGCACCTGTCCGCGGTCCGCGACACGGCCTTCGACGTGGACGCCGGGGACTCGGTGCGTCCGGTGCTCGCCGCGGTCGACGGCCCGGCCGAGGCCCAGCCCGAGGACGACGCGAGCGACCCGACCCAGGACCTGCTGGACGACCTGCGGGCCCGCCGCGGGCAGCGCCAGACCCTGGACGTCGAGGAGGAGGACGAGGACGGCTTCGACGGCTTCGGCCCGCAGACCGCCTTCGACTTCGGCCTGGAGGTGCCCGAGGCCTCCGACGAGGACGTCCCGGGTGCGCACCCGGTCGACGCCGACCCGGCGGCCCAGGCCCGGGTCTACCCGGTGCCGGTGCGTCCGGCGCCCGAGCCCGCCACGGCCGAGGAGCCGGTGGCCAAGGAGGAGCCGAAGCCCGGTAAGCCGCGTCGCGGCAGGGCCAAGGTGCCGAGCTGGGACGAGATCGTCTTCGGCGCCAAGCCGGAGTAGGGCTCAGTCGTTCAGCAGACCCAGCGTCTGGGGTGAGATCGCCCCGGCGCCGGACACCGTCGCGGTGATCCGCTGCCGGTGGTGGCGGCGGCACAGCACCTCGTAGCTGACCGCGTCCGGGTCGGGCGCCTGCGCGTCGCTGATGTCCCCGATCACGACCTGCTCGCCCTCGACCACCATGACGCCGTGCACCGTGCGCGCGTTGTGGGTGGCCCGGGCACCGCACCAGCACAGGGCCTGCACCTGCAGGGACTCCACCCGGTCGGCGAGCTCCAGCATCCGCGCGGACCCCGGGAACAGCTGCGCCCGGAAGTCGGTGGTGATGCCGAAGGCATAGACGTCGACCTTGAGCTCGTCCACCACGTCGGCCAGCTGGTCGACCTGGGCCGGACTGTAGAACTGGGCCTCGTCGCAGATGAGGAAGTCCACCGCACGGCCGCGGGTCCGGCGGTCGACCACCGCGGCCCAGAAGTCGGTGTCGTCGCGCACCTCGTTGGCGGGCACCGACAGACCCAGCCGGGAGGACAGCCGTGCCTCCCCCGCCCGGTCCTGACGCACCCAGAGCACGCCGTCCCGCCCGCGGGCCTCGTGGTTGTGGTGCATCTGGAGCGCGAGGGTGGACTTGCCGCAGTCCATCGTGCCGCAGAAGAAGACGAGTTCGGCCATCGCGATCAGTCCTGCCAGACGAGCAGCGGCACCCGCAGCTCGGTCGGGGTGAGGGAGCCGTGCACGCCGCGCAGCTCCAGCGACGCGGGGGTCTGGGTGCGGGAGTCGACCACGGTGGCTCGCCCGGCGGTCGCCACCACCAGGTCGCCCACCACCGGCAGCACGTGCTCGGCCACCGGTCCGAACAGGCCGGCGCCGACCGCCTCGTCCCGGGTCAGCACCACGCCGTGCCGTCCGAGGACCTCCTGCCAGCGGTCCCGGACCGCGATCGGGTCGGCATCGGCGTCCAGGTGCAGGTGCAGCGCGCGCGGTTCGCCGGAGGTCATCGGCACCCCCGCCGAGAGGACCGGATCGGTGCCGGCGTCCCAGCGCAGACCGAGGTCGACGTCCACCATGCCGTGGTCGGCGGTGACCAGCACGGTGGTGCCGGGCGGCAGGAGCCGGGCCAGCCGGGCCAGCTCGCCGTCCAGTGTGGAGAGCGCGTCGCCCCACTGCCAGGAACCCCAGCCGTGGTGGTGCCCGGTCTTGTCGACGTCGCCCCAGTACAGATAGACCAACCCCGGGCGGCGCAGCAGCCGGGCCGCGGTGTCCACCCGGTCGGACAGCAGCTCGGCGGACACGTGGTCACCGCCACGCAGGGCCGCCTCGGTCAGCCCGGAGCCATGGAACTTCTTCGGCCCGACCGAGGTCACGGTGACCCCGGCGTCGGCCATCGCCTCCAGCACGGTGGGCTCACGCTGCCAGCTCCGGGCCGGGGGCAGGTCGGTCCAGGAGACCAGGTTCGCCAGGGCACCGGACTCCGGGTTGCGCACGGTGTAGCCCAGCATGGCGGTCCGGCCCGGGGAGGTGCCGGTGCCGAAGGAGCCCATCGACGCGGCGGTGGTGGACGGGTACCCGGCCTGCAGCGCCTTGCTCCCGGTCAGCAGCGACCGCAGGAACGGCGCGTGGCCGGAGCGCTCGGCGAGGTTCTCCTGGCCGAGTCCGTCCACCAGCACGACGCAGACGCGCTCGGTGCGGGGCAGGCCGAGCTGGTCCCGGCGACGCGCGCCGTCCGGCACCTCCACCCCGAGGGCGGCGGCCGCGGCGGGCAGCACCCCGGACAGCGAGCGCCCCCGGTAGTCCGGGAGCATCAGCCCGGAGCGCTCCAGGCGCGCCCGGACGTCCGCGCGGACGGTGCTGGTCATCGGCGCGCGCTGGCGGCGGACAGGCGACGGGCGAAGGCGACGGCCTCACGCACCGCGGTCGCCCCCTCGGCCACGGCACTGACCCGGACCACCACGTCGTCCGGGGTGATCGACCCGGTCATGCCGTGATCGGCCTCGCAGTTCGGGTCCGCGCACTGGGCCGGCTCCAGGTCGATCCGGGACACCGCGCCCCAGCCGATCGCCAGGGTGAGCTCGGCCGGTCCCTCGCCACCGCGATGCTGCTCCGGGGCGCCGATCAGGTGGGTCAGCGCCACCGACCGCAGCTCGGCGAGCGCCACCGACTCGGTGGTCGCGGCAGCGCTGGCCGAGGGGTGCTCGGAGTCGGCCGGGTGGTCGTCCACGTGGGCCACGATCAGCCGGGTCCCGGTCAGCACCAGCACGGTGACGTGCCGGCGCACCTCCGCGGCGTCGAAGGTGGTCTCGGGGTGGACCAGGTGGGCGAGGACGGGCTCGTCGGCGAGCGCGACGTCCAGGACGTCGGCGACCAGATCCGGGTAGTACCCCGCTCGGTCCAGGTCCCGGCGGAGATCGGTGGAGAGGGCAGGCACCCGGGCATCCTCCCACTGCGGGCGGCTCGGCGTCACACCGACTCAGCTGGTCAGTGCCCGGCGCACCCCGTCCGTCCGTGCCGCGGCCGGGCCCACGCTCACCGCCGCACCCAGCACGTACGCGCCGTGCTCGGCCACCACCACCGGGTTCAGCTCCACCGACAGCAGCTCGGGCAGGTCGTCCGCCAGCACGCCGACCCGGGCGAGCACGTCCTCCACCGCGGCGACGTCCAGCAGCGGCAGACCGCGGTAGCCGAACAGCCGGGGCGCGGACCGGGGCGCCCGGACCAGATCGGCCACGTCCACGTCGGTCAGCGGCGGCACCGCGAAGGCGTAGTCGCCGAGCAGGTCGGTGGTGTCCCCCGCCAGCCCGAAGCCCAGCACCGGGCCGTACAGCGGGTCCTCGGCGGTGCGGATCACGCAGGCCACCCCGTGCGGAGCCATCGGCTGCACCTCCAACGGCGCGCGGTCCGGCGTCGTGTCGTGCCCGGCGGCGAGCTCCAGCACCTGGCGCACGTCGGCCCGCAGCTCGGCCGCGTCGTGCACGTCCAGCCGCACCCCGCCCAGGTCGGCCCGGTGCCGCAGGGTGGGCACCGTGGTCTTCAACGCCACCGGCCAGCCCATCCGCTCGGCCGCCGCCACCGCCTCGTCCGCGGTACGCACCGGCTCGGACGGGATCAGGGCGATCCCGGCGCAGCCGAGCAGCTCGGCGATCTGTTCGCGGTCCAGGTCCAGCCGGTCCGGGCGCCCGGCCTCGACGATCCAGCGCTGCACCAGTCGACGGGCCTGCCGGGTGTGCATCTCCGCCGGGTGCACCGCGGTGCCCCGCTCGGCGGAGCGCCAGGCGGCGTAGCGCGCGGCCTGGCCCAGTGCCAGCACGGCGTCCTCCGGCGTGGTGTAGGCCGGCACCGTGCGCAGCACCCCGTCGGGGTCGGGGGCGGTCAGCGCCTCCGCGGCACCGTGCAGTCCGGGCAGGCAGGCCACCGACGTGCGCCCGCTGCCCGCGGCGGCCCGGGCCATCGCCGTGGCCACCCGATCGTCGCGGGGGCCGACGGTGGGCACGTGCACCACGATCACCACCTCTACCCGATCGTCGCCGTACACCCCGGTGAAGGCGGCGTCGATCACCTCCTGCGGCGCTTCCTCCGGCACGATCACCGGCGCGGAGTCCACGCTCAGCCCGGCGGTCGTGGCGGCCTCGGCGACCAGCGCGGCCAACGACCCCGAGGACGCGACCACCGCGGCACGCCGGCCCGGCGGCAGGGGCTGCAGCGCGAACAGCTGGGCGGCCTCCAGCATCTGATGGGTGTTCTCCACCAGCACCACGCCGGACCGCTGGACCACCTCCTCCAGCGTGCGCCGGGAGGCCACCGTGGCCCGCACCGCGTGTCCGGGCGGGACCACGTGCCCGGTGCTGCCGGCCGTGACCACCACCACCGGCTTGCGACGGGCCAGCCGCCGGGCCACCCGGGCGAACTTGCGCGGGTTGCCGATCGACTCCAGGTACAGCGCCACCACGTCGGTGGACTCGTCCTCCTGCCAGAACTGCATCAGGTCGTTGCCGGACACGTCCGCCCGGTTGCCCGCCGACACCAGGTGCGCCAGCCCGAGACCGCGACGGCGCACCGACGCCAGGATGGACACCGCGGTGGCGGCCGACTGGCAGAACAGCCCGATCCGGCCCGGAGGCGGCGGCTCCTCGGCCAGCGAGGCGTTCACCAGCCCGGCCGGGGTGTGGCTGATCAGCCCGTAGGACACCGGCCCGATCACCCGCATTCCCGCGGCGTGCGCCGTGCGCAGCAGCGCCCGGTGCAGGGCCAGCCCGGCCTCGCCCTCCTCGGCGTACCCGCCGGAGAGCACCACCACCGCCCGCACCCCGATCCGGCCCAGTGCGCGCACCGCCAGCACGGTCTGCGCGGCGGGCAGCGCCACCACGGCCAGCTCGACCTCCTGCGGGACGTCCTCCAGCCGGTCCCAGCGACGCACCGCGGGATCGTCGGCGCCCGGGACCGACCCGACCACGTGCAGGTCCACCGGCTCCCCCAGGATCGGCGCCTGCACCGCCCCGGTCCGGGCGCCGATCGGCGGCCGGCGTTCCCCGGCCAGCAACGAGGTCAGCACCCGGCCGGCCCGGCGGGCGTCCAGCGACTCCGGGTCCGCGTCCGCGGCGGCCACCAGCAGGACCCGGCGCGCGGTGAGCAGCCCCTGCACGCTGCGCGCCTCCGCCGACCGCTCCCGGCCCAGCATCACGGCCAGCGACCGCTCGGTCGGGTCGATGTCGAAGGCGACCTGCACCACGCCGTCCTCCAGGCGCTGGCGCAGGGTGAACCCGGCCTCCCGGAACACCGCGATCATCCGGCCGTTCTGCGGCAGCACCTCCGCCACGAACCGGCGGATCCCTCGCTCCCGGGCCGCCGCCGCCAGGTGCTCCAGGAGCACCGAGCCCAGGCCTCGCCCGTGGTGGGCGTCGGCGATGTTGAACGCCACCTCGGCCTCGTCCGGGCCGACCTTGTCGTATCGGGCCACCCCGATGATCGCGTCGTCCTGCGTCACCGCGACCAGGGCCACCCGGTCCCGGTGGTCGACCTGGGTGAACCGGGCCAGGTCCCGCTCCGGCAGCCGTTCCAGGGCCGCGAAGAACCGCAGGAAGATGGACTGCTCGGACTGCGCCACGTGGAAGGCCTGCAACGCGTCGGCGTCGTCGGGCCGGATCGGGCGGATGTGGGTGGTGCTGCCGTCGCGCAGCACCACGTCGGCCTCCCACGCCTCCGGGTACGCCGGGCCGCGGGGATCGGGTCGCACGTCGTCGTCGCTCCCACCCATGCGTACGAGGGTACTGGTGAGGCGTGTCGTGGTGCGGACCTCCGGCCCGGGGAGAGGATGATGGACCGTCCGCCGCACTCCCCCGAGTTCAGGAGCTCGCACCGCACATGGCGCGCCGCACTGCCCCCAGCACGCCGCCCGAGGACTTCGTCGAGCGGATCATCGACGTCGACGTCGCGTCCGAGATGGAGGGGTCCTTCCTCGAGTACGCCTACTCGGTCATCTACTCCCGTGCGCTCCCGGACGCCCGGGACGGCCTCAAGCCCGTGCAGCGCCGGATCCTGTTCCAGATGTCCCAGATGGGCCTGCGCCCGGACCGCCCCTACGTGAAGTCCGCCCGCGTGGTCGGCGACGTGATGGGCAAGCTGCACCCGCACGGCGACACCGCGATCTACGACGCGATGGTGCGCCTGGCGCAGCCGTTCTCGCTCCGGCTGCCCCTGGTCGACGGGCACGGGAACTTCGGCTCGCTGGACGACGGCCCCGCGGCCCCCCGGTACACCGAGGCCCGGATGGCGCCCTCCGCGGTCGCGATGAACGCCGGCCTGGACGAGGACGTCGTCGACTTCGTCCCGAACTACGACAACAAGCTCACCCAGCCGTCCGTGCTGCCCGCCGCGATCCCGAACCTGCTGGTCAACGGCGCCGCCGGCATCGCGGTCGGCATGGCGACCAACATGGCCCCGCACAACCTGGTCGAGGTGATCGCCGCCGCTCGGCACCTGGTCGCGCACCCCGGGGCCGACCTGGACGAGCTGATGCGGTTCGTGCCCGGACCGGACCTGCCCTCCGGCGGCAAGATCGTCGGGCTGGAGGGCGTCCGGGACGCCTACCGGACCGGTCGTGGCGCGTTCAGGACCCGGGCCACCACCCGGATCGAGAACGTCACCCCGCGCCGGAAGGGGATCATCGTCACCGAGCTGCCCTACGGCGTCGGCCCGGAGAAGGTGATCGAGAAGATCAAGGAGGGCGTGCAGAACAAGAAGCTCTCCGGCATCGCGGACGTCCTGGACCTGACCGACCGCGAGCACGGCCTGCGCCTGGTGATCGAGGTCAAGACCGGCTTCAACCCGGACGCCGTGCTGGAGCAGCTGTTCCGCTACACCCCGCTCGAGGACTCGTTCTCGATCAACAACGTCGCCCTGGTCGACGGCCAGCCCCGCACCCTGGGGTTGCGCGAGCTGCTGCAGGTCTGGGTCGAGCACCGCCTGAGCGTGGTCCGCCGCCGCAGCCAGTTCCGCCTGGACCGCAAGCGCGAGCGCCTGCACCTGGTCCTCGGCCTGCTGATCGCGATCCTGGACATCGACGAGGTCATCCAGGTCATCCGCAGCTCCGACGACTCCGAGGCCGCGCGCGCCCGCCTGCGCACCGTCTTCGACCTCTCCGAGCCGCAGGCCGAGTACATCCTCGAGCTGCGCCTGCGTCGCCTGACCAAGTTCAGCCGGATCGAGCTGGAGAAGGAGCGGGACGAGCTCGCCGACGACATCGCCGCGTTGGAGGCCCTGCTCGGCGACGAGAGCCTGCTCCGCGGCGCGGTCTCGGACGAGATGGCCGAGGTCGCCGCCACCTACGGCACCCCGCGCCGGACCATCCTGCTGGAGTCCGCGGGCGGTGTCGCGACCGCCGCCGAGGGCGCCCCGGTGGCCAAGCGCACCGTGGCCACGCTGTCCCTGGAGATCGAGGACACCCCCTGCATCGCCCTGCTGTCCGCCACCGGGCTGGTCGCCCGCACCGCCGGGGTCGACGTGCTGCTGCACCCCGCCGAGGACGCCGCCCGCACCAAGCACGACGTGCTGGCCGGTGCCGTGCGCACCACCGCGCGCGGCGACGTCGGCCTGGTCACCAACCGGGGGGTGGTCCGCAGGATCTCCGTGCTGGACCTGCCGGGTCTGCCGCCCACCGACGGCGCTCCCTCGCTCGGCGGCGGACTGCCGCTCGGCGAGCTGATCGAGCTGGACCGCGGCGAGAAGGTGATCGGCCTGTGCTCGATCGCCGCCGACGCCCCCACTCTCGCCGTCGGCACCGCCCAGGGCGTGGTCAAGCGGGTCGTCTCCGGCGAGCCCCCCGCCAACCGGGACTCCTGGGAGATCATCGGCCTGCGCGACGGCGACGAGGTCGTCGGCATCGCCCCGGTCACCGACGACGACGAGCTGGTGTTCGTCTCCTCCGACTCCAACCTGCTGCACTACCCGGCCGCTGCCGTGCGCCCGCAGGGCCGTCCGGCCGGTGGCATGGCCGGCATCAAGCTCGGTGCCGGTGCCCGCGCGGTGTTCTTCGGCGCCCTGTCCCCCGACGTCGACGACGCCCTGGTGGTCACCGTCTCCGGCTCCTCCGACGCGCTGCCCGGCACCCAGTCCGGCTCCGCGAAGGTCACCCCGTTCGCGCAGTACCCCGGCAAGGGTCGCGCCACCGGCGGGGTGCGCTCGCACCGGTTCCTCAAGGGCGAGGACGCCCTGTTCCTCGCCTGGGTCGGCCGGGCTCCCGCGCGGGCGACCGGGTCGGCAGGTCAGCCGGTGGAGCTGCCCGAGATCGACGACCGCCGGGACGGCTCGGGAGCACCGTTGAGCGCGCCCCCAGTCGCGATCGGCTGACACCGCCTGCGCCACCGAACTCGGCAGGCGGCACTCCACCCCGAGGTCGGCAGTTCACCCCGAGAGCGGCAGTTCACCCCGAGGTCGGCAGGTCACCGGCACCTCGGAGGCGTGGGCTGCCGACCTCGGCGGGGCGCACCCACCGAGCGCGCGATGGTGGGTCAGGACTGGGCATCCGCCACCGCTGCGCGGATGCGGGCGGCGGAGTCGACCAGCGCCGTGAGCTGCTCGGGTTCGAGGACGTCCAGGATGATCTGGTGCACCACCTGGCGCCGGGTCGCCCGGGCGCGTTCGGCGCAGCGCACCCCGGCGTCGGTCAGCCGGACCATCGTGCCGCGGGCGTCGTCACGGTCCCGGGCGCGGGCGACCAGGCCGCGCTGCTCCATCCGGCGCAGCTGGTGCGACACCCGGCTGTCCTGCCACTCGGCCGCCGCGGCGAGGTCCTTGGCCCGCAGACCGCTCTCGCCCGCGTCCAGCAGCGGTTCGAGGAGCTCCAGGTCCGCCACCGACGCGTCCGTGGCCTGGCCTAGCGCCCGCTCCATCACGATGAACCAGTCCCGCGACATGCCGAGGAACACCCGCCACGCGGCGTCCTCGTCCGCGACCGTCCGCCCCTGCACCGCCGTCATGCGAGAAGGGTACGGCCGGTCCGCCGGATCCGGTCAGACATCGATGCCGAGGATGACCGATCCGTGCGTGACCTCGTAACCGAGCGACGCGTACAGGCCGTGCGCACCGGAGGGGTTCTCGCTGTCGACGTCGAGCTCGGCGTACGCCATCCCGTCCGCCCGGTAGCTCTCCATCGCGGCGGTCAGCAGCGCCACCGCGAGCCCTCGGCCCCGCCAGGCGCGTCGGACGCCGAGCACGTCGGTGAACCCGGCGCGGTAGCCCTTGACCGGCCAGTCCTGCTCGTAGCGGCTGGACATCGCGTAGCCCGCGACCTCCCCCGTGGCCTCGTCCACCGCCACCTGGCTCCAGCTCGGCGCGAACATCGACCGGCCGCCCTGCCACGCCTCCGCGCTGCGCGGTTCGCTCCCCCAGTGATCGGCGAAGGCCTCGTTGTGCGCCAGCCGCACCGGCTCGTCCAGCTCCGGCGTCCACGGCACGACCCGCAGGCCGGGAGTCGCCGGCGGGACGGGCAGCGGCTGGTCGAGCGGGCGGCGCATGTCCCGGAAGTAGCGCAGCGGCGCGTAGCCGGCGGCGCGGTACAGGTCGGCTGCCCCGGTCTGGGTCTCGAGCAGGTACACGCCGAGACGCCCGGGGATGTCCCGCGGGTCGGTGGCGAGCTGCTGGCGCCCGCGGGCGGTGGACCAGGCGACCAGCGCGGTGCCGAGGCCCCGGCCCCGCCACGCCGGGTCGACGCCACCGGAGGAGTGGGCCCGCAACCGTCGGAGGTCGGCCGGGTTGCATTCGGACACCGACCAGGCACGCGGGGTGCCGTCGGCGTCCCAGCCGATCCGGGTGTCCCGGGCCAGGTCCCACCAGCTGCCCTCGAACTGCTCGACCACCTCGGACTCGACTGTGCGGGCGTGCGCGGCGTCGGCCTCCTCCGTCCGAGCGATCAGCGCGGCCAGCGCCGGGGCGTCGGCCGGGGCGAACGGCCGCCAGGTCAACCCGTCGGTCGGGAGCTCGGGCAGGTCAGCGGGCGCGTCGGCACGGGAGGCCAGTGAGGTCATGGCGACCACGGTGCGGGATCGACCATGTTCCTGTCACCCGCAATCTCACGCGTCGATCTTGGAGGCGTCCAGTGTCGAGGCGTTGTCGATGATGAAGTCCTTGCGCGGTGCGACCTCGGAGCCCATCAGCAGCTCGAACACCTCCTCGACCCGGCGCATCTGCTCGTCCGCGGCGGCTGCTGCGGGCAGGGTCACCCGGCGCAGGGTCCGGTGCCGCGGGTCCATGGTGGTCTCGGACAGCTGGTCGGCGTCCATCTCACCGAGGCCCTTGTAGCGCTGGATGTCCTCCTTGTAGCGCTTGCCGGCCCGGTCGAGCTTCTTGAGGGTGCTGGCCAGCTCGGCCTCCGAGTAGGTGTAGACGTACTCGTTCTTCTTCGATCCTGCGCCGATCACCTCGATCCGGTGCAGCGGCGGCACCGCGGCGTACACCCGCCCGGCCTCGACCATCGGTCGCATGTACCGGAAGAACAGGGTGAGCAGCAGGGTGCGGATGTGCGCGCCGTCCACGTCGGCGTCGGTCATCAGCACGATCTTGCCGTAGCGGGCCGCGTCCAGGTCGAAGGTGCGACCGGACCCGGCGCCGAGCACCTGGATGATCGCGGCGCACTCGGCGTTGCGCAGCATGTCCGCCACGGACGCCTTCTGGACGTTGAGGATCTTGCCGCGGATCGGCAGCAGCGCCTGGAAGTCGCTGGACCGGGCGAGCTTGGCCGTGCCCAGCGCCGAGTCGCCCTCCACGATGAACAGCTCGGAGCGGTCGACGTCGGTGCTGCGGCAGTCAGCGAGCTTGGCCGGCAGCGACGAGCTCTCCAGCGCGTTCTTCCGCCGGGAGATCTCCTTCTGCTTGCGGGCGGAGACCCGGGCCCGCATCTCCCCGACGACCTTCTCGAGCAGCGCGGACGCCTGCGCCTTGTGCTCGCGCTTGGTCGAGGTCAGCAGGCCGGTGAGCTCGGACTCCACCACCTTGGCGACGATGCCGCGGACCGGCCCGGTGCCCAGCACCTCCTTGGTCTGGCCCTCGAACTGCGGCTCGGCCAGCCGCACGGTGACCACGGCGGTGAGCCCGGCCAGCGCGTCGTCCTTCTCGATCTTGTCCCCGCCGTCCTTCGCGGAGATCTTCAGCTTGCGGGCGTTCAGCTCGACCTGCTTGCGCACGGTCTTGAGCAGCGACGCCTCGAAGCCGGCCAGGTGGGTGCCGCCCTTGGGGGTGGAGATGATGTTGACGAAGCTGCGGACCTCGGTGTCGTAGCCGGTGCCCCAGCGCAGCGCCACGTCCACCTCGCACTCGCGCTGCACCTCCTGCGAGGTCATGTGCCCACGGTTGTCCAGCACGGGCACCGTCTCGGTGAAGGTGCCCGCCCCGGTCAGCTGCCAGGTGTCGGTCACGGCGGCGTCCGGTGCGAGGAAGTCGGCGAAGTCCACCGTCCCCCCGTCGTGCCGGAACACCTCCTCGTGCGGGCCGTCGGCGCCCGGGGTGCCCGGCACGCCGCGCTCGTCCCGGACCACGATGGTCAGACCGGGCACCAGGAAGCTGGTCTGCCGGGCGCGGGTGACCAGCTCGTCGTAGCTGAACACCGCGGTGCTCGGGAAGATGCTGCGGTCCGCCCAGTACCGGGTGCGGGTACCGGTCCGCGCCCTGGCGACCTTGCCGACGATCGCGAGCTCGGAGCCGGAGGTGAACGGCTCGAACGGCGACTCCGGGGAGATGCCGCCGCGGTCGTCGAACACGCCGGGCTCGCCGCGGCGGAAGGTCATCCGGTGGGTCTTGCCCCCGCGGTCCACCTCCACGTCCAGCCGGGAGGACAGCGCGTTCACCACGGACGCGCCGACGCCGTGCAGACCACCGGAGGCGGCGTAGGAGCCGCCGCCGAACTTGCCGCCGGCGTGCAGCTTGGTGAGCACGACCTCGACGCCGGTCAGCCCGGTGCGCGGCTCGACGTCCACCGGGATGCCACGGCCCTGGTCGCGGACCTCGACCGAGGAGTCGGCGTGCAGCACGACCTCGATCCGGTCGCCGTGCCCGCCGAGCGCCTCGTCGACGGAGTTGTCGATGATCTCCCAGAGGCAGTGCATGAGGCCGCGGCTGTCGGTGGTGCCGATGTACATGCCGGGGCGCTTGCGCACGGCCTCCAGGCCCTCGAGGACCGAGAGATGGCGGGCGTTGTAGGCGGAGTCGGTGGACACGGGTCGAGGGTAGTGGGCGCCGCCGACAATCCCGTGCAGCCCCGCCGGAGGGTGAAACCGGGGTACGCGGACAGCGAACCACCCCCTCTCGACGGGAAGATCCACGGCCGCGGATGGTTGTATGTCAGCGTGACGGAGATGATGGAAACCGAGAACGCACCGGCCGCGCTGACCGCAGCAGACCGATGCGACCGCTGCGGCGCCCAGGCCTACGTCCGCGTGCTGCTCCCGGTGGGCGAACTGCTGTTCTGCGCGCACCACGCGCGCGAGCACGCGCCGAAGTACGAGGCGATCGCGACCCACGTGCAGGACGAGACCGACAGGCTGCTCGCCGAACACGGTGCGGGGGCCGGCGCCGCCCGCTGACGACCCGACGACCGAACGGCCCGCCCGGCGCACCGCCCGGGCGGGCCGTTCGCGTCTGCGGGGGCCATGCCGTGGGACCTAAGTCCCGATAACGTCGCAGTTCAGCGCGCCGAACGGTGGGATCGCACCCGATCCCGCCCCTGTCGTCCGCTGCCGCGCCTACCGTCGGAACGACGGGGCGACGACGCCCCGCGGGATCCCTCGGAGGCTCGCCATGTCCGTCCCTGATCGCTTCTCCGGTCGCACCGTGATCGTCACCGCCGCCGGCGCCGGCATCGGCCGCGCCACCGTCGAGCAGTTCCTCGCCGAGGGGGCCCGGGTGGTCGCCGGGGAGATCGTCCCCGAACGGCTCGACGACCTGGCGGCTGCCCATCCCGGCACCGACCTGGTGCCGGTGCTCGCCGACGTGGCCGGCCAGGAGGGTGTCGACGCCCTGCTCGCCGCCGCGGACGGCCGGGTCGACGTGCTGGCCAACGTCGCCGGGATCATGGACGGCTTCCTCCCGGCGGCGGAGATCGACGACCGGACCTGGGACCGGGTGCTCGCGGTGAACGTCACCTCGGTGATGCGCCTGATGCGGGCGGTGCTGCCCGGGATGATCGAGGCGGGACGCGGCGCCATCGTCAACGTGTCCTCGGAGGCGGCGCTGCGCGGTGCCGCGGCGGGGCTGGCCTACACCGCCTCCAAGCACGCCGTGACCGGCATGACCACTCAGACAGCCTTCGCCTACGGGCGGCTGGGGATCCGGGTGAACGCGGTGGCACCCGGCGCCGTGCAGACGTCCATCGAGGCCGACATGCGGTCCGCACACATGGGTGCTCGGATCGGGCCGGTGCTGGGCGCACTGGTCGGCGGCGCCGCCCAGCCGGCCGAACTGGCCGAGGCCATCGTCTGGATCGCCTCCGACGACGCGTCGAACGTCAACGGCACCACCCTGGTCTGCGACGGCGGCTGGTCCGCGATCTGACGCCCCGGGACGACGAACGGCCCCGCCCTCCGGTGTGGGGGCGGGGCCGTTCGGTGTGTCGGAGGTGTCAGTCCAGGTAGTCGCGCAGCACCTGCGACCGCGACGGGTGCCGCAGCTTCGACATGGTCTTGGACTCGATCTGGCGGATCCGCTCACGGGTCACGCCGTAGACCTTGCCGATCTCGTCCAGGGTCTTCGGCTGACCGTCGGTCAGGCCGAAGCGCATCGAGACCACGCCGGCCTCGCGCTCGGACAGGGTGTCCAGCACCTGGTGCAGCTGCTCCTGCAGCAGCGTGAAGCTCACCGCGTCGGCCGGGACGACCGCCTCGGAGTCCTCGATCAGGTCACCGAACTCCGAGTCGCCGTCCTCACCCAGGGGGGTGTGCAGCGAGATCGGCTCCCGGCCGTACTTCTGGACCTCGACCACCTTCTCCGGGGTCATGTCCAGCTCCTTGGCCAGCTCCTCCGGGGTGGGCTCACGGCCCAGGTCCTGGAGCATCTGACGCTGGACGCGGGCCAGCTTGTTGATGACCTCGACCATGTGCACCGGGATGCGGATGGTGCGGGCCTGGTCGGCCATCGCGCGGGTGATCGCCTGCCGGATCCACCAGGTGGCGTAGGTCGAGAACTTGTAGCCCTTGGTGTAGTCGAACTTCTCGACCGCACGGATCAGACCGAGGTTGCCCTCCTGGATCAGGTCCAGGAACAGCATGCCGCGACCGGTGTAGCGCTTGGCCAGCGAGACCACCAGGCGGAGGTTGGCCTCCAGCAGGTGGTTCTTGGCGCGGCGGCCGTCCTGGGCGATCCACTGCAGCTCACGACGGGCCTTGGGCTCCACGTCGTCGCCGAGCTGGCTGAGGCGCTCCTCCGCGAACAGGCCGGCCTCGATCCGCTTGGCGAGCTCGACCTCCTGCTCGGCGTTCAGCAGCGCGACCTTGCCGATCTGCTTCAGGTAGTCCTTGACCGGGTCGGCGGTGGCACCGGCGGTGACCACCTGCTGCGCGGGCTGGTCGTCGTCGTCCGCGTCGGACACGACGAAGCCGGTGTCCTCGGTCTCGTCGGACTTCGCGTCGGCGGGCTTGGCGGCCTTGGGGTCGTCGCCCTCGGTCGCGTCGCCGTCGGAGTCGTCCGAGGTCTCCACCTCGGCCTCGACCTGCAGCTCGGCCTCGTCGATCTCGATGTCCTCGTCGTCCTCGGGCGCATCGTCGTCGGACTTCGCCTTGGTCGCCTTGGCCTTGACCGGCTTGGCGGCTGCCTTGGTGGTGGCGGCCTTCTTGGCGGCGGCGGTCGTGGTCCGCTTCGCGGCGGGCTTGGCGATGGTCGTCTCGGAGGTCTCGCCCTCCTCCTCGGCGACGACGGCCTTGGTGGACGTCCGCGTCTTGGTGGTGGTCGCGGCGGCGACCTTCCGCGAGGTGGCGGCACGCTTCTTCGGTGCGGCGGCGGCCGGCGTGGGCTCCGCCACGACGATGCCCGCGTTCGCCAGACCGCGCACGACGGCCTTCAGACGACGCGCGTCCTCCACCTGGGCCGCCTCGCAGGCAGCCCGCAGAGCGGCGGCGTCGACGCTCCCGGTGGCGGCACCCCGGCGGACCAGGTCCTGCAGGGCCGGGTGCTCGAACTCGCGCGGCAGCGTGGGGGAATTCTGGGACGTCACGAATGACCTTTCGGCAGCGAGGGACCCGATTCGGCGAGACGGGACTCCGATATTGTACCGGCCGCTCCCGCTCCGGGGCGCGCCCATCCGGAGGATCGGCATGCGGCAGGGCGTCGGCGGTGAATCCGTCGGAGTGTCCAACGCGCGAGCGCGCCGGAGGATTCCCGTCAGCTCGGGTCGGGCTTGACCGCGAGCACCGGGCACGGCGCGTCGAGCAGGATGCGCTGGGCGTTCGCCCCGAGGATCAGCTTCCCCACCGGGCTGCGACGACGCAGGCCGATCACGATCAGCGATGCACCGGTGTCCTCGGCGGCGCCGATCAGCTCCTCGGCGACGTCGCGACCGGCCGCGATCACCCGGACCTCGTGCGCGATGCCGCGCTCGGCCAGGCCGACGCGGACCTGCTCCACCGCCTGCTCGGTCTCCTGACGCTGCTCGGGCGTCTCGTCCATCCGCTCGTTGACGACGACCACCAGGGACTCGCCCCGCCGCTCCGCCTCGAGGCCTGCGGTGTCCAGGGCAGCACGCCCCTCGACCGTCGCCAGATAGCCGACCACGATGCTCATCGGTGCTCCTCGCACGAGTGCCGCTGCGTCCGTCCGGCCCCGCCGCCGCACACCGTCGCGCCGCACTGCCGAACCGTGCCCCGACCGTACCGGAACCGCCGGGCCAGCACGAACGCACCGGACCAGCACCGTCGACCCGGCTCCCGGGGTCCCCCGGACACCGGTCGTCATGCTGCCGTCATCCGACCACCTCCGGTCGGCGCGCCCACCCCGGCACCGCCCCCGCGGACAACAGCCAGTCCAGCTGCGCCGCCAGCGGATCGACTTTCGAGCCCGCGAGCGCCCGCTCCACCAGGACGCCGCCCCGCACCCCGTCACCGGTCCACCAGGCGAGCAGGCCGAGCAGGGCGAGCCCGCCGGACTGCCGTCTGCGGCGGCCGTGCGAGACCACCCGGCACAACAGTCGCACCGCCGCGTCGACCCGCCCGGCCTCCGGTGCCATCGCTCCCGGCACGAGCTGCGCCGCCAACCACGGCCGCAGACCGAGCCCCGGACCGTCGAGCGTCGAACCCGCGGACACCGGCACCGGCACCGGCGGCTCGGACAGCAGGTGCACCCACTCCGCGTCCCGCTCCTCCTCGAACGGACCGACCACCAGGGTGAGCACGCAGGCCTCGACCACCAACGGGTCCTCCAGCCCGGACTCGATCCGGCCGAGCGTGGCCCGCGGGACCAGACCGGGATGAGCCAGCGCCTCCTGCCACCGTCGCAGGCTCCGTCGCTGCCAGTCGCCCCACGGCCGCGTGGCGCCCTCCGGTGCCACCTCGGTGCGGTGCTGCGTCCAGCGCAGCCGGGCCTCGGCGGCCACCCGGCGGTCGGGATGGTCGGCGGCGAGGATCCTGCCGACGTCCTCACGGCGCGCCGCAGGTTCCCGACCGGAAGCCCGGGCCTGCGCCGCGACCGTGGTGTGCGCGAGCTCGCTCCGGGGGAACCGCGGCCCGTCGGGATCCTGTCGCACCCAGCTCGCGTCCAGCGCCCACGCCCCGGCCCAGTGCACACCTGCAGCCAGACAGGCCGCCCGTACCGGAGCGACGGCCGCGACCGGATCGGCAGGACCGGCCCCGACCGGCACCCGTGCCACGTACCGGGCGACCACCGCCCACGAGCAGCCCATCCCCCGCAGGTGCGCGACGACCGACTCCGCCACCGCGGTCGCGCTCCGCCCGATCAGCACCTCGGTGTCGATCCGGGCCACCAGGCGCGGGTCGGGGTCCGCCGGGTCGACCAGGCCCGCCACCACGATGCTGCCCGGGCACGGGTGGTGGCCCAAACGCACCGGCACCGCGGAGAGGACCTCACGCAGGTGCGCCGCGACGACCCCGGACCGGGAGTCGGGCCTCTCCTCGGGCTGGCTCCCGTCGCGGGTGTCCGAGCCCTCGCGGGTG
>NZ_JANZKP010000038.1 GCF_025642745.1 Cellulomonas sp. RIT-PI-Y
GCCGCACACCACGGCCACCGCCGTCCTGGGTCCTTCGCCCTCGTGCCCGACACCCTCCGCTCCGGGCACCGCCCCGGCCACCGCCGACACCCCGTCCTGGGGACCACCTCGCGAGACCCCCACCTGTGGACAGGTCGTCGCCCGGGAACCGCGCGGATACGCTCGCTCGGGACGGACAGGAGCCCGCCCATGACGTCCCCGCAGCCCGGACAGCCGCGATCGGCCGCGTTCTTCGACCTGGACAAGACCGTGATCGCCACCTCCAGCGCGTCCGCCTTCGCGCGACCGTTCCTGTCCGGCGGGCTGCTGACCCGCCGCGCGGTGCTGCGCTCGGCCTACGCCCAGGTCGCCTTCCTGCTCGGCAGCGCGGACGAGGGCCGGACCGAACGGCTGCGCCTGGCGCTGTCCCGCACGGTCACCGGGTGGCGGGTGTCCCAGGTCGAGGAGCTGGTCGAGGCGCACGTCGACCGGGCGATCCGGCCGGTGCTGCAGCCCGAGGCCGCGGCACGGATCGCGGCGCACCACGCAGCCGGCCAGGACGTGGTGATCGTCTCCGCGTCGGCGACGGAGCTGGTGCGACCGATCGCCCGGCTGCTGGGCGTGGACCGGGTGATCGCCACGGTGATGACGGTCGAGGACGGCCGCTACACCGGGGAGATCGACTTCTACGCCTACGGCGAAGCCAAGGCGGTCGCGATGCGGGAGCTCGCAGGACGCGAGGGGTACGACCTGGATGCCAGCTCCGCCTACACCGATTCGGCCACCGACGCACCGATGCTCGCGGCCGTGGGGCACGGCTACGTGGTGAACCCGGATCGCGGGCTGCGCCGCCTGGCGGCACGGCACGGCTGGCAGCCGGTCAGCTTCCGGGGTGCGCGGGTGGAGGTCGAGGCGCGCCGCCGGTTGCGGATCGGTGCGGTGGTGGCGACGGCGGCCGCGGGACTCGCCCTCGGCGTGGGCCTGCGTCGGGGACCGACCGCTTCCTGAGACGCCGTCCCGCATCGCGAACAGGTGCGCGCACCCACCTGGGACTTCACGCGGACCCCTTCCCAGCGGGCGCGGGGAGTGCTGTGATCGGCCTCACAACAGAATGGTCTCGGGGGAACCCACGCGCGATCCGTCCACGCATAGGACGCGTCGACCGGGCTGGTCCCGTAGCGACGTCTTCACTGCACGCCTGCTAGCCCCCGCAGACCATGTGTTCAGCGACGGCGCTCCTCGCGGGCGCCGTCGTCTGTGTCCGGCGCCGCAGCCGGATCGTCCTCGCCCACCGGGGACTCGCCCAGCCGCCCCGCGAGCACCGCCTCCGCGACCACCCGGCCGGCCTCGGCCCCGTCGACCACCGAACGCGCACAGGACGCGATCCAGCCGGCGACCCCGTCCGGGCTCCCGGTGGCGAAGCCCGCCGCGGCCCCCAGATACGGATTCGGCGACTGCGCCCACGACTCCTCGGCCACGACGGCGCCGGTCGGGTCCAGCCCGCGCGTCACGAGCACCAGCCGTGCCGCCGCACGGGCCACGATGCCGTTGCCCGCGGCGAACGGCCGCAGCGCCAGCACCTCCCCGTGCAGCACCGCGGCGGCGACCACGGCCGGGGCCCGGGTGGTCGACAGCATGCGGGCCAGCAGGGTCATCCGGCCGGCCAGCACCGCTCCGGTCGGTGCAGGCCCCAGGCCGGTGAGGTCGCGGGGCGGCTCGTCACCGCGCAGCCGGCCCAGCTCCGTCGACGGCAGCAGGTCCCGCATCGCCGCGGTGTGCAGCCGGGCGAGCAGCTCCCCCAGCGGCGGCACCGGGGGTCCACCGGGCGCGCCGAGATCCGGGCGCCAGCGCGCGGCCAGTGTGGTGGCGCGCAGCGCCCCGGCCACCACGGCCAGATCCGGGTCGTCAGCGACCGAGCCGACCGCCAGTCGTCGCACCGACGTCAACGGGACCCGCGCGCCGTCGACCGCCGCACTGCCCCGGACCGCGCGCAGGTCGGCCTCGGCGCGGACCTCGCGCCAGCGCCGCCGGAACCCCTCGTGCCAGCGCAGCTCCTCGCAAGCGGTCCGGGCCGCCTCGACCGCGTCGGCGACCCCGGCCAACCCGAGCAGCCCGGCCAGCGGATCCGGGCCGTCGTCCGCCGGTCGCTCGGCACGCGGTCGTCCCACGCTCGGTCCCGGCCCCAGTCCCGACGACACGCTCACCCGTCCACCCTAGGTCCGGATGCGCGCGCCGTGACACGCGCCACAATGGCCCTCATGTCGACGCCGACCGTGTCCTCGTCCATCACCGCCCGCCTGCACATCGAGGCCCGACCCACGGCGGTGAGCGAGCTGACCGGGGCGATCGAGCGCTGCGGCGGCATCGTGACCGCCCTGGACGTGACCGCCTCGGGGCAGCAGCGCCTGACCATCGACGTCACCTGCGCCACCAGCGGGCAGGAGCACGCGGCCCAGATCGTCGAGGCGGTCCGCGCCCTGCCGGGAGTCGACATCGAGCGGGTCTCGGACCGTACCTTCCTCATGCACCTGGGCGGCAAGCTGTCGATCGAGCCGAAGGTCCCGCTGCGCAACCGCGACGACCTGTCGATGGCGTACACGCCGGGGGTCGCCCGGGTGTGCGAGGCGATCGCCGCCCGGCCCGAGGACGCCCGCCGCCTCACGATCAAGCGGAACACCATCGCCGTGGTCACCGACGGCAGCGCGGTGCTCGGGCTCGGCGACATCGGCCCGTTGGCCTCGCTGCCGGTGATGGAGGGCAAGGCGGCGCTGTTCAAGCGGTTCGCCGGGATCGACGCGTTCCCGCTCGCCCTGGACACCCAGGACATCGACGAGATCGTGGAGACCGTGGTCCGGGTCGCCCCGGTGTTCGCCGGGATCAACCTGGAGGACATCTCCGCGCCGCGCTGCTTCGAGGTCGAGCGCCGGCTGCGGGAACGGCTGGACATCCCGGTGTTCCACGACGACCAGCACGGGACCGCGATCGTGGTGACCGCCGCGCTGACCAACGCGCTGCGCGTGGTCGGCAAGCAGATGCAGGACGTGCGGATCGTGCTGTCCGGCGCGGGGGCGGCCGGCACCGCGGTGCTCAAGCTGCTGCTGGCCGACGGCGCACGCGACGTGGTGGTGGCCGACATCGACGGGATCGTGCACCCCGACCGCGACCTCGCCTCCCCGGAGCTGCGCTGGATCGCCGAGCAGACCAACCCGCGCCGGCTGTCCGGGACGCTGCGCGGCGCGATCGCCGGGGCGGACGTCTTCATCGGCGTCAGTGCACCCGACATCCTCACCGGCGAGGACCTGGCGACCATGAACTCCGACGCCATCGTGTTCGCCCTGGCGAACCCGCGGCCGGAGGTGGACCCCGCGGTCGCCGCCCAGCACGCCGCCGTGGTCGGCACCGGAAGGTCGGACGTGGCCAACCAGATCAACAACGTGCTGGCGTTTCCGGGGGTGTTCCGCGGCCTGCTGGACGCCCAGTCGCACACCATCACCGACGACATGCTGCTGGCCGCCGCCCGGGCTCTGGCCTCGGTGGTCACCCCGGAGGAACTGAACCCGGCCTACATCATCCCGAGCGTCTTCCACCCGGACGTGGCAGCGATCGTCGCGGCAGCGGTGACCGAGGTGGCCCTCGCCGGGGCGGAGCCGCGGGCGGACACCGGGGCGATCGCGACGCTGCCGGGCTTCTGAGCCCGCGGCGGGCTACTCGCTCAGCGCCAGGACCTCGCCCCCGGCCCCGATCGCCCAGGCGTCGGCGGGGGCCGGGTCGTCGACGTTCCAGCCGAGCGACGCCATGCTGTCCTCGGTGTGCTCGGTCTCCACCCTCCGTACGATTGCCCGGTGCTGCGCCTGATCTGCCCTCACTACGACGCCTTCCGGTGCCGTAGCTGCACGCTGATCGAGCAGGACTACGACCAGCAGGTCGCCGACAAGCAGCGCCGCTGCCAGGAACTGCTCGGGCCGGGGGTCGCGTGGCTGGACCCGGTGCTCAGCACGCCGAACGCGTTCCGCAACAAGGCGAAGCTGGTGGTCGGCGGCACGACGGCAGCCCCGACGCTGGGCATCCTGGACCCGGAGGGAGCCGGGGTCGACCTGCGGGACTGCCAGCTCTACCCCCCGGAGCTGCAGGCGGCCTTCGACCCGCTCGCGCGGTTCATCACCCGCGCCGGGCTGGAGCCCTACGACGTCCCCGCACGGCGCGGTGAGCTGAAGAACGTGCTGGTCACCCAGTCCCCGGACCGCGAGCTGATGGTCCGGTTCGTGCTGCGCAGCACCGAGGCACTCGCCCGGATCCGCAAGCACCTGCCGTCGTTGCAGGCGGAGCTGCCGGGGCTGGCGGTCGCGACGGTGAACGTGCTGCCCGAGCACAAGGCCGTGCTGGAGGGTGACCGGGAGATCGTGCTCACCGCGTCGGACACCCTGCGGATGCGGCTGAACGGACTGGACCTGCACCTGCGGCCGCAGAGCTTCTTCCAGACCAACACCGCGGTCGCCGCGGAGCTCTACCGGATCGGCCGGGAGTGGGCGGACCGGGCCGATCCGCGCACGGTCTGGGACCTGTACTGCGGGGTGGGCGGCTTCGCGCTGCACGTCGCGGCGCCGGGACGGCAGGTCACCGGCATCGAGTGGAGCACCGAGGCCATCGCCTCAGCGGAGCAGACCGCCGCGGAGTCGGGGCTGCCGGGGCTGCGGTTCGCCGCGGGGGACGCGACGGAGTTCGCGGTCACCGCGGACGCGCCGCCGGACCTGGTGATCGTGAACCCGCCGCGCCGGGGCGTCGGGCCGCGGCTGGCGGCCTGGCTGGAGGAGTCGGGCGTCCGGGACGTGCTCTACTCGTCCTGCAACGCGGTGTCGCTGGCCCGGGACCTGGAGTCGATGCCGTCGTTGCGCCCGGTGCGGGCCCGTCTGCTGGACATGTTCCCGCAGACCGGTCACTACGAGGTCGCGGTGATGCTGCGCCGGGCCTGAGGGCTTTTCGTCCCATGTCTATCCCGGGTGCGTCCGGGAGCATGAGCACGTGCTGACCGTCACCGAGGCCCTCGACTACCAGACCGGCGCCGCGCGGACCAAGACCGATCTGGCCCGCCGGCCCTGGGTGTACCTGGTGAACACCATGCTCGCCGGGGCGTACATCGGCATCGGTGTGGTGATCATGACCACCGCCGGGGGTCCGTTGAAGGACGCCGGGTCCGGGCTCGCGCCGCTGGTGCAGGGCCTGGTGTTCGGCGTCGCCCTGACCATCGTGGTGGTGGCCGGCGGCGAGCTGGCGACCAGCGCGATGATGGTCTTCGTCCAGGGCGCCCTCCGGCGGTCGATCAGCTGGACCCGGGCGGGAGCGACCCTGCTGGCCTGCCTGGCCGGGAACCTGCTCGGTGCGCTGGTGTTCGCCGGGATCCTGCACTTCTCCGGCGCGCTCGGCCCGGACACCTCCGCGGGCGGCACCCTCGCCGGGATGATCGCGCACAAGGCCGAGGAGTCGAACACCGAGCTCTTCTTCCGCGGCATCCTGTGCAACCTGATGGTGTGCCTGGCGATCTGGTGCGCCGGACGCCTGCAGAACGAGGTCGCCAAGATCATCGTGATCTTCGCCTGCGTGATGGTCTTCATCACCTCCGGCTTCGAGCACGTGGTGGCGAACATGACCACGTTCGGCTTCGGCCTGTTCGGCGACCTGCCGCACGCGACGATCGGGGAGTTCGCCAGGAACGTGCTGTTCGTCGGGCTGGGCAACCTGGTCGGCGGCGGGCTGCTGGTCGGCGCCGCGAACGTGGTCGCCGCCTCCCCCGCGCCGGTCGCCGAGCTGCCGCTCCAGCGCACCCCGGAGACCGTCGACGCCTGAGCCCGGTCGGGTCGCGCCCGCCCCGCTCGCGAGGGTCGGCGCCGGGACGCGGTCAGGTCTCGATCCGGTCGACCCGGGCGTGCCGCCGCGCGCTCGCCGGTGCGCCCGCCTACCGTCGTGGCACCAGAGACCCCGCCCGACCAGGCACTGACGGGTCGAGATCAGCCGCGGGGACGCCCGTCGGCGACGCGAGGAGCCCGAGATGAGCACCACCCCGGAGCAGCAGCCCACCGACGACGACCGCGCCACCCCGGCGGCCGACGACGCGACCGCCCCTGCCGCCGCTGCCGAATCCGCGCCGACGACCGGGGACACCTCCGCGGAGGAGCCCACCTCGACGACCGAGGACCTCCCCGCAGCGGATCCCGCGCCCGCGCACGACGACGCCCTCGCGGCCGGTGCCGCCTCGACGACCGGCACCCCCGCCCGTGGCGCCGCCCACGTGCAGAGCCGCCGGGCTCCGGTCGCCCCGGAGCCGATCGAGGACGAGGACCTCCCGCGTCCGGACACCGCCCCGACCACCGCGCTACCGGCCCTGGACGACCCGCTGACCGGCCCGCTGCCGGAGCCGGTGGCGACGACCACCGGCGAGTCCGCCGCCGTGCGCCGCACCAGCTTCCGCACCGACTACGACGTCCCCGGCACCGCCGCGCCGGACCGGTTCTCCGCGACCCCGCCGCCCGCACCCGCCCCGGTCTCCCCGCCGTACGGCACCGACCTGCCCGGCACCGGCCCCGCGGACGATCAGGTCCCCCCGGGCGACGCCACCGTCCCGGTCCCGGAGGCCACACCGGCCCCGTTCCCGGTCACGCCGGCCCCGGTGACCGAGCAGCAGCCGCGCCGCGTCCGTGAACCGCGCCGCGGTGGGATCGGCCGACTCCTGCTGGGCCTGCTGATCGGCCTGGTCGCCGGAGCTGCCGGCCTCTGGCTGGTGCTGTTCGGGCAGTCCCGGATCCTGGGCGTGCAGGCGCCGGGCTGGGACGCGTCCTACGACCCGTTGGGCGTGGTGCTGGTGACGGTCGGCGTGCTGGTCCTGGTCGCCCTGGTCGGGTTCGGCGCCTGGTCGACCGCCGCACCGCTGACCGCGGGCCTGCTGAGCACGGTGATCGGCGTGGTGTACCTCTACGTCCCCGCGACCACGCACGCGGACACGGTGTCCTGGCTGGCCACCGATCACACCCTCGGATCGGTGGAGCGGACGGTGGTGGCGGCGACGTCGGGCACCCTGTTCGTCACCGGCGCGCTGCTGCTGGCGACCGGCCTCACGTTCGCCGCGATGAATCGTCGACGCGTTCCCCGTGCATAGGACGTAAGTCCTACTAAGGTGCTGGACGGCGGTCGATGACGACGCGCCGCCCCGCACGCTGGGAGGACACCGTGGTCCTGCACGACACCGATGACACCACCGGGCAGCCGACGCCCGCCCGCACCGGGCTGGAGAACCTGCTCGCCGAGGACCGTCGCTTCGCCCCCGATCCGGAGTTCGCCGCGCAGGCGAACGTGCACGCCGAGGTCTACTCCTGGGCGAACGCCGACCGGCTCGACTTCTGGGCCGACCAGGCCCGCGGACTGCTGGACTGGGCCACGCCGTTCACCCAGACCCTGGACTGGTCGGGCGCCCCGGTCGCGCGCTGGTTCGCCGACGGCACCCTGAACGCCGCCTACAACGCCGTCGACCGGCACGTGGCGGCGGGGCGAGGCGACCGGGTGGCCCTGCACTTCGAGGGGGAGCCCGGTGACACCCGGACTCTGACCTACGCCGACCTGCTGCGCGAGGTGTCCAAGGCCGCGAACGCGCTCACCGAGCTCGGGGTCCGCACCGGGGACCGGGTCGCGATCTACCTGCCGCTGATCCCGGAGGCCGTGATCGCCATGCTGGCCTGTGCCCGGATCGGCGCGCCGCACTCGGTGGTCTTCGGCGGGTTCTCCGCGCAGGCCCTGCACTCGCGGATCCTCGACGCCGACGCCCGAGTCGTGATCACCGCCGACGGCGGCTACCGGCGCGGCGCCCCGAGTGCCCTGAAGTCGACCGTCGACGAGGCGCTGGCGGCCGGCAGCGGGGAGATCGTCCGCCACGTGCTGGTGGTCCGTCGCACCGGGCAGGACGTGGACTGGACCGAGGGTCGCGACCTCTGGTGGCACGACGCGGTGGACGGCGCGAGCGACCAGCACGAGGCGGTCGCCGTCGAGGCCGAGCACCCGCTGTTCATCCTCTACACCTCCGGCACCACCGGGAAGCCGAAGGGCATCTTCCACACCACCGGCGGCTACCTGACCCAGGCGGCGTGGACGCACCGGAACGTCTTCGACCTCAAGCCGGAGACCGACGTCTACTGGTGCACCGCCG
This sequence comes from Cellulomonas sp. RIT-PI-Y, assembly GCF_025642745.1. Taxonomy (GTDB): domain Bacteria; phylum Actinomycetota; class Actinomycetes; order Actinomycetales; family Cellulomonadaceae; genus Cellulomonas. The sequence goes on from NZ_JANZKP010000038.1 coordinate 8,168, forward strand.
ACATCGGCTGGATCACCGGTCACACCTACGTGGTCTACGGACCGCTGATCAACGGCGCCACACAGGTGATCTACGAGGGCACCCCGGACACTCCGGACAGGGGCCGGTGGTGGGACATCGTGCAGAAGTACCGGGTGTCGATCCTCTACACCGCGCCCACCGCGATCCGGACCTGCATGAAGTGGGGCGAGGAGCTCCCCTCCGCCCGTGACCTGTCCAGCCTGCGGGTGCTGGGCTCGGTCGGTGAGCCGATCAACCCCGAGGCCTGGACCTGGTACCGCCGGGTGATCGGCGGCGACCGCACCCCCGTGGTGGACACCTGGTGGCAGACCGAGACCGGCGCGATCATGATCAGCCCGCTGCCCGGGGTCACCGCCGCCAAGCCCGGGTCCGCCCAGGTCCCGCTGCCCGGGATCGCCGCCACCGTGGTCGACGACGACGCCCAGCCGGTGCCCGACGGCGCGGGCGGGTACCTGGTGCTGACCGAGCCCTGGCCCGCCATGCTCCGCGGGGTCTGGGGCGACGAGCAGCGGTTCCGGGACACCTACTGGTCGCGGTTCCCCGGGATCTACTTCGCCGGGGACGGGGCCAAGAAGGACGACGACGGGGACATCTGGCTGCTCGGCCGGGTCGACGACGTGATGAACGTGTCCGGCCACCGGCTGTCCACCACCGAGATCGAGTCCGCCCTGGTCGCGCACCCCGCGGTCGCCGAGGCGGCGGTGGTCGGCGCGGCGGACGACACCACCGGCCAGGCCGTCGTCGCCTTCGTGATCCTGCGCGGCGACGCGCAGACCGATCCGGAGACCGTCGGCGAGGACCTCCGGGCCCACGTCGCCAAGCTGATCGGACCGATCGCCAAGCCGCGCACCGTGCTGGTGGTGCCCGAACTGCCCAAGACCCGCTCGGGCAAGATCATGCGCCGGCTGCTGCGCGACGTCGCCGAACACCGGCAGGTCGGCGACGCGACCACGCTGGCGGACGCGTCGGTGATGGACCTGATCCAGCAGGGACTGGCCACGCCGTCCACGGACTGAACGCCGGGCGCGCGGTCCGGGGCCGTGCCTAGACTGCTCCGGACCGCAGCGAGGACAGGGGGACGCATGACCGGGTGGCAGCTCACCGCGCGTCGTGCCGTCGACCTCCGGCGGGTGGCCAGCGCGCTCTGTCGTTGAGCGCCGCTCAGCTCCCCGTCCGGTTCTCCCGGCGCTCCGACGCGCCCGCGAAAGGTCCCCATGTCCTCCACCGCCCCTGAGCGCTCCCGCCTGCGCTCCGTGCTCGGCAACTTCGGCTTCCAGATCATCGCCGCCCTGGTCCTGGGCGTCGCCCTGGGCTGGCTCGCGCTGAGCATCGGCCCGACCGGCGACGACTCGCCGAACTGGCTCGCCACCACGCTCGACACCGTCGGGTCGTCCTTCGTCACCCTGCTGCGCGCCATCGTGCCGCCGCTGATCTTCACCGCCATCGTCGCGTCGGTCGCCAACCTGCGGAACGTGACCAACGGCGCCCGGCTGGCCGCCCGCACCCTGCTCTGGTTCGCGATCACCGCGCTGGTCTCGGTCGTGATCGGCATCGGGCTCGGCCTGGTGCTGCAGCCCGGCCGGCACACCACCCTGTCCGTCGAGGACGGCTACGACGTCGGCCGCACCGGCTCCTGGCTGGACTTCCTGGACGGCCTGATCCCCGCCAACCCGCTCGGCCTCACCGCCAGCACCAGCGCGGGGGACGACGGCAGCCTGAGCACGTCCCTGAGCTTCAACGTGCTGCAGATCGTGATCATCGCGCTCGTGGTCGGCGTGGCCGTGCTGCGCACCGGGGCCAAGGCCGACCCGTTCCTGTCCGTCGTGCAGTCGACGCTGACCGTGATCCAGCGCGTGCTGTGGTGGATCATCCGGCTCGCGCCGCTCGGCACCCTGGGTCTGGTCGGGCACGCGGTCGAGGCCTACGGCTGGGAGTCGCTGGCCTCGCTCGGCCGGTTCGCGATCGCGGTCTACGTCGGTCTCGCCCTGGTGCTGTTCGTGGTCTACCCGGTGATCCTGCGGGCCAACGGGCTCAGCATCGCCCGGTGGTTCCGCGGCGCGTGGCCCGCGATCCAGCTCGCCTTCGTGTCCCGGTCCTCGATCGGCACCCTGCCGGTCACCCAGCGGGTCACCGAGCGGAACCTCGGCGTGCCGTCCGAGTACGCGTCCTTCGCCGTGCCGCTGGCCGCGACCACCAAGATGGACGGCTGCGCGTCGATCTACCCGGCGGTGTCGGCGATCTTCGTCGCGCAGATCTTCGGGATCGACCTGTCCTTCTGGGACTACCTGCTGATCGCCTTCGTCTCCGTGGTGGGTTCCGCCGCCACCGCCGGTCTCACCGGCGCGATCGTCATGCTGACCCTGACCCTGTCCACCCTGGGCCTGCCGCTGGCGGGGGTCGGCCTGCTGCTGGCGATCGACCCGATCCTGGACATGGGCCGGACCGCGGTGAACGTCGCCGGCCAGACCCTGGTGCCGACCATCGTCGCCCAGCGGGAGGGCATCCTCGACCGCGTGCAGTACGACCGGGCCCAGGCGGAGGACCTGTTCTCCGAGCGGGACGAGGCCGCGGCGGCCCCCGAGCCGGTCGGCGCGCGCTGACCCCGGTCGCGGGCGGTCCCCGGACCGCCCGCGACCGTCGGCGACTACCCTGGACCGGCCAGCGACCGGAAGGACCGCCGACGCCATGACCACCCCCGACCGGGACCAGCGCTTCCGGCTCGCTCTCACCCCCGGCATGCAGCCGACCGCCTGGACCCGCACCTGGGCCGACCGGCTGCCCGACCGCCCGTTGGACCTGGTCCAGGTGACCGACGCCGAGGCCGGGACCGTCCTGCTGAACGGCACGGCCGACGCCGCGCTCCTGCGCCTGCCCGTCGACCGGGACCGGCTGCACGCCATCCCGCTGTTCACCGAGGTCACGGTCCTGGTGCTGCCCAAGGACCACCTGCTCACCGCCCTTGACCGGATCACCCCGGCCGACCTGGTCGAGGAGACCCTGATCACCCCGGCCGACGACGTGCTGCGCTGGACCGACCCGCCCGGTGAGCCGTCCCTGCTGCCCACCCCGGAGACCACCGCCGACGCCGTCGAGCTGGTCGCCGCGGGGGTCGGCCTGCTGGCGGTCCCGATGTCGCTGGCCCGGCTGCACCACCGCAAGGACCTGACCTACCGGCCGCTCATCGACGCACCGGACTCCCAGGCGGCTCTCGCCTGGACCCGAGCCCGGGAGGACGACCCCCTGATCGAGGAGCTGATCGGGATCATCCGCGGGCGGACCGCCAACAGCTCCCGGGGGCGCGCCGCCGAGCCGCCCGCGACGCGGACGGAGCCGAAGAAGCGGACCCCGCCCCCCGCGCGCACCGGCCGGGAGACGTCGGCGTCGCGGCGCAGGACCGGTCGACCGGGTGGCGGGACGGCCAGGCGACGCGGACGCTGATCGCCGGTCACGTCCCTCCGCCCGGACGTGGCAAGGTCGGGGTATGCACCAGCGCCGCCCCGGTTCCCATCTCACCGTCCTCACCGGCGCCGGCATCTCCACCGGCTCGGGCATCCCGGACTTCCGCGGGCCGGAGGGCACCTGGACCCGGCACCCCGACCAGGCCGAGCTGCTGGAGATCGACCGGCACGTGAACGATCCCGCGGTCCGGGCGGCGGGCTGGGCGATGTGGCGCGACCACCCGGCGTGGACGGCCGCTCCGTCGGCGGCGCACCGGGCGCTGGTGGAGCTGGAACGCGCCGACCTGCTGGAGGCGGTGCTGACCCAGAACTTCGACGGGCTGCACCAGGCGGCGGGTCACGGGCGGGAGCACGTGATCGAGCTGCACGGCAGCCTGCGCACCACCAGCTGCCTGCGGTGCGGCGCCCGTCAGGCCACCACCGCGGTGCTGGACCGGCTCGCCCGCGACCGGGACCCGGAGTGCCTGGAGTGCGGCGGCATCCTGAAGCCGGACGTCGTGTACTTCGGCGAGCGGCTGCCGGAGGACGCCCTCGGCCGGGCGATCGCGGCGGCACAGGACGCCGACGTCTTCCTGGCGATCGGCAGCACGCTGAGCGTGCAGCCGGTGGCCAGCCTGACCGGGATCGCGGCCGAGGCGGGCGCCGAGGTGATCATCGTCAACGCCGAGCCGACGCCCTACGACCACCTGGCCTCCCGGGTGGTGCGCGAACCGATCGAGACCGCGGTGCCCGAGCTGGTGACGGAGCTGATCGCCCGGGGGTGACCGTGGTTCCACGGCCGTCGGCACGGGGAAGCTCCCAGGACGGCCCGGAACGGCCGCGCCGATTGCGGAGGCTGGCCGGGACGGTCCGGATCGCCCGGACCCGGTTCCGCCCGGAGGACGCAGAATGCCGCACGATCGACAGCAGGTCCAGGACGAGGTGCGGTCCGCCGTGATCTACGGCGAGCTGCTCGCCGCGCTGTTCAGCAGCCCGATGGATCGGGCACAGCTGGACACCTGGGTGCGGGAGCACGATGCGGCGCTGGAGCTGGCCGAGGCGGTCTGGCGCGGCTCGGTACGGCTGACCGCCAAGGGTGGTGCGGCGCTCAACGGCCGCCGCCACCGGGACGCGGTCTCCGCGATGCTGCACGACCTGCTGACGCCCTGAGCCCCTCAGCACAACCCCGCACCGACCCCCTGACCGCGCGCCTGCTTGACCGCCTGCCCGGCCCGGGTCAACCCCGCCGAGTGCGAAGATCTTGTCGCCCAAATCGCCCGAACAGCACCAAGTTCTCCGCACTCGGCTAGGGGTAGCCGAGGGTTCAAGGGGTCGCGGGTCCTGGGTGACCGCGGGCCCGGGCGGTCGCGGGTACCGGGGCGGTCGCGGGTTCAGCCCGCGGACGGGCGGACGTGGTGGCGGCCGATCGGGAGCATGAGCGGGCGGCCGGTCAGCGGGTCCTCGACGACCTGGCTCTCCAGGCCGAAGACCGCGCGGACGGTGTCCACGGTCAGGACCTCGCCGGGCTCCCCCGCCGCGTGCACCCGGCCGTCGGCCATCGCCACCAGGTGATCGGCGTAGCGGGCCGCCAGGTTCAGGTCGTGCAGCACCATCACGATGGTGGTGCCGCGGTCCCGGTTCAGGTCGGTGAGCAGGTCCAGCACCTCCACCTGGTGCGAGACGTCCAGGAAGGTGGTCGGCTCGTCGAGCAGCAGCAGGTCCGTCTGCTGGGCGAGGGCCATCGCGATCCAGACCCGCTGCCGCTGACCGCCGGAGAGCTCGTCGACCGAGCGCTCGGCGAGCTCGACGGTGCCGGTGGCCTCCAGGGCCGAGGCCACCGCGACGTCGTCCTCGCGGCTCCACCGGGACAGCACGCGCTGGTGCGGATGCCGTCCACGACCGACCAGGTCGGCGACCGTGATCCCCTCCGGCGCGATCGGCGACTGCGGCAGCAGACCGAGGGTCCGGGCGAGCTGCTTGGCGGGCAGGGTGTGCACGGCCGTCCCGTCCAGCAGCACCTGGCCTGCCCGGGGGGCGAGCAGCCGGGACATCGACCGCAGCAGGGTGGACTTCCCGCAGGCGTTGGCGCCCACGATCGCGGTGATCCGCCCGGACGGCACCGTGAGGTCCAGGCCCTCGATCACGACGCGGTCGCGGTAGCCGAGCGACAGCCCGGCGGCCTGCAGAGTGTGCGAGCTGGTCACAGCGATCCTCCGGTGCGGTTGGTCCGCACGATCAGGTAGATGAGGTACGGGGCGCCGAGCGCTCCGGTGATCACGCCGACCGGGTAACGCGCCCCGAAGGCGTACTGCCCGACCAGGTCGGCGACCTGCACCAGCAGCGCGCCGACCAGTGCGGCGGGCACCAGCATCGATCCACGCGGGCCGACGATCCGGGCGGCGATCGGGCCGGAGAGGAAGGCCACGAACGCGATCGGGCCGGCCGCCGCGGTGGCGAAGGCGATCAGCATCACCGCCCCGACGATCAGGATCAGCCGGGTGCGTTCGACCGGGACGCCGAGCGCGGAGGCGGTGTCATCGCCGAGCTGGAGCTGGGCCAGGTTCCGGGACTGCCCGACCAGCACCGGACCGAGCACGGCGAGCGCGATCAGCACCGGCAGCACGTCGGACCAGCTGGACCCGTTCAGGCTGCCGGTCAACCAGCGCATCGCCTCCTGCAGCTCCCAGCGCGGCGCCTTGCTCAGCACGTAGCTGGTCACCGACTCGAGCATGGCGGCCACGCCGATGCCGATCAGGATCAGCCGGGTGCCGAGCACGCCCTTGCGGAAGGACAGCAGGTAGATCGCCAGGGCGACCCCGAGTCCGGCCACGATCGCGAAGATCGAGATCTGGGCGCCGCCGAGCGAGAGGAACACGATGCCGAAGGCAGCCGCGGCGGAGGCCCCGGTGCTGATCCCGATGATGTCCGGGCTCGCCAGCGGGTTGCGCAGCATGGTCTGGAAGGTGACCCCGCCGATGCCGAAGCACAGCCCGGTCAGCACCGCGAGCACCGCACGCGGCAGCCGCAGGCGCCCGACCGTGAAGCCGGCGCCCGGCACGTCCTGACCGAGGACCACCCGCAGCACCTCACCGGCCGGGTAGAAAGTGCGCCCGATCATCAGACTGGCGACGAACACCGCCACGATCAGGACCAGCAGCACCACCAGGGTGATCCGGCGACGCCGGAGCCGTCGGGTGCGGAGCTCCGCGACCAGCACCGCGCTCACAGTTCACGCACCTTCTGCCGACGGACCACGTAGATGAAGAACGGCGCCCCGATCAGCGCGGTGATGATGCCGACCTGGACCTCCTCCGGGCGGGCGATCACCCGGCCCGCGACATCGGCGAGCGTGACCAGTCCGGCCCCGGTCAGTGCGGAGAACGGCAGCAGCCAGCGGTGGTCGACGCCGACCAGCAACCGGCACAGGTGCGGCACGACCAGACCCACGAACGCGATCGGACCGGCCACCGCGGTCGCGCCACCGCAGAGCAGCACCGCGCCCAGCGAGGACACCGCCCGGGCCAGCGCGACCCGCTCGCCGAGTCCGGCGGCCAGCTCGTCGCCGAGCGCCAGCGAGTTCAGGGATCGCGCGGAGAGCAGGCAGATCAGCGCGCCGACGCCCAGGAAGGGCAGCACCGGCGTGATCTGGTCGAAGCCCGCACCGCCGACCCCGCCGATCTGCCACGAGCGCACGTTTGCGGCGATGTCCCCGCGCGGCAGCACCACGGCGCTGATGAAGGAGGAGAACGCGGCAGAGGTCGCCGCTCCGGCCAGCGCGAGCTTGAGCGGCGTCGCACCCCCGCTGCCCAGCGAGCCGACCGCGTAGACGAAGACCGCGGTGACGGCCGCGCCGAGGATCGCGGTCCAGATGAAGGCGGTGGCGGTCCACATCCCGAACCAGGCGATCCCGGTGACCACCGCCAGCGAGGCGCCCATGTTCACGCCGAGGATGCCCGGGTCGGCCAACGGGTTGCGGGTGACGCCCTGCATCACCGCACCGGCCAGGCCCAGGGCCGCGCCGATCAGCAGCGCCAGCACCGTGCGCGGGATGCGCTTGGCGACCGCGGCCTGCCCGATGTTGTCCGTCGAGCCGCCGAGTGCGGACCAGATGTCCGACCAGCCGACGTTGCGCGAGCCGATGGTGAGCGAGGCGATCACCAGCAGGACCAGGACGCCGAGCACGACCAGCAGCCAGAGCAGACGCACCCGCGCCGGGCGTCGCACGACGGCGACGCCCGGCGATGAGGTCAGGGCTGCAGGGTCCCTTTCGCTCACTTGGTGCCGTTGACCGCGTCGGCCAGCATGGCCACGTAGTCGTCCAGCACCCAGGAGATCGACAGCGGCGTCGGGTTCGCGGCGGTGCCCAGCGGGCCGGAGCCGTCCAGGAACACCACGGAGTGGTTCGCGATGGCCGGCATCTGGGACAGCAGCGGGTCGGCCTCGAGGGTGTCCACCAGCGCCTGGTCGCCGTAGGTGACGATCAGCTGCACGTCGTCGAACTGGTCGACCTGCTCGGCACTGACGCTGCCGGAGAACTCACCCGAGGCGGAGGCCTCCTCGACCGCGGCCGGGGTGGTCAGGCCGAGGTCGGTGAAGAACGCGGCGCGGGTGTCGTTCGCGGTGTAGAAGTTCACGGTGCTCAGGTCGGTGGTGTCGACGTGGGTGACGAACATGGTCGACACGCCCTCGAGCCCGGGGTGCGCGGCGACGGTGTCCTCGATCTCGCCCTCCAGCTCGGCGACCAGCGCCTCGCCCTCGGCGGCCATGTTCATGCCCTGGGAGTTGTACAGGATCATGTCCCGCCAGGAGGTCGCCCAGGGCGCATCAGGGTAGGCGACGACCGGAGCGATCTCGCTCAGGGTGTCGTAGTCCTCCTGGGTCAGACCGGAGTACGCGGCCAGGATGACGTCGGGCTCGGTGTCCGCCACGGCCTCGAAGTCGATGCCGTCGGTCTCGTCGAACAGCACCGGCTGCTCGCCACCGAGCTCGTCGAGCTTCTCCTCGACCCAGGGCAGGATGCCGTTGTCGTCGTCGTCGCCGAAGTTCGCGGCGGCCATGCCGACCGGGACGACGCCGAGCGCCAGCGGGACCTCCTGGTTGGCCCAGTTCACCGTGGCGACCCGCTCCGGGGTGCCCTCGATGGTGGTGGTGCCGAAGGCGTGCTCGATGGTGACGGTGCCCGCGTCGGCACCGCTGGTCTCGGCGGTGTTGTCGCTGGAGGTGTCGGTGGTGCTGCCGCAGGCGGTCAGGACCAGGGCCACCGCACCGGCTGCGATCAGCGCGGACAGGCGACGGGTGCGCATGGGAACTCGCTCTCAGGAGAAGGGAGGGCGCCCCGCCCACGCGCGGGTCAGCAGCGCATTAGGTGAGGCTTACCTCAGACAGTAGAGAGCGCTGGTCGGTTGGCGCAATCGCGTGGTTGGGACGTGTGGCATCGCCAACGGGACAAAGGACCACCGGATCCGAGGTCGACGACCTCAGGCCCCCGGCCGGAACGCCCCCGGCGTCAGGCCGGTCTCCCGCCGGAACGCGGCCCCGAACGCGCTGGCCGAGCGGTAGCCCACCGCCTCGGCGACCACCTCCACCGTCTCCCCCGCGCCGAGCAGCAGCACCGCCCGCTGGGTCCGCACCGTCGCCTGCCACCGACCGAAGCTCAGCCCGGTCTCGGCCCGGAACGCCCGGGTCAGGGTGCGCGGGCTGACCCCGAGCTCGGCCGACCACTCGGCCAGCGCGCGCGGGTCACCCGGATCCGACGTCACCGCCGCGACCACCGGGGCGAGCAGCGCGCTCTGCGGCAGCCGGACCGCGACCTCGTGCGCGGCCGGGGTCAGCACGTCGATCACCATGCGCTCGGTCAACGCCCGGGAGTCCGCTGTCAGGTCGGGCTCGGTCAACCGGTCGAGCAGCAGCCGGAGCAGGGCGGTCACCTCGATCGCCACCGGACCGGGCGCCAGCGGCGGCACCGCGTGCACCCCGAACTGCGCGGTCCGGTACCAGGTCCCGGCCGGGCCGTGCGCGGTGTGCAGGGTCCCGGCCGGGAGCCAGAGCCCGATGGTCGGCGTGATCGCCCAGGTCCGGGCATCGACGGTCGCGCTGGACGCTCCGCGCAGGTTCCAGAGCAGCTCGTGCGTGGGGTGCGCGTGCGGGGGCCACAGGGTGTCCCGGTCCAGCAGCTCGTCCATCGGATGGATCACATACGGCACCGGCACCGACCCGGCGGCGAACACCGGCAGCTCCCGGCGGTCGACGGGCGGGCGCTCCGACCGTGCGGTCACGCCCGCCCGTCGACCGGTCATCTCAGAACAGCCCCGTGACCAGCTGGCTCGGGTCCGGCGCCGCGATGTCGACGTCCTTGCCGAAGTCCGCGTAGCTGATCGACACGTCCGTGCCCTCCACGCTGTAGCTCATCCGCACGGTGCGATCCTGGTCGTCCAGCCAGTAGTCGTAGCCGAAGGAGTCGCCCATCGCGGCGACCACGGCCGGATCGGCGCCGTCGAGCTTCGACGGGTCCACGGTGACCAGGTAGTGCGTGGTCGCGATCCCCTCGACGGTCTCCTCGCCCACCGGCTCCACGGTCGTGATGGCGCCCTGCAGGCTCTCGATCTGGGTGCGGGCATCGGTCTGCGCCATCAGGTCCTCGACCGAGTCGGCGCCCAGCTCCTCCGGGGACACCTCCTGGTACTGCCCGTCCATGCCCATGAACACCTGGCCGCCGACCAGGATCATGTCGAAGGACATGCCCATCATCGAGTAGGTGACCTCCATGTCCATCGAGGTCTTGGCCATCCGGACCGAGCCGGCCATCTCGATGGTCTGCCCCTGGGTGCCCATCTGCATGTCCATCGACATCGTCTCCGCGGCCACCAGGGCCGCGACCGAGCGCTGGGCGAAGTTCTCCGCCGTCAGGCCGGTGACCTCCTCCTCGGCGACCGCCGGGGTCGGGGCCGCGCTGGTGGTGCCGTCGTCGGTGGCCGGCTCGCTCTGGTCGCCGGAACAGGCGGTCAGACCGAGCACGGCGACCGTGCCGAGGGTCAGGGCCGCGAGGCCGCGATGGAAACGCATGGGGGTCCCCCTAGGTGGTGGTGGTCCGGACCGACCGGGTGGCCGATCCGAGCTGGGAGGATGTCGGCATGCCGACACCCGCTCCGGTCCTCGTCCCGCCCAGCCTGCCCGACGTCGACCGGATCCGGTTGATCGCCACCGACATGGACGGGTCCCTGCTCGACGGCGACGGGCGGATGCCCGACGGGATCTGGTCGCTGCTGGCTGAGCTCGACCGACGTGACATCGCATTCTGCCCGGCGAGCGGCCGTCAGTTCGCGAACATCCGCGAGCAGATGGGTGACCGCGGGGCGGACTACGTGTGCATCGGGGAGAACGGCGCCTACGTCGGCCGCGGGGACGAGGTGCTGTCCACCACCGCGCTGCCGGACGGCGTCGTGCCCCGCGCGGTCGCGCACACCCGCGAGCTGGCGACTGCCGGGCTGCCGGTCGGCGTGGTGGTGTCCGGTGCCCGTTCGGCCTACGTCGAGCGCCTCGACGGGGAGTTCGCGACGCAGGTGCGCAAGCACTACGCCGTGGTCACCGAGGTGCCGGACCTGACCCGGATCGACGACGTGCTGCTGAAGGTGGCCGTGCACGACGCGGGCTCCGTGGAGGAGCGCACCGCCCCGGCGTTCGCCGATCTGGCCGGTCCGGTCCGGGTCCTGGTCTCCGGGCAGCACTGGCTGGACCTGATGAGCCCGGAGGCGGACAAGGGCGTCGCCCTGCGCCGGGTGCAGGACGACCTGGGGATCGGTCCGGAGCACACGATGGCCTTCGGCGACTACCGCAACGACCTGGGGATGCTCGCCGCCGCCCGGTGGTCCTGCGCGATGGACAACGCGCACCCGGACGTGCGAGCCGCGGCACGGTACGTGGTCCCCTCGAACGAGCGTGGCGGCGTGGTCGCGACCATCGCCGCGGTGCTCGGCCTCTGACCGCAAACGACCGTCCGGGACGCGGGTCCGGGGACGTCACCGGACCCGCATCCCATGACTGGGTGTCCGGGCCGACGGGCGGGTGCCGACCCGGACGTCCGCGACGTTAACCAGCGCGCCGGGGCCTGTGACCTGCGGTGAGTGTCGACGAGGGCAAGTTTGAGGGTTCCGAGCGCTCGGGTGAGTACCACCCCCAGGTCACCAGGCGTGCAGCTCGGGGCCCGCACCGGGGTAGCGCTCGAAGACCGCACGCTCCTGGTCGCTGAACGCCCGCGGTGCCAGGGTCATGCGGTCCAGCTGCACCATCCGGGACCGGGCGCGCAGGTACACCGCGCGCTCGTCGACGATCTCGTAGGCGAAGTCCACCGACGACCGTCCGATCCGCGGCACCCACACCTCGACCGAGACCGGCTCCGGGCGGAAGGCCAGCGGCGCCAGGTAGTCGATCTCGTGCTTGACCACGACCAGCATCGAGTCGGTCGGGCGCCCGGCGGGGTCGACGCCCATGCTCGGGAAGAGCGCGAACCGGGCGTCGTCCAGGTAGCGCAGGTACGCCGCGTTGTTGACATGGGCGAACAGGTCGACGTCGGACCAGCGGACCTGCATGGTGACGCGGCCGCGAAGAGGGGTGGTGCTCACGGCTCCAGGGTAGGCGCGCCGTCGGCCGCGGCGATCAGGGCGGCGATGTCCAGCTTGCCCATCGTCATCATGGCGGCGGTGGCGCGGGCGGCGCGGTCCGGATCGGGGTCGCCGAGCAGCTCGTGCAGCACCGGCGGGACGATCTGCCAGGACAGGCCGAAACGGTCGCACAGCCACCCGCACTGGCTGGGCTGTCCGCCGTCGGCGGTCAGGGCGTCCCAGAGCCGGTCGATCTCCTCCTGGGTGGGTGCATCCACGACCAGAGAGAACGCCTCGTCCAAGGTGAAGGACGGGCCGCCGTTCAGCGCCTGCACCCGCTGGCCGTCGATCTCGAACTCGACCACCATCACCTCGCCCTCGGCCGAGCCGGGGACGTCACCACCGGACAGCACTGTGGTCAGGATCCGGGAGTTCGGGAACAGCGAGACGTAGAACGCCGCGGCCTCCTCGGCACGGTCGTGGAACCACAGGAACGGCGTGATGGCCATGGCGGGCGCTCCTCGGGCGACGGTGCCGACGACGACTCGGGTCCGAGTCTCCGGCAGTCGCCCGGTTCCCGCACGACGACGCCGCCCGCCCCGGCGATCGGGACGAGCGGCGTCGGGCGGGAACGAGCGCTCAGGCTGCCTGACGGCGGCGCAGGCGCGCGACCAGCAGGAACCCGGCGCCGGTGGCCAGCAGCGCGGCGACCAGACCGGTCAACGCCGCCGGGTCGGTCCCGGTGGTGGCCAGTTCCGCACGGGGGTCGGCGACCAGGATCGGCACCTCGGCGACGCGACCGGAGTCGACACCGGTGGCGACGACGTGGTGCTGTCCGCCGGGCACACCGTCGGGCAGGTCCACGACCAGGACGGCGATCCCGTCGGCGCCGGCCACCGCGGTGCCGAGGAACACCGGCTCGGAGTGCAGGACGAACCGCACGGTCTCACCGGGGACGAAGCCCTCGGCCCGCAGCGTGACCCGCGCACCGGGCCGGGCCAGCGACCTGTCGGTGGAGACCACCGGGTTCGCCGGGGCGAGCACCGGGGAGACGATCGGCGCCGGGGTGGCCTCCGGGACCGTGACCACCGGGGTGGCGGGCTTCGGGGTGACCGGCGTGGTCGGGGTGGTCGGGGTCGGGTCCACCGGAGTGGTGGCGGGCGCGGAGATGACCAGGCTCTGCTCGACCGAGTCGGTCTGCGCGTACGGCCAGTCGCCGCCGCCGGAGTAGTGCGCCAGCAGGCGGTACTCGCCGACCGGCAGGAGATCGGTGGTGAGCGTGACCGTGCCGTCGGTCAGCACCCCGGCGCTGACGCTGTCCGGGTAGTGGCCCGGCCGGTAGACGATCAGCTGGACGCCGCCGCCCGGGACCGGCAGACCCGCGGCGGGTGCAGCGACCGTGACGGTGGCGGTGATCCCGGCGGTGGTGGTGCCGGTCTTCGGGGCGTCCACGGTGACCACGGGCGCGGTGACCACCGGCGCGGGGACCGGGGTCAGGGACACGTCCTGGTACGAGGAGCTGCGGTCGGTGTAGTGCTCGTCGCCGAAGTACACCGCGTAGACGTCCGCGATGCCGGTGTGCGTGACCGTGAGGTTCGCCGTGGCCACGCCGTTCACCAGCGGCACCCGGCCGAGGACCGCGCCCTCGCTGTACCGGAACTCGACCTCACCGGTCGGGGTCGGGCCGCCCGGGGTGCCGGTGACGGTGGCGGTGGCCGGGAAGGCGGCATTGGCGTAGGCGTTCGCCGGCACCTGGAGGGTCACGGTGGGCTGCGCCTTGACCTGCTGCTGCGGGAGGTCCACCGTCACCGTGTTGGAGGTGGAGTCCTGGAAGGCCCAGGTGTTCGAGCGGTAGATCGCGGAGACCACGACCTGCGGCTGGTCCCAGTAGGTGGAAGAGATCGTGGCGACCCCGTCGCGCACCTGGACGGCGTCCCGGAGAGCTCCGTTGAGGTAGACCTCCACGTACCCGGTGGGCGTGCCGGCGCCGCTGGTGACGGTCACGCTGCCCGTGATCGCACCGCCCTGCTGGGTCGGTGCGGTCGCCTGCAGCACGGAGGCCGTGGTGGCCCCTTGGACCGCCACATAGGCGATCGACCAGCCGGAGGGGTCGTCCTCGAAGAGGCAGCGGGCCTGGAACCAGCCGCCGTTCTGGAACGCGACCGGGATCTCGAAGAGGGCGTTCGCGTCGTCCCGGCCCGTCGGCTGGGCGGTCGACCAGGTGTCGGGCGCGTCCGAGGTGTGCCACTCGAGACCGAGGGCGGTGGGGTCCGCGCAGCTGACGTCGACGGTCACGGACTCGCCACGGTTGACGGTCCCGATGGGCTGGATGACCGGCGCGGGGATGTCCGCGAACGCGGTGCCGATGCCGAGCGGCGCGAGGATCGCTGCCAGCGCGAGCACCAGCCCGGCGCGACGGCCGGTGGAGGTGTGTGCCACGGGGGCTCCTGACGGGTGCACGCCGCGCCAGCGCGACGGCGCCGACCATCGGCGCGAACCACCTATCGCCCGGCTGGACCACCCTCTGAGAACCCCCCGGGTGCTACCACCTGTCAGCGGGTGTCAGCGCGATGTCAGAGTGCTGCAAGCGACCCGGCGCACGATCGCTGCCATGACCACAACTGACACCCCCTGGGCCGTGCAGGCCCGCGGTCTGGTGAAGACCTTCGGTGAGAACCGCGCGGTCGACGGCATCGACCTCGACATCCGGACCGGCGCCGTCTACGGCGTGCTCGGCCCGAACGGCGCCGGGAAGACCACCACCATCCGGATGCTCGCCACCCTGCTGAAGCCGGACGCCGGCACCGCGACCGTCTTCGGTCGTGACGTGCGCGCCGAACCGCAGGCCGTCCGCCGCCTGATCGGCGTGACCGGCCAGTACGCCTCGGTGGACGAGGGTCTGTCCGCCACCGAGAACCTGGTGCTGTTCGCCCGGTTGCACGGCCTGTCCCGGCGGGACTCGCAGCGGATCGCCGCGTCCCTGCTGGAGGAGTTCGGCCTGTCCGAGGCCGCCGCCCGTCCGCTGAAGAACTTCTCCGGTGGCATGCGCCGACGCCTCGACCTGGCCGCCTCGCTGATCGCGCGGCCGCCGCTGATCTTCCTGGACGAGCCCACCACCGGCCTGGACCCGCGCACCCGCCTGCAGATGTGGGACACCGTGCGCAGCCTGATCGACGGCGGCTCCACCGTCCTGCTCACCACCCAGTACCTGGACGAGGCCGACCAGCTCGCCGAGCGGATCGCCGTGATCGACCGCGGCATCGTGGTGGCCGAGGGCACCGGCGCCGAGCTCAAGGCCTCGGTCGGCACCGCCCGGCTGCAGCTGGGCCTGGCGGACGAGTCCGACCTGCCGGAGGCGGTCCGTCTGGCCACCGCGGTGCTGGGCGTGGCTCCGGTGCTCGCGCCGGACGGCCGGCTGACCGCCCCGGTGCCTGCCGCGGACTCCGCGGGCGAGGTGCTCGTCGCGCTGCGCTCGGCCGGGATCCACCTGGCCGACGTCGCCGTGCAGCAGCCCACTCTCGACGAGGTCTTCCTCACCCTCACCGGTCGGCCCGCCAGCGCCGACACCACCACCCCTGCGCTCCCGGAGGAGGTCCTCGCATGAGCGCCGCGATCCTGAACCCCACCGACCTGGCCGCCCAGGCGTCCAACCACGTCCCGCTGCTCACCACGGTGAAGCAGTCCTTCACCATGGCGTGGCGCGGGCTGCTGAAGATCAAGCGCACGCCCGAGCAGCTGTTCGACGTCACGATCCAGCCGATCATCTTCACGCTGATGTTCACGTACATCTTCGGCGGTGCGATCGCCGGGGACGTGGCCACCTACCTGCCGTTCTTCATCCCGGGCATCCTGGTGCAGACCGTGATCACGACCTCCGTCGTCACCGGCGTGCAGCTGCGTGAGGACATGGACAAGGGCGTGTTCGACCGGTTCCGCTCGCTGCCGATCGCCCGGATCGCCCCGCTGTCCGGCGCACTGCTGGCCGACACCGTGCGGTACGCGATCGCGACCACGCTGACCTTCGTGATGGGCCTGGTCATCGGCTGGCGTCCGGACGGCGGGTTCCTCGGCGTGGTCGGGGCCGGACTGCTGGTCATCCTGTGCTGCTGGTCCCTGAGCTGGATCTTCGCGTTCTTCGGCGTGATCGCCCGGTCGGCGTCCTCGGTGCAGGGCATCTCGATGATCGTGCTGTTCCCGCTGACCTTCGCGTCCAACGCCTTCGTCCCGGCGGACACCCTGCCGGGCTGGCTGAAGTCGTTCGTGGACGTCAACCCGGTCTCGCACCTGGTGACGGCGGCACGGTCGCTGACCATCGACGGCGCCTGGACCGGCGACGCGGGCTGGGCCCTGCTGGGCGCCTTGGCCGTGGTCGCGGTCTTCGCCCCGCTGACCGTGCGGGCGTACATGCGCAAGGCCTGATCGGAGCGTGCACGGATGCCGACTGCCCTGCCCGGGCGGGTCGGCATCCGTGCACGCTCAACGCAGGAGCTCGGACGCGCGGTCGAGCTCGTCGGAGCGACCCGCCGCACTCTCCGCGGCGCGAGCGGCGTGGACGGCGTCCTCGCCGTACCGCGCGATCGCGCGCTCCCAGTGCAGGTGCCGGTGCAGCGGACGGTAGTCCTGGCGGGAGCGCATCGACTCCGCGAGGGCCATCAGCGGCAGCACGGTCTCCTCCTGCTCACCGATCGCCATCCGCCAGGCGGCCGCGCCGAGCAGCACCGTGCCCAGGACGGGCCGATCCGCGTACGGCACCCCCCGGGTGCCGGTCTGGATCGGGATCGACCGTACGGACTCGGCCACCTCCGCGACCTCCGGCAGAGCGGTCCGACCGGCCAGCGCGTGCGCCGCGAGGCAGGTGCCGGCCGCGATCAGCCGCCACGGGTTCTGCCGCCAGTCGTGATCGAGAGTCTCGGCCACCAGCGCTCGATAGTGCCCGAGCGCCACCTCGAGCTCCCCTCGGCCGAAGGCGGTCTCCGCGGCGCCGAGCCGGGTGAGGGTCGCCGCCTCCTGCGGGTCGTGTGCCTCCTGCGCCATCCGGGCGAACAGGCGCTCCGCGGCGTCGAACTCCCCGAGCGCGAGCAGGGTCAGCGCGCGGACCTGCCACAGACCTTCCTCGACGGCGACCGTCGCCGGGCCGGCCTCCATCGCGTGCAGTCGACCCAGGGCACGGTCGGTCTCCTCGATCCACGGCAACGCCTCGTCCGGCTGCCCACTCTGGGTGTACGCGCCCGCCAGCTGGACCGACGCGAGCGCCATCGTCCACGGGTCGTCGTGCACCCGCCCGAGCCGGTAGGCCGCCTCGGCGAATCCGATCGCCTCGTCGATCCGGCCGGCGTTCTCCGCGATGGTCCACGATCCGAGCAGACTGAACCGGCGAGTGGCCTCGTCGTCCGACTCCCGGGCATCGGCCAACACCTGCTCCAGGGCCCGCGGATCTCCGACCTCCCGCACCATGTCCGCCAACATCAGGTTCACCCGGGACACCGGGCCGGCGCTCCGGGCCCGGGCCACCAGCAACCGGCCCAGGGCGCCCTGCCGCAGATCGCCCCACATCACCTCGATGACCGCCGCGATGCTGAAGCCGAGCACGGCGACGTCGGCCAGCTCGGGCGGCGGCGTCCAGTGCCGAGCCCGGGACAGCACCTGCCGCTGGACCTGGGTCAGCTCCTCGTGGGCCCCCTGCAGCAGCCAGCGCATCGCGCTCACCCCGAACACCGCGACCAGCACGTCCGGACGGGCCTCGTCGCCCCGGGCCAGCTCACCGCGCAGCAGCGCGACCAGGTTGTCCTGCTCCCGCTCGATCACCGGGTCCAGCTGCACCCGGTCCGGGCCGTCCGGGCCGATCCGGTCCACCGCCAGGTCCCGGGCCCAGTCGCCGAGCGCGTCCCGGATCAGGTCCAGCTCCTGCGCCGCCCGGGCCTCGCGCTCGCCGAACTCCCGCACCAGCTCCAGCATCCGGTACCGCATGCTCCGGGTCGGCCGGTGCTCCTCGGCCCGCAGCAACGACTGCGCCACCAGCGCGTCCAGATCGTCCAGCACCGCGAACTCGTCGGCCCCGGGCCCGGCCAGCGCGACCGCGACCTCGGCCGGGAAGCCGTCCGGCAGACCGGCGACCCGGCGGGCCAGCACCCGCTGCGAGGCGGTCAGCAGATCCCAGCTCCAGTCGATCACCGCGTGCAGGGTGCGATGGCGCTCGGGCAACCCGGCCCCGCCACCGGTGAGCAGGCTGAACCGGTCGGACAACCGGCGCTCGATCTCCTCCACGGTGAGGGACCGGGTCCGGGCGGCGGCCAGCTCGATCGCCAACGGCAGACCGTCGAGCCGGCGGCACAACCGGGCCACCACGTCCGGCGGGAGCACCACGTCCGGGCGGACCGCGGTGGCCCGCTCCACGAACAGCGCCACCGCCGGCCCGGGTGCACCGTCCGGGGCGACGGTCGGCAGCGGCAGCAACGGGTGCGCGTGCTCCCCGGGCACGCCCAGCGGCGCACGGCTGGTGGCCAGCACCCGCAGGCCCGGGACGGTCGAGGTCAGCTCCGCCACCACGTCCGCGACCGCGGCGAGCACCTGCTCGCAGTTGTCCAGCACCAGGAGCGTGGGCTGCTCGGCCAATCGGTCGCGCACCCGGTCCTGGATGCCGCGCAGGTCGAGCTGCGGGGTGGCCGCGGTCCGCACCGGCTCCGGCACCCGGAGCGCGTCGGCGAGCGCGGGCAGCAGGTCCTCCGCGGCGCGGACCGCGGCCAGCTCCACCACCGCGACCGCGTCGCCCCGGTCGGCGGACCGGCGGGCGATCTCCTGGACCAGGCGCGTCTTGCCCAGTCCGCCGGTGCCCAGCACGGTCACCACCGAGGAGGTCGACAGCGACCGGTCGACCGCCGCCAGGTCCTCCGACCGCCCGAGGAGTTCGCCGGGGACGGTCCGCACCCCGAGCACCCGCGGCCGGGTCGGGCCGGTCGGCGCCTCGGCGGTGAGCAGGGCCAGGTGGAAGTCGGTCACCGCACCGGCCGGGTCGGTGCCCAGCTGGTCGGCCAGCCGCTCCCGGTAGACGGCGAAGGACGCCAGCGCCTCCGAGCTCCGGCCGGCCGCGTGCAGGGCCCGCATCAGGGCGAGCTGCGCGGCGTCGTCGAGCGGTGCGGCGCCGGCCAGCTCCTCCGCGGCGGGCAGTGCGGCGGCGGGGGCGGGACCGGCCAGCAGGGCGGCGACCCTGCTGCGGAGCAACGCGGTGCGGGCCCGGACGGCCCGTGCCGTGACCAGATCGCGCAGCTCGGGGTCGGGAACCCCGGAATCCGCCGCGCCCAGGGCGGCCAGCGCCACGGACGTCAGCTCCGCGGCGGCACGCAGGTCCTGCCGGTCCACCGCGGACCGCGCGGACTCGGCGGCGGCCTCGGCGCGCAGCAGATCGACCGCCGCGCCGGGCACCCCGAGCGCATAGCCCGCGCCCGACGAGCGCACCAGATCGGCCCCGTGCGCGGACCGCAGCCGGGACACCAGGGTCTGCAGCGCCGCACGTCCGGACGCGGGCGGGTCGTCCGGCCACACGTCGTCGATCAGCCGCTCCGCGGACGCCGGCGCCCCGGCGAGCAGGACCAGGGCCGCCAGGAGGTCGGCGCCCCGCCCGGCCACCGGCAGCAGGGGGTCCCCGCCCTGCGCACAGGCGGCGACCTGGCCCAGCACGGTCACGCGCAGCGGTCCGGCCGCGGGATCAGGCACGCGGGCAGTCTAGGTCCCGTGCGCGCGGCCGACGGCGGACTACCGGGTCCGGCCAGCGCACGCCCGGCAGGTCCGCACCGTCGGCAGCGCCCGCAGCCGGTCGTCCGCGATCGTCCCGCCGCACCGCTCGCACACCTGGTACTCCCCGGCGGCCAGTCGTCGCTCCGCGACGGCCAGGTCCGCCAGGGTCTGCCGCAACCGACCGGCCAGCACGTCGAGCATCCCCCGCTCGTAGGCGATCGTCGCGCCCTCGGGATCATGCTCGTCGTCGGCGTTGGAGTCGCGGGACGCGTCGACCACCGCTGCCCGCTCGGCCGAGGTGCCTGCCAGCCGCTGCTCGGCCTCCCGCAGGCGGTCCGCCAGCAGCTCGCGCGCCTCCACCGGATCGATCATCGGCGCAGGACGGCGGCCTTCGCGGCGGCGAACTCGTCGTCGGACAGCGCCCCGGAGCGGTGCAGCTCGGACAGGCGCTCCAGGGCCGCGGTGACGTCCGAGATCGTCTCGGTGGAGGTCTGGGTCGAGCGGACCGCGCGGGTGCCGTCGGCCGCCACCGTGGTCACGGTCCGGGTGCCGTCCGGCGCCACCGTCGCGGTGCGCGTCCCGCCCGGGCCCATGCTGGTCGTGGTCCGGGTGCCGTCCGCGGCGATGCTCATGGTGGTGCGGTCCGCCACGGCCTCGTCGTCGCCCGGCAGCGGGAGCAGGAGCCGTGCCGCGGCCAGCTGCTCGTCCCGGCCGCCGGCGGTGAGCGGAGCGCCGGGCATGCCGATCCGGAGCCGGTCCGGATCGGTGGGGCTCACCGGGTCGTAGTAGACCCGCGGCGGCCGCTGGAAGGCCTCCCGTGGCACCGGCATCCGGACGCTGTACCGGGTGCCGTTCTCGTCCGCGAAGTGCACCGTGGCGGTCGGGTCCTCCCCGGTGTTCTCGTAGTCCGCGACCCGGCCCCAGGTGGCCCGGCGCCCGAGCAGCACCCAGTACCCGGAGGACTGTCGCAGCTCGCGCACGGCGGCGAGGACGGTCAGGACGAGCGCGACCACTCCGACCAGCCCGACGACGACGAGCCAGCCGCGGCCCCTCCCGAGCAGCGGCGTCATCGTGACGTTGTCGATCGTGACCAGACGCTGCTCGATCGCGGACCGCCAGCCGAGCAGCATCGCCAGCGTGCCGACCAGCACCATCAGCGGCGCCGCCAGGGTCCGCACCGTCCGGGCCAGCAGCACGCCCGCCAGGGCCAGCGCCAGGACGCCGAGCATCGGCGCCGTCCCCGCGACGTCGTTGGTGCCGCAGGTGCTGACCGCGCACTCCCACTCGACCTGCGCGGCGTCCCGCGCCCCGAGGTGCAGCAGCCAGGCGCCGAGCACGCCCAGACCGGCGCCGCTGATCGCCGAGACCGCACCCCGGGAAGTGAGCGCGGCGGGCGTCGGGACGTGGGGGTGCTGCGGGTCGGACATGTCGCCATTGTGCCCGTCGAATCGAAATGGATGACCGGTATCGACTTGCTAGGCTCCCGGGGTGCCCACCGACCCGATCCCCACGCCGGACGACGCCGACGGCGCCCGCCCGTTGCGCGCGGACGCGGCCCGCAACCGGGAGCGGATCGTCACCGCAGCCCGGGAGCTCTACGCCACCCGGGGACTGAACGTCGGACTGAACGAGATCGCCCACCACGCGGGCCTGGGCGTCGGCACCGTCTACCGCCGGTTCCCGGACAAGCGCGAGCTGATCGAGGCCGCGATCGCCGAACCGCTGCGGGAGATGACCGAGGTCGCCGGCCAGGCGCTGCGGGCCGAGCGGGCCTGGGACGGCCTGATGCTGCTGATCGAGCGCGGCGCGGAGCTGCTCACCCGCAATCTGGGCCTGCGCGACGCGGCACTGGCCTCGGACGAGACCCGGCGCGACCTGGACACCCATCTGCAGGTGTTCGAGGACATCGGCTGCGCCCTGATGGACCGGGCCCGGGCGGAGGGCGACCTGCGTCCCGGCGCCACCAACGGCGACCTCGGGGTCATCCTGTGGATGGTGACCGAGCTGGCCGCGCACTCCGTGCACACCCACCCGGACGCCTACCGCCGGTATCTGCGCGTCCTCACCGACGGCCTGCGCAACGCCCCGGACCGTGGCCCGCTGGAGCCGGAGCTCGCCGACGCCGACTACCTGGCGATCGGGCGGCACTGGGCGGCGAACTGACCGCTACGGTCGGCGGATGGCGAACCTCTTCATCCTCGACCTGAGCTACACCGCCGGCATCGAGGCGATCGACGCGCTGATGCCCGCGCACCGGGACTTCCTGGCCGGGTACTACGCGGACGGGACGTTCCTGGTGTCCGGACGCAAGGAGCCGCGCACCGGCGGCGTGATCCTGGCCCGGGGGGCACGCGAGCGGGTCGAGGCGATCGTGGCGGAGGACCCGTTCACCCGGGGCGGCGTGGCGGCCTACACCGTGACCGAGTTCGTCCCGACCACGACCGCGCCCGCCCTGGAGGCACTGCGCGTGGTCTGAGACCCGGCGGCGAACGACCGGAGGCCGGCGACCCGGGTGGGGTCGCCGGCCTCCGGTCGTCACGGCTCAGGCGCGGTGCGAGGGGCCCTCACCGGGGTGGTCGGCCGGCGACGGCGCGTCCACCGGCACGTCCGCCGCGGCGTGCGCACCGGAGAGCGCCGGCTCGGCCGCGGGGCCCGCGTGGTGCGCCCGCTCCAGCTTGGCGCCCTCCACGTCGACGTTCGGCAGGATCCGGTCCAGCCACTTCGGCAGCCACCAGGCCTTCTCCCCGAACAGATGCATCAGGGCGGGCATCACCAGCATCCGGATCACGAACGCGTCCACCAGGACGCCGAACGCCAGGCCGAAGCCCATCGGCCGGATCATCGCGGTGTGCGAGAACACGAACCCGCCGAACACGCTGATCATGATGATCGCCGCGGCGGTGACCACCGCACGACCGGCCCGCACGCCCTCGGTCACCGCGAGCCGGGCCGAGGACCCGTGGGCGTAGGCCTCGCGCATGCCGGAGGTGAGGAACAGCTGGTAGTCCATCGCCAGACCGAAGAGCACACCGATCAGGATGGTCGGCAGGAAGCTCAGCACCGGTCCGGGCTCGTGCACCCCGAACACCGATCCCAGCCAGCCCCACTGGTAGATCGCGGTCACGCCGCCGAAGGCCGCGAACACCGACAGCACGAAGCCGAGAGTGGCGATCAGCGGCACGATGATCGACCGGAACACCAGGATGAGGATGATCAGCGACAGGCCGATCACCACGGCCAGGTACAGCGGCAGGACGTCGGCGAGCTTCTCCGAGATGTCGATGCTGCCGGAGGCGACCCCCGCGACGCCGAGCGAGTCGGTGGCGCCGTCCGGGGTCAGGTCGCGCAGGGTGTGCACCAGGTCCTCGGTGGACTCCGAGGTGCCGCCGTCCACCGGGATCACCTGGAAGGCGATCATGGTGCCGGACTCCGAGGCGCCGATCGGGGCGACCGCGACCACGTCCTGCTGGTCCATGATCTGCTGGCCGATGGTGGCCTGCAGATGGGTCAGCGCGGCCTCGTCCTGGCCGCCCTCGACGTCCGCCACGACCAGGAGCGGACCGTTCACCCCCGCGCCGAACTTCTCCGCGGTGATCGAGTACGCCCGGTACTGCGTGGTGTCCGGCTCCTCCTGCGAACCGTCCGGCAGGCCCAGGCGCATGGACAGCGCGGGCAGCGCGATGATCGCCAGCGCGGCGACGCCCGCCACCACCCGCAGCACGGCCGAGCGCGTGGACATCGGCTTCAGGTCCGCCGTCACCGGGACCGGTGCGGCGTCGCGGAACTTCTTCCGCAGCACCCGCTTGCCCGCCAGACCCAGCAGCGCCGGGGTCAGGGTGATCGCGACCAGCACCGCGATGGCGACCGACGCCGCGGCGACCGTCCCCATCATGCCCAGGAACGGGATCCCGGTGACGTTCAGCGCCAGCAGCGCGATCAGGACGGTCGTCCCCGCGAACACCACCGCGTTGCCGGAGGTGCCGTTGGCCAGACCGATCGACTCGTGCACCTCGGCGCCCTCCCGGAGCTGGCGGCGGTGCCGGTTGAGGATGAACAGCGAGTAGTCGATGCCGACCGCGAGCCCCAGCATCACGCCGAGGATCGGGGTCACCGAGATCATGTCGACCACCCCGGAGAACGCCAGCGAACCGGCCGCGCCGACACCCACGCCGATCAGCGCGGTCAGCAGCGGCAGCCCCGCGGCGATCAGGGTGCCCAGCATGATGAACAGCACGATCGCGGCGACCGCGACGCCGATGATCTCGGCCACACCGCCGATGCTCGGCACCCCGGCGGCCAGGTCGGAGGAGAAGTCGACCGCGACGCCGTTCACGCCCGCGGCGGAGGCGGTGTCCTCGACCTGCTCCTTGGTCTCGGGGGTGACCTCCATCAGCGGCTTGTCGAAGGACACGGTGGCCACCGCGGCGGAGCCGTCCTCGGAGACGGTGCGCAGCTCGGCGGCCAGGTCGAGCAGGGTCTGCCCGTCCTCGGCCTGCGGTGCGCTCGCGTCCAGCTCGGCGGCGGAGGCGTTCAGGGCCTCCTGCTGGGTGTCCAGCTCGCTCTGCTGGGCGTCGATCGCGGCCTGCTGGGCGTCGAACTGCGCCAGCGTGGCGGCATCCGCGCCGGCGGCCTCGGCGGCGGCCCGCGCCTGGTCCAGCTGCTCCTGCCCGGCGGTGATCTGCGCCTGCCCGGCGTCGATCTGGGCCTGCCCCTGGCTGATCTGCTCCCGGCCGGCGTCGATCTTCGCCTGGGCCTGCGCGAGCTGGTCGGCCTGCTCGGCGCGCTGGGCCTCGGTGGCGAACGGGTCGACCGTGGCGGAGACGCCGTCGATGTCGGCCATCTCGGTCAGGGCGTCGCTGATCTGCTGCTGCTGCTCGGCGGTGAAGGCCGAGCCGTCCTCGGTGCTGAACACCATGGTGCCGGTGCCGCCGCTCGCCGACGCGAAGTCGTCCTGCAGGCGGTCGGTGACCTCGGAGGTCGGAGTGTTGGGGATGTCCACCGTGGAGCTGAGCGTGCCGCCCCACATCACGTAGGACCCGCCCGCGAGGGCCAGGGCGAGCACCCACCCGACGATCACGACCCAGGCCCGGCGGGCGGAGAACCGGCCCAGCCGGTAGAGCAGCTCTGCCATGAACGTCCTTCTTCTCTTCAGGGGGGCGGACCCACGGCACAGGTCGGCGCGGGGCTGCCCGCACCGATGCGGTCCAACAAAGGGATAAGCGGTATCCGAATCGGCAGCTTACGTGCCGATGTTGATAACGGCCATCCGCTTCATCGGGTTCCCGGGTGTGAGCTGGGTCATGCTGCGTCATCTCGACGACATCCGCGGGGGCTACGGTGCCCGGGTGCCCCGGATCGCCGCCCACGCCGCCACCGTCCCCGCCTCCGGCATCCGCCGGGTCACCGAGCTGGCCTGGGCCACGCCGGGTGCGATCGTACTGAGCGTCGGCGAGCCGGACCTGCCGACGGCGCCGCACATCCTGGCCGCGGCGCAGGCCGCCCTGACCCGGGACGACACCCGCTACACCCCGAACGGCGGCATCCCGGAGCTGCGTGACGCCCTCGCCGCCGAGCTGGACCCGGTGCACACGCTCCCGGTCCGCCGGGACAACGTCTGGGTCACCGCCGGTGGCGCACAGGCCCTGCACCTGGCGCTCAGCCTGACGGTGGGCGCCGGGGACGAGGTGCTGGTCCCGGATCCCGGCTACCCGCCGTTCAGCATGGCCGCGCACCTGCTGCAGGCCACGCCCCGGCCCTATCCGCTGCGCGCCGAGCGCGGGTTCCTGCCCGACCCGGCCGACGTCGCGGCCGTGATCTCGGACCGGACCCGCCTGCTGGTGCTGAACTCCCCGTCCAACCCGCTGGGCACCACGCTGCCGGACGCCCTGGTCGCCGAGCTGATGGAGCTGGCCCGCACCCACGACCTCTGGGTGCTCTCGGATGAGTGCTACGCCGCCTTCGCCGCCGGACCGCACGTGCCGCCCGCCGCGCACGACGCCGACGGCCGGGTGCTGACCCTGCACACGTTCAGCAAGGACCACGCGATGACCGGTATGCGGGTGGGTGCCCTGGTGGTGCCGGATCAGCTGGCCCCGCTGATGCCGACCGTCCAGGAGTCGATCGTCTCCTGCGTCAACACCCCGGCCCAGTACGCCGCCCTGGCCGCGATCACCGGCCCGCAGGACGACGTCGACGCCGCGCGCGCCACCTACGCCGCGCACCGGGAACTGGCCACCGCCGTGCTGGCCGAGCGGGGCATCCCGTACCTGGAGGCGCCCGGCGGGATCTACCTCTGGGCGGACCTGTCGCACGCCACCGACGGCGACGTGGCCTCCTTCGCCGAGGAGCTGGTGCTCAGCCGCGGGGTGGCGGTCGCCCCCGGGTCGGCCTTCGGTGCCCGGGGCGAGGGATGGGTGCGGGTGTCACTCACCGCGACCGCCCCCGATCTGCGCGAGGGGCTGGGCCGACTGCCCGCACGGGGCTGATCGCCGGGCGGTACCACGCGGGGGGTCCCGTGGTTCCACGCACCCGGCGGGTCGGCGGCCGGTGCCACACGGTGCAGTGGTCACTCAGTACGCACTCACCCGCACGACCCCCACTCCCTACGGCGCGCTCCACCCAATTCTGACGCCGGACTACTCAGTCCGACCCGGGTCGCACGCTCAGCGGGT
The DNA here is from genome assembly GCF_025642745.1 of Cellulomonas sp. RIT-PI-Y. Classification (GTDB taxonomy): domain Bacteria; phylum Actinomycetota; class Actinomycetes; order Actinomycetales; family Cellulomonadaceae; genus Cellulomonas. The sequence continues at coordinate 34,625 of NZ_JANZKP010000038.1, forward strand.
GCGGGTTCGCACGGGGTGGACGTCGCTCCACCGACAGGTAAC
>NZ_JANZKP010000039.1 GCF_025642745.1 Cellulomonas sp. RIT-PI-Y
CAGTGTGATGCCGAAGCGCTCGGCCACACCGTCGCGGATCGTGCGGGCCAGGGCCAGCAGGTCGGCCGCGGTCGCGCCGCCACGGTTCGTCAGCGCGAGGGTGTGCTTGGTGGACAGTGCCGCCGGCCCGGGCAGGCCGTGGCCCTTGCCGAAGCCGGACTGCTCGATCAGCCAGGCCGCGCTGGTCTTGACCAGGCCCTCGCCCGCGGGGAACCGGGGGGCGTCCTCCGGCAGGGCCGCCGCCTCGGCGTCGGTCAGCACCGGGTTGGTGAAGAACGACCCGGCCGACCGGGTGTCCAGGTCGGCGGGGTCGAGCACCATGCCCTTGCCGGCGCGCAGGCCGAGCACCGCGGCGCGCACCTCGGGCAGCGGGGCACGCTCACCGACCGCGATGTCCAGGGTGCGGGCCAGCTCGGCGTACCGGATCGGCTCGGAGAGCTGAGCCACCCGCAGCTGGAAGGTCACGTCGAGCACGACGTAGCGCGGGGTCGGGAACCAGGGCGTGGCCGGGTCGTCCGGGGTGGCCAGCATCGACTGCTTGAGCAGCGACGTGCGGTACCCGAACTTCAGGTCGAACAACGGCAGGGTGCGCACCCGCCCGCGCTGCCGGTCCCAGACCCGGACGGTCGCGATGGTCTCGGAGACCTCCTGCCCGTAGGCACCGACGTTCTGCACCGGGGTGGCGCCGGTGGACCCGGGGATGCCGGACAACGCCTCGATGCCCTTGAGCCGCACGCCGGAGCAGTGCTCGACCACGTCGTCCCACCGGGTGCCGGCCGGGACGGTCATGGTGATCCCGGCGCAGGCCGAATGGTCCGGCACCGTGAAGCCCTGCCGGACGTCCCGGACCACCACGCCGTCGAAGCCCTCGTCGTCCACCAGCAGGTTCGACCCGCCGCCGATCACCAGCAGCGGGGTGCCGTCGGCGTCCGCCGCCCGGATCGCGTCGATGAACTCCTGCTCGGAGTCGGTCTCGACCAGTTCCCGGACCGGACCGCCCACCCCGAGGGTGGTGAGGTCGGCGAGGTCGGCGCTGCGGGTGGTGACGGTCATGCCCCTACGGTAGGCGGATCGACGGCACGCTGCGGCGCGGCGACCTTCACCACGAGCAGACCGATCACGATCGGCACGGCGATCACCAGCAGCGCGTGCCGGTAACCGACGTGATCGGCGAGCAGGCCGAGCAGCGGCGGACCGGCCAGGAACGCGCTGTACCCGATGGTCGAGACCACGGACACCCGGGCGGCGGCGTGCAGCGGGTCGTCGGAGGCCGCGCTCATCCCGACCGGGAACCCGAGCGCGGCGCCCATCCCCCACAGCACCGCACCGATCACCGCGAGCCAGAGCATGTCCGTGGGCACCAGCCCGAAGGTGAGCAGCCCGGCCAGTGCCAGCCCCGCGCACAGTCGGAGCACCGCCACCCGGCCGTACCGGTCGAGCAGCACGGTGCCGAGGAACCGCATCGTCGTCATGGCCGCGACGAAGATCCCGAACGCGATCGCACCCGCGGTGTCGTTCTGGTGGAAGCCGTCCACCACGGCCAGGCTCAGCCAGTCGTTCGCGGAACCCTCGGTCAGCGCGGCGGCCAGGATCACCAGACCGATCAGCAGCGTGCGCGGCTCCAGCCAGGCGGCGAACACCGACTGCCGCGGTCCGTCCTCCTGGTGCACCGCCTCGGCCTCGGCAGCCCCCGCGGGCAGGAACTTCCGCACCGCGAAGAACACCCCGGTGGTGGTCAGCAGGACGACGACCGGCAGGTGCACCCACACCGGGACCCGTGTCGCGGCGGCCACCGCGGCGATCCCGGCCGCGATCACCGTCCCCACCGAGAACCCGGCGTGGTACCGCGGCATGACCGTGCGGCCGAGCCGCTGCTCGACAAGGGCGCCCTCCAGGTTCATCGACGCGTCCCAGACGCCGGTGCCGATCCCGCACAGCACCAGCGCGGCCGCGACCACCGGCACCTGACCGAGGCCGACGCCGAGCGCGGCCAGCAGGTACCCGCAGGCGTTGACCAGCGCGAAGGTCAGCACCGTCCGCGCCGCACCCAGCCGGGTCACGATCAGCCCGGACAACGGCAGCGCCACGATCGAGCCGAGCGAGCCGATCAACAGCAGGAGGCCCATCTGCGCCGGTTGCAGGTCCAGGCCGTCCCGGACCGCGGGCAGCCGGGCGGCCCAGCTGGAGAAGTTCGCGCCGTTCAGCACGAAGACCGCGAAGACGGCGAAGGAGGCCGCGCGGACCTGAGGGTGAGTGGTCGTCATCGTCCAGGCTCTCGGGGGTCAGGGGGTGGCGGGTTCAAGGGTGGCAGCTGTCGGCTGTTCCTGGCGGCCGACCGCACGGGCCAGCAGCACGCTGGTCACCATCGAGACGGTGATCAGCAGCAGCGCGTGCCGGGCGCCCATCGCCTCGGCGGCCAGACCCAGCAGCGGCGGGGCGGCCAGCGACGCGGTCGAGCTGAACGAGGACACCACCGAGACCCGGGCGGCGGCCTGCAACGGGTCGTCCGAGGCCGCGGCGATGCCGATCGGCACGGTCAGCGCGGCGCCGAAGCCCCAGGCGATGATGCCGAGGGCGGCCAGCGGAAGGTTCGGGGCGAAGCCGAACAGCACCAGCCCGAGCAGCGACACCACACCGGAGCACCGCAGCACCAGCACGCGGCCGTAGCGGTCGATCAGCGCCGTGCCGAGCAACCGCACCGCGGTCATCGCCCCGACGAACACGCCGAACATCGCCGCGCCGACCGCCTCGGTCTGCTCGAAGCCGTCGACCACCGCGAGAGCCAGCCAGTCGTTGGCGGAGCCCTCGGACAGCGCCGCGGACATGATCACCACGCCGATCAGCAGGGTGCGCGGTTCGCGCCAGGCGTGCAGCGCGGATCCCGGACGGGCGGTGGGTCGCACGCCACGCAGCCGCACGGTCCGGCCCAGCACTCCGGCCCGGCCGGGCGCCGTGGCCGTCTCCAGCCGGGCCGCCCGCACGAGGGCCCGTTGCTCCGGGTCCGGCGGCAGCGAGTCCAGCACCGCGCCCGGCACCGAGGCGATCCGCCAGGCCGCGCCGACCACCGCCGTGATCACGAACTGCACCAGCAGTGGCACCTGGGCGTGGGCCGCCAGCGCACCGATCCCGGACCCGACCACCGAGCCGATCGAGAACGCCGCGTGGAACTGCGGCAGCACGGTCCGGCCGAGTCGACGCTCCACCGCCGCGGTCTCCACGTTCAACGGCACGTTGCCGAGCGCGAACGCCGCGCCGGACAGGAAGATCCCGACCGCGAGGACCGGGACCGAGCCGAAGGTCGGACCGAGCCCGATCAGCACGTAGGCCGCGGAGAACGCCGCGGTGGACAGGTAGAGCACCGTACGACCGCCGAGCCGGGCCACCATCCAGCCCGCCAGCGACACGGTCGCCAGCGAGCCGACCGACCCCGCGATCAGGATCCCGCCCAGCTCGGCCTCGCTCATGCCCAGCGCGGTGCGCACGGCCGGGATCCTGGCCAGCCAGGAGGAGAACATCAGCCCGGTCAGCATGAACAGCCCGAGCAGCAAGCGGCGGGCGCGGGCGACGACGGGGTCGACCGGGCCACGCTCCCCGCGGGGCGGGCGCGGACGGGGGATGCTCACGACGGTCTCCTGGGCTGTCGAGGTCGGGGTGCCGCGCGGACGACGCCCGCGCGGGGACGACACGGGTGCCCCGCCCGCCGGACGGGGTCGAGGGGGCTCCGCCGTGGCGGTGGGATGGTGCCGCCGGGCGCGTGGGTCAAGCCTTCGCCACGTGCCGGGCACCGGTAGTTCGGGTGGTGGTCTGCTGTCGATCGAATCGTTTCGATCCTGACGCCGAAGGTGCGGGTCGAATCGATTAGAGGGACCTGACCAGTGTGCGGGTACGCTGGCGACGGCGTCAACATCGTTCCTGGCCATCCGGGCACGATCACCGCCGACCGGCCGCACAACCAACGTCGGGCCTCGCCGCCCGGCAGGCAGGAGACCCGGTGTCGCCACGCCCCACCCTCGCCGACGTCGCCTCCCGCGCCGGGGTGTCGGTCTCCACCGCCTCCCTTGCGTTCTCCGGAGCCGGGCCGATCGCGGAGGCCACCAAGCAGCGTGTGCTGGACGCCGCGCGGGAGCTGGACTACTCGGGCCCCAACCCGCTCGGCCGTCAGCTGCGCTCCGGGCGCTCCGGGATCGTCGGGGTGGTGGTCGGCGACGCGCTCAAGCGCTCCTTCCGCGACCCGGTCTCGGTGCAGCTGCTGGACGGCCTGGTGGACACCATCGCGCCCGCCGGTCTCGGCGTACTGCTGATCCCCGGCCCGACCGGCGTCGACGAGCCGGCGGTGGACCCGCTGATCGAGTCGGCGGCGATGGACGTCGCCGTGATGATCTGGGGCGGCACCGCCGAGGACCCCACGCTGCAGGCGCTGCGCCGGCGCGGCATCCCGGCGGTCGTGGTCGAGGGCCACGAACTGGACGACATCGTGACGGTCGGGATCGACGACCGGGCCGGCGTCGCCGAGGCCACCCGGCACCTGGTCGGGCTCGGGCACCGCCGGATCGCCACGGTCACCCTGCCGTTCGGCCCGGACCGCCGCGCGGCCGTGGCCGGCCCGGAGCGGATCGCGGACATCCGGTGGAAGATCGCCGAGCGCCGCCTCGCGGGCATCGACGACGCCGGGGTGCGACCGGTCGCCGTCTACGAGACCCCCGCGTCGCTGGTGGAGCACGGGACCGCCGCGGCGCACGCGTTGCTGTCCGGCCCGATCGACCAGCGGCCCACCGCGATCGTCGCGCAGTCGGACCTGCTGGCCTCCGGCGTGGTGATCGGCGCGCGCGATCTGGGGCTCCGGGTCCCCGAGGACGTCTCGATCGCCGGGTTCGACGGGCTGGACCTGCCGTGGCTGACGCCCGACGTCCTGACGACCGTGGTGCAGCCGATCGCGGAGAAGGGCGCCGTGGTCGGTCAGGCGGTGCAGCGGCTGCTCGCCGGGGAACAGCCGGAGAACGCCATGCTGCCGGTCAGCCTGCGGGTGGGGACCACGACGGGTCCGGCACCGACCGCCTGAGCGTCAGGACAGCCGGACGAGCGCCTGGCACTTGGCCAGCACCCGGGTGCCGTCGCAGGTGACGGTGAGGTCGATCCGGCCGGTGGTGGACTCCGGGTCCAGCGCTCCGACCACCGCGACGACCTCGACCTCGGCCTGGCCGGGGTCGGGCACCGGCACGGTCCGCGCGAAGCGGGTCTGGTAGTCCAGGGTCGCGCCCGGGTCGCCCAGCCAGTCGGACACGACCGAGCTCGCGGCACCCATGGTCCACATGCCGTGCGCGATCACGCCCGGCAGACCGACCTCGGTGGCGAAGCGCTCGTTCCAGTGGATCGGGTTGAAGTCGCCGCTGGCACCGGCATAGCGCACCAGCCGCGCACGATCGACGGTGAGCGTGCGGCGAGCGACCTCCTGACCCACGGCCAGGTCGCCGAGAGCGGGGAGCGTCATCAGGCGTCCTCCCCACGGACGGCGAGGGTCGAGCTGACCGAGGCCACCGGCTCACCGGTCTCGCTGGAGATCACGCACCGGGTGGTGATCATCGACAGCCCGGCCCGCTCGGTGATCGCGTCCACGTGCAGCACCGTCGTCAGCCGGTCCCCGGCGTGGATCGGGCGGTGGTGCACGAAGCGCTCGTCGGCGTGCACGACGCGGCTGAAGTCGATCCCGGCCGCCGGGTCCTGGATCAGCTGGGCCTCCGCGCGCTGCGCCACGACCACCGCGAAGGTGGGCGGAGCGATCACGTCCGGGTACCCCAACGCGCGGGCGGCGGCGGGATCGGTGTGCGTGGGGTGCGTCGCCCCCACGGCCTCCGCGAACTCGCGGAGCTTCACGCGGCCGACCTCGTACGGCTCGTTCGGCGGGTAGACCCGTCCGGCGAACTCAGGATTGACGGCCACGGCTGATCGAGAGGTCAGCGGGTCTCGCGGTGCAGCGTGTGACGGCCGTCGCGCGGGCAGAACTTCTTCATCTCGAGCCGGTCGGGGTCGTTCCGACGGTTCTTCTTGGTGATGTAGTTCCGCTCCTTGCACTCCGTGCATGCGAGCGTGATCTTCGGACGGACGTCCGAGCTCTTGCTGGCCATGTTCGTGCCACCCTTCGCGCCGTGGCGCCGTGATCTGTCGACCGCGCGCCGGCCGACGCGCTGGATTCCTAGCTGGTAGCGGGAGCGGGGCTTGAACCCGCGACCTCACGATTATGAGTCGTGCGCTCTGACCAACTGAGCTACCCCGCCAGGGATGAGCCACGGGCCAGGACCATGTGGTCCTGGCCCGTTGACACATCACAGAGCCCCGAAAGGGAATCGAACCCTTGACCTTCTCCTTACCATGGAGACGCTCTGCCGACTGAGCTATCGGGGCAGCGCGGAGAACATTACACGGGTGGCGGCGTGGAGTGAAATCCGGGGCCCGCGCCCGTGATCGTCCTCACCGGACCCCGCCGGCTGAGCACCCCCGGAGACCAGAACAGGGCGTCCTCCGTGCGGAGGACGCCCTGTCGGTGGTGGCGGGTGAGGGATTCGAACCCCCGTAGGCGTTGCCAGCTGATTTACAGTCAGCCCCCTTTGGCCACTCGGGTAACCCGCCAAGGGTTGCGCGCCGGTCTGGACGACCTGCGTGCGGATGGAAGGATAGCAAGGGTTCGGGCCCTCCCGTGACATCCGTCCACGTCGAACCCCGCCCGGACGCCGCAGCACTCGCACCGATCCCGCATCGCAGGAGGTAGTCATGGCCAGCGACTCGTCGTTCGACGTCGTCAGCAAGGTGGACCGTCAGGAGGTCGACAACGCGCTGAACCAGGCCGCCAAGGAGATCGCCCAGCGCTACGACTTCAAGGACGTCGGCGCCTCGATCGCCTGGAGCGGCGACAGCATCGTGATGGCCGCCAACTCCGAGGAGCGCGTGCTGGCCGTGCTGGACGTGTTCCAGACCAAGCTGATCAAGCGCGGCGTCTCGCTCAAGGCGATCGACACCGGCGACGGCGAGCCCAAGTCCTTCGGCAAGGAGTACCGCCTGACCGGATCCCTGAAGGAGGGCCTGTCGTCGGAGAACGCCAAGAAGGTCGCCAAACTGATCCGGGACGAGGGCCCCAAGGGCGTGAAGTCCGTGATCCAGGGCGAGGAGGTCCGGGTGTCCTCCAAGAGCCGCGACGAGCTGCAGACCGTGATCGCGCTGCTCAAGGGCGCGGACGACATCGACGCGGCGCTGCAGTTCGTGAACTACCGCTGAGCCGGTCGCGGCCCGCCGGATGCGGGCCGCGACACCCCGGTAGCGTCGATCCCGTGTTCTCCGACTGGAACCGCCGCCGCGCCGCCCGACGCGTCAAGCCCGGGGACGGCCGCCCACTGCCGCCCTACCGCTGGTGGCAGCCCCTGTCCCGTGCGCTGATGCACCTGGACCTGGTGGGCGTCGACGGTCGCTCGGAACGCTGGTCGGTCGACCTCCGGCTCTGGGGCGACAGCGACGGCGAGGTCCGGGCACACCTGTTCCGGGACGAGCGTCACCAGGCCGGCTCGAGGCTGCCCGCGCGGTTCCCGGTGCCGGGTGGGGCGATCGAGGTGCAGGCCAGTGAGTTCGGGCTGCGGCGCTGTCACTACGTGACCGCGACCGGCGAGTCCCGGCAACTGGAGCCCGAGCCCCGGTCGGCGGAGGGTCGTCGGGCACGCCTGGAACGTCGCAGCCCCGGCCTCAGCCGGCTGATCGGGGCAGTGTCGGTGCTGGTGCTGCTCGCCGGGCTCGGGCTCGGTGTGCCGCAGCTGGTGCAGCAGGTCTCCGAGATCCCGCCGCTCGCCGACCGGTTCGGGACCTTCGCGTCACCGGTGCGGCTGAGCGGCTGGACCAACGTCGCCCTGGCGCTGGCCACGGCCGCCGCGAGCACCGAGCGCGCACTCCGCCTGCGCTACCACTGGCTTCTGGACGGCGGCGTCACCGGGAGCGGCGAGGGCCAGCACGGTCAGTAGCGGGTGATGCCGCCCTGGTCACCGGCCATCCGCTCCAGGCGGGCGATCCGGTCGGCCATCGGCGGGTGGGTGGCGAAGAGCTTGCCGACGCCGCCGCCCTTGAACGGGTTGGCGATCATCAGGTGCGAGACGTCGACCAGGTCGCGGTCCTGCGGCAGCGGGCGCGCCTGGGTGCCGGACTCGAGCTTGCGCAGCGCGGAGGCCAGGGCCAGCGGGTCGCCGGTCAGATTGGCGCCGTCCTCGTCCGCGTCGTACTCCCGGGTCCGGCTGATCGCGAGCTGGATCATGGTGGCGGCCAGCGGGGCGAGCAGCGCCATCAGCAGTGCCGCGAACGGGTTGCCGCCGCGCTCGCGGTCGTTGCCCCCGCCGAAGATCAGCGCGATCTGGGCGATGGACGTGATCACGCCGGCGACCGCGGCGGCGATCGACGACGTGAGGATGTCCCGGTTGTAGACGTGCATCAGCTCGTGTCCGAGCACGCCGCGCAGCTCGCGCTCGTCCAGGATCTGCAGGATGCCCTCGGTGCAGCAGACCGCGGCGTTGCGGGGGTTGCGCCCGGTGGCGAAGGCGTTGGGCGCGGCCGTCGGGGAGACGTAGAGCCGGGGCATCGGCTGGCGCGCCTCGGTGGAGAGCTCCCGCACGATCCGGTACATCACGGGCTGCTCGATCTCGGACACCGGGCGGGCGTGCATGGAGCGGATCGCGATCTTGTCCGAGTTCCAGTACGAGTACGCCGTGGTGGCCAGACCGAAGACCGCGAACAGCCAGATGTACCGCCCGTTCGCGATGACGGCGCCGATCCCGAGCAGCACCGCCCACAGCACGCCGAACAGCAGCGCGGTCTTCAAGCCGTTGTGGTGACGGTGGCCCATGACGGTCCTTCCTCGACGGTGGTGCGGTGTCCTGACGAGACAACGCCGCAGGCGCGCGGCAGGTTCCCCTACTCTGTGGCCCTCGCGCACCCGCGCGAAGCCGACACTCCCCGAGGAGATCCCGTGCGCACCACCACCCGCCTTGTCGCCCTGGCCGCTGCGAGCGCCCTGGCGCTCGCGGCGTGTGCGCCGGTCGACGACGACAGCAGCGGCTCGACGGACACCGCCTCGGCGTCCGGACCGGGCGCGTTGGACACCCTGACCGAGGACGTGCTGACCATCGGCACCTCCGACCCGGCCTACGAGCCGTGGATCGTGGACAACGATCCGAGCAACGGCAAGGGCTACGAGTCCGCGGTCGCGTACGCGGTGGCCGAGCAGCTCGGCTACGACGCGGACCACGTCGAGTGGGTCCCGGTCACGTTCGACCAGATCATCGCGCCCGGGGCCAAGAGCTTCGACTTCGCGATCAACCAGGTGTCGATCAGCCCGGAGCGGGCCGAGAACCTGGACTTCTCCTCCTCGTACTACGACACCGCGCAGGCGGTCGTCACCGTCGAGGGCAGCAAGGCCGCCGACGCGAGCAGCCTCGCCGACCTCAAGGACGTCACGCTCGGCGCGATGGTCGGCACCACCAGCCTCCAGGTGGCGCAGGACACGATCGACCCGACCACCGACATCCAGGTGTTCAACGACAACGACCAGGTGAAGCAGGCGCTGACCTCGGGTCTGGTCGACGCGATCATCGTCGACCTGCCCACCGCGCTCTACATCACCGCGGCGGAGCTGGACGGCGGCGTGCTGGTGGGCCAGCTGCCGGCCGGTGACGACCCGGACCAGTTCGGCCTGGTCCTGGACCAGGGGTCGTCGCTGACCGAGCCGGTCACCGACGCCGTGGACGCGCTGCGCGCCGACGGCACCCTGGACGACCTGCAGGCCGAGTGGCTGACCGACGCCGCCGGCGCCCCGGTCCTCACGTAATGGCCGACACGGCTCACGACGGCGCCCGGGCCACCGCCTGGGCGCCGTCGGCGCGTCAGCGGGACCGCGATGCCTACCGCCGGGGCCGGGCGCGCCGGTCCGCCGCGGTCGCGGTCGTCAGCACCGTGGCCGTCGCCGCAGTCGCGGTGCTCGCGCTGGTCAGCTCGCCGGGCTGGCCGCGGGTGCGCCAGTCGTTCCTGGACCCGCACGTGGCCTGGGAGTCGCTGCCCCGGGTGCTGGAGGGCCTGTGGCTCAACGTGCGGGTGATGGTGGTCTGCGCGGTGCTGATCGTGGTGCTGGCCATGCTGCTGGCGCTGGCCCGGACCCTGCGCGGTCCGGCGTTCTTCCCGCTGCGCGCGCTGGCGACCGGGTACGTGGACGTGTTCCGCGGCCTGCCGTTGATCCTGGTGCTGCTGCTGGTCGGCTTCGGGCTGCCGGGACTCCGGCTGCAGGGCATCCCCACCTCCGCGGTGGTGCTCGGCGGTGTCGCGCTGGTGCTGACCTACTCGGCCTACGTCGCCGAGGTGTTCCGGGCCGGCATCGAGTCGGTGCATCCGTCGCAGATCGCCTCCGCGCGGTCGCTCGGGCTGACCCACGGCCAGACCCTGCGGCACGTGGTGCTGCCCCAAGCGGTCCGCCGCGTGATCCCCCCGCTGCTGAACGACCTGGTGTCGCTGTCCAAGGACTCGGGCCTGATCTCGATCCTCGGCGCGATCGACGCGGTGCGGGCCGCGCAGCTCAAGACCGCCGAATACGCGAACTTCACGCCCTACGTGGTGGCCGGGATCGTGTTCGTGCTGCTGACGATCCCGCTGACCCGGTTCACCGATGCGCTGGCCAGGCGCGGCGGGTGGCTCGGGTCGCAGAGCGGACTGGCCGGGGCGGGGGCCATGCGATGAGCGGGCCGCTGCTCCGGATCGACCGGGTGCGCAAGAGCTTCGGCGACCACGTGGTGCTGGACGACCTGTCGCTCGACGTGCACGAGCACCAGGTGGTCGTCCTGATCGGGTCCTCCGGCTCGGGCAAGTCGACGCTGCTGCGCTGCATCAATCTGCTGGAGGAGGTCGACGACGGCGCCATCACGATGGCCGGCGAGGAGATCACCGACCCCCGGGTGGACGCCAACGCGGTGCGTTCCCGGATCGGCATGGTCTTCCAGTCGTACAACCTGTTCCCGCACCTGCGGGTGCTGGACAACGTGGCACTCGCCCCGCGGCTGGTGCACGGGGTGGACCGGGCCGAGGCCCGTGACCGGGCGGCGCGGATGCTCGACCGGGTGGGGCTCGGCGCCAAGGCGAACGCCTTCCCGGACGAGCTGTCCGGCGGTCAGCAGCAGCGGGTCGCCATCGCCCGGGCCCTGGTCGGGCAGCCCGCGCTGATACTGCTGGACGAGGTCACCTCCGCGCTGGACCCGGAGCTGGTCGGCGAGGTGCTCGGCTTGCTGGAGGAGCTCAAGGGCGAGGGCACCACGATGGTGCTGGCCACGCACGAGATGAGCTTCGCCCGGCACGTCGCGGACCGGGTGTGCTTCCTGCACCAGGGCCGGATCCTGGAGCAGGGACCCCCGGAGCAGGTCCTGGTCGCGCCGCGCGAGCAGCGGACCCGGGACTTCCTGCGGCGGTTCACCGGCTGAGCGCCGCCTGTTCCACACCGCGGAGCCGGCGCTGGGAACGCCCGGCCCGCACGCCGTCCACGGTCAGCAGCACCAGCGCGACCCAGACCAGGCCGAATCCCCACCACCGGGCCGGCGGCATGGTCTCGTGCAGCACGGTCACCCCGATCAGGAACTGCAGGATCGGCGCCAGGTACTGCAGCATCCCGACCACGCTCAACGGCAGACGGCGGGCGGCCTCCCCGAAGAACAGCAGCGGCAGCGCGGTGATCACGCCGGTGCCGACCAGTGCCCAGGCCTGCCCCGCGCCGCTGGAGCCGAAGGTCGCCTCCCCGGCCAGATTCAGCCAGAGCAGGTAGCCCGCGGCCACCGGCGCCAGCACCAGCGTCTCGACGGCGAGCGACGGTGCCGCGCCCACCGACCGGCCGACCCGGTTCTTCAACAGGCCGTAGATGCCGAAGGAGAACGCGAGGGTCAGCGCGACCCACGGCAGGCGCCCGACGCCGACCGTGATCACCACGACCGCGAGCACGCTGAACCCGAGGGCGATCCACTGCAGCCGGCGCAGACGCTCGCGCAGCACCAGCACCGCCAGCGCGACGGTGACGATCGGGTTGATGAAGTAGCCGAGTGCGGCGTCGACCACGTGCCCGGACAGCGTGCCGTAGACGAAGGTCAGCCAGTTCACGGCGAGCAGCACCGCGGCCAGGCCCAGCACCCCGATCGTCCGGCCCGACCGGAACACCGCGGCGAACGCGCCCCAGGCCCGGCCGACCGTGAGGACCACCGCGCAGAACACCAACGACCACAGCACCCGGTGCGCGATGATCTCGACCGGGCCGGCCGGGACCAGCAGGGTGAAGTACAGCGGGAGCACGCCCCACAGCAGGTAGGCGGAAACCCCGTTGGCGAGGCCGCGCGGATCGAGGGCGGAGGTGGACTGCGGGTTCACAGCGCAGAACGTAACCCCGGCCGCCCACCCCCGGGCCCGCGCGCCCACCGGTTGGCAGGAGATCGTCGCCGAATGGCAACTGAGGTTCCCCTTGCCCGGCCACCTAGACTGACCCGCAGACGACGACCGACAAGAAGGAAGGCAGCTGCGTGAGCTCCCACCGCCCCGTCCGGGTGGCCGTGATCGGCGCCGGACCCGCCGGCATCTACGCCTCGGACATCCTGTCCCGCGCCGATCTGGACGTGTCCATCGACCTGATCGAGCGCCTGCCCGCGCCCTTCGGCCTGGTGCGGTACGGCGTCGCGCCGGACCACCCCCGGATCAAGCAGATCATCACCGCCCTGCACAAGGTGCTCGAGCGCGGCGACATCCGGCTGATCTGCAATGTCGACTACGGCGTGGACCTCAAGCTGGAGGACGTCCGGCGGCACTACGACGCGGTGGTCTTCGCGACCGGCGCGATCAAGGACGCCGACCTGCCGATCCCGGGCATCGAGCTGGACGGCTCCTACGGCGCGGCCGACTTCGTGTCCTGGTACGACGGCCACCCCGACGTCCCGCGCACCTGGCCGCTGACCGCCCGTGAGGTCGCGGTGATCGGCGCCGGCAACGTCGCGCTGGACGTCGCCCGGGTGCTGGCCAAGCATGCCGAGGACCTGCGGCCCACCGAGGTGCCGGAGAACGTCTACCAGGGGCTGGCCGCCTCCCCGGTCACCGATGTGCACGTCTTCGCCCGGCGGGGCCCGGCGCAGGCCAAGTTCTCCAGCCTGGAGCTGCGCGAGCTGGGCCACGTGCCGGACGTCGACGTGATCGTCTACCCGGAGGACTTCGAGTTCGACGAGGGCTCGAACGCGGCGATCCGCTCCTCCAACCAGACCAAGCAGGTCGTCAAGACCCTGACCGACTGGACGCTGAAGGACCCGGAGGAGCTCACCGCCAGCCGCCGGCTGCACCTGCACTTCCTGCACGCCCCGGCCGAGGTGCTGGGCGAGGACGGCAAGGTCGTCGGTCTGCGCACCGAGCGCACCGTGCTCACCGGGGACGGCACCGTCACCGGAACCGGGCAGTTCCACGACTGGCCGGTGCAGGCGGTGTACCGCGCGGTCGGCTACTTCGGCTCCCCGCTGGTCGACGTGCCCTTCGACGACCAGGGCGGCGTGATCGCCAACCGCGAGGGCCGGGTGCTCGACGTGGACGGCGCCCCGGTGCCCGGCGTCTACACCACCGGCTGGATCAAGCGCGGCCCGGTCGGGCTGATCGGGCACACCAAGTCCGACGCCAAGGAGACCATCGAGCACCTGGTCGCGGATGCCGGCACGCTGCCCGCCGCGACCGAGCCCGACCCGGAGGCGGTGCTGGACTTCCTGCGGGCCCGCGGCGCCCGGCCGATCCACTGGTCCGGCTGGGAGCTGCTGGACGCCTACGAGCGCACGCTCGGCGAGGCGGAGGGCCGGGAGCGGGTCAAGGTCGTGCCGCGCGAGGACATGATCCGGGTCGCCCTGGAGCTCGCCGAGGAGGACTGAGCACCCGGCCCGCCCCAGCGCGTCCGACGTCGGCACCCCACCCCGAGGTCAGCACCCCACCCCGAGGTCGGCACTTCGCCGGGCCGATTCTGGCGCGGAGTGCCGATCTCGGCCGCGCCGAGACCGAGCCGGGCGGGCAGTCGGGCAGGTAGGCGGGCGGGCAGCCCCGCGGGTGTGGCGGAGAACCCCGCGGGTGATGCGGGCAGGCAGCTCGGCGAGTGAGACAGGCGCACTGCCCAGCGGGTGAGGCAGGCCGACAGGCCCAGCGGGTGAAGCAGCCAGACAGCCCCGCGGGTGAAGCAGGCTGGCAGTCCGGCGACTGAGGCAGGCAGACAGCCCGGCAGGCAGACAGCCCGGCGGGTGGGGTGGGTCAGCTGGCGCGGTTGACCAGAGCCTCGGCAAAGGACACGAACGAGTCCTTCACCGGCCCGGCGGGCAGCGGCGCCAGCAGGGCGACCGCCTCGTCCCCCAGGGCCAGCGCGCGGCCCCGGGTCTGCTCGACCACCTCGTGCGCGGACAGCGCGGCGACCGCGCGGGCCAGGTCCTCATCCGACGACAGGTCGGAGTCGAGCAGCTCGACCAGGGCCACGTCCTCGGCACGCGCGTCGCGGGCGGCGCGCTCGCGGAGCAGCAGCACCGGCATGGTCGGCACGTGCTCGCGCAGGTCGGTGCCGGGTGTCTTGCCGGACAGTGTGCCGTCCAGCGACAGGTCGATCACGTCGTCGGCGAGCTGGAAGGCCACGCCGATCCGCTCGCCGAACGCCGCGACGGTCTCGACGACCTCCGCCGCGCAGCCGCCGTACATCGCACCCAGCCGGGCGGAGGTCGCGATCAGCGAGGCGGTCTTGTCCGCCAGCACGCGCAGGTAGTGCTCCACCGGGTCGTCACCCTCGGCCGGGCCCATCGACTCGTGCAGCTGGCCCAGGCACAGCCGCTCGAAGGTCCCGGCCTGGATCTTCACCGCCTCCGGGCCCAGATCCGCCACGGTGGTCGACGCCCGGGAGAACAGCAGGTCACCGACCAGGATCGCCACCGAGTTGCCCCAGACCTCGTGCGCGGCCGGTGCCCCGCGGCGCAGCGGCGCGGAGTCCATCACGTCGTCGTGGTACAGCGACGCGAGATGGGTCAGCTCGACCACCACCGCGGCGGACAGCACCTCGTCCCGGGTCCCGTCCCCGAGCTCGGCGGCCAGCAGGGTCAGCATCGGGCGCAGTCGCTTGCCACCGGCGTCGGCCAGGTGGTGGGCGGCGTCGTCGACCAGCTCGTCGGCATAGGCGGCGGCGGCACGCAGTCGGTCCTCGACCAGGTCGAGTCGACCCGCGATCCGCTCGGCGAGGGCCGGGTCGGCGAGCGGCAGGGCGGTCGGGGATGTCACGGGACGAACCTATCTGGCCGGACGGCTGGAAGCAGAACTGACGTGCGACCGCCGCCCCGCGCGCGGGGGCGCGGGGCGGCGGTGGAGACCTGACGAGGGTACGCGGGTCAGGGCAGGAACACCGCCACCTCGGCGATGGCGTCCAGCACCGGGCCGGGCAGCACGCCCAGCAGCACGGTCAGCACCGCGCACACGGCGATCGCCGCGACCGCGTAGCCCTGCGACACCACGACCACGGTGCGCGGGCGGGTGGTCGCGTCGGCGTCGGCGTCGGACAGCGGTCCGCCCTGCGGGCTGGTGAAGAACATCAGCACGATCAGCCGGACGTAGAAGAACGCCGCCGCCGCGGAGGCCAGGACGCCGATCAGCGCCAGCGGCCAGGCGCCGCCGTCGACCGCCGCGGAGAAGACCGCGAACTTGCCGGTGAAGCCTGCGGTGAGCGGGATCCCGGCGAAGGACAGCAGGAACAGCGCGAAGGTCGTCGCCAGCACCGGGTGAGTGCGGCCGAGACCGGCCCACTGGGAGAGGTCGGTGGCCTCGCCGAGCACCGGGGCGTCGGCGTCGTCGACCGGGTCGGCCCCGGTGGTGGTGTCCGACCCGGCGGGCAGGACGCCGGCGGCGACCGCGACGCCCAGCGAGGCGCGGGCGGCCTCGGGCACCTCGGCGGTGGCCCGCTCGCGGACCAGGGACACGATGCCGAAGGCGCCGACCGTGGCCGCGCCGTAGGCGAGCAGGTAGAACAGCACGGCGGTGATGCCGCTCTGGGCCAGGGCGATCACGCCGGTGAGCACGAAGCCGGCGTGCGCGATCGACGAGTAGGCCAGGACCCGCTTGACGTCCGTCTGTACCAGGGCGATCACCGTGCCGACCACCATGGTGGCGATGGCGACCGTCCACATCATCGGCTCCAGGTCCCAGCGCATGCCGGGCAGGACCGTGTAGAACACCCGCAGCAGCGCACCGAACGCGGCGACCTTGGTGCAGGCGGCCATGAACCCGGTGATCGGGGTCGGGGCGCCCTGGTAGACGTCCGGGGTCCAGGAGTGGAACGGCACCGCGCCGACCTTGAACAGCAGGCCGATCAGCACCAGCAGGGCACCGACCAGCAGCAGGCCGTCCATGCCGGTGGTCGTGGTGACCGCGGCGGCGATGTCGCTGTAGCGCAGGGAGCCGGAGTACCCGTAGAGCAGCACGATGCCGAACAGCAGCAGCGCGGAGGCGAAGGCGCCGAGCAGGAAGTACTTCATCGACGCCTCCTGGCTGAGCAGGCGACGACGACGGGCCATCCCGGTCAGCAGGTACAGCGGCAGCGACAGCACCTCGAGGGCGACGAACAGGGTCAGCAGATCGCCGGTGGCGGGGAAGATCATCATGCCGCCGGTGGCGAAGAGCATCAGCGGGAAGACCTCGGTCTGCTGCAGACCCGCCCGGCGGGCGGACTCCTCGTAGCCGGACCCGGGCACGGACGCGGCCTGGGGAGCGAAGGCGTCCTCACCGGTGGAGGTGCGGTCCGCGGCGATCAGCACCGCGAGCAGGGCCAGCAGGGCGATGACCGCCTGGAGGACCAGGGTGGGGCCGTCGACCAGCATGGAGCCGCCGAGCACCTCGGTGCCCCCGGTGTCCCGCACGTCGGGCCAGAGCAGTCCGACGGACACGATGCTGCCGAGCAGGGCGAGCAGCGAGAGCGCCAGCTGGGTGGGCCGACGGGCGGCCCGGGGCGCGAAGGCCTCGACCAGGACGCCGATCACCGCCGCCCCGAGCGGGAACAGCACCGGGGTGAGCTGCGCCCACGCGATGTCCGGAGCGTTGAAGATCACTGCTCGCTCCCCTCGTCACCAGCGGTGACCGGATCCGGGGCGTCGGCGACGCCCACCTGCGTGATGGTGGCGGTGGCGGGCTCGTCCACCAGGTGCAGAGCCGGGGCCGGGTAGAAGCCCAGCACCAGCATCAGCGCGATCAGCGGGCCGACCACCCAGCGCTCACGACCCGAGAGGTCACGGGTCTCGGCCAGCTCGTCGCGGACCGGGCCGGTGAACACCCGCTGGTAGGTCCAGAGCACGTAGAGCGCGGCGAGCACCACGGCGACCGCGGCGATGATCGCGGCGGGCCGGTGGCTGCCGAAGGTGCCGACGATGACCAGGAACTCGCTGACGAAGGTCGACAGGCCCGGCAGGGACAGCGCGGAGAGGCCGATCACCAGGAAGGTCCCGGCGAGCACCGGGGTGACCTTCTGCAGCCCGCCGAAGTCCGCGATCCTGGCCGAGCCCTTGCGGGCGACCAGGAAGCCGACCAGCAGGAAGAGTCCGCCGGTGCTCAGACCGTGGTTGACCATGTAGAACGAGGAGCCGCCGACCGAGGTCGAGGTGAAGGCGAAGATGCCCAGCACGATGAACCCGAAGTGCGACACCGAGGTGTAGGCGACCAGGCGGAACAGGTCCTGCTGACCGAGGGCGAGCAGCGCGCCGTAGAAGATCGACACCAGGGCGAGGGCGATGATCACCGGGGCCGCCCAGCGGGAGGCCTCGGGGAACAGCGGCAGGCACAGGGTCAGCATCCCGAAGGTGCCGACCTTGTCGAGGACGCCGACCAGCAGCGTGGAGGTCCCGGCCGGTGCCTGCTCGGCCGCGTCCGGCAGCCAGGAGTGCACCGGGAACATCGGCGCCTTGATCGCGAAGGCCAGGAAGAAGGCCAGGAACAGCCAGCGACCGGTGCCGGTGGGCAGGTCCAGCCCGGTGAGGTTGCTGATCAGGAAGCCCTGCTCGCCGCCGGGACCGTGCAGGTAGAGCACGATGACGCCGACCAGCATGACCAGTCCGCCGGCCAGCGAGAACAGCAGGAACTTCACTGCGGCGTAGCGCCGCTGCGGTCCGCCGAACGCGCCGATCATGAAGTAGACCGGGATCAGCATCGCCTCGAAGAGGACGTAGAACAGGAACAGGTCCCGGGCGGCGAAGACCGCGACCATGAACGAGGTCAGCACCAGGACCAGGGCCAGGTAGTGCCGCAGCCGGTTGGAGGCGGCGGTCTGCGAGCCCTGCTCCTTCCAGGAGGCCAGGACGACCAGCGGCACCAGGACCACGGCCATGCCGATCAGCAGCATGCCGACGCCGTCCACGCCCAGGGCGTAGGAGACACCGAACTGCGGGATCCAGCGGTGGATCTCGTAGAGCTGGTAGCTGCCGGCGTCGGCACCGGAGCCGAAGGCGGTGATCCCGGCGACGACCGCCAGCACCACCTCGACCAGGGCGAAGCCGAGTGCGATCTCGCGGACCCGGCGGGGGCCGGCCACGGTGGATCCGGCCGGCCTGGGCAGCGCCCAGAGCACGGCGGCGCCGATCAACGGCCAGACGAGCAGCAGGGTCAGCCAGGGGACGTCGGCCGGGACCGTCGCGGCGGGGGTGAGCGTGAGCAAGGTTCTTCTTCTCCCTCAGATCCGCGGTGCCAGGACGACGATCGCCAGCACGACCAGACCGAACAGCATGGTCGCGGCGTACTGCCGGGCGTAGCCGGACTGCAGCCTGCGCAGCACCTGGCCGATCCCGACGGTGAGCTTGCCGAGGCCGGTGAACGCGCCGTCGACCACCGAGCGGTCGCCGTAGACCAGCGACCGGGTCAGGTACTGACCGGGCTGGACCAGCACGGCGTCGTTCACGGTGTCCTGGTACATGTCGACCCGGGCGGCCCGGGTGAGCACCGATCCCTGCGGGGCGGTCGTCGGCACCGGCAGGGCGCCGTACTGCCGCCAGGCCAGCACCAGGCCGATCGCGACCGCCAACAGGGTCGCGATCTGGATCACCGGCACGGACAGCACCGGCTCGTGGTGTTCGACGTGCCCGGTGACCGGCTCCAGCCAGGTGGTGAACCCACCGCCGAGCTGGAGCACGAAGCCCAGGCCGAGCGAGCCCACGGCCAGGACGATCATCGGGATCGTCATCAGCCACGGCGACTCGTGCGGGTGCCGCAGCGGGCGCTCGTCGCTCGCCTGGGCCCGGCTGTCGGTCCAGCGCGCCTTGCCGTGGAAGGTCATGAAGAACATCCGCGACATGTAGAACGCGGTGATCCCTGCGCCCACCAGGGCGACGATGCCGAACACCCAGGCCCGCCACTCCGCGGCGCCCTCGGGCACCACGAACGCGGCCTCGATGATCTTGTCCTTCGACCAGAAGCCGGAGAACGGCGGCACCCCGAGGATCGCGAGCCAGCCCAGCCCGAAGGTGGCCCAGGTGACGGTCATCGACGTGCGCAGCGCCCCGAAGTGCCGCATGTCGGTGGTGTCGTCCATCCCGTGCATGACCGAACCGGCACCGAGGAACATCCCGGCCTTGAAGAAGCCGTGCGTCACCAGGTGGAAGATCGCGAAGGCGTAGCCGATCGGGCCGAGGCCCGCGGCCAGCACCATGTAGCCGATCTGGGACATGGTCGAGGCGGCGAGGCCCTTCTTGATGTCGTCCTTGGCGCAGCCGATGATCGCGCCGAGCACCAGGGTGATCGCGCCGACGATGGTGACGATCAGCTGCGCGGTGGGTGCGCCCTCGAACACCGGCGCGGAGCGCACGATCAGGTAGACGCCGGCGGTGACCATGGTCGCGGCGTGGATCAGCGCGGACACCGGGGTCGGGCCGGCCATCGCGTCGCCCAGCCAGGACTGCAGCGGGAACTGCGCGGACTTGCCGCAGGCGGCCAGCAGCAGCATCAGGCCGATCGCGGTCAGCATGCCGGTGGACACCGCGCCGGACTCCACCCCCGCGGTCACGGACTCGAAGTCCAGCGACCCCAGCTGGGAGAACAGCAGTCCCATCGCGACCAGCAGGCCGATGTCACCGACCCGGTTGGCGACGAAGGCCTTCTTGGCGGCGACCGCGTACTCGGTGCGGTGGTTCCAGAACCCGATCAGCAGGTACGACGCGAGGCCGACGCCTTCCCAGCCGACGAACAGCAGCAGGTAGGAGTCAGCGAGGACCAGGATCAGCATCGCCGCGATGAACAGGTTCAGGTAGGCGAAGAACCGGCGGCGGGCGGCGTCGTGCGCCATGTACGCCACCGAGTAGAGGTGGATCAGGGTGCCGACGAAGGTCACCAGGAGCACGAAGGTCAGGGAGAGCGGGTCGATCCGCAGCCCGGCCGCCAGGTCGAACCGTCCGACCGTGATCCAGTCGAACAGGTGCACGTCGACGACGCGGTCCGCGGCGTCCCGGCCGAGCAGGTCGGTCAGCAGCAGCGCGCCCACCACGAAGGCGGCGGCGGAGGCCAGCACGCCGAGCCAGTGGCCCCAGCGGTCGGCGGCCCGGCCGAGCAGCAGCAGGATCGCCGCGCTCGCCAGCGGCACCGCCACCAGCAGCGGTGCGAGGGATGTCACAGTCACGTTCCCCTCAGCTCTTCAGCAGGTTGATGTCGTCGACCGAGGCCGACTTCCGGGTGCGGAAGATCGACACGATGATCGCCAGCCCGACGACCACCTCCGCCGCGGCGACCACCATGACGAAGAACGCCATCACCTGACCGGTCAGGTTGCCGTGCAGGCGGGAGAAGGTCACCAGGGCCAGGTTCGAGGCGTTCAGCATGAGCTCGACGCCCATGAACACGATGATCGCGTTCCGTCGGAGCAGCACCGTGGCCGCGCCGATCGAGAACAGGATCCCGGACAGCACCAGGTAGTGGGTCAGGCTCACGGCTCGGTCTCCGTCTTGGTGGATGCGGCACCGAGGTCCACGTCGGTGAGGGGCCCGCCGGTCTCGCCGGGAGCAGCCGCCGGGGGCGTGGCCCCGGACTCCTCGGTGCCCAGGAGCACGGCGGGGTCGCTGTCGACCGGGTCGGCCACGGCGGTGACCGCACGTCGGTAGGTGTCGGCGTGGTAGCTCGCGGTGCCCGCCTCCTGACCGCGGATCCGCAGCACGCGCGGCACGGACTCCTCGATCGGGTTGCCGTGCGGGTCGAGGGCGGGCACGTCCATCGCGTTGTGCCGGGCGTACACGCCGGGGGCGGGCAGCGGGGTGACCCGGGTGCCGGCCTTCATCCGCAGCGCCTGGCGCTCCGGCTGCTTGATCAGCTTCTTCAACCGGGTGCGGTGGGTCAGCACCAGCGCACCGAGCGCGGCGATCACCAGCAGCGCCCCCACGACCTCCAGGCCGAAGACGTGCTGACCGAAGATGATCCGCGCGACGCCGGTCGGGTTGCCGTCCGCGTTCGCGTCGGCCAGACCGGTCACCGCCGGATAGGTCGCCCGGGTGAGCACGCCGATCAGCACGACCGCGAGACCGATGCCCGCGAGCCAGCCGACCCAGCGCTGCCCCTTGATCGTCTCCACCACGGAGTCCGAGGCGTCCACGCCGACCAGCATCAGCACGAACAGGAACAGCATCATGATCGCGCCGGTGTAGACGACCACCTGGACCACGCCGAGGAAGGGCGCGCCCTGGGTGACGTACAGGAAGGCGAGGCAGATCATCACCAGCACCAGGCTCATCGCCGCGTGCACGGCCTTCCGCGCGAACAGCAGCCCGGCGGCGGCGGCCACCATGACCACGGCCAGCACCCAGAACAGGACGGCCTCGGCGGTCGACGGGTCGTTCATCGGGTCTCCTGCCCCTGGTTCGCGGCGGCGCCCGCACGGGACCGGGCCCCGGTCAGCGACGGGTCGTCGGGCCGGTGCTCGCCGACCCAGTCCACCTGCGCCGGGGTCGGCGCGGTGACCTCACCCCGGTAGTAGTCGGTGTCGGTGGTGCCCTCGACCATCGGGTGCGGGGCGGCCAGCATGCCGTCGGTCATCGGGGCCAGCAGGTCCTGCTTCTCGTAGATCAGGCCCTCACGGGTCGGACCGGCGAGCTCGAACTCGTTGGTCATGGTCAGCGCCCGGGTCGGGCACGCCTCGATGCACAGCCCGCAGAAGATGCAGCGCAGATAGTTGATCTGGTAGACGCGGCCGTAGCGCTCCCCGGGCGAGAACTGCTGGTCGGCGGTGTTGTCCGCGGCCTCGACGTAGATCGCGTCCGCCGGGCAGGCCCAGGCGCACAGCTCGCAGCCGATGCACTTCTCCAGCCCGTCCGGATACCGGTTGAGCTGGTGCCGGCCGTGGAACCGCGGCTTCACCCGAGCGGGCTCGCGCGGGTACTGCTCGGTGACGGTCTTGCTGAAGAAGTTCTTGATCGTGACGCCGAACCCGGCCGCCGGGCCGAGCGCGTCCTCCAGCGGGCTGCGCTTCGGGATCAGCGACTGGTACGGCTGCGGCGCCGCGACCTCACGGCCGGAGCGCTGCACCTCGCCGCCCGGTCCGGCCTTCTTCTCGATCGAGTTGTCAGCCACGGGGCGCCTCCTCGGCGGTGGAGTCCTCGGTAGTCAGGACGGGCGTGCTCGTCGCCATCGCGGGCCGGGCGGCACGGGGGGACGGCGGGAGCTGCTGACCCGGCAGCGGCGGCACCGGGAACCCGTCGGCGAACGCGTCGAAGGGCGCGTCCACGGGCGGGGTCTCCTCGGGCTTCTTCTTCTCCGGGATCAGGAAGGTGATGCCGACGCCCACGAGCAGGACGACGGCGGCGCCGATCGCCCAGACCCGGACGTCCAGATCGGTGAACTGCTGCACACCCTGCACGATGGCCACGCAGAACACCCAGACCAGCGCCGCCGGGATCAGCACCTTCCAGCCGAACTTCATGAACTGGTCGTAGCGGAAGCGCAGCAGCGTGCCGCGGATCCAGACGAACAGGAACATGAACATCCAGACCTTGACCACGAACCAGAGCAGCGGCCACCAGCCGGTGTTGAACATCCCGTCGTTGATCGCGGAGATCGGCCACGGGGCGCGCCAGCCGCCGAAGAACAGCGTGGTGGCGACCGCGGAGACGTTGAGCATGTTGATGTACTCCGCCAGGAAGAACCAGGCGAACTTCATCGACGAGTACTCGGTGGTGTACCCGCCCACCAGCTCGCCCTCGGCCTCGGGCAGGTCGAAGGGCAGCCGGTTGGTCTCGCCCACCATCGAGATCACGTAGATCACGAAGGCCGGCAGCAGCGGGATCAGCCACCAGATCTGGGTCTGCGAGGTCACGATGTCCGAGGTCGACATCGACCCGGCGACGATGAACACGCTCACCAGGGACAGGCCCATCGACAGCTCGTAGCTGATCACCTGGGCGGTGGACCGGACGGCGCCGAGCAGCGGGTAGGTCGAGTTGGACGACCAGCCGCCGAGGACGATGCCGTACACCCCCACCGAGGCGCAGGCCAGGATGTAGAGCACCGCCACCGGGAAGTCGGTCAGCTGCAGCGGCGTCATCACGCCGAAGATGTTCACCTCGGGCCCGAACGGGATCACCGCGTAGGTGAGCAGCGAGCAGAACACCGCGATGATCGGCGCGACGATGTAGAGGACCTTGTCGGCCGCCTTGACGGTGATGTCCTCCTTGAGCAGGAGCTTCATCGCGTCGCCGAGCGACTGGAACAGGCCGAACGGGCCGTGGACGTTCGGTCCGGGACGCAGCTGCATCCGGCCGACCACGCGCCGCTCGAACCAGATCGCGATCAGCACGGACAGCAGCAGGAAGACGATGATCCCGACCGCCTTCAGCAGCCAGACCCAGAAGACGTCGTTGCTGAAGTCGGCGCCGGTGGTCGCCACGCGCATCAGGCCGTTCACGCCGTCACCTCCCCGGTGGTCGCAGCGGCGATCCGCACCACGTCACCGGCGACCGCGTGCAGGGTGTCCCGCACCTGGCAGCCGGGGGCGGCGGTGGGCAGCCAGATCACGTGGTCCGGCAGGTCGTCGATCACCAGCGGGAGCACGATCGCGCCCGCGTCGGTGCTGACCTCCACCGGCTGTCCCGCGGTCAGGCCGATCCCGGCCGCGGTGGCCGCCGACGCCCGGGCGACCGGTCGCTTGGCGGTGCCGGCCAGGAAGGGCTCGCCGTCCTGGAGCCGGCCGGTGTCGAGCAGCAGGTGCCAGGTGGCCAGCACGGCCTGCCCGGCATCGATGGCCGGGGCGGGACCGGCGGAGACCGCGGGGGCCCCAATGCGCGACCCGTCCCAGCTGCCCAGCGCGTCCAGCTCGGCGTGCACGGCGGCCATCGTCCTGGTGCCCAGGGTGACGCCCAGCTCGTCGGCCAGGGCGTCCAGCACCCGGTGGTCCGGCATGGCGGTGGAGGTCAGCGCCTGCGGGAACGGCCGGCGACGGCCCTCCCAGCTGACGAAGGTGCCGGGCTTCTCCACCGGCGGGGCGACCGGCAGCACCACGTCGGCCCGCTCGGTCACCTCCGAGCTCCGCACCTCGAGCGAGACCAGGAAGCCGACGGCGTCCAGGGCGGCTCGGGCGGCGGCCGGGTCGGCCAGGTCACGCAGGTCGACACCGCCGACCACCAGGGCGCCCAGGTCGCCGGAGGCGGCGGCCGCGATGATCCCGTCCAGGTCGCGACCGGGCTCGGCGGGGAGGTGCTCGACCTCCCACGCAGCGGCGACGTCCACCCGGGCGGCCGGGTCGGCGACCGGGCGGCCACCCGGCAGCAGACCTGGCAGCACCCCGGCATCGACGGCCCCGCGCTCCCCCGCCCGACGCGGCACCCAGGCCAGTCGGGCGCCGGTGCGGTCGGCCAGGCGGAGCACCGCGGACAGCGCACCCGGCACGGCGGCCAGGCGCTCGCCGACCAGGATGACCGCGCCCTCGGCGGAGAGCTGCTCGTTCGGCTCGGAGAGCTTTCCCTTCGTGATGGCGTCCAGCACCTCGGGCTCGGTGCCCGGGGCGGCCGCGATCAGGGTGCCGTTCATCCGCTCCAGGCCACGGCTGGCGAAGGGCGCCACCGCGAGGACGCGGGTGCGGCCCTTGGTCGCGGCCTTGCGGAGCCGGAGGTAGAGGACCCCGGCCTCCTCCTCGGCCTCCAGACCGGCGAGCAGCACCGCGGGGGCGTGCTCCAGGTCGGTGAAGGTCACGCCCAGCCCGGTGCCGGCCACCGCGTGCGCCAGGAAGTCGGACTCCTCGGCGGAGTGCGGGCGGGCCCGGTGGTCCACGTCGTTGGTGCCGAGCGCCAGGCGGGCGAACTTGCCGTAGGCGTAGGCGTCCTCGAGGGTCACGCGACCGCCGGGCAGCACGCCGACCCCGGAGGCCTGCTCCAGACCGTGCGCCGCGACCTCCAGCGCCTCGGCCCAGGACGCGGGCCGCAGCTCGCCGTCCTCGCGCACCAGCGGACTGGTGATCCGGTCGGCGGCGGACTGCCAGGCGAAGCCGAAGCGGTCCTTGTCGCTGATCCACTCCTCGTTGACCTCGGCGTCCTCACCGGACAGCCGGCGCAGCACCACACCGCGGCGATGGTCGACCCGGATCGCGGAGCCGTTGGAGTCGTGCTCCGAGACGCCCGGTGTGGACACCAGGTCGAACGGACGGGCCCGGAACCGGTAGGCGGCGCTGGTGAGCGCGCCGACCGGGCAGATCTGCACCGTGTTGCCGGAGAAGTAGGACGCGAAGGCCTCGCCGTCCTCGTCGATCTCCGCGGGGCCGACCGGGATCTCGGTGCCCAGCAGCACCGGCTCGGGGGCCGTGTCGTCGAAGCCGAGGATCTCGGCGTCGAAGCGGCCGATCTGCTGCATCGCTCCGCGCTTCTGCAGGTCGATGAACGGGTCACCGGCGATCTCCCGGGAGAACCGGGTGCAGCGCTGGCAGAGGATGCAGCGCTCCCGGTCCAGCAGGATCTGGGTCGACACCGCGATCGGCTTGGGGAAGGTGCGCTTGATGTCCACGAACCGGGTGGAGCCCCGGCCGTTGGACATCGCCTGGTTCTGCAGGGGGCATTCGCCGCCCTTGTCGCAGACCGGGCAGTCCAGCGGGTGGTTGATCAGCAGCAGCTCCATCACGCCGTGCTGCGCCTTGTCCGCCTCGGCGGAGGTCCGCTGGGTGCGCACCTCCATGCCAGGGGTGGCGGTCAGGGTGCAGGAGGCCTGGGGCTTCGGCATCTTGGCCAGGTTGCCGTCGCGACCGGGTGCCCAGACCTCGACCAGGCACTGGCGGCAGGCACCGGCCGGGGCGAGCAGGGGGTGGTCGCAGAACCGCGGGATCTGGATGCCGAGCTGCTCGGCGGCACGGATCACCAGGGTGCCCTTCGGCACCGTGGTCTCGATGCCGTCGATGGAGAAAGTGACCCCGTCCTGCACGGCGGGTGTCGCGCTCTTGCTGGCGGTGACGGTCATCGGGGGGTCCTCGCGGAATCGGGAGCGAAGCGAGCGGTGGCGTGCGGAGTGCTCATGCGTGGACTCCCGCGAGTCGACCCGACGTCCGGCGGGGGGTGTAGGCGAACAGGCTCGAGCGCTCCGGCGGGAACAGCTCGTCGGCCGCGCTGTGCATCCCGGCCTCGAACTCCTCGCGGAAGTACTGCACCGCGGAGGTGACCGGGGAGGTGGCGCCGTCGCCCAGGGCGCAGAACGCCTTGCCCAGGATGTTGTCGCACAGGTCGAGCAGCAGCTCGATGTCGCCGGGGTCGCCCTGTCCGGCCTCCAGGCGGCCGAGCACCTGGGCCAGCCAGAAGGTGCCCTCCCGGCAGGGGGTGCACTTGCCGCAGGACTCGTGCTTGTAGAACTGGATCCAGCGCGAGACCGCCTTCACCACGGAGACCGTCTCGTCGAAGACCTGCAGCGCGCGGGTGCCCAGCATGGAGCCGGCGGCCGACACGTCGTCGTAGGTCAGCGGGACGTCCAGGTGCTCGGCGGTGAAGATCGGCGTCGAGGATCCGCCCGGGGTCCAGAACTTCAGCTCGTGGCCCTCACGGACGCCCCCGGCCATCTCCAGCAGCTCGCGCATGGTGATGCCGAACGGCGCCTCGTACTGACCGGGCCGCGCCACGTGGCCGGACAGCGAGAAGATGCCGTGGCCCGGGGACTTGTCGGTGCCCATCTCCCGGAACCAGTCCGAGCCGCCCAGCACGATCCCGGGCACCGAGGCGATCGACTCGACGTTGTTCACCACGGTCGGCCGGGCGTACAGCCCCGCGACGGCCGGGAACGGCGGCTTGAGCCGCGGCTGGCCACGACGGCCCTCCAGCGAGTCGAGCAGCGCGGTCTCCTCGCCGCAGATGTACGCCCCGGCCCCGGCGTGCACCGTGACGTCCAGGTCGTAGCCGGAGCCGAGGATGTCCTTGCCCAGGTAGCCCTGCGCGTAGGCCTCCTCGACCGCCTGCAGCAGTCGGCGGTAGACGTGCACGACCTCGCCGCGCAGGTAGATGAAGGCGTGGTGGCAGCCGATCGCGTAGGAGGTGATCGCCACCCCCTCGACCAGCACCTGCGGGTCGGCCATCATCAAAGGGATGTCCTTGCAGGTGCCCGGCTCGGACTCGTCGGCGTTCACCACCAGGTAGCGGGGGCCGCCGTCCGGAGCGGGGAGGAAGGACCACTTGAGGCCGGTCGGGAAGCCCGCGCCGCCACGACCGCGCAGCCCGGAGTCCTTCACGGTGGTGACCAGGTCACCGGCGTCCATGCTCAGCGCCTTGCGCAGGCCGCGGTACCCGCCGTGCGCCTCGTAGCTGCTCAGCGTCCAGGACCTGTCGGCGTCCCAGCGCTCACTGAGCACCGGGGTCAGGGTCGGCGTCGGGGACATCACGACTCCTTCTCGCTTCCGTGTTCGGTCTTCTCCTGCTCGCCGGAGCGCTCCTGCGCGCCGGCGGCGGGCCGGTCGGTGGAGGACTGCGGCTCGCCCACGCCCGGCGTGGTGTCGCCGGCGTCCAGCGGTGCCGCGCCGGAGTCGGAGTCGGAGTCGCCGTCCGGGTAGGCCGGGGCGGTCCAGCCGTGTGCACGGGCCAGCTCCAGGCCGCGCAGGGTGGGAGCCCCGGCGGCGACGCCCTCGTTCGCGTGCCCGTCGTTGAACCCGGCGAGCACCCGGGAGACCTCCTTGAAGGTCCCCACCCGGTCCGGGCCGCGGGTCGGGGCCACCGGTTCGCCCGCGATCAGCCTGCCCACCACGTCGGCGGCGGACTCCGGGGTCTGGTTGTCGAAGAACTCCCAGTTGATCATCATCACCGGCGCGTAGTCGCAGGCGGCGTTGCACTCGATCCGCTCGAGCGTGATCTTCCCGTCGGCGGTGGTCTCGTCGTTGCCGATGCCCAGCCGCTCGGTCAGGTCCTCCCAGATCGCGTCGCCGCCCATGATCCCGCACAGCGTGTTGGTGCAGACGCCGACGGTGTACTCGCCGTTCGGGCGCCGCTTGTACTGGGTGTAGAAGGTCGCGACCGCGGAGACCTGGGCGGTGCTCAGGTCCAGGGTCTCGGCGCAGAACGCGATCCCGGACGGGCTGACGAACCCGTCCTCGGACTGCACCAGGTGCAGCAGGGGCAGCAGCGCGGAGCGGGGGTCCGGGTAGCGGCTCAGCACCTGCGCGGCGTCGGCCGCGAGGCGGGCATGGGTCGCGTCGTCGTACCGACGGCCCGTGTTGACGACGGTCATCGGTCCACCCCTCCGAGCACCGGGTCGATGGAGGCGACGGCGCAGACGACGTCCGCCACCTGCCCGCCCTCGCAGAGCATCGACACGGCCTGCAGGTTGTTGAAGGACGGGTCGCGGAAGTGCGCCCGGTACGGCTTGGTCCCGCCGTCGGAGACCAGGTGCACACCCAGCTCGCCACGCGGGTGCTCGACGGTCTGCCACACCTGTCCGGCCGGGACCCGGAAGCCCTCGGTCACCAGCTTGAAGTGGTGGATCAGGGCCTCCATCGAGGTGCCCATGATCTCCCGGATGTGGTCCAGGGAGTTGCCCATGCCGTCCGAGCCGATGGCCAGCTGCGCGGGCCAGGCGATCTTCTTGTCGCCGACCATGACCGGCGTGCCGGTGGAGGCCTGCAGGCGCTCGAGCACCTGGTCGACGATCTTCATCGACTGGTAGCACTCCTCGATCCGCAGGACCATCCGGTCCCAGCAGTCCGCGTTGTCCAGCACCGGGACGTCGAAGTCGTAGGTCTCGTACCCGCAGTACGGCGCGGCCTTGCGGACGTCGTAGGGCAGTCCGGTGGAGCGCAGCATCGGGCCGGTGATGCCCAGCGCCATGCACGAGGCCAGGTTGAGCACGCCGACGTTCTGCAGCCGGCCCTTGAGGATCGGCTGGCCGAGCATCAGGTCCTCGAGCTGGCGCAGGTAACGCTTCACGCCGACGATCGCCTCGCGGATCTGGTCCAGCGCGCCCGGGGGGATGTCCTGCGCGACGCCGCCGGGCCGGATGTACGCGTGGTTCATCCGCAGGCCGGTGATCAGCTCGAACACCCGCAGGATCTCCTCGCGGGCGGTGAAGCCGATGGTCATCAGGGTGGTGGCGCCGAGCTCGTTGCCGCCGGTGGCCAGCGCGACCAGGTGGGAGCCCACCCGGTTCAGCTCCATCATCAGCACCCGGATCTGGGTGGCCCGCTCCGGGATGTCGTCGGTGATGCCGAGCAGGCGCTCGGTGCCGAGGCAGTACGCGGCCTCCTGGAACAACGGCGCCAGGTAGTCCATCCGGGTGCAGAAGGTCACGCCCTGGGTCCAGGTGCGGAACTCCATGTTCTTCTCGATGCCGGTGTGCAGGTAGCCGATGCCCGCACGGGCCTCGGTGACCGTCTCACCGTCGATCTCGAGCATGAGCCGGAGCACGCCGTGGGTGGACGGGTGCTGCGGGCCCATGTTGACGACGATGCGCTGCTCGCCGAGCCGGGCCGCCTCCTCGGCGATGTCCGACCAGTCGCCGCCGGTCGCCTCGAAGGACCTGATGCCGTCGGTCTCCGCGTCGAACAGGTGCGCGGTGGCGTGGGTCTGAGCGCTCATGTGTACTGCCTCCGCTGATCGGCCGGGGGCACGGTGGCGCCCTTGTACTCCACCGGGATGCCACCGAGCGGGTAGTCCTTGCGCTGCGGGTGCCCGGGCCAGTCGTCCGGCATCTGGATCCGGGCCAGGTCGCTGCGCCCGGTGAAGACGATGCCGAAGAAGTCCCAGGTCTCGCGCTCGTGCCAGTCGTTGGCCGGGTAGACGTCCACCGTGGTGGGGATGGTCGGATCGGCGTCCGGCACCGCGACCTCGAGCCGCAGCCGACGACCGTGGGTGATCGAGGTCAGGTGGTAGACCGCATGCAGCTCCCGGCCGGTGTCGTGCGGATAGTGCACGCCGGAGACGCCCAGCGAGAGCTCGAACCGCAGGTCCTGGTCGTCGCGCAGGTGCTGCGCGACCTCGACCAGGTGGGCGCGGGCGATGTTCAGGGTCAGTTCGCCGCGGTCGACGATGACCGACTCGACCGCGTTCGCGTAACCGGTGCCGGAGCCGTCCAGCAGCTCGATCAGCACGTCCACGACCTCGTCGAACCAGCCGCCGTAGGGCCGCTCGCTCGGGCCGGGCATCGCGACCGTGCTGACCAGGCCGCCGAATCCGGAGGTGTCGCCGGAGCCGGAGACGCCGAACATGCCCTCACGGACCGCGACGACGTCCAGCGGCGTCCGGTGCCCCTGGGACCCCGCCTCCAGGGCCGTCTCCGAGGTGGCCTGCGCCTCGGTGTTCACGGCCTCGGCGGCATCCTTCTTCTCGTCGGTCATCGGAGCAGTCCCGTCATGTGCGAGGTCGGCTCGGCGCGCAGCGCGGCCGCCTCCACCGCCTCGGCGATCTCACGGCGGTCCTTGCCGAGCGGCTCGTCCCGGATCTGCTCGTGCAGCTCGAGGATCGCGTTGATCAGCATCTCGGGCCGCGGCGGGCAGCCGGGCAGGTAGATGTCCACCGGCACGATGTGGTCGACGCCCTGGACGATCGCGTAGTTGTTGAACATGCCGCCGGAGCTGGCGCACACGCCCATCGACAGCACCCACTTCGGCCCGGCCATCTGGTCGTAGACCTGGCGCACGACGGGGGCCATCTTCTGGCTCACCCGGCCGGCGACGATCATCAGGTCGGACTGGCGCGGCGAGGCGCGGAACACCTCCATGCCGAACCGGGAGATGTCGAACCGGGAACCACCGGTCGCCATCATCTCGATCGCGCAGCACGCCAGGCCGAAGGTGACCGGCCAGAGCGAGGACTTGCGCGCCAGGCCGGCGAACTTCTCGACCGAGGTCAGGACGAATCCGGACGGAGCCTCTTCGATACCCATGTCAGTCCTCGTCCCATTCCAGGCCGCCGCGGCGCCACTCGTACATGAAGGGCACCGTGATCAGCGCGAGGAATCCCAGCATCGCGATCAGGCCGAACAGCGCCAGCTCGGAGAAGCTGACCGCCCACGGGTAGAGGAAGACCACCTCGATGTCGAAGACGATGAACGTCATCGCGACCAGGTAGTACTTCACCGGGAACCGGCCGCCGCCCATCGCGTGCGGGGTCGGCTGGATGCCGCACTCGTAGGCCTCGAGCTTGGCGCGGTTGTAGCGCTTCGGGCCGATGACGGCGCTCGCGCCGAGCCCGCCGAGGGCGAGCAGCGCGGCCACGCCCATCAGGACGAGCAGGGGGATATACGGATTGTTCATCGGGGCTCTCCCAGTGGGGGGTGGAGTGCTTCCGGGGGCGTCACAGTCATCTCAGCGTCGTCCGGCTCCTCGTGGGGGGCGAGTGGGAACCGGCGCTGCGAGCGGGTCTGGTGGTCTCATGCCGCGGGCGCCATCCGTGCGAGTCCGGCGATCACGCGGTCGGCCCAGTCGCCGCCGTGCGGTTCGTAGCAGTCGGCCAGCAGCTTGTGCACGAACTTCATTAGCAGCGGACGAGGCAGCCCGTAGCGCGTGCACAGGTGCATGACCTGCGGGTGTTCGATCAGCTTCACGAAGACCCGGCCCAGGGTGTAGTACCCGCCGAGGTCGTCCTTCATCCGGGTGCCATACGTGGCCAGCGCCCGCTCGCGCCCGGCGGCGGTGCCCCGGGCCAGTGACTGGGTGATCGAGTCCGCGGCGACCCGGCCGGCCTGCAACGCGTAGGCGATCCCCTCGCCGTTGAACGGGCTGATCATGCCGGCGGCGTCGCCGACCAGCATCAGGCCCCGGCCGTAGAGCGGACCGCGGTTGAAGCCCATCGGGAGCGCGGCGCCGCGCACCGGGCCGAGCTGGTGCTCCTCGGTGAACTCCCACTCGGCCGGGGCGTTCGCCATCCACTTCGCGAACAGGTCCTTGTAGTTGACCGTGGTCGCCGCGGCGGTGGAGCTCACCGAGCCGAGTCCGACGTTCGCGCTGCCGTCGCCGAGGGAGAAGATCCAGCCGTAGCCGGGCATCAGGTCCGACTCGCCGGGCTTGCCGTCCCAGAGCTCGAGGTGGCTCTCCATCATCGGGTCGTCGTGCCGCGGGGTCCGGAAGTAGGTGCGCACCGCCACGCCCATCGGACGGTCCTGGCGCTTCTCCAGGCCCATGCCGGTGGCCAGGCGGGCGGAGACCCCGTCGGCCGCGATCACGACCGGCGCGCGGTAGGTGACCGGACCGTCCTGGCCGGCGACCTTGGCCTGCACGCCGATCACCCGGCCGGTGCGCTCGTCGAGCAGCGGGCCGGTGACGGTCGTCCGCTCCTGGAACTTGGCCCCGGCGGCGCGGGCGTGCTCGACCAGCAGGTGGTCCAGCGACATCCGCGCCCGGGCCAGGCCGAAGGAGGGGTAGCTGGACAGCTCGGGCCAGGGCAGCTCGATCACGTGGCCGCCGCCGATCACCCGCAGACCGGTGTTCCGGATCCAGCCGTCCTGCTCGCGGATCGGCACGCCCATCCGGACCATCTCGGCCACGGCGCGCGGGGTCAGCCCGTCGCCGCAGATCTTGTCCCGGGGGAAGGACGCCTTGTCGAGCAGCAGCACCTGGAGGCCCGCCGCGGCACAGTGATAGGCAGCGCTGGACCCACCAGGTCCCGCCCCGACGACGATGACGTCCGCGTCATCGCTCACTGCACTGGTCACAGTTTCCTCACCTATGTGAATGCCGTCACACTCGCTTCGGCCGAGTCTAACCCGGACCTAGGTCCCGCGTGCGGAATGGGGCCTGCCCAGCCTCATGCTGACGCCCTGTCGACCGTCAGGACCTATGTCCCGAACCGGGCGAATCGCTTCGGCCGTACGGAGTGACGCCGGTCACGCCCCCGGGTTGGTCGCCCGGTGCAGCGCCACGATCCCGCCGGTGAGGTTGCGGTAGGCCACCGACCCCCAGCCGGCCTGCTTCATCAGACGCGCCAGGCCCAGCTGGTCCGGCCAGTCCTGGATCGACTCCGCCAGGTAGCTGTAGGCGGCCGACTGCTTCGCGACCACGCGGGCCACCGCCGGCAGCGCCTTGGTCAGGTAGCCGTCGTAGACCGCGCGGAACGGCTTCCAGGACGGGGTGGAGAACTCGCAGACCACCAGACGGCCGCCCGGGCGCACCACGCGCCGCATCTCCTCCAGCGCACCGACCGTGTCCACCACGTTGCGCAGCCCGAAGGAGATCGTCACCGCGTCGAAGGAGTCGTCCGCAAACGGCAGCGCCGTGGCGTCACCCGCCGTGAACGGCAGATCCGGTCGGCGCTGCTTGCCCACCGCGAGCATCCCGGTCGAGATGTCGCAGGGCACCACACGCACCCCGGCGTCGGCCAGCGGCTCGCTGGACGTCCCGGTCCCGGCCGCCAGGTCCAGCACCTTCTCCCCCGGCACCGCGTGCAGCGCCGTCAGGGTGGCCCGGCGCCAGGCGCGGTCCTGCCCCAGGGAGAGCACGTCGTTGGTCAGGTCGTACCGGCGGGCGACGCCGTCGAACATCGCGGCGAC
>NZ_JANZKP010000004.1 GCF_025642745.1 Cellulomonas sp. RIT-PI-Y
GCGCGCGTCCGTGCCGCCGCCCTGGCCGTCGAGCACCGTGCCGCCGATCTCCGGGCCGCCACCGCCGCTGCCGAGGAGGCCGCCAGGGTCGCGGCGGAGGCGGAGGCCCGACGCCAGGCCGAGGAGCTCGCCGCCGCCCGGGCCGAGGCCGAGCGCAAGGCCGCCCAGGCCGCCTCGCTGGACGCCTACCCGAACGGTGAGGTCCCGGCCGAGGCACTGTGCGCACTCGGCTTCGCCCCTGGCCAGCGGCTGCGCTGCGACGCCGCCGAGGGCCTGGAGGGTCTCAACGCCGCCTACCGTGCGGAGTTCGGCACCGATCTGCCGATCACGGACTCGTACCGGTCCTACGCCGCGCAGGTCGCGTGCCTCGCCGCCAAGGGCACGCTCTGCGCGACCCCGGGCACCTCGAACCACGGCCGCGGCACCGCCGTGGACCTCGGCGGCCCGCTGTCCCGGTTCGGCAGCACCGCGCACGGCTGGCTGCTGGACCACGCCCCGGAGTTCGGCTGGGACCTGCCGTCCTGGGCCCGGGCCAACGGGTCGAAGCCGGAGCCGTGGCACTGGGAGTTCACCCCCTGACCTGCGGGTGCGATCCCGCGCGCGGCGACCTAGCGTGAGTGCGGCGGCCGGACGGTCGCCTGCGTCCCAGCGTGAGGAGTCACCATGCCCACCCGTACCGCCCGCACCGCCTGGAACGGCACCCTGAACGAGGGCTCCGGGCAGGTCGAGCTCACCAGCTCCGGCGTCGGCACCTACGACGTCTCGTTCCCCAAGCGGGCCGCCGACGACGCCCAGGGCACCACCAGCCCTGAGGAGCTGATCGCCGCCGCGCACACCTCCTGCTACGCCATGCAGCTGTCCGCCCTGATCGGCGAGGCGGGCGGCACCCCGGTCGCGCTGCACGTGACCGCCGACGTCACGCTCGGCCCGGACAGCGACGGCGGCTTCCGGATCAGCGGCATCGCGCTGACCGTCCGCGGCGAGGTCGAGGGGCTGGACGAGTCCGGCTTCCTGCAGGCCGCGCAGGCCGCGAAGGCCACCTGCCCGGTGTCCAAGGCGCTGACCGGCACCGAGATCACCCTGGACGCCGCGCTCGACTGAGCATCCCGCCCGACCGTGGCCGCGTGGTCCCGGGCCACGGTCGGGACCGGAGTCCCATGGACAGCCTCACCTCAGTTCTAGCCTCACGGCATGGACCTCGCGCAGCTCGCGCCGATGACGGACGGCCGGGTCGCCACCGTCACCCTGCCCACGTCGCAACGGCTGCGGCTGGCCGAGATGGGCCTGCGTCCCGGGGCGGTCCTGCGGGTGACGCAGCGCGCAGCCTTCGGGGGCCGGGTGGTCGCGCTGGGGGCCGAGCGGTTCG
This sequence comes from Cellulomonas sp. RIT-PI-Y, assembly GCF_025642745.1. GTDB lineage: Bacteria > Actinomycetota > Actinomycetes > Actinomycetales > Cellulomonadaceae > Cellulomonas. Next base: position 1,367 of record NZ_JANZKP010000004.1, read on the forward strand.
CGGTGGACGCCGCCACCTGCGCGCTGATCCAGGTCGAGGCCGCGCGATGAGCTGTCACGACGCACCGGCGCCGCGCGGGGAACTCCTCACCTCGTCCCCGGTGATCGCGCTGGTCGGCAGCCCGAACGTCGGCAAGTCCACCCTGTTCAACGCGCTCACCGGCGCCCGCCAGCGGGTGATGAACGCCCCCGGCACCACCGTCGAGCTGCAGACCGGCACCTGGCGCCAGGGGGAGAGGCGGCTGCGGCTGCTCGATCTGCCCGGCACCTACTCCCTGCTGGCGCGGTCGCCGGACGAGCAGGTGACCGCCGACGCGGTCGTCGGTGCCGGTGCCCTGGCGGCGCCGGATCTGATCGTGGTCCTGCTGGACGCCACCGCGCTGTCCCGCTCGCTGTATCTGCTCGGCCAGGTCGCCCGCACCGGTGCGCCGCTGATCGCCGCGCTCACGATGAATGACGTGGCCCGGGCCCGTGGCGTGGACGTCGACCCGGCGGTGCTGGCCGACCGGCTCGGGGTCCGGGTGGTCGCGGTGGATCCGCGGGCCGGACGGGGGCTGCGTGCCCTGGGGGAGACCGTCGCCGACGCGCTCGCCGCAGGCGTCCCCGGCGTACGCGACCTGGCGGCGGATGCCGACGCCGACCAGGTCTTCGACTGGGCCGAGGGCGTGCTCGGGAGTCTGGGCGACCGGCCGCGCACCCCGCACCGCACCCGTTCCGACCGGGTGGACCGGGTGCTGCTGGACCCGTGGTGCGGCATCCCGGTGTTCCTCGCGGTGATGTGGGCGATGTTCCAGCTCACCACCACCGTGGCCGGACCCCTGATCGACGCCGTCGACTCCGCGGTCAACGGCACGGTGGCCGACTGGGTCTCCGGCTGGCTGCCCGGACCCCCGCTGGTCGGCGCCGTCGTGGTCGACGGCGTCCTGGTCGGGGTGGGCACCGTGCTGTCCTTCGCGCCGTTGATGGCGCTGGTCTTCCTCGCCTTCGCGCTGCTGGAGGACTCCGGCTACCTGGCCCGGGCCGCGTTCGTCGCCGACCGGGCGATGCGCGCGATCGGGTTGGACGGCCGGGCGATGCTGCCGCTGGTGATCGGCTTCGGCTGCAACCTGCCCGCTCTGTCGGCCGCGCGGACCCTGCCGAACGCGCGGGGACGGCTGATGACCGGTCTGCTCATCCCGTACACCGCCTGCCCGGCCCGGTTGTGGGTGTTCATCCTGTTCGCCGGGGTGTTCTTCCCCGAGCACGCCGGCACGGTGATCTTCGCGCTGTACTGCACGTCCATCCTGCTGGTGGTGCTCGGCGGTCTGGCTCTGCGCGGGGTGCTGTTCCGCGACCTGGCCCGTGAGCCCCTGGTGCTGGCCCTGTCCGCCTATCAGCGACCCCGGCTGCGCGCCCTCCTGGTCAGCACCTGGACCCGGGTCCGCTCCTTCGTGGTCAAGGCCGGCACGGTGATCGTCGCCACCCTGGTCGTGGTGGCCGCCTTGCAGGCGGTCCCGGTCACCGGGGAGCACCCGGTCGGTGACGTCCCGGTCGAGGACAGCGCGTACGGCGCGGTGGCGGAGGCGATCGCCCCGGTGTTCGCCCCGGCCGGGTTCGACGACTGGCGGATGTCCGCGGCGCTGGTCACCGGGTTCGTCGCGAAAGAGGTCGTGGTCGGCTCGCTCGCGCAGTCGTACCACGTCGCCGAGCCCGAGGACGCGGCCGCCGCCGGGGGACTGGGCGAACAGATCCACATCACGCTGGAGCGCACGTCGGGCGGGCACGGCGCCGCGGCCGCCCTGGCGTTCATGTTGTTCGTGCTGGCCTACACCCCGTGCCTGGCGACCGTCGGCGAACAACGGCGGCTGTACGGCGGTCGGTGGGCGACCGGCGCGGTGCTGGTCCAGCTCGCGGTGGCCTGGGTGCTGGCGGTGGCCGTGTTCCAGAGCTTCCGACTGCTGTGGTGACGCGATGAGCCTGCTCACCGATGTGCTGCGCGAGTCCCGGGACGGCGCGCGTCCGGGTGCCATCGCGGCCCGGCTGGACGCGGACCTCGGTCTGGTCGAGGCGGCGATCGACCACTGGGTGCGCCTGGGGGAGATCACCACCGTCGCGGCGCTCGGGCTCGGCTGCGGCACCTGCACTCCGGGCGCCGCCTGCGGCGGCTGTGCCGGCCCGTCCGCCGGGCCGGTCCACCTGGAACTGCGCCCGGCAGGTGGACCGGACCGCCCATGACGTGTTCCGGGGTGGAACACTGACCGCCGTGTCCGCCCCCACGACCGCCAGCACGGACCTGACCCACGCCCTGCGCGCGGTGATGCGCGGTGACGTCGACAACTCGACCCGCCGACGCGCCGAGTACTCCACCGACGCCTCGAACTACCGCGTGGTGCCGCAGGTGGTCGCCTTCCCCCGCGACGTGGACGACGCCCTCGCTGCGCTGGAGACCGCACGGGGGCTCGGCATCCCGGTGACCTCACGCGGTGGCGGCACCTCGGTGGCGGGCAACGCGGTGGGCACCGGACTGGTGCTCGACTGGTCCCGGCACGTGAACCGGGTGCACAGCATCGACCCGGAGGCCGGCACCGCCCGGATCGATCCGGGCGTGGTGATGGCCATGCTCCAACGCGAGGCCGCCCCGCACGGGCTGCGCTTCGGGCCGGACCCGTCGACCCAGGCCCGCGCCACGCTCGGCGGGATGATCGGCAACAACGCCTGCGGCCCGCGCGCGGTCGCCTACGGCCGCACCGCGGACAACGTCCTGGAGCTCGACGTGGTGGACGGCCGGGGCCGTCGGTTCACCGCCGGGAAGGGCCTGGGCCCGGTGCCCGGCCTGGACGCCCTGGTCCGCGGCGAGCTGGAGCTGCTGCGCACCGAGCTCGGCCGCTTCGGCCGGCAGGTCTCCGGCTACTCCCTCGAGCATCTCCTGCCCGAGCGCGGCGCCGACCTGGCCAAGGCCCTGGTCGGCACCGAGGGCACCGTGGTGACCCTGCTCGGCGCCACCGTCCGGCTGGTGCCGATCGCGGCCGCCCCGGTCCTGGTGGTCCTCGGCTACCCGGACATGCCCGCCGCCGCGGACGCCGTGCCCGCGCTGCTCGCGCACGGCCCGTTGGCGATCGAGGGGATGGACGCCCGCCTGGTCGACGTGGTCCGCCGGGTCAAGGGCGCCGCCGCGGTCCCGCCGCTGCCCGAGGGCGCGGGGTGGCTGATGGTCGAGGTCGGCGGGGCGGATCTGACCGAGGCGATGGACCGGGCGACCGCGCTCGCGGCGGATGCCGGGACCGCCGCGGTGGGCGTCTTCCCGCCCGGACCCCAGGCCGCGGCCATGTGGCGGATCCGGGAGGACGGCGCCGGGCTGGGCGGCCGCACCCCCTCGGGCGCTCAGGCCTGGCCGGGCTTCGAGGACTCCGCGGTCCCGCCGGAACGACTGGGCGGCTACCTGCGCGAGCTGGAGGCGCTGATGGCCCGGCACCAGGTGGACGGCCTGGCCTACGGACACTTCGGCGACGGCTGCCTGCACCTGCGCCTGGACGTGCCGATGGAGCGCTCCGGCGAGGCGTTGCGCGCGTTCATGACCGACGCCGCGCACCTGGTCGCCGAGCACGGCGGCTCGTTGTCCGGCGAGCACGGCGACGGCCGGGCCCGCTCCGAGCTGCTCCCGGTGATGTACTCCGAGCGCGCCATCCGGGTGTTCGAGGCGTTCAAGGACCTGCTCGACCCGGACGACCTGCTCAACCCCGGCGTCCTGGTCCGGCCGCGTCCGCTGGACGCCGACCTGCGCCGCCCGCACGCCCACCCGCTGCCCGCGGCCTCCGGATTCGCCTTCGAGCACGACGCCGGTGACTTCACCACCGCGGTGCACCGCTGCGTGGGTGTCGGCAAGTGCCGGGCGGACTCCACCGCCACCGGTGGATTCATGTGCCCGTCCTACCTGGCCACCCGGGACGAGAAGGACTCCACCCGCGGCCGTGCCCGGGTGCTGCAGGAGATGGCCAACGGCTCGCTGGTCTCCCGGGGCTGGTCGTCGCCGGAGGTGCACCAGGCCCTCGACCTGTGCCTGTCCTGCAAGGCGTGCTCCTCGGACTGCCCGGCCGGGGTGGACATGGCGCAGTACAAGGCCGAGGTGCTGCACCGCACGTACCGCAGGCGACTGCGCCCGATGAACCACTACGCGCTGGGCTGGCTGCCCCGCTGGGCCCGGTGGGTGACCGGCGTGCCCGGACTGGCCCGGCTGGCCAACGCGGCACTGGGCGTACGGCCGCTGGCCAAGGCCGTCCTGGCCGCGGGCGGGATGGACACCCGACGGAAGATGGTCACCTTCGCCCCGACCCCGTTCCGCTCGGCGGTCCGGCGCGGCCAGGTGGACGTCACCCGGGAGCCCGCCCCGACCGGACTCACGATCGGCAGCCGGCCCCGGGTGCTGCTCTGGACCGACTCGTTCAGCGACACCCTCGCCCCCTCGGTGCCCGCCGCAGCGGTCACGGTGCTGCGGGCCGCCGGGTACGAGGTGCTGGTCCCGGACCACGACGCCTGCTGCGGTCTGACCTGGATCTCCACCGGCCAGCTCGACGGCGCCCGGGATCGGCTGCGCCACCTGCTGGAGGTGCTCGGTCCGTATGCGGTGAACGGCATCCCGATCGTCGGCCTGGAGCCGTCCTGCACCGCGGTGCTCCGCTCCGACCTGCTCGACCTGCTGCCCGGGGACCCGCGCGCGGTCGCCGTGGCCCGCTCGACCCACACCCTGGCCGAGCTGCTCACCGCCCCCGCGCCCGTCGGCCCCGGGGACCGCTGGCAGCTGCCGGACCTGTCCGACGTCACCGCCGTGGTCCAGCCGCACTGCCACCACCACGCCGTCATGACCTACACCGCGGATCGCGGGCTGCTCACCGACGCGGGCGCGACCTTCTCCACGCTGGCCGGATGCTGCGGGCTGGCCGGGAACTTCGGCATGGAGAAGGGCCACTACGACGTCTCGGTCCAGGTCGCCGAGAACTCCCTGCTGCCCGCCCTGCGCGCGGCGGCCCCGGGTGACGTCTACCTGGCCGACGGCTTCTCCTGCCGGACCCAGGCCGAGCAGCTCGCCGACGTCCGTGGGGTGCACCTGGCCGAACTGCTCGCCGATCACCTGCCCGCCCGGGCGTGACACCCTGGTGCCCATGAGTGCTGACGTCCGGCTGTTCCGCGCGGAGGACGCCGAGCCGCTCACCGCGCTGCTGCACCGGGCCTACGCCGACCTGGCGACCGACGGTCTGAACTACACCGCCGCCACCCAGGACGTCGACACCACCCGGCACCGGGTCGAGGGCGGTCGGTGCTGGGTGGTCGAGTCGGACCACACGCTGATCGCCACCCTCACCGTCTCGGTCCCGCCCGGCCACGGCATCCGGGCCCTGACCCCGGTGGCCCGGGAGCCGCACCGGGCCTGGCTCAACCAGCTGGCGGTCGACCCCGAGCACCAGGGGAACGGACTGGCCCGCTCGCTGTGGGCCGGCGCGCTCGACTGGGTGCGCGCCCAGGGCCTGACCGCGATCGGCGCCGACACCGCGATCAGCGCGGAACGCCTGGTCGGGATGTACACCCGCTGGGGCTTCGACCACGTCGACACCGTGCACTGGGCGGGCAAGTCCTACGACTCCGCGGTCCTGCTCCACCAGGCGATTTGAGTCCCGGCCCGACTTCTGCCTAGACTTCACGCGCCCAAGACCGCAGGTCGCTGGCCGCCGTTCGTTCGGCGGCCGCCCGAAGTCCCGCTCCGGCGGAGGCCCGCGCAGGTGAGGAATCGATGGTCGCACGCTCCGGCGTGCGGGATGCGAGCCCCGACCTGCGTCGGGGCTCTTCTCATGTGCGGGGTCGACGGTGACCTGCGGCACCACCATCGGAAGGATTGCCACATGGCGAGGCCGGACAAGGCAGCCGCCGTCGCAGAGCTCACGGACCAGTTCCGTGACTCGAACGCGGCCGTGCTGACCGAGTACCGCGGGCTCTCCGTCGCCCAGCTCAAGCAGCTGCGGCGGTCGCTCAGCGGCAACGCAACCTACGCCGTGGTGAAGAACACGCTGACCGCGATCGCGGCCAAGGAAGCCGGTATCGAGGGTATCGCCGACGGTCTCAAGGGCCCGTCCGCCATCGCCTTCGTCTCCGGTGACCCGGTCGAGGCCGCCAAGGGTCTGCGTGACTTCGCCAAGGCGAACCCCGCGCTGGTCATCAAGGGCGGTGTCCTCGACGGACGCGCCCTGACCGCCGAGGAGATCACCAAGCTCGCGGACCTCGAGTCCCGCGAGGTTCTGCTGGCCAAGGCGGCCGGTGCCATGAAGGCCAAGATGTTCCAGGCCGCGTACATGTTCACCGCCCCCGCCGCGCAGGCCGTGCGCACCGTCGAGGCGCTCCGCGTCAAGCAGGAGTCCGTCGACACCGCTGCCTGAGCCACCAGGGCTTCGGCGTCACTCGAACAACTCTCCCGCCGGTCGGCGTGACCGACGGGAACCGAACGGAAGGAACCGCCATCATGGCGAAGCTCAGCACCGAGGAGCTCATCGAGCAGTTCAAGGGTCTGACCCTGATCGAGCTCTCCGACTTCGTGAAGGCCTTCGAGGAGGTCTTCGAGGTCACCGCTGCCGCGCCGGCCGCCGTCGCCGTCGCCGCCCCCGCGGGTGGCGCTGGTGAGGCCGCTGCCGAGGAGGAGAAGGACGAGTTCGACGTCATCCTCGAGGCCGCTGGCTCCGGCAAGATCGCCGTCATCAAGGAGGTGCGCACCCTGACCTCCCTCGGCCTGAAGGAGGCCAAGGACCTCGTCGACGGTGCCCCGAAGCCGGTCCTCGAGGCCGTCAACAAGGAGACCGCGGAGAAGGCCAAGGCTGCCCTCGAGGGCGCCGGCGCCACCGTCACCGTCAAGTGACGCGCGCCCGGATCACTCGCTGATCCGGACCTCTCGCACGAGGCCCGTCCCGCAGCACGCGGGGCGGGCCTCGTGTCATGTCGAACCGCCTCAGCCGCAGCGTCGGGTAGCCGCCGGAGCGACGGCGCCGTCGCTCCGACCCCGCGCCCATCCCCGGTGACGTGCCGCCGCCTCCGCGTAGAGCCGAGTAGGTCGACCCGGGGTCGGGTGGTGCTGGGTGACCGTGGTGACATGGTCCGGGTGGACCCGGGTGCGGGCGAGCGGCGTCGAGTGGCGCACGTCCGGGTCGCTCGTCGGCCCGGACCCTCGTGGTGTCCTGGGTGGGGTCCACCCAGGACCACCGGGGGGCCGCTGAGTGCCGTCGGGCCGGGCTAGGTTCCCCGCTCGTGACCGACACCCGCCTGATCCTGCGCACCGGCCGCCCCGCTCTCGATGCCGCCGCGGTGTCCGCCGACGGGCTGGACCTGGTGGTGCTGGACGACTGCGGTGACCTGGTCGGGGTGGACCTCGGCACGGGGGACCAGCGGGTGCTGTGCCGGGTGGAGCTGCCGCCGCTCCGGCAGCAGCCCGGCGACCGGCGGTTCACCCCCGAGGGCGTGCGGCTGTCCGTCACCGCCGACGCCGCGCTCGCGGTGCTGGTCCGGGACGGTGGCCGGGACGGGATCGTGGTCGACCTCGCCGTCGGGACGGTGCTCCGCCGCCTGGTGAACGACGGCCACCACTGCGCCACCGTGCGGTTCGCCGCCGCGCTGACCCGGCACGGGGACCGTCGCCTGCTGGTGCACCGCACGGCCTGGAACCGGCTGGACGCCTCGGACGCGCTGACCGGCGAGCTGCTCACCGGCCGGGCACTCCCGGACGGGTCGGCCGGAAAGGACCCGGAGCACGATCTGGACTACTTCCACGGCTCGCTCGCGATCAGTCCCGGCGGTCGGTTCGTGGCGGACGGCGGCTGGATGTGGACGCCGATCGGCATCCTGCGGACCTGGTCGCTGCCGGACTGGCTGACCCGGAACCCCTGGGAGTCGGAGGACGGCCCGTCGGTGCGGCAGTCGGTGCTGAGCGACGACTGGGATCTGCCGATGACGTGGGTGACCGACGATCTGCTCGTGCTGGCCTGCCCGGGGGACTGGGACGACGAGGAGTTCGAGCAGATCCCGGCACCGCACCTGCGGCTGGTCGACCCGGCCGCACCCGAGGACGCCCCGCGACGCCGCATCCCGGTCGACCCGCTGCCCACCGCCCTGCTCACCGACGGGCGGCTGATCCTCGGCACCGTGGACGGCACCGCCACCGCCTGGGACCCGGACACCGGTGCGGTCGCCTGGCACTGGTCCGATCTCGCCCCGACCGTGATCGACCACCGGGGCCGCCGCGCGGTCCGCGTCGACGGCACCACGATCACGGTCCGCGACCTGCCCTGAGCTGCGCCGCGACGTCACCCGGCGCGCCGAGGTGACAGCTCGCGGGGGGCGCGTCTATCCTGCTCTGGACTTCCAGCGGAGTGTGGGCTACGCTAGCGCTTTGCGCTGGCCTGTGCCCGCGGCACTAGATAACCCGGACCCTCCCGACATCGTCATGGTCGAGGTCGGAAAGTCCGAGGCGGGGTGCCGTGGAACGCCGGGTCAGATCGCAGGGAACTCGATCTGCTGGGAAGGACCCCTCTTGGCTGCCTCGCGCACCCCTACTTCCATCTCCGAAGCCATCGCGAATCGTACGGCTTCCCGCCGTGTCTCCTTCGCCCGGATCGACGAGCCGCTGGAGGTCCCGCACCTCCTCGGCCTGCAGACCGAGAGCTTCGACTGGCTGCTCGGCAACGAGCGGTGGCAGGCGCGAGTCGCCGCCGCCGTCGAGGCCGGACGCCAGGACGTCCCGGAGACCGCCGGTCTGGAGGAGATCTTCGAGGAGATCTCCCCGATCGAGGACTTCGGCGGGACGATGTCCCTGTCCTTCCGTGAGCACCGCTTCGAGCCGCCGAAGTACACGGCCGAGGAGTGCAAGGAGAAGGACTTCACCTACGCCGCGCCGCTGTTCGTCACCGCGGAGTTCGTGAACTACACCACCGGTGAGATCAAGTCGCAGACCGTCTTCATGGGTGACTTCCCGCTCATGAGCGACCGCGGCACGTTCATCATCAACGGCACCGAGCGTGTCGTGGTGTCCCAGCTGGTCCGTTCCCCCGGCGTCTACTTCGAGCGCACCCCGGACAAGACCTCCGACAAGGACGTCTTCTCGGTGAAGGTCATCCCGAGCCGTGGCGCCTGGCTCGAGTTCGAGATCGACAAGCGCGACAACGTCGGCGTGCGCGTCGACCGCAAGCGCAAGCAGAACGCCACCGTGCTGCTGAAGGCTCTCGGCATGACCGAGTCGGAGATCCGCGAGGAGTTCTCCCAGTTCCCGGCCGTCATCGACACCCTGGAGAAGGACCACGTCCAGACCCAGGACGAGGCCCTGCTCGACCTGTACCGCAAGATCCGTCCGGGCGAGCCGCCCACGGTCGAGGCCGGTCGCGCGCTGATCGAGAACTTCTACTTCAACCCCAAGCGCTACGACCTCGCGAAGGTCGGCCGCTACAAGGTCAACAAGAAGCTCGGCATCGACGTCCCGCTCGCGGACTCCGTGCTGTCCAAGGACGACATCGTCGCCGCGATCAAGTACATGGCCGCCCTGCACGCCGACGTGACGACCCTCCCGGGCCGTCGCAACGGCGAGGCGGTCGAGGTCCGCGTCGAGACCGACGACATCGACCACTTCGGCAACCGCCGGATCCGCGCCGTGGGCGAGCTGATCCAGAACCAGGTCCGCACCGGCCTGTCCCGGATGGAGCGCGTCGTCCGCGAGCGGATGACCACCCAGGACGTCGAGGCGATCACGCCGCAGACCCTGATCAACATCCGCCCCGTCGTGGCCTCCATCAAGGAGTTCTTCGGGACGAGCCAGCTGTCGCAGTTCATGGACCAGAACAACCCGCTCGCCGGTCTGACGCACAAGCGTCGTCTGTCCGCGCTGGGCCCGGGTGGTCTGTCCCGCGACCGCGCCGGCATGGAGGTCCGTGACGTCCACCCGTCGCACTACGGCCGCATGTGCCCGATCGAGACCCCCGAGGGTCCGAACATCGGCCTGATCGGCTCGCTGGCGACCTTCGCGCGGATCAACCCGTTCGGCTTCGTCGAGACCCCGTACCGCAAGGTCGAGCACGGCCGGATCACCGACGACGTGCACTACCTGACCGCCGACGACGAGGACCGCTTCGTCATCGCGCAGGCCAACGCGACCATCGTCGACGGCCGGTTCGCCGACGAGACCGTGCTGGTCCGGGTCAAGGGCGGCGACACCGAGGACGTCCCGGCCGACATCGTCGACTACATCGACGTGTCCCCGCGCCAGATGGTGTCCGTCGGCACCGCGCTGATCCCGTTCCTGGAGCACGACGACGCGAACCGCGCGCTCATGGGCGCGAACATGCAGCGTCAGGCCGTGCCGCTGGTCCGCTCCGAGGCGCCGCTGGTCGGCACCGGCATGGAGTGGCGTGCGGCGGTGGACGCCGGTGACACCATCGTCGCCACCAAGGCCGGCGTGGTCACCGAGGTGTCCGCCGACCTGATCACCGTCGCCAACGACGACGCCACCACCACCACCTACCGGGTCGCGAAGTTCCGCCGCGCGAACCAGGGCACCTCCTACAACCAGCGTGTGCTGGTCGACCAGGGCGCCCGGGTCGAGGTCGGTTCAGTGCTCGCCGACGGCCCCGCCTCCGACGAGGGCGAGCTCGCCCTGGGCCGCAACCTGCTGGTCGCGCTCATGTCGTGGGAGGGCCACAACTACGAGGACGCGATCATCCTGTCGCAGCGCCTCGTGCAGGACGACGTCCTGTCCTCGATCCACATCGAGGAGCACGAGGTCGACGCCCGCGACACCAAGCTCGGCCCGGAGGAGATCACCCGGGACATCCCGAACGTCTCCGAGGACGTGCTGGCCGACCTGGACGAGCGCGGCATCATCCGCATCGGTGCCGAGGTCTCCGCCGGCGACGTGCTGGTCGGCAAGGTCACCCCGAAGGGTGAGACCGAGCTGACCCCGGAGGAGCGCCTGCTGCGCGCGATCTTCGGCGAGAAGGCCCGCGAGGTCCGCGACACCTCCCTGAAGGTGCCGCACGGCGAGTCCGGCACCGTGATCGAGGTCCGCACCTTCAACCGTGAGGACGGCGACGAGCTGCCCGCCGGCGTGAACGAGCTGGTCCGGGTGTACATCGCCCAGCGACGCAAGATCACCGACGGCGACAAGCTGGCCGGTCGTCACGGCAACAAGGGCGTCATCTCCAAGATCCTGCCGGTCGAGGACATGCCGTTCCTGCCCGATGGCACCGCGGTGGACATCATCCTGAACCCGATGGGTGTCCCCGGCCGGATGAACGTCGGCCAGGTGCTGGAGGTCCACCTCGGGTGGATCGCCAAGCAGGGCTGGAACGTCGAGCTGGCCGAGGGCGACCTGTCCTGGATCAGCCAGGTGCCGGAGATCGCGCGGGCGTCCGAGCCCGGCAACCCGGTCGCCACCCCCGTGTTCGACGGTGTGCCGGAGGAGACCCTCACCGGTCTGCTCGGCGCGACGCTGCCGAACCGTGACGGCGAGCGGATGGTCGGCACCAACGGCAAGGCGCGGCTGTTCGACGGCCGCTCCGGCGAGCCGTTCCCGGAGCCGGTGTCGGTGGGCTACATGTACATCCTGAAGCTGCACCACCTGGTCGACGACAAGATCCACGCCCGGTCCACCGGTCCGTACTCGATGATCACGCAGCAGCCGCTGGGCGGTAAGGCGCAGTTCGGTGGCCAGCGCTTCGGTGAGATGGAGGTGTGGGCCCTGGAGGCGTACGGCGCCGCCTACACGCTGCAGGAGCTGCTCACCATCAAGTCGGACGACATCCCCGGCCGCGTCAAGGTGTACGAGGCGATCGTCAAGGGCGAGAACATCCCCGACTCGGGCATCCCGGAGTCGTTCAAGGTGCTGCTCAAGGAGATGCAGTCCCTGTGCCTGAACGTCGAGGTGCTGTCCAGCGACGGCGTCTCGATCGACATGCGCGAGAACGACGACGAGGTCTACCGGGCGGCCGAGGAGCTGGGCATCGACCTGTCCCGCCGCCCGAACGCCGCGAGCTCCGTCGACGAGATCTGACGCCGAGCCCCGACGGGCCGGACCCCCACCGGTCCGGCCCGCCGGGCGCCGACACACCGACTTTGAGATTCCTCCGGGCGGGGACACCCCCACCGGAACGCGAAGGAAGTAGGACCCCTTGCTCGACGTCAACGTCTTCGACGAGCTGCGTATCGGCCTGGCCACCGCCGACGACATCCGTGCCTGGTCGCACGGCGAGGTCAAGAAGCCCGAGACCATCAACTACCGGACCCTGAAGCCGGAGAAGGATGGTCTGTTCTGCGAGAAGATCTTCGGTCCCACCCGGGACTGGGAGTGCTACTGCGGCAAGTACAAGCGCGTGCGCTTCAAGGGCATCATCTGCGAGCGCTGCGGCGTCGAGGTGACCCGTTCCAAGGTGCGCCGCGAGCGGATGGGCCACATCGAGCTCGCCGCCCCGGTCACCCACATCTGGTTCTTCAAGGGTGTGCCGTCCCGCCTCGGCTACCTGCTCGACCTCGCCCCGAAGGACCTGGAGAAGGTCATCTACTTCGCGGCCTACATGATCACGTGGGTCGACACCGAGGGCCGTCAGGAAGACCTCCCCAACCTCCAGAACGAGATCGACCTGGAGCGCAAGGAGATCTCGGACCGCCGGGACAACGACATCAACACCCGCGCGTCCAAGCTCGAGGCCGACCTGGCCGAGCTGGAGGCCGAGGGTGCCAAGGCCGACGCGCGCCGCAAGGTCCGCGACTCCGCCGAGCGCGAGATGGCGCAGCTGCGCAAGCGTGCCGACGCGGAGATCGACCGCCTGGACACCATCTGGGACCGGTTCAAGAACCTGAAGGTCGCCGACCTCGAGGGTGACGAGCTGCTCTACCGCGCCCTCCAGGACCGGTACGGCAACTACTTCGAGGGCTCGATGGGCGCCGCGGCGATCCAGAAGCGCCTGCAGAACTTCGACCTGGAGGCCGAGGCCGAGTCGCTGCGCGAGATCATCCGCACCGGCAAGGGCCAGCGCAAGACCCGCGCCCTCAAGCGCCTCAAGGTCGTCAACGCGTTCCTCACCACCACCAACTCGCCGACCGGCATGGTGCTGGACGCCGTCCCGGTCATCCCGCCGGACCTGCGTCCGATGGTGCAGCTGGACGGTGGCCGGTTCGCGACCTCCGACCTGAACGACCTGTACCGCCGCGTGATCAACCGGAACAACCGCCTCAAGCGGCTGCTCGACCTGGGCGCGCCGGAGATCATCGTCAACAACGAGAAGCGGATGCTCCAGGAGGCCGTCGACTCGCTGTTCGACAACGGCCGCCGCGGTCGTCCGGTCACCGGCCCGGGCAACCGGCCGCTGAAGTCGATCTCCGACATGCTCAAGGGCAAGCAGGGTCGATTCCGCCAGAACCTGCTGGGCAAGCGTGTCGACTACTCGGGCCGTTCGGTCATCGTGGTCGGCCCGCAGCTGAAGCTGCACCAGTGCGGTCTGCCCAAGCAGATGGCGCTCGAGCTGTTCAAGCCGTTCGTGATGAAGCGCCTGGTCGACCTGAACCACGCGCAGAACATCAAGTCCGCCAAGCGGATGGTCGAGCGTGCCCGTCCGGTCGTGTGGGACGTGCTGGAAGAGGTCATCACCGAGCACCCGGTGCTGCTGAACCGTGCGCCGACCCTGCACCGCCTGGGCATCCAGGCCTTCGAGCCGCAGCTGGTCGAGGGCAAGGCCATCCACCTGCACCCGCTGGTGTGTGGCGCCTTCAACGCGGACTTCGACGGCGACCAGATGGCCGTGCACCTGCCGCTGAGCTCCGAGGCCCAGGCCGAGGCCCGCATCCTGATGCTGTCCTCGAACAACATCCTGAAGCCGTCGGACGGCCGCCCGGTCACCATGCCCTCGCAGGACATGATCATCGGTCTGTTCCACCTGACCTCGGACCGCGAGGACCCGATCGGCGCCGGTCGCGCCTTCGGTTCCGTGGCCGAGGCGATCATGGCCTTCGACCAGGGCAGCCTGGACCTGAACGCCGTGGTCAAGATCCGGATGGACGGTCTGGTCTTCGCCGAGGGCACCGAGCCCGAGGGCTTCGTGGCCGACAAGCCGTACCTGTTCGAGACCTCCCTCGGCCGCGCGCTCTTCAACGAGCTGCTGCCGGTGGACTACCCGTACGAGAACGGCGTCGTCGACAAGAAGCGCCTGTCGGTCATCGTCAACGACCTGGCCGAGCGGTACCCGAAGGTCGAGGTCGCGGCCTCGCTGGACGCGCTGAAGGAGGCCGGCTTCCGCTGGGCCACCCGGTCCGGCGTGACCATCGCGATCTCCGACGTGGCGGCCCCGTCCGGCAAGGCGGAGATCCTGACCGAGCACGAGGCGCGTGCCGCCAAGGTGCAGGGTCAGTTCGACAAGGGTCTGATCACCGACGACGAGCGCCGTCAGGAGCTCATCGAGATCTGGACCCAGGCCACCGACAAGGTCGCCAAGGCGATGCAGGAGAACTTCTCCGCCCGGAACACCGTGTTCCGGATGGTCGGCTCCGGCGCCCGTGGTAACTGGATGCAGGTCCGTCAGATCGCCGGTATGCGTGGTCTGGTGGCCAACCCGAAGGGCGAGATCATCCCGCGCCCGATCAAGTCCAACTACCGCGAGGGCCTGTCGGTCCTGGAGTACTTCATCGCGACGCACGGTGCCCGTAAGGGTCTGGCGGACACCGCGCTGCGGACCGCCGACTCGGGGTACCTGACCCGTCGTCTGGTGGACGTCTCCCAGGACGTCATCGTCCGCGAGGACGACTGCGGCACCGAGCGTGGTCTGACCATGCCGATCGGGGTCAAGGTCGGTGACGGCTACCGCCGGCACGACAAGGTGGAGACCTCGGTCTACGCCCGCACCCTGGCCACCGACGTCGAGCTGGACGGCGAGATCGTCGGCCGCGCCGGCGAGGACGTCGGCGACGTCATGCTGGACCGCCTGATCGCGGCCGGCGTCACCGAGATCAAGGTCCGTTCCGTGCTCACCTGTGAGTCCCGGGTCGGCACCTGCGCCCGCTGCTACGGCCGCTCGCTGGCCACCGGCAAGCTGGTGGACATCGGCGAGGCCGTCGGCATCATCGCGGCGCAGTCGATCGGTGAGCCGGGCACGCAGCTGACCATGCGTACCTTCCACACCGGTGGTGTCGCCTCCGCGGAGGACATCACGCAGGGTCTGCCCCGTGTGCAGGAGCTCTTCGAGGCCCGTACCCCGAAGGGCGAGAGCCCGATCGCGGAGTTCTCCGGCCGGGTCGTCATCGACGACTCCGAGCGGATCCGCAAGATCGTGCTCACCCCGGACGACGGCTCGGAGGAGATCGCCTACCCGATCACCAAGCGGTCCCGGCTGCTGGTGAACGACGGCGACCACGTCGAGGTCGGCACCCAGCTGGTCCAGGGCGCCGTGGACCCGAAGAAGGTCCTGCGCATCCTCGGCCCGCGTGCCACCCAGAAGCACCTGGTGGACGAGGTCCAGGAGGTCTACCGCTCCCAGGGCGTGGACATCCACGACAAGCACATCGAGGTCATCGTGCGGCAGATGCTGCGGCGCGTGACCGTGCTGGACTCCGGCGAGACCGGCCTGCTCCCGGGTGAGCTGGCCGAGCGCGGCCGGTTCGAGGACGCCAACCGCAAGGCCGTGGCGGAGGGTGGCCAGCCGGCCTCCGGCCGTCCGGAGCTGATGGGCATCACCAAGGCGTCGCTGGCCACCGACTCGTGGCTGTCGGCGGCGTCCTTCCAGGAGACGACCCGCGTCCTCACCGAGGCCGCGATGTCGGGTCGCTCCGACCCGCTGCTCGGCCTGAAGGAGAACGTCATCCTCGGAAAGCTCATCCCCGCCGGCACGGGCCTGCCCCGGTACGGCGACGTGGTGGTCGAGCCCACCGAGGAGGCGAAGGCCGAGCTGTACCCGTCCTTCGGCTACGACGAGATCGACTTCCCCGCCCTGGGCCTCGGCTCGGGCGAGGCGATCCCGCTCGAGGACATCGACTTCGGCGACTTCCGCTGACTCGATGACCTGATCGCCTGACGGCAGCCGAGGGGCTCCCCACCCGCGTGGTGGGGAGCCCCTCGAGCATGTCCGGCGGTCGACGAGCCGGTGACGACGACGTGGCCCGGACCTGCGCAGTCGGCCCACAGCCGAACTGCTTTGATTCTGCGGTCAGGCGCGGGTAACGTAGGACACCGTGCCCGCGCCGTCGGGCTCTCGCGCGCGCTCGCGCAATCGATCGGTTCCTCGCAGGATCGGTCGAGTGTGGAGCACCGGACGACACGCCCGGGCGCGGGGGTCGGTGGCGGGACGCAAGACCACTCCGGGGTAGCTGCACGACGGGCAGCGATCCGGGACGAGCCGGCCGTCCAGGGTGACGGGTGCCGGTCAGACCAACTCATCAACAAGACGGAGACGTAGTGCCTACGATCCAGCAGCTGGTCCGCAAGGGCCGGCAGGCCAAGACCAAGAAGTCGAAGACGCCTGCTCTGAAGAGCTCCCCGCAGCGTCGTGGCGTGTGCACCCGCGTGTACACCACCACCCCCCGTAAGCCGAACTCTGCCCTGCGGAAGGTCGCCCGTGTGCGCCTCTCGACCGGCATCGAGGTCACCGCTTACATCCCCGGCGAGGGCCACAACCTGCAGGAGCACTCCATCGTGCTCGTGCGCGGCGGCGGCGTGAAGGACCTCCCCGGTGTGCGTTACCAGATCATCCGTGGTGCCCTGGACGCTCAGGGCGTGAAGAACCGTAAGCAGGCTCGTAGCCGCTACGGCGCGAAGAAGGGCTGAACCGATGCCTCGTAAGGGTCCGGCCCCTCGTCGGCCGCTGATCGTCGACCCCGTCTACGGGTCCCCGGTCGTCACGCAGCTCATCAACAAGATCCTCCTGGACGGCAAGAAGTCCGTCGCGGAGGCCATCGTCTACGCCGCCCTCGAGGGCGTGCGTGAGAAGACCCAGTCCGACCCGGTGGTCGTGCTGAAGCGTGCGCTGGACAACGTCCGGCCGTCGCTCGAGGTCCGCTCCCGCCGCGTCGGTGGCGCCACCTACCAGGTCCCGGTCGAGGTCCGCCCGGTCCGCCAGACCACTCTGGCGCTCCGCTGGCTGACCGACTTCTCCCGCGCCCGTCGTGAGAAGACGATGACCGAGCGCCTGATGAACGAGATCCTCGACGCCTCCAACGGCCTGGGTGCCGCGGTGAAGCGTCGCGAGGACATGCACAAGATGGCCGAGTCCAACAAGGCGTTCGCCCACTACCGCTGGTAATCCCAGCGGCTGAGCGAGCTCGATAATCGAGGGGCTGAACCTGTGGCACTGGACGTGCTGACGGACCTGAACAAGGTCCGCAACATCGGCATCATGGCGCACATCGATGCTGGCAAGACCACCACCACCGAGCGGATCCTGTTCTACACCGGGGTCAACTACAAGATCGGTGAGACGCACGACGGCGCGTCGACGATGGACTGGATGGAGCAGGAGCAGGAGCGCGGCATCACGATCACGTCGGCCGCGACGACCTGTTACTGGAAGAACAACCAGATCAACATCATCGACACCCCGGGCCACGTGGACTTCACGGTCGAGGTGGAGCGCTCGCTCCGCGTCCTCGACGGTGCGGTCGCGGTGTTCGACGGCAAGGAGGGCGTGGAGCCCCAGTCGGAGACCGTGTGGCGGCAGGCGGACAAGTACGACGTCCCGCGCATCTGCTTCGTCAACAAGATGGACAAGCTCGGTGCGGACTTCTACTTCACCGTGCAGACCATCAAGGACCGTCTCAAGGCCAAGCCGCTGGTCATCCAGCTGCCGATCGGTGCCGAGAACGACTTCATCGGCGTCGTCGACCTGATCGAGCAGCGCGCTCTGGTCTGGCGCGGCGAGACCGCCCTGGGCGAGAAGTACGAGATCGAGGAGATCCCGGCCGACCTGGTCGAGAAGGCGGAGCAGTACCGCGCCGAGCTCCTCGAGTCGGTCGCCGAGGCGGACGAGGAGCTGCTGGAGAAGTACCTGGGTGGGGAGGAGCTCACGGTCGCCGAGATCAAGTCCGGCATCCGCAAGCTCGTCATCGCCACCGAGGCCTTCCCGGTGCTCTGCGGCTCGGCGTTCAAGAACAAGGGCGTGCAGCCCATGCTCGACGCCGTGATCGACTACCTGCCGACCCCGCTGGACGTCCCGGCCGTCGACGGTCACGACCCGAAGGACGAGGAGAAGGTCCTGCAGCGTCACCCCGACGCCTCCGAGCCGTTCTCCGCGCTGGCCTTCAAGGTCGCCGTGCACCCGTTCTTCGGTCGCCTGACCTACGTCCGGGTCTACTCCGGCAAGGTCGCCCAGGGCGACATGGTCCTCAACGCGACCAAGGGCAAGAAGGAGCGCATCGGGAAGCTCTTCCAGATGCACTCCAACAAGGAGAACCCGGTCGACTCGGCGCACGCCGGTCACATCTACGCGTTCATCGGCCTGAAGGACACCACCACCGGTGACACCCTGGCCGCCCAGGACGCGCCGATCGTGCTCGAGTCGATGACCTTCCCCGAGCCCGTGATCGACGTGGCCATCGAGCCGAAGACCAAGGGCGACCAGGAGAAGCTCTCCACCGCCATCCAGAAGCTGTCCGAGGAGGACCCGACCTTCCGGGTCCGTCTGGACGACGAGACCGGCCAGACCGTCATCGGCGGTATGGGCGAGCTCCACCTGGACGTGCTGGTCGACCGGATGCGCCGTGAGTTCAAGGTCGAGGCCAACGTGGGCAAGCCCCAGGTGGCCTACCGCGAGACCATCCGCCGCAAGGTGGACAAGATCGACTACACGCACAAGAAGCAGACCGGTGGTTCCGGCCAGTTCGCCAAGGTGCAGATGTCCTTCGAGCCGCTGGTGTCGGACGAGGGCGAGATGTACCAGTTCGTGAACGCCGTCACCGGTGGTCGCATCCCGCGTGAGTACATCCCCTCCGTCGACGCCGGTATCCAGTCGGCGATGGAGCAGGGCGTGCTGGCCGGCTTCCCGCTGGTCGGGGTCAAGGCCACGCTGCTCGACGGCGCCTACCACGACGTCGACTCCTCGGAGATGGCGTTCAAGATCGCGGGTTCCATGGTCCTGAAGGAGGCGGCCCGCAAGGCGGACCCCGCGCTCCTCGAACCGATCATGGCCGTCGAGGTCCGTACGCCCGAGGAGTACATGGGCGACGTCATCGGCGACATCAACTCGCGTCGCGGCATGATCCAGTCCATGGAGGACGCGACGGGCGTGAAGGTCATTCGCGCCCAGGTGCCGCTCTCGGAGATGTTCGGGTACGTCGGGGACCTGCGGTCGAAGACCCAGGGCCGCGCCGTGTACTCGATGCAGTTCGACAGCTATGCCGAGGTTCCTCGGAATGTTGCCGACGAGATCATCAAGAAGACCCGGGGCGAGTAGTCCCACAGGTCGTCATTACCATCAACAACCCGACCCGTAGGACCGTTCGTCCGTGGGGCCACCAGCCCCACGTCGACCGGCAATCTCTACACCAGTCCTGAGGAGGACACAGTGGGCAAGGCCAAGTTCGAGCGGACCAAGCCGCACGTCAACATCGGGACCATCGGTCACGTCGACCACGGCAAGACGACGCTGACCGCTGCGATCTCGAAGGTGCTGCACGACAAGTACCCGGACCTGAACCCCTTCACGCCGTTCGACGAGATCGACAAGGCGCCGGAGGAGAAGCAGCGCGGTATCACGATCAACATCGCGCACGTCGAGTACGAGACCGAGAAGCGCCACTACGCGCACGTCGACGCTCCGGGTCACGCTGACTACATCAAGAACATGATCACCGGTGCCGCCCAGATGGACGGCGCGATCCTGGTGGTCGCCGCGACCGACGGTCCGATGGCCCAGACCCGCGAGCACGTGCTGCTCGCGCGTCAGGTCGGCGTGCCCTACCTGCTCGTGGCGCTGAACAAGTCCGACATGGTCGACGACGAGGAGATCCTCGAGCTCGTCGAGATGGAGGTCCGTGAGCTGCTGTCCTCGCAGGGCTTCGACGGCGACAACGCCCCCGTGGTGCGCGTCTCCGGCCTGAAGGCCCTCGAGGGCGACGCCGAGTGGGTCAAGTCGGTCGAGGACCTGCTGGACGCCGTGGACGAGTCCGTCCCGGAGCCGGTCCGTGACATGGACAAGCCGTTCCTCATGCCGATCGAGGACGTCTTCACCATCACCGGTCGTGGCACCGTCGTCACCGGCAAGGTCGACCGCGGCAAGCTCGCGATCAACTCCGAGGTCGAGATCGTCGGTATCCGTCCGGCGCAGAAGACCACGGTCACCGGTATCGAGATGTTCCACAAGCAGATGGACGAGGCGTGGGCCGGCGAGAACTGTGGCCTCCTGCTCCGCGGCACCAAGCGTGAGGACGTCGAGCGCGGTCAGGTCGTCGTGAAGCCGGGTTCGATCACCCCGCACACCGACTTCGAGGGCCAGGTCTACATCCTGACCAAGGACGAGGGTGGGCGTCACAACCCGTTCTTCTCCAACTACCGTCCGCAGTTCTACTTCCGGACCACCGACGTCACCGGCGTCATCACGCTGCCCGAGGGCACCGAGATGGTCATGCCGGGCGACAACTCGGAGATCAGCGTCGAGCTGATCCAGCCGATCGCCATGGAGGAGGGCCTCGGCTTCGCCATCCGCGAGGGTGGCCGCACCGTGGGCTCCGGCCGGGTCACCAAGATCGTCAAGTGATCCCGCGCCCCTAGGGCACACCGTCTGACCCGAGAGGGCCCGGACATCCGTCGAGGATGTCCGGGCCCTCTCGCCGTACGTCCATCTGGCGTACAGCGGGCGCACCAGGGTCTCTGTGTATGCCACGCTTCGCCCATGAAGATGTCGCTCGAGGAGTTCCGCCGGATCGCCGTGGTCCCGCGCAAGGTGGCCGGGTTCGCGACCGTGGTCGGCGGCATCCTGCTGCTGTTGCTGCTGAACAACGCCCGCTCGGCCTGGGAGTCGATGGACCGGAACCCGGGGGCCTCGTTCTGGGACCTGTTCTGGACCACGACCGGCACCGCCGGGAAGACCGACCCGATCCTGATCGCCCTGGTCTGGGGGCCGGTGGTGCTGCTGCCGATCATCCTGGTGCTGGTCGTCGTCGACCTGCTGACCCACGAGGGCCGGGTCGACAAGGCGTACCAGCGGTATCTGCAGGACGGGTGGCTGGCCGAGCAGATCCCGACCGGGCTGACCGTGAAGGCGGGCCGGGCGCAGATCGAGGTCGTGGTGCTCTCCGGCCCCGGGCAACCCGCCTCCGGATTGGCCGAGGGCGTCGCACGGGTGGGGGCCCGGGTCTCGGCGATGGACAAGAAGCAGCGACGGGCGTGGGACGCCGCGGTCGCCGGGCGGGTGCAGACGGGGTTCGCGGTGGGGGAGCTGATGCCCGAGCTGCCGCCGATGGTCTTCGCCTGCGCGCGGCAGGGCAAGACGCCGCACGCGATCGTGATCGGTGGCGCGGACGGCCTGACGATCCTGGCCGTCAAGGAGACCCCGGCGGTCGCCCCGGCCTGAGCGCGGGACGGGCCGCCCGGAGTGTGACGAAGGACCGGATTGGCTTGATCACGGGGGATCTGGCACACTAGACAAGTTGCCCGAGGACGGGACTGTCTGTGTGCATGCGCACGGACCGGTCAACCGCGGCGGGCAGGGACGCGTTGTGAGTTCGAGAGGGGCCGGGGTCACCCGGTACCGGGCTCCCACATCACCATCGATCCCATCAGAGTGTGTCGCCCCCGGGCGCCGCTGTGACCAGCGCAAAGGTACGTCGCTAACGCGACACGCCCGAGTGCGGGGGTCGGACAGAAGCAGTTCGAAGAGAGAGAAGTAGACGACGCCATGGCGGGACAGAAGATCCGCATCCGGCTCAAGTCCTACGACCACGAGGTCATCGACAGCTCGGCGCGCAAGATCGTCGACACGGTGACTCGCGCTGGTGCGACGGTCGTGGGCCCGGTGCCGCTGCCGACGGAGAAGAACGTCTTCTGCGTCATCCGGTCGCCTCACAAGTACAAGGACAGCCGTGAGCACTTCGAGATGCGCACGCACAAGCGGCTGATCGACATCATCGATCCCACGCCGAAGGCGGTGGATTCGCTCATGCGTCTCGACCTGCCCGCGGACGTGAACATCGAGATCAAGCTCTGACGCTGGGAAGGAACTGATCTTCATGGTTACCCAGCAGAACGCGCGCCCCGTGACGGCGGTGCTCGGGACCAAGCTCGGCATGACTCAGGTGTGGGACGCCGAAGGGCGTCTCGTCCCGGTCACGGTCGTGCAGGTCGGCAGCAACGTCGTCACCCAGGTGCGCTCCGCTGAGGCTGATGGCTACTCCGCGGTCCAGCTGGCCTTCGGCCAGATCGACCCGCGCAAGGTCACCAAGCCGCTCAAGGGCCACTTCGAGAAGGCCGGGGTCACCCCGCGCCGTCACGTGGCCGAGATCCGCACGACGAACGCGGCCGAGTTCACCCTCGGTCAGGAGATCACTGCCGAGGTCTTCGAGGCCGGGCAGCTGGTCGACGTGATCGGCACCACCAAGGGCAAGGGCACCGCCGGTGTCATGAAGCGCCACGGGTTCTCCGGTGTGGGCGCCTCGCACGGTGCGCACCGGAACCACCGCAAGCCCGGTTCGATCGGTGGCGCCTCCACCCCGTCGCGCGTCTTCAAGGGTCTGCGCATGGCCGGCCGCATGGGCCACGTCCAGCAGACCACTCAGAACCTGACCGTCCACGCGGTCGACGCCGAGAAGGGCCTGCTGCTGCTCAAGGGCGCAGTTCCCGGCCCCAAGCGCGGCGTCGTCGTCGTGCGTACCGCCGTGAAGGGGGCATGACCGTCATGACCACCCAGACTGTCGACGTGCTCGACACCACGGGCAAGAAGGCCGGCACCGCCGACCTTCCCTCCGAGGTGTTCGACGCGCAGACGAACATCCCGCTGATCCACCAGGTCGTCGTGGCGCAGCTCGCCGCGGCTCGCCAGGGGACCCACTCCACGAAGACTCGTGGCGAGGTCCGCGGTGGCGGCAAGAAGCCGTACAAGCAGAAGGGCACCGGCCGCGCCCGTCAGGGTTCGACCCGTGCGCCGCAGTTCGCCGGTGGTGGGACCGTCCACGGTCCGCAGCCGCGTGACTACTCGCAGCGGACCCCCAAGAAGATGAAGGCCGCGGCGCTCCGCGGTGCTCTGTCCGACCGGGCCCGTGCGGGTCGCGTCCACGTCGTCACCGGTTTCGGTATCGACCAGGCGCCGTCCACCAAGGCCGCTCTGGCCGTGCTCGGGCAGCTGTCCGAGCGCAAGCACATCCTGGTCGTGGTGGAGCGTCAGGACGAGCTCGCCCTGAAGTCGCTGCGCAACGTCGAGCGGGTCCACCTGCTCGTCGCCGACCAGCTCAACACCTACGACGTGCTCGTCTCGGACGACGTCGTGTTCACCCAGGGTGCGCTCGACACGTTCCTGGCCGGCCCCGCCAAGGGCAAGTCGGTCACGGCCGTGGCGTCGTCCGCTGAGGTCGAGGAGGACACCAAGTGACCACGGTCGCCAAGGACCCGCGCGACATCCTGATCGCGCCGGTCGTCTCCGAGAAGAGCTACGGCCTGATCGACGAGGGCAAGTACACGTTCATCGTGGACCCCCGCGCCAACAAGACCGAGATCAAGATCGCCGTGGAGCAGATCTTCGGCGTGAAGGTCTCCTCGGTGAACACCGCCAACCGGAAGGGCAAGGCGCGTCGGACGAAGTTCGGCATCGGTCGTCGTAAGGACACCAAGCGCGCCATCGTCACCCTCCGCGAGGGCACGATCGACATCTTCGGCGGGCCGGTCGGCTGACCGGGCCTGAGAGCAGAACGAGGACAGATCCCCATGGGAATCCGTAAGTACAAGCCGACGACGCCGGGCCGCCGCGGTTCGTCCGTCGCCGACTTCGTCGAGATCACGCGCTCGGAGCCGGAGAAGTCGCTGGTCCGCCCGCTGCACAAGACGGGTGGTCGCAACTCGACCGGCCGCGTCACCGTGCGGCACCACGGCGGTGGCCACAAGCGCGCCTACCGAGTCATCGACTTCCGTCGCCACGACAAGGACGGCGTGCCGGCCAAGGTCGCTCACATCGAGTACGACCCCAACCGCACCGCTCGCATCGCCCTCCTGCACTACGCGGACGGCGAGAAGCGCTACATCATCGCCCCGAACAAGCTGTCTCAGGGCGACATCGTCGAGGCCGGTCCCGGCGCCGACATCAAGCCCGGCAACAACCTGCCGCTGCGCAACATCCCGACCGGTACGGTCATCCACGCGATCGAGCTGCGGCCCGGTGGCGGTGCGAAGATCGCCCGTTCGGCCGGTGTCTCCGTGCAGCTGGTGGCGAAGGACGGGCCCTACGCGCAGCTGCGCATGCCCTCCGGCGAGATCCGCAACGTCGACCTGCGCTGCCGCGCCACGGTCGGCGAGGTGGGCAACGCCGAGCAGTCGAACATCAACTGGGGCAAGGCCGGCCGCATGCGGTGGAAGGGCAAGCGCCCGACCGTCCGTGGTGTGGCGATGAACCCGATCGACCACCCGCACGGTGGTGGTGAGGGCAAGACCTCCGGTGGTCGCCACCCGGTCAGCCCGTGGGGCCAGCCCGAGGGTCGTACTCGCCGGCCGAACAAGCCGAGCGACAAGCTCATCGTCCGTCGCCGTCGCACCGGCAAGAAGCGCTGATAGGAGCCGGGAGACATGCCTCGCAGCTTGAAGAAGGGGCCCTTCGTCGACGGGCACCTGCAGAAGAAGGTCGACGCGCAGAATGCGGCCGGCTCCAAGAACGTCATCAAGACCTGGTCCCGTCGTTCGGTCATCACGCCGGACTTCCTGGGCCACACGTTCGCGGTGCACGACGGTCGTAAGCACACGCCGGTGTTCGTGACGGAGGCGATGGTCGGGCACAAGCTCGGCGAGTTCGCCCCCACGCGGACGTTCCGCGGCCACGAGAAGGACGACCGGAAGGGCCGTCGCCGCTGACCCCCGGGTCAGTGAAGCGACAGCCTGGACGGCTGAGACAAGAAGGCAGGACAGCAATGGAAGCCAAGGCGAAGGCGCGGTTCGTCCGCGTCACGCCCCAGAAGGCCCGGCGCGTCGTGGACCTCATCCGTGGCAAGCAGGCCGGCGAGGCCGTGCAGGTGCTGAAGTTCGCACCGCAGGCCGCGGGTGAGACGGTCCTCAAGGTCGTCGAGTCCGCGATCGCCAACGCCCGTGAGCTCGCGAAGCGGGACGGGGAGCGATTCGACGAGGGCACCTTGTACGTCGCAGAGGCGTTCGTCGACGAGGGTCCGACCCTCAAGCGGTTCCGCCCCCGGGCACAGGGCCGCGCGAGCCAGATCCTCAAGCGGACGAGCCACATCACCGTGGTCGTCGCTGAGCGTGAGACGAAGGGAAGGGCCTGACAGTGGGACAGAAGGTCAACCCGCTCGGGTACCGCCTGGGCATCACGACCGACCACCGTTCGCGGTGGTTCGCCGACTCGACCAAGCCGGGTCAGCGGTACCGCGACTACGTCCGCGAGGACGTCCAGATCCGGAAGCTCATGAGCACCGGCCTGGAGCGCGCGGGCATCGCCAAGGTGGAGATCGAGCGCACCCGTGACCGGGTTCGCGTCGACATCCACACCGCGCGTCCGGGCATCGTCATCGGTCGCCGCGGCGCCGAGGCGGACCGCATCCGCGGCGAGCTGGAGAAGCTCACCGGCAAGCAGGTGCAGCTGAACATCCTCGAGGTGAAGAACGCCGAGATCGAGGCTCAGCTGGTCGCCCAGGGCATCGCGGAGCAGCTCGCTTCCCGTGTGTCCTTCCGCCGTGCGATGCGCAAGGGCATGCAGTCCGCGCAGCGCGCCGGTGCCAAGGGCATCCGGGTGCAGGTCTCCGGCCGCCTCGGCGGCGCGGAGATGAGCCGTACCGAGTTCTACCGCGAGGGGCGCGTGCCGCTGCACACCCTCCGCGCGAACATCGACTACGGCTTCTACGAGGCCCGCACCACCTTCGGCCGGATCGGCGTGAAGGTCTGGGTCTACAAGGGCGACATGACCGAGCGCGAGTTCGCTCGCGAGCAGGCGTCGCAGGCACCGCGTTCCCAGGGCCGTGGCCGTGGCGAGCGCAGCGACCGCGGCGGCGACCGTGGCCCGCGTGGCGGTGGCCGTCGCACCGAGCGTTCCGACGCTCCGCGCGCGGCGCAGTCCGAGGCCCCGGCCGAGACCGCCGCTCCTGAGACCGGAACGGAGGCCTGAGCCGTGCTGATCCCGCGTCGGCTGAAGCACCGCAAGCAGCACCACCCGAAGCGCTCCGGCGCTGCCACGGGTGGCACCACGATCGCGTTCGGCGACTTCGGCATCCAGGCTCTCGAGCCCGCCTACGTCACCAACCGGCAGATCGAGGCTGCTCGTATCGCCATGACCCGCCACATCAAGCGTGGCGGAAAGGTCTGGATCAACATCTACCCGGACCGTCCGCTCACCAAGAAGCCCGCCGAGACCCGCATGGGTTCCGGTAAGGGTTCCCCGGAGTGGTGGATCGCCAACGTCAAGCCCGGTCGAGTGATGTTCGAGCTCGCCGGTGTCCCGGAGCCGCTGGCTCGCGAGGCTATGCGCCGCGCGCAGCACAAGCTCCCGATGAAGACCCGTTTCGTGGTTCGCGAGGGTGGTAACTGATGGCTATCGGCACCAAGGACCTGGCTCCCAGCGAGCTGGACGCCTTTGACGACGAGCGCCTCGTGGCCGAGCTGAAGAAGGCCAAGGAGGAGCTGTTCAACCTGCGGTTCCAGTCGGCCACCGGTCAGCTCGAGAGCCACGGGCGCCTCAAGGCCGTGCGTCGCGACATCGCCCGGATCTACACGATCCTGCGCGAGCGTGAGCTCGGCATCCGGACCGCCCCGAGTGCGAGCGAGTGAGGACTCGATGAGCGAGAACAGCAACGAGACCACTGCCGCCGTCGAGGCGCGCCCGTACCGCAAGACGCGGCGCGGCTACGTGGTCAGCGACAAGATGGACAAGACCGTCGTGGTCGAGGTCGAGGACCGGGTCAAGCACCCGCTCTACGGCAAGGTCATCCGGCGGACCAGCAAGGTCAAGGTCCACGACGAGGCCTCGCAGGCCGGCATCGGTGACCTGGTCGTGATCATGGAGACCCGCCCGCTGTCCGCCACCAAGCGGTGGCGTCTGGTGGAGATCCTCGAGAAGGCGAAGTAGGCCTTCCCTCTTCTCCCCCCTTATCCGTTCGGCCAGGCTCGCGCCTCGCGGCGTGAGAACCGGCAGACGACAGGAGTTAGTCAATGATTCAGCAGGAGTCGCGACTTCGGGTCGCCGACAACACGGGTGCCAAGGAGATTCTCTGCATCCGCGTTCTCGGTGGATCCGGTCGTCGCTACGCCGGTATCGGTGACGTCATCGTCGCCACCGTCAAGGACGCGATCCCGGGCGGCAACGTGAAGAAGGGCGACGTCGTCAAGGCTGTCGTCGTGCGCACCCGCAAGGAGCGCCGGCGCCAGGACGGCTCGTACATCAAGTTCGACGAGAACGCCGCGGTGATCCTCAAGAACGACGGCGAGCCGCGCGGCACTCGTATCTTCGGCCCGGTGGGCCGCGAGCTGCGCGACAAGAAGTTCATGAAGATCATCTCGCTGGCTCCGGAGGTGATCTGATCATGGCGAAGATCAAGAAGGGCGATCTGGTGGTCGTCATCTCGGGTTCGCGCAAGGACCGTGGCAAGCAGGGCCGTGTGCTCGAGGTGCTGACGGACCGGGACCGCGTGCTCGTCGAGGGCATCCACCGCGTCACGAAGCACGTCAAGGTCGGTCAGTCGCAGCGCGGCTCCCGCACCGGTGGCATCGAGACGGTCGAGGCGCCCATCCACATCAGCAACGTGATGCTGGTCGACCCCGAGACCAAGCGTGGTACCCGGGTCGGCTACCGCACCGAGCAGGTCGAGCGTGACGGCCGGACCCGCAGCGTGCGGGTCCGCGTCGCCAAGCGCTCCGGTAAGGACATCTGATGACCGCCGAGACCACCTACCCGACGCCGCGTCTGAAGACCCGGTACAACGAGGAGATCCGCTCGACGCTCCGCTCCGAGTTCAGCCACGAGAACATCAACCAGGTCGCGCGCCTGGTGAAGGTTGTCGTGAACATGGGCGTGGGCGACGCGGCGAAGGACTCGAAGCTGATCGAGGGCGCGATCCGCGACCTCCAGCAGATCACCGGTCAGAAGCCGCAGGTGACCAAGGCCCGCAAGTCCATCGCGCAGTTCAAGCTGCGCGAGGGCATGCCGATCGGCGCCCACGTGACGCTGCGCGGCGACCGTGCCTGGGAGTTCCTGGACCGCCTGCTGTCCACCGCGCTGCCCCGCATCCGCGACTTCCGCGGGCTGTCGGCCAAGCAGTTCGACGGGCACGGCAACTACACCTTCGGTCTCACGGAGCAGTCGATGTTCCACGAGATCGACCAGGACAAGATCGACCGTGTCCGCGGTATGGACATCACGGTCGTCACCACCGCGACCACTGATGAGGAGGGCCGGGCGCTGCTGAAGCACCTGGGCTTCCCCTTCAAGGAGGACTGACATGGCGAAGACCGCCCTGAAGAACAAGGCCGCGGGCAAGCAGAAGTTCGCCGTGCGGGCCTACACCCGGTGCCAGCGGTGCGGTCGTCCGCACTCGGTGTACCGCAAGTTCGGGCTGTGCCGGATCTGCCTGCGGGAGATGGCCCACGCCGGCCAGCTCCCCGGTGTGACCAAGAGCAGCTGGTAACCAACGACGTCGCAGGTCCGCGGCGGGACCCGGCTCCCCACTAGGGAGCCGGTCCGCCGCGGATACCACGGCGAGGAAGGGCAAACGCCCCCATGACGATGACCGACCCGATCGCAGACTTCCTGACCCGTCTGCGGAACGCGAACTCGGCGCACCACGACGAGGTCACGATTCCGTACTCGAAGCTGAAGTCCCACATCGCGGAGATCCTCCAGGCCGAGGGTTACATCTCCGGCTGGACCGTCGAGGACGCCCGCGTGGGCAAGAACCTCGTGATCTCCCTGAAGTACGGCCCGAACCGCGAGCGTGCGCTCGTCGGTATCAAGCGGGTCTCGAAGCCCGGTCTCCGGGTGTATTCGAAGTCCACCACTCTGCCCAAGGTGCTCGGCGGCCTGGGCGTGGCGATCCTGTCCACGTCCTCCGGTCTCCTCACCGACAAGCAGGCCGCCAAGAAGGGCGTGGGTGGGGAAGTCCTCGCCTACGTCTGGTAAGTCCGAGACGGAAAGGAAGTCAAGCAATGTCTCGAATCGGCAGACTCCCCGTCCCGGTCCCGACCGGCGTGGACGTCAACATCTCTGGTGCCGTGGTGACGGTCAAGGGCCCGAAGGGCACCCTGACGCACACCGTGGCCACCCCGATCCAGGTCGCTCGCGATGAGGACGGTGCCCTCGTGGTCACCCGTCCGAACGACGAGCGCCTGTCCCGCTCGCTGCACGGTCTCACCCGGACCCTGATCTCCAACCTGGTGGTCGGCGTCACGGACGGCTACGAGAAGAAGCTCGAGATCGTCGGCACCGGTTACCGCGTGACCGCCAAGGGCTCGGACCTCGAGTTCGCCCTGGGCTTCAGCCACCCGGTGGTCGTGACCGCCCCCGAGGGCATCACCTTCGCCGTCGAGTCCCCGACCAAGTTCTCGGTCGCGGGCATCGACAAGCAGCAGGTGGGCGAGGTCGCCGCCAACATCCGCAAGATCCGCAAGCCCGAGCCGTACAAGGGCAAGGGCGTGCGCTACGCCGGCGAGAACGTCCGCCGCAAGGTCGGAAAGGCTGGTAAGTGAGCCATGGCGATCATCGTTAAGGGCAAGGGCAAGTTCATCGCCCGTAAGCGCCGCCACCTGCGTCTGCGCAAGAAGATCGCGGGCACCTCGACTCGTCCCCGTCTGGTCGTGACCCGGTCCAACCGGAACATCGTCGCCCAGATCGTCGACGACGGCGTGGGCCGCACCCTGGTGTCGGCCTCGACGCTCGAGGTCGACCTGCGCGGTGCCGAGGGCGACAAGAGCGCCAAGGCCAAGCGGGTCGGCGAGCTGATCGCCGAGCGCGCCAAGGCCGCCGGCATCGACGCGGTGGTCTTCGACCGCGGCGGTAACAAGTACCACGGCCGGGTGGCCGCGGTCGCCGACGCCGCCCGCGAGGGTGGGCTGGCCCTGTGACCACGACCATTCCCGCATCGAAGGTGAGGAACCACTGATGGCTGCTCCTCAGCGCAGCAACACGGGCGCACCGCAGGGTGGTGGCGACCGTCGCGACGGCGGCCGCCGCGACAACCGCCGCGGGGA
The DNA here is from genome assembly GCF_025642745.1 of Cellulomonas sp. RIT-PI-Y. Lineage (GTDB taxonomy): Bacteria > Actinomycetota > Actinomycetes > Actinomycetales > Cellulomonadaceae > Cellulomonas. The sequence goes on from NZ_JANZKP010000004.1 coordinate 31,706, forward strand.
CGCCCAGGAGAAGAGCGCGTTCCTGGAGCGCGTCGTCTCGATCAACCGCGTCGCCAAGGTCGTCAAGGGTGGTCGTCGCTTCAGCTTCACCGCCCTGGTGGTCGTGGGCGACGGCGACGGCACCGTGGGTGTCGGCTACGGCAAGGCCAAGGAGGTGCCCGCGGCGATCGCCAAGGGTGTCGAGGAGGCGAAGAAGAACTTCTTCCGCGTCCCCCGCATCCAGGGCACCATCACCCACCCCATCCAGGGTGAGGCCGCTGCCGGAGTCGTCTTCCTGCGCCCCGCGTCCCCGGGTACCGGTGTGATCGCCGGTGGTCCGGTGCGTGCGGTGCTCGAGTGCGCCGGCGTGCACGACATCCTGTCCAAGTCCCTGGGCTCCTCCAACGCCATCAACATCGTGCACGCCACGGTGGCGGCGCTGCAGGGCCTGGAGGAGCCGGCCGCCGTGGCCGCGCGCCGTGGCAAGACCCTCGAGGAGGTCGCTCCGGCGGCCCTCCTGCGGGCCCAGGCCGCCGGTCGTCCGGACAAGGCCGAGAAGGTGGGTGCCTGATGGCTCGCCTGAAGGTGACCCAGACCAAGTCCGCCATCGGCGGTAAGCAGAACCAGCGCGACACGCTGCGCACCCTGGGCCTCAAGCGGATCGGCGACGTCGTCGTCAAGGAGGACCGTCCCGAGATCCGCGGCATGGTCAACACGGTGACGCACCTGGTCGCGGTCGAGGAGGTGGAGTGACGATGGCTGACGAGAAGAAGGCTGCCGAGACCACTCCGGAGGAGACCCCGGCCAAGGCTCCGAAGGCGACCAAGGCGAAGGCTGCTGCCACTGAGGCCGCTGCCGAGAAGCCCGCCGCCAAGAAGCCGGCTGCCAAGAAGCCCGCCGCCGAGAAGGCCCCCGCGGCCAAGGCGGCGCCCAAGGACGAAGGGGCCAAGACCGCTGTGTCGTCGGTGGGTGCCGGCGGCACGCTCAAGGTCCACCACCTCCGTCCGGCCCCGGGCGCCAAGACCGCCAAGACCCGCGTGGGTCGTGGTGAGGCGTCGAAGGGTAAGACGGCCGGTCGCGGTACCAAGGGCACCAAGGCCCGGTACCAGGTTCCGGAGCGCTTCGAGGGTGGACAGATGCCGCTGCACATGCGGCTTCCGAAGCTCCGTGGCTTCAAGAACCCGTTCCGGGTCGAGTACCAGGTCGTGAACCTGGAGAAGCTCGCGTCGCTCTACCCCGACGGTGGCGAGGTCACCGTCGAGGACCTGGTGGCCAAGGGCGCGGTCCGCAAGGGCCAGCCGGTCAAGGTTCTCGGTGCGGGTGAGCTCACCGTGAAGCTGTCCGTCGCGGTGGACGCGCTGTCCGGTTCGGCCAAGGACAAGATCCTGGCCGCCGGCGGCAGCATCGCGCAGGACTGAGCCAGACGACAGGGCCGGTGGGGTTCCCCACCGGCCCTGTCGCCGTCTCCACCCGGACCCGCTTGCTGCGGCGACGTGCCTGTGCGCCGTGAGTTGTCGGTTAGGGTTCGACACAGACATCTGAGCCGAGCTGTGCCCGGATCGGATCGAGACCACACACAACCCGCCGATCGGCGGAAGCAGGAGGACAGGTGCTAGGCGCATTCGTGCGGGCCTTCAGGACCCCCGATCTGCGGCGCAAGCTGCTGTTCACGATCGGCATCATGGTCGTGTTCCGGGCCGGTTCCTTCCTGCCCACCCCGGGAGTCTCGTACTCCAACGTGCAGGTCTGCATCGAGCAGTCCGGCTCGGACACCGGTGTCCTGGGCCTGGTGAACCTGTTCAGCGGCGGGGCGCTGCTCCAGCTGTCCGTCTTCGCGCTGGGGATCATGCCGTACATCACGGCGAGCATCATCATCCAGCTGCTGCGCGTGGTCATCCCGCGCTTCGAGGCCCTGCACAAGGAGGGCCAGTCCGGCACCGCGAAGCTGACCCAGTACACCCGGTACCTGACCATCGGCCTGGCCGTGCTGCAGTCGACCACGGTGATCATCACGGCCCGCAACGGTCAGCTGTTCACCGGCTGCTCGGTGGACGTGATCCCGGACGGGTCGATCCTGACCACCGGCCTGATGATCCTCACCATGACCGCCGGTACCGGCCTGATCATGTGGCTCGGTGAGCTGATCACCGAGCGCGGCGTCGGCAACGGCATGTCGCTGCTGATCTTCACCTCGATCGCCGCCTCGTTCCCGAGCGCCATGTGGTCGATCGCGGGTGGTTCCGGGGGCATCGGCGCCTTCGCGATCATCCTGCTGATCATCGTCCTGGTGATCGGCCTGGTCGTGTTCGTGGAGCAGTCGCAGCGCCGGGTGCCGGTGCAGTACGCCAAGCGGATGGTGGGACGCCGGACCTACGGCGGGTCGAGCACCTACATCCCGATCAAGATCAACATGGCCGGCGTGATCCCGGTGATCTTCGCGTCCTCGCTGCTGCAGGTGCCGTCGCTGCTCGCCGGCTTCGGCGACCAGACCGCGGGCTGGAAGCAGTGGGTGGCGACCCACCTGGCCAACCCGGGTGCGCCGCTGCACATCGGGCTGTACGTCCTGCTGATCATCTTCTTCTGCTACTTCTACACCGCCATCACGTTCAACCCGGACGAGGTCGCGGACAACATGAAGAAGTACGGCGGCTTCATCCCGGGCATCCGCGCCGGGCGGCCGACCGCCGAGTACCTGGACTTCGTGATCACCCGGATCACGGCGCCGGGATCGATCTACCTGGCCGCGGTCGCGCTGATCCCGACCATCGCGTTCATCGTGCTCGGCGTCGGGACCTCGATCCCGTTCGGCGGCTCGTCGGTGCTGATCGTGGTCGGTGTCGGTCTGGAGACCGTCAAGCAGATCGAGTCCCAGCTGCAGCAGCGGCACTACGAAGGGTTCCTGCGCTGATGGCACCCCACGACGTCGCTCGCTACGCTCCCGACCTCGAGGGGACCCCCACAGCATGAGTGCACGTCTGATCCTCCTGGGCGCCCCCGGCGCCGGGAAGGGCACCCAGGCCGTCAAGCTCGCCGAGCGGCTCGGCGTGCCGGCGATCTCCACCGGCGACATCTTCCGCGCGAACATCAAGGGCGGCACCGCGCTGGGCAAGCTCGCGCAGGAGTACAGCTCCCGCGGCGAGCTGGTCCCGGACGAGGTCACCGATTCGATGGTGCGTGACCGGCTGGCCGAGCCGGACGCCGCACAGGGCTTCCTGCTGGACGGCTACCCGCGGAACGCCGCGCAGGTGGCCGCCCTGGACGCCACGCTGACCGAGGCCGGCGCGGCGCTGGACGTCGCCCTGGAGCTGACGGTCGACCCGGAGGTCGTCGTGCCGCGCCTGCTCAAGCGGGCCGAGATCGAGGGCCGTGAGGACGACACCGAGCCGGTGATCCGCCGGCGCCTGGACGTCTACGCCGAGGAGACCGCGCCGATCTCCGGCCTGTACGCCGCCCGCGGGCTGCTGGTCCAGGTGGACGGGCTGGGCGAGGTCGACCAGGTGACCGAGCGTCTGCTCGCCGCGATCGACTCCCGGATCTGACATGGCGTTCGGCCGCGACAAGATCGAGCTCAAGACCCCGGACCAGATCCGTCTGATGCGCCGGGCCGGGCTGGTCGTGGCCGACGCCCTGGCCGCGGCCCGCGCCGCCGCACGCCCCGGCGCCACCACCGCCGACCTGGACGCGGCCGCCGCCGCGGTGATCGCCGGAGGGGGCGCGACGCCGTCGTTCCTCGGCTACTACGACTACCCGGCGACGATCTGCACCTCGGTCAACGACGAGGTCGTGCACGGCATCCCGGGGGACCGGGTGCTGGAACCGGGCGACCTGGTGTCGATCGACTGCGGCGCCATCGTCGAGGGCTGGCACGGCGACTCCGCGTTGTCCCTGGTGCTGGACGACGCCGACCCGGCGGACCTGGCGCTCAGCGCCGTGACCGAGCGGGCGCTGTGGGACGGGATCGCCGCGCTGTGGGCCGGTGACGGCCTGGCCGACCGGCTCAACGTGGTCGGCAATGCGGTCGAGGACGCGGTGGACGCCTCCGGCATCGGCTACGGCATCGTCGAGGAGTACGTCGGGCACGGCATCGGCACCCAGATGCACCTGCCTCCGGACGTGCTGAACTACCGGGTGCGGGACCGCCTACCCCGGCTCAGGCCGGGCATGTGCCTGGCGGTCGAGCCGATGATCACCCGAGGCACCATCGCCACCGAGACCCTCGCCGACGAGTGGACCGTCATCACCGCCGACGGCTCCCGTGCCGCGCACTGGGAACACACCGTCGCGCTGTTCGAGGACGGTCTGTGGGTGCTCACCGCAGTCGACGGCGGTGCCGCCGAGCTCGGCGCCCGGGGCGTCCCGGTCTCCGCCCTCGACTGAGGCACGTCGGGGCACATGGTCCCGTTTCCCGGACTCGGCCGGATGGCGTATGCTTGTCCGTTGGGTGTGCGCCCTCTTGCTGTCGCACGCTCGTCCACGAGGTGGCCGAAGAATCGGCGTGGCTCGTGCGCGGGTGCGTCGGGGTGGGGGATCCCGCACGCGCACCGAGTCGCTCCGTTCGCCGGAGGGGCCCGGGTCGGAAGTGAAGCACAACAGTTAGCGGAGGACATGGCGAAGAAGGACGGTGTCATCGAGATCGAGGGCAGCGTGGTCGAGGCTCTGCCGAACGCGATGTTCCGCGTGGAGCTGACGAACGGTCACAAGGTTCTCGCCCACATCTCGGGCAAGATGCGCCAGCACTACATCCGGATCCTCCCCGAGGACCGGGTGGTGGTCGAGCTCAGCCCGTACGACCTGTCCCGCGGGCGCATCGTCTACCGCTACAAGTAAATCGACCGATCGAGCATCGCCGTCGGCCCGGCTGAGAAGTCGGGCGCATCGGCGGCGGAGGAACAGGCCATGAAGGTCAAGCCCAGCGTCAAGAAGATCTGCGACAAGTGCAAGGTGATCCGCCGGCACGGTCGTGTCCAGGTGATCTGCGAGAACCTGCGTCACAAGCAGCGTCAGGGCTGAATCAGCCCGGACGCATCGTGGATCTGAACGACCCCCTGGTGACCCGCTAGCGGTCACCGTCAGCGCATCGCCGCACCGCGCCACTCCTGGTGGCCGGTGAACCCCCGGTCCGGAGGCCGGGGCCCGCAGCCAGGCGGGAGGACGATGTGGAAGACCTTCGGATGAAGTCACAGGAGCCGTCAGGCACATGGCACGTCTTATCGGCGTCGACCTCCCCCGCGAGAAGCGGCTGGAGATCGCGCTCACCTACATCTACGGCGTGGGTCGCACCCGCGCCAAGGCCACGCTCGAGGCGACCGGCATCAGCCCGGACGTCCGGGTCAAGGACCTGGACGACGCTCAGCTGGTCGCACTGCGCGACCACCTGGAGGGCAACTTCAAGCTCGAGGGTGACCTCCGCCGTGAGGTCGCCGCCGACATCCGCCGCAAGGTCGAGATCGGTTGCTACGAGGGTCTGCGTCACCGTCGCGGCCTCCCGGTGCGTGGTCAGCGCACCAAGACCAACGCTCGTACCCGCAAGGGCCCGAAGCGCACCGTCGCCGGCAAGAAGAAGGCCGGCCGCAAGTAAGCCGCTCTGGCCCGCGTGCTGAGCTCAGCACCGCTGGGCCGACGGCCATCCGCGACCTGTAGACCCGTAGAGAGAACGAGCGAATGCCTCCCAAGACCCGTACTGGTGTGCGCAAGCCGCGCCGCAAGGAGAAGAAGAACATCTCCGTGGGGCAGGCCCACATCAAGAGCACCTTCAACAACACGATCGTCTCGATCACCGACCCGAGCGGTGCGGTGATCTCCTGGGCCTCCGGCGGCGACGTCGGCTTCAAGGGCTCCCGCAAGTCGACCCCGTACGCCGCCGGCATGGCCGCCGAGGCCGCTGCCCGCAAGGCGCAGGAGCACGGGATGAAGAAGGTCGACGTCTTCGTCAAGGGCCCGGGCTCGGGCCGTGAGACCGCGATCCGGTCGCTGACCGCCGCCGGTCTCGAGGTGGGCTCCATCCAGGACGTGACGCCCCAGGCGCACAACGGCTGCCGCCCCCCGAAGCGTCGCCGCGTCTGATCCGTCGTCGAGACGCCGTGCCCTGATCGGGGCACGGCGTCTCGGCCGGTCGTCCGGGTGGACCGAGACCCGCGCGACCCTTTGCGTACCTGCGCTGCGTCATATGGCGGACGCACGCTGAGAGGAACACCGAAGTGCTCATCGCACAGCGCCCCACCCTGACCGAAGAGGTCATCTCGGAGAACCGTTCGCGGTTCTCCATCGAGCCGCTCGAGCCCGGCTTCGGCTACACGCTGGGCAACTCCCTGCGTCGCACGCTGCTGTCGTCCATCCCGGGCGCCGCCGTGACCAGCATCCGGATCGACGGTGTGCTGCACGAGTTCAGCACCGTCCCCGGGGTCAAGGAGGATGTCACCGAGATCATCCTCAACATCAAGAACCTGGTCGTCTCCTCGGAGAACGACGAGCCGGTCGTGATGTACCTGCGCAAGCAGGGTGCCGGTGACGTGACCGCCGCCGACATCGTGCCCCCGGCCGGTGTCGAGGTGCACAACAGCGACCTGCACCTGGCCACGCTGAACGAGAAGGGCAAGCTCGAGATCGAGCTGACCGTCGAGCGCGGGCGTGGTTACGTGTCGGCCAACCAGAACAAGGCCTTCGAGGCCGAGATCGGCCGGATCCCGGTCGACTCGATCTACTCGCCGGTCCTCAAGGTCACCTACAAGGTCGAGGCGACCCGTGTCGAGCAGCGCACCGACTTCGACAAGCTGATCGTCGACGTCGAGACCAAGGCGGCCATCTCCCCGCGGGATGCGCTGGCCTCGGCCGGCAAGACCCTGGTGGAGCTGTTCGGCCTGGCCCGTGAGCTGAACGTCGAGGCCGAGGGCATCGAGATCGGCCCGTCCCCGACGGACCAGGCCCTGGCCGCCGATCTGGCGCTGCCGATCGAGGACCTGCAGCTGACCATCCGGTCGTACAACTGCCTCAAGCGCGAGGGCATCCACACGGTGGGCGAGCTCGTGGCGCGTTCCGAGGCCGACCTGCTCGACATCCGCAACTTCGGTGCGAAGTCGATCACCGAGGTCAAGGAGAAGCTGGCCGAGCTCAACCTGTCCCTCAAGGACAGCCCGCTCGACTTCGACCCGACCAGCGCCGCGTACTACGACGGCGACGAGGGCGACTTCACCGAGGACGAGCAGTACTGACGCCGGGGGTAGAGCGGGGCTGCGGCCCGCGCTCTCGTCCCATCATTGGAACCAAGGAGTAACGACATGCCTACGCCCACCAAGGGTCCCCGGCTCGGTGGCGGTCCGGCGCACGAGCGGCTGATCCTGGCCAACCTGGCCACGGCGCTGTTCGAGCACAAGCGGATCACCACCACGGAGACCAAGGCCAAGCGCCTTCGCCCGCTGGCCGAGCGTCTGGTCACCTTCGCCAAGCGCGGGGACCTGCACGCCCGTCGTCGCGTCATGACCGTGATCCGCGACAAGTCCGTCGTGCACACGCTGTTCGCGGAGATCGCCCCGGCCGTGGCCGAGCGTCAGGGTGGCTACACCCGGATCACCAAGATCGGCCCCCGCAAGGGCGACAACGCGCCGATGGCCGTGATCGAGCTCGTGCTCGAGCCGCTGTCCCCGAAGCAGTCCGTGGTCCGCGAGGCCACCAAGGCTGCCGAGAAGGCCGCGCCGGCGCAGGAGGCTCCCGTCGAGGAGACCACCACCGACGAGGTGACCGAGGCGACCGAGGCTCCGGCCGAGGAGACCGCCGCGGAGACCACGGACGAGGCCGACAAGGCCTGAGCACCGTTCTCGCACGCACGAGGCCCGGTCCGCCCGCGAGGGTGGGCCGGGCCTCGTCGTGTCGGTAGCGTCGGGGGATGACCCCGGTGCTGTTCGTGCACGGCCTGCGGACCTCCCGGACCATGTGGCGGTTCCAGGAGGAGGCGCTGACCCGGTTCGGCCGCCCGACGCTGGCCGTCGATCTCCCCGGGCACGGGCAGCTCCGCGGTGAGCGGTTCGACCTGGACGGCGCGGTCCGGGCGGTCGCGGACGGCGTCGACCGGTTGGGCGGCCGGGCGCTGGTGGTCGGGCTCTCGCTCGGCGGGTACGTGGGGATCGCGCACGCGGCGCGGCATCCGGCGCAGGTCGCCGGTCTGGTGGCGGCGAGCTGCTGCACCCGCCCGCTGCGCCTGCTGGTCGACGGCTGGTCGGTGCTGGCCCGGGGGATCGCCCGACTGCCGGACCACGGCGCGGGCTTGAACCAGCGGTCGGTGGACGCGGTGCTCTCCGCGCAGGCGGCGACCGATGTGGCGGCGGGCGGCTTCGCGCTGGACGTGATGGACGACGTGCTGAGCGCGATGCGAGCCGCCGACCCGGTGGGCGACCTGCGCCGGGTGACCGCGCCGGTGTGGCTGGTGAACGGCCGCTACGACCACTTCCGGGGCGAGGAACGCCGGTTCCTCTCGGCCTGCGCGGACGGCCGGCTGGTGATCCTGCCGCGGGCGACCCACCTCGCGAGCCTGAGCGCGCCGATGGCGTTCACCCGGGTGCTGCTCGACGTGGTGGCCGAGCTCAGTCCGTCTGGAGCTGCCACGCCCGGACGCCACCGGTGATCCCGGCCTGGTTCGGCACGATCACCACGTCGTCACCCAGCCGGGCCAGCGAGGTCGCCGTGATCGCCCGGGAGTTCCCGCCGCCCAGGTAGAGCCGGTCCCAGCGGAACACCGGCCGCAGGCCGTCGATCATCCGGCGCACCCGCCGGGACCACATCGCGTCGCCGAGCCGGGCCCGCTGGATCTGACCGATGTACTCGTCGTAGGTCGTGCCGCGGTGGATCGGGGCGTGCGACCACTCCAGGTGCGGCGCCAGGCGGCCGCCGTCGAACAGGGCGGAGCCCAGCCCGGTGCCGAGGGTGAGGACCAGCTCGACCCCGGAGCCGGAGACCACGCCCGCTCCGTGCACCTCGGCGTCGTTGAGCACCAGGGTCGGCACACCGAGCCGGCCCTCGAACGCCGCGCGGACGTCGCAGCCCGCCCAGGCCTCGACCAGTTCGGGGTCGACCCGGGTGTGCGGGCCGGAGCGTGTCACGTAGTGCGGGGTGGCGACCACCACGCCGTGCCGGAGCATGCCGGGCATCCCGACGGTGGCCCGGTCGGCGTGCGGCAGCTGGGCGGCGATGTCGGCGATGGTGTCGACCAGCCGCTCCGGCGGCAGCGGGTAGGGCGTGGGCACCCGGACGGCGGGGGCGTGCAGCGTGCCGGAGGAGTCCAGCACCGACGCCTTGATCCCTCCTCCGCCGCAGTCGACGGCGAGCGTGTACGGACTCGGGGAGGGTGTGGGCACCGGACCACGGTAGAGCAGCGCGCGGGCCGTAGGCTCATCGGGTGCTCGACCTCCCTCTGGACCGCGGTGTGCTGGAGCGCGCCACCGGCGTCCTGCTCGGGCAGGCGCTCGGCGACGCGCTCGGCGTGCCCTACGAGTTCGCCGCCCCGCCCGGCCCCGACGACCTGCCCGAGCTGCGCGGCGGCGGGCTCGGGCCGTACGCGCCGGGGGAGTGGAGCGACGACACCCAGATGACCGCCTGTGTGGCGCGGGTGGCGCTCGGTGGCGGCGGGCTGCGCTCCGAGGAGGAGCTGGACGCGATCGCCGAGGGCTTCCTGGCCTGGCGCACCGGCGGGGCGAGCGACGTCGGGGTGCAGACCGCGGCGGTGCTGGACCGGTCCGTGGGCCTGCCCGGCCGTCCGGCGGACCGGCTCCGGGCGGCCGCCTGGCAGGTCTACGCGGACACCGGGCGGGCCGCGGGCAACGGCGCCCTGATGCGGACGGCGGTGGTCGGGCTCGTGGCACTGGACGACCGGTCGGCCACCGCGGTCGCGGCCCGGGCGGTCGCGGAGCTGACCCATGCCGACCCACTGGCCGCCGAGTCCTGTGTGCTGTGGTCCGAGGCGGTGCGGCGGGCGGTGGTCGAGCGGCGGCTGGATCTGCGCGGCGGGCTGGACCTGCTGGCTCCCGAGCGTGCCGCGGCCTGGTCGGCGTGGATCGACGACGCCGAACGGGACGTCCCGGCCGCCGACCTGACGGCGAACGGCTTCACGGTGATCGCGGTGCAGGCGGCGTGGCACGTGCTGCACGACCTGCCGTCCCGGCCCGCCGAGGACGAGGTGGTCGCACGACTGGCCGCGGCGATCCGGATCGGTGGGGACACCGACACCGTCGCGGCGATCGCCGGCGGACTGCTCGGCGGCTTCCTCGGTGCCTGGACGATCCCCCGGGAGCTGCTCCGGCAGGTGCACGGGTGGCCCGGCCTGGACGCGCGCCGGCTCGGTGGCTGGGCCCGGGTGATCGCGCAGGGTGGTCCCGGTCGCCCCGGGGCCCAGACCTGCCCGCTGTGCGGGGTCCGGGGTGTGCCGACCCCGCGCTATCCGGACCACGTCTGCGCGTGGTGCTCGATCTGGGTGACCGACGAGGACGGCCGACCGGTGGAGCTGTCCAACGTGTCCCTCTCCGGCGGCTACACCGGGCGGTACCTGGACGGCAGTCCGGCGTCCGCGGAGGTGGTGTCGGGTCGGGTGTGGATCGGCGGGGAGCCGCTGCGGGCCGGGGAGGCCCGGTTCGGCGGGATCGTGGTGCAGCGGCCGGAGGAGGAACGATGAGCGTGCGGGTCCGGATCGACCTGGCCTACGACGGCACCGACTTCGCCGGATGGGCCCGGCAGCCTGGGCTGCGCACGGTGCAGGCCGTCGTCGAGGACGCGCTCGCGCTGGTGCTGCGGTCCGAACGCCGGGGGCACCCGCTGCCCCGGGTGACGGTCGCCGGTCGCACCGACGCCGGGGTGCACGCGCGGGGCCAGGTGCTGCACGTGGACGTCCCGGCGGAGGCCTGGGCCGACCTGCCCGGCCGCTCGGGCCGGGACTCGGCGTCGGAGCTGGTGACCCGGCTGAACGGGGTGCTGCCCGCCGATGCCGTCGTCCACCGGGCGCGGCTCGCGGCGGCGGGATTCGACGCGCGGTTCTCCGCGGTGGCCCGGCGCTACGTCTACCGGGTGTGCGACGACCCCGCGCTGCTCGACCCGCTGCGGCGCAGCCACGTGCTCTGGAACCGGCGTCCGCTGGACGTGGCGGCGATGCACGAGGCCGCGCAGCGGGTGCTGGGCCGGCACGACTTCGCCGCCTACTGCAAGCCCCGGGAGGGTGCGACCACGATCCGCACCCTGGACGAGCTCAGCTGGCGACGGCCCGCCGACGGGCCGGATGCCGGACTGGTGGTCGCCACGGTCCGGGCCGACGCGTTCTGCCACTCGATGGTCCGCGCGCTGGTCGGCGCGAGCCTGGCGGTGGGCGAGCACCGACGTGGGACGCAGTGGCCCGCGGAAGTCCTGGTCGGCGGGCGCCGGGATCCCGGGAACACGGTCTCCCCGGCGCGCGGGCTCACGCTCGAGGAGGTGCTGTACCCGCCGGACGAGGAGCTCGCCGCGCGGGCGGTGCGCACCCGGGCCACCCGGTCCGCGGAGGACGTACACCCGGCGCCGCTGCCCCGGCCCGGCGGCTGACCGGGACGGGAGCGGCGGAAGAGTCGGGGATCAGACCTCGTCGTCCTCGTCCAGGACGTGCACGGCGGCCTCCTCGGCCGAGGCAGCGCCGCCGCTGATGCCGGAGTCGACGGCGAACTGGTCGTTCCCCCCGGCCCGCACCGCGTCGTCGTCCTCGGCCAGCCGCCCCGCGCGGTCCGGCTGGCGGGCCGGATCGACCGGGCCGTCCGACTCCCAGACCTCCGGCTCCTCCTCGGCCACCCGCTGGTCCAGCGTCTCGCCCCGGGACTCCTCCCACGCGGTCTCACCCCAGTGCGAGACCTCCGGGCGGGGGCGGTCGGGCGGGGAGTAGCCCTCGTCCAGCAGGTCGTCGACGCCGCGGTCGACCAGGGTGTCCTCCTCGGGCAGCTGGTCGGCGTCGCCCTCGGCGCCGGTGGCGGGATCTGTGCTGGTGGCGGGGGTGTCCTCGGTCATGCGTCCACGGTGTCACCGGGCGGGTCGGGTCGCCAGCGGAGGGGTAAAGGTTTCGCCCACGGCGGTGCCGGCAGGGCATCCTGGGCCGCATGGGCCACCTCGACGTCAACGGTGTCGGCCATGTCCTCCCGGACGGCCGCCCCCTCCTGCACGACGTGCACCTGCGCGTCGGAGAGGGCAGCCGGACCGCGCTGATCGGTCCGAACGGCGCCGGGAAGTCCACGCTGCTGCGGATCATCACGGGTGAGCTGACCCCGGTCACCGGGACCGTGACCCGCTCGGGCGGGCTGGGCGTGATGCGCCAGGACGTGGGCCGGATCGCCGACGACCGCTCGGTGCGCGACCTGCTGGCCGCGCTCACCCCGGGCGCGGTGGGCGCCGCGGCGGTGGAGCTGTCCGCGGCCGAACTGGCCATGATGGAGGCCGACGACGAGCCTGCGCAGATGCGCTATGCCCAGGCGCTCGCGGACTGGGCGGACGTCGGCGGCTACGAGGTCGAGGCCGACTGGGACCGGGTGACCGACGCGGTGCTGTCCATCCCGTTCGACCGCGCGCAGCACCGCACGGTGCGCACCCTGTCCGGCGGGGAGCAGAAGCGACTCGTGCTGGAGGCGCTGCTGCGCGGCCCGCAGGAGGTGCTGCTGCTGGACGAGCCGGACAACGCGCTGGACGTCCCGACCAAGCGCTGGCTCGAGCAGCGGCTGATCGACTCGGAGAAGACCGTGCTGCTGGTCAGCCACGACCGCGAGCTGCTCAGCCGGGTGCCCACCGCGATCGCGACCCTGGAGCCACGACCGGCCGGTGCCGGGATCTGGCTGCACGGCGGCGGCTTCGCCGGGTACCCCGAGGCCCGGGCCGAGCGGATGGCCCGTCAGGAGGAGCTGCTGCGCCGCTGGGAAGAGGAGCGGGCCCAGCTCAAGGCCCTGGTGCTGATGTACAAGCAGAAGGCGAAGTACAACTCCGACATGGCCAGCCGGTACCAGTCCGCCCAGACCCGGCTGCGCCGGTTCGAGGAGGACGGGCCGCCGGAGCAGCTCGCCCGGGAGCAGCACGTCCGGGTCCGGCTGCGCGGTGGGCGGACCGCCAAACGCGCCGTGGTGGCCAAGGACCTGGAGCTGACCGGGCTGATGCGGCCCTTCGACCTCGAGCTCTGGTTCGGCGAGCGGGTGGCCGTGCTCGGGTCGAACGGCTCCGGGAAGTCGCACTTCCTGCGGCTGCTGGCGGCGGGCGGCTCGGATCCCGGGCCGGAGCACCGGCCGGTGGACCCGCTGCCGATCGACCCGGTGCGGCACACCGGGGTGGTGACGCTCGGGTCCCGGGTGCTGCCGGGCTTCTTCGCCCAGAACCGCCAGCACGCCCAGGACGCCGCGGACGCTGCCTTCGCGGACCGCACGCTGCTGGAGATCCTGCATGCGGGCGACGGCCGGCGCAGCGGGATGGGCCGGGAGCCGGCGAGCCGGGCCCTGGACCGGTACGAGCTGGTCGGGTCGGCGGAGCAGCGGTACGGGACGCTGTCCGGTGGGCAGCAGGCGCGGTTCCACATCCTGCTGCTCGAACTCGGCGGCGCCACGCTGCTGCTGCTGGACGAGCCGACCGACAACCTCGACCTGCACTCGGCGGAGGCCTTGGAGGCCGGGCTGGAGGCGTTCGAGGGCACCGTGGTGGCGGTGACCCACGACCGGTGGTTCGCCCGCGGTTTCGACCGGTTCCTGGTGTTCGGGGCGGACGGCGCGGTGGTCGAGACGCCGGAGGCGGTGTGGGACGCCGGCCGGGTCGAGCGGGTCCGCTGAGCGGGTGACCCAGCTGACTTTGACCGCCCGGGGGAGCGGCGGCTACCCTGGTGAGTCGTTGTGCGCTCACCCGTGGAGCATTGGTGCGATCCCACTCGCCCGTTCCCGGCTCTGACGTGCGGCGGACCATTCATCGGCTGGACCCGGCTTCTACGGGCTGCCGTGGACACAGTCAGATAGAAGAGACGAAGGCTACGACCGTGCGCACGTACACCCCGAAGCCCGGCGACGTCCAGCGGAACTGGTACGTCATCGACGCGACCGATGTTGTCCTGGGCCGCCTGGCCACCCACGTGGCGACTCTGCTGCGCGGCAAGCACAAGGCGACTTTTGCCCCCCACGTGGACGGCGGTGACTTCGTCATCGTCATCAACGCGGAGAAGGTCGCCCTGACCGGCAACAAGCGTGAGACCAAGCTCGCCTACCGCCACTCCGGTTACCCGGGTGGTCTGCGGGCGACCCCGTACTCCGAGCTGCTCGAGAAGCACCCGGAGCGCGCGATCGAGAAGGCTGTCCGGGGCATGCTCCCGAAGAGCTCGCTCGCTCGCCAGCAGCTGTCGAAGCTGAAGGTCTACGCAGGTGCCGAGCACCCGCATGCTGCCCAGCAGCCCCAGCCCTTCGAGATCACCCAGGTCGCGCAGGGCTGACGCCCGCGACGCGAGAAGACAGGACGCGAGGAATACCAGTGGCCGAGACCACGGTCGACTTTGACCTTGAGGGCGAGACCCCCAGCAGCTACACCTCCGAGAGTGCCGCTCCGGCCGGTCGCGGGCAGAGCCTGACCGCCCCGGGCGCCGCCAAGGGCCGCCGCAAGGAGGCCATCGCCCGCGTGCGCCTGGTGCCCGGCACCGGCCAGTGGACGATCAACGGCCGCACCCTCGAGGGTTACTTCCCGAACAAGGTGCACCAGCAGCTCGTCAACTCCCCGCTGAAGCTGGTGGAGGTCGAGGGCCGCTTCGACGTCATCGCCCGCATCTCCGGCGGCGGCGTCTCCGGCCAGGCCGGCGCGCTGCGCCTGGGCATCGCCCGTGCGCTGAACGAGATCGACGCCGAGAGCAACCGCCCGGCGCTGAAGAAGGCCGGCTTCCTGACCCGCGACGCCCGCGTCGTGGAGCGCAAGAAGGCCGGTCTGAAGAAGGCCCGCAAGGCCCCGCAGTACTCCAAGCGCTGATCCCAGCGCACGCGGCCGATGGCCCCGAGGGTCCGACCCTCGGGGCCATCGGCCGTTTTTGATGCCGCGTGCGACGATGACGCGTTGAGGGAAGGGTCCGTGTGATGGGACGACTGTTCGGCACCGACGGGGTGCGTGGCCTGGCCAACCGGGATGTCACCGCGGAGGTGGCACTGGACCTGTCCGTGGCCGCCGCGCACGTGCTCGGCTCCCGTGGCGAGTTCGCCGGGCACCGACCGCGAGCCGTGGTAGGCCGTGACCCGCGCGCGTCGGGCGAGTTCCTGTCCGCCGCCGTGGCCGCCGGCCTCGCCTCGGCCGGAGTCGACGTGATCAACGTCGGCGTGCTGCCCACCCCCGCCGTCGCGCACCTGACGGGTGCGCTCGGGGTGGACCTGGGGGTCGTGCTGTCCGCCTCCCACAATCCGATGCCGGACAACGGGATCAAGTTCCTGTCCCGCGGCGGCCTGAAGCTGGACGACGACCTGGAACAGGCGATCGAGGCCCGGCTCCGCGAGGACTGGGAGCGCCCGGTCGGCGCCGACGTCGGCCGGATCCGCACCGATACCGGACAGGCCGGTGAGCGGTACGTCGCGCACCTGGTGCAGACCATCGGCGGCACCTCGCTGGCCGGACTGCGGATCGCGGTGGACTGCGCGAACGGCGCCGCGAGCGAGGTCGGCCCCGCCGCCCTGCGCGAGGCCGGTGCCGACGTGGTCGTGATCAACGCCTCGCCGGACGGCCGCAACATCAACGAGGGCTGCGGGTCGACCCACCCCGAGCAGCTGCAGGCCGCCGTGGTGGCCTCCGGCGCGGACCTGGGGGTCGCCTTCGACGGGGACGCCGACCGCTGCCTGGCCGTGGACCACACCGGCGCGCTGGTCGACGGCGACCAGATCATGGGCGTGCTGGCCCTCGCGATGCGCGAGCAGGGCACCCTGACGCAGGACACCCTGGTCGTCACCGTGATGAGCAACCTCGGGCTGCGGCTGGCCATGCAGGCCGCAGGGGTGCGCACCGTGGAGACCGCCGTCGGCGACCGGTACGTGCTGGAGGAGATGCGCGCGCACGGGTACTCCCTGGGCGGCGAGCAGTCCGGCCACGTGATCATGGCCGACCACGCCACCACCGGTGACGGCACCCTGACCGCGCTGCACCTGGCGGCACGGGTGGCCCGGACCGGGCAGACCCTGCGGGACCTGGCCGGCGTGGTCCGGCGTCTGCCGCAGACCCTGATCAACGTCTCCGGCGTTGACCGCACCCGGGTGCAAGCCGACGAGCCGCTGCAGGCCGCGGTCTCGGCCGCCGCCGCCGAACTGGGACAGACCGGCCGGGTCCTGCTGCGTCCGTCCGGCACCGAGCCGCTGGTCCGGGTGATGGTCGAGGCCGCCACCCAGGACGACGCGGACCGGGTCGCCGGAGGGCTGGCCGACGTGGTGAAGGCCCGGCTGGCGTTGTGAGCACCTGGCCCGCGGCGCCCGGCTCGGCTCAGGCACGCCAGGCGACCTGGCCGGACGACCTGGTGCGCGAACAGGTCGCCGCGGTGCTGGCCGCCGCGGCGCAGGACCCCAGCGGCACGGTGCCGATCGTGCAGGCGGGTCATCCGGCCCTGCGGATGCGCGCGGTGCCGCTGACCGGGCAGCTCGAACCGGACACATTCGCCGAGCTGATCGCGGTGATGCGCCGGACCATGCACGCCGCTCCGGGGGTCGGTCTCGCCGCGCCGCAGATCGGGCTGCCGATCGCGCTGGCCGTGATCGCCGACCCGGGTGCCGGTGACCCGGAGGTCGAGCAGGTGCGCGAGCGACCGGAGCTGCCGTTCCGCGTCCTGGTGAACCCGCGCTACACGCCGGTGCCGGACGAGGACCCGGAGCCGGTGTCCTTCTACGAGGGCTGCCTGAGCGTCGACGGCTACCAGGCCGTGGTGCCCCGGCTCCGCCGCCTCCGGCTCCTCTGCCTCGACGAGCACGGCACACCGGTCGACGAGGTGCTGCAGGGCTGGCCCGCGCGGATCGTCCAGCACGAGACCGACCACCTGGACGGGGTGCTGTACCTGGACCGCGCGCTGACCCGGTCGTTGTCCGCCGGCGACGACTTCGGCGCGCACTGGGCCGGTGAGCCCCGACCGGAGGACGCCGCACGGGTGCTCGGCTTCTGAGCGTCATCCCTCAGGGGGAGCGGGGCATCGGCCCATCTACGCCGACGGGCCGATGTCCCGGCAGGAACCCCGAGGCACGATGGGGGGAACACCGGGGAGATGTGGGGGCGTTCCCCCATGCCGGCCCGGCCGCCCGGCGCCCTACCGTTGCCAGCGGTGGCGGGGGGCGACGACAGGGGAGGCGGAGGACAGGTGCTGCACGACTGGATCACGGTGATCGAGGGGTGGATCCCCGCGATGGCCGGGTCTCCGTGGGCCTATCCCGCGCTGGCCCTGTTCGCGATGGTCGACGGGTTCTTCCCGCCGATCCCGTCCGAGTCGGTGGTGATCGCCCTCGCCTCGCTGTCGGTGTCCCAGGGACAGCCGAACCTGCTGCTGATCGCGCTGGCGGGCGCCGTCGGGGCCTGGCTCGGCGACCAGATCGCCTATCAGATCGGGTCCAAGGTCGACCTGCACCGGATCCGGCTGTTCCGCGGGCCGCGCGGAGCCAAGGCGTTGGCGTGGGCGGAGCACGCGCTGTCGCACCGGGGGTCGTCGTTCATCCTGGCCGCCCGCTACATCCCGATCGGCCGAGTGGCGGTCAACATGACCGCCGGGGCGCTGGGCTACCCGCGCAAGCGGTTCATGGCGTTGACCGCTCTGGCCGGGGCGACCTGGGCCGCCTACGGCACGCTGATCGGCCTGGGCGCCGGAGTGTGGCTGGAGGACCACCCGCTGATCGCGGTGGTGGTCGGCGTGGTCGTCGGCACGGTGGTCGGGCTGGCGATCGACTGGCTGCTGCGCCGGTTCACCCGGGTCAGCGAGGTGCCGCTGGCGACCGTCGACGCCGTGCTCGCCGAGCGGGAGGCGGCCGCCGTCGACGTGGCCCCCGAGCCGAAGCCGCACCCCGTGGTCTGACCCCGCGGTCCGACCCCCGGTGACCTGGCTCACCCGGGCGGTCACGGCCAGGCAACGATCCTCGCGCCGGGCGTCACGATCCGGCATCGCCGGGCCGGTTCACCCGAACGGCTGCCTACCCTCGTCCGGGGCCACAGTGCTGTCGCCCCACTGTGCCCCGTCGGGGTGCGGTCGATCGGGGCGACGGCGAGGGACTCAGCGTGGGACGGATGCGGGCGGTGACGATGGCGGCGGTCTGCGTCGTCCTCGTCGGCGGCTGCGCCGTCCGGGCGACCCCCTCGATCACCGCGGTCCCGACCGCCTCCCCGTCCACCGCGACCGCGCGCGCGGCCGCCGGCCCGGACTGCCTGGCCCCGCAGGTGCTCGGCGCCCTGGGCTTCGACCGGGACGAGCGGGCCCGCGCCGGGCAGCACCCGGACGCCCCGGACGCCGGTCCGGTGCCGGGCGACTTCGTCCCGGTGCTGGTGGTGGAGTGCTCGACAGGAGAGACCCTCAGCGACAGCGCCGGCCAGTGGGCGGCGGTCACCGCCACCCGCCGGGAGGGCGATCTGGACGCGCTGATGGCCGCCCTGGCCGACGGGGTCACGCCGTCCCCGACGGTGACCTGCGCCCCCGGCGGTCAGCGCTCCGACCTGTGGGTGGTGGACAGCATGGGTGACGCGATCCGGGTCGCCGTGCCCGGGTCGGTCTGCGGTCGGCTGCCCGCGGTGGTGCGGTCCGCGCTGGACGGACTGGACGGCGTCGACACCGAGCACTACCCGGTGCACCTGGTGGCACCCCGGGAGACCGCGGGCTGATCAGAGCTTGCGCAGCCGCACCCGCCGGACCGCGTGGTCGCGGCCCTTGGTCAGCACCAGGGTCGCCCGGCTGCGGGTGGGCAGGATGTTCTCCACCAGGTTCGGTGCGTTGATCGAGTCC
Organism: Cellulomonas sp. RIT-PI-Y; assembly: GCF_025642745.1. GTDB lineage: Bacteria > Actinomycetota > Actinomycetes > Actinomycetales > Cellulomonadaceae > Cellulomonas. The sequence continues at coordinate 50,619 of NZ_JANZKP010000004.1, forward strand.
CAGATGCTCTCCGCCCGGGCGACCGCCTCGTCGTCGCTCAGGCTCGCGTACCGGTGGAAGTACGACTCGGGCCGGCTGAACGCGGTCGAGCGCAGGGACAGGAACCGGTCGACGTACCACTGCCGGGCGTCCTCGGTCCGGGCGTCCACGTAGATGGAGAAGTCGAAGAAGTCGCTGACCGCCAGGTTGCTGGTGCTGCCCGCGACCGCCGGACGGGCGGGCTGCAGAACGTTCAGGCCCTCCACGATCAGCACGTCCGGGCGGCGGACCACCACCTCCGCGCCGGGCACGATGTCGTAGGTCAGGTGGTCGTACACCGGGGCGCGGACCTCGGCGTGCCCGGCCTTCACCTGGGAGACGAAATGCAGCAGCTTGCGCCGGTCGTAACTCTCCGGGAAGCCCTTGCGCTCCATCAGTCCGCGGCGGCGCAGCTCGGCGTTCGGGTACAGGAAGCCGTCGGTGGTCATCAGCGCCACGTTCGGCGTCGCGGGCCAGCGGGCGATCAGCTCGCGCAGCAGCCGGGCGGTGGTCGACTTGCCGACCGCCACCGACCCCGCGACCCCGATCACGTAGGGCGTGCGCGGGGTGTCCTCGCGCAGGAAGGTCGACGACGCGGCGTGCAGTCGCCGGGTCGCGGTGATGTAGAGGTCGAGCAGCCGGGACAGCGGACGGTAGATCGCGTCCACCTCGGCCAGGTCGATCGGGTCCCCCAGCCCGCGCAGCCGCGTGACGTCGTCGTCGCCCAGGGGGAGCGGGGTGGACTCCGACAGCCGGACCCACGCCTCGCGGTCCAGGTCGACGAACGGGGAGGAGCTGACGGCGGTGTCGGATCGCACCCGACGATTCTGCCTGATGCCGGACGGTGGCGCGGGCCACAGCCCGTCCGGTGGGACGATCCCCAGCGTCTAGACTCCCGCCCATGTGTGGAATCGTCGGATACGTCGGAGCGCACCAGCCGGATGAGCAGCCGCTGGAGGTCGCCCTCGAGGGTCTGCGCCGGCTGGAGTACCGGGGGTACGACTCCGCCGGTGTCGCCCTGGTCACCGCAGAGGGTCTGGCCACCGCCAAGAAGGCCGGCAAGCTGGCCAACCTGATCGGCGAGTTGGAGAGCCACCCGCTGCCCCCGTCGACGGCCGCGATCGGGCACACCCGGTGGGCCACCCACGGCGGGCCGACAGACGTCAACGCGCACCCGCACGTGGCCGGCCGGGTCGCGCTGATCCACAACGGGATCATCGAGAACTTCGCCCCGCTGAAGGAGGCGCTGCTCGCCGAGGGCGCGCAGCTGCTCTCCGAGACCGACACCGAGGTGGTCGCGCACCTGCTGGCCGCCGCCTACGACGAGTCCGGCGACCTGGCCGAGGCGATGCGGACCGTCGTGCGCCGGCTGCACGGCACCTTCACCCTGCTGGCCGTGCACGCCGACCACCCGGACACCGTGGTCGGCGCCCGGCACGACAGCCCCCTGGTGGTCGGCCTCGGCGACGGCGCGAACTACCTGGGCTCGGACGTCGCGGCGTTCATCGCCCGCACCGACCGCGCGCTGGAGCTGGCGCAGGACCAGGTCGTCACCATCACCCCGGACGCGGTCGTCGTGACCGACTTCGACGGGAACGCCGCCGAGGGCCGTGAGTACACCGTCGACTGGGACGCCGCCGCCGCGGAGAAGGGCGGCTTCCGCTCCTTCATGGACAAGGAGATCGCCGACCAGCCCCAGGCGGTCGCCGACACCCTGCTCGGCCGCACCGACACCTCCGGCAGGCTGATCCTGGACGATCTGCGGATCGACGAGTCCGTGCTGCGGTCGGTGGACAAGATCATCGTGATCGCCTGCGGCACCGCCGCCTACGCCGGGCACGTGGCCAAGTACGCGATCGAGCACTGGTGCCGGATCCCGGTCGAGGTCGAGCTCGCGCACGAGTTCCGCTACCGGGACCCGATCGTCGACGCCCGCACCCTGGTGGTCGCGATCTCCCAGTCCGGCGAGACCATGGACACCCTGATGGCGATCCGGCACGCCCGGGAGCAGGGCGCCCAGGTGCTGGCGATCTGCAACACCCACGGGTCGACCATCCCGCGCGAGTCCGACGCGGTGCTCTACACCCACGCCGGTCCCGAGGTCGCGGTCGCGTCGACCAAGGCCTTCCTGGCGCAGATCACCGCCGCCTACCTGCTCGGCCTGTACCTGGCCCAGCTGCGCGGCAACAAGTACGCCGACGAGATCGGCGAGATCCTCACCGACCTGCGCGCCATGCCCGGCAAGATCCAGGAGGTCCTGGACCGGTCCGACCGGGTGCGCGAGATCGCCCGCTGGATGGCCGACACCTCCTCGGTGCTGTTCCTGGGCCGGCACGTCGGCTTCCCGGTCGCGATGGAGGGCGCGCTCAAGCTCAAGGAGCTCGCCTACATCCATGCCGAGGGCTTCGCCGCCGGTGAGCTCAAGCACGGCCCGATCGCGCTGATCGAGCCTGGGCAGCCGGTGTTCGTGATCGTGCCGTCCCCGCGCGGCCGCGACTCGCTGCACTCCAAGGTCGTCTCCAACATCCAGGAGATCCGGGCCCGTGGCGCCCGCACCCTGGTGATCGCGGAGGAGGGCGACGAGGCGGTCCGCGCGTACTCGGACGAGGTGTTCTACGTCCCGCAGTCGCCGACTCTGCTCGCGCCGCTGCTGTCCGTGGTGCCGCTGCAGATCTTCGCCTGCGAGCTGGCCACCGCCCGCGGCCTGGACGTGGACCAGCCGCGCAACCTGGCCAAGTCGGTCACGGTCGAGTAGTCCACCGGTGGAGCTGCGCGCAGCACAGACCGAGGTCGAGGCGATCTCCCGCGCCTACGCGCGGATCCACGGCATCGATCGGACCGACGACTGGCTGCTGCTCAAACTCGGCGAGGAGATCGGCGAGCTGACCCAGGCCTACCTCGCGCAGACCGGACGGTCCCGGCGCTCGGCCACGGAGGCCGACGTGACGGACGAGCTCGCCGACGTCCTGGCGCACGTGCTGCTGATCGCCGAGCGGCGCGGGGTCGACCTGTCGAGCGCGCTGGAGTCGAAGTGGGGCCAGTGGCGGCACCTGGTGATCGAGCAGGACCGCTCCGGTCCCGCGCGGTCGCCGGGCGTGGGGACCGCGGAGGGGGACCGGTCATGATCGTCGGTGTCGGCATCGACGTGGTGGACGTCGCGCGCTTCATCGCGACCGTGGAGCGGGTCCCCGCGCTGCGCACCCGCCTGTTCACCCCCGAGGAGCGGGACCTGCCCGACGCGTCGCTCGCGGCCCGGTTCGCCGCGAAGGAGGCGATCGCGAAGGCCCTCGGCGCACCCGCCGGCATGCGCTGGCAGGACGCGACCGTCCGTCGCGTGGTCGGTCAGCAGCCCGTGGTCGAGGTCACCGGCACCGTCCGCGCCCGCGCCGACGAGCTCGGCGTCGCCCGCTTCCACCTCTCCCTGTCCCACGACGCGGGCATCGCCAGCGCGATGTGCGTCGCCGAACGCGACTGACCCGCCCGGGCCGCTGCCCGTCGAGAGTGCACGAAGGCAGGACTCCGGGCTCACGAGGTCTGCATGCGTGCACTCTCGACCAACGCGTGGCGCAGTGCGGACAGGGCGGACTCGGGGTGCCGCAGGTCTTCGGCCGTCCAGGTGATCGTGCGCCAGCCGAGCGCGTCGAGTGCACGTCGACGAGCGATGTCGCGCTGCCAGGTCGCACGATCGACGCGATGGATGTCCCCGTCGTACTCGACGGCGATCCGCGCTGACGGGTAGGACAGGTCGGCGCGGGCGACGATCCGTGCGCCGCGGTCCAGGACGGGCCGGTTGACCGCTGGGCTCGGCAGACCCGCGGAGAGCAGCAGCAGCCGGAGGCGGGTCTCCATGCAGGAGTCCGTCCCGGCGCGCAGTTGGCCGATCGCCGCGCGCAACCTCGCGGCGCCGCGGGCACCCCGGGGAAGGGCCTCCACCACGGCACGCAACCGATCCGGTGTGCACAGGGGGAACCGCCGCCGCACCAGGGCGTCCCCCGCCACGACGAGCTCGGCGACCTCCAGCTGAGCGGCGAGCTGAGTCCAGACCGTCTCGACCGTCGGCACCGGGAGCCGGTAGCGGCGGACGACCTCGATCGGAGCGCACGTGCGGTGACCGACCGCCCCCCGGGCGTCGCGGCGGTGCGTGCGGCTCCGAGACCAGGACGTGCAGCGCATCCGGTCGGTCGAGGCCCCGGGGCGGGTCGGCGTCCCACAGCCGCCATGCCGTGGCGTGACTGAACACGGCGTCCGCGGGCAGGACCGTCCGGAGTTCCTCGCAGCGTCCGACGAGGTCGGAGGCCGGCCGAGGCGAGCGCATGCCGTGCCAGGGTGCGGGAACGTCGGCCAGCCGTGAGCGTGACACCCCCTGCTCGCGAGCGCCCCGAGCGGTGAAGGGCCTTCCGGCGAGCTCCGGCGGCAGCGGGCGAGCGCGTGAGGACATCACCGCGGCGTGCAGGCCGCGCCCCCTCGACCGCACCCCCACACCCAGCGACCTGTGCACGACGCCCCGGATCCATCCCCTGTGGACAACCAGAACCCGCCCACCGCCGGGCCGAGAGTGCACGAAGGCAGGGTTCAGGAGCCCTCAGGCCTGCCTTCGTGCACTCTCGGCGGCGGGCGCCGCGCGCAGGGAGGGACGTGCTGGGTCAGCGGAGGGCGGGGGCCACTTCGCGCTCGAAGAGCTCGATGCTGCTGCGGTCGTAGGCGGCGTCGATGAAGTAGCAGATCGCGTAGGTCATGCCGAGAGCGCGCAGCTCGGTGAGCTTCTCGACGATCTGCTCGGGGGTGCCGACCAGCGGGCCGTTGCGGAAGTCCTCCGCGATCCCGGGGGCCTTCTCCGGGAGCGTGTGTGCGTAGTGCTCCTCGATCCAGGCGATCTTGTCGTCCACCTCGGACTCGGTGGCGGCGATCACCACGTTGTAGTTGGCGGACCGGGTGATCTCGTCGTAGTCGCGGCCGATCGCGGCGCAGTGCTGCTGCAGGACCGCCGACTTGTGGGCGAAACCGTCGGGGCTGCCGTCGAAGTTGGTGAACCGGGCGTGCTGGGCGGCGATGCGGAGGGTCTTCTTCTCGCCGCCGCCGGCGATCCAGAGCGGGGGACCGTCGGTCTGGATCGGCAGCGGGGCCAGCTGCGCACCGTCGACCTGGTAGTGCGTGCCGTGCAGGGTGGCGACGCCGTCGGTCCACATCTGCTTCATGATCTGCACGCCCTCGTCGAGCGCGGCGATCCGCTCGCCCGCGGTCGGGAAGCCGTAGCCGTAGGCGCGCCACTCGTGCTCGTACCAGCCCGCGCCGATGCCCATCTGCACGCGGCCGCCGCTGATCAGGTCGGCGGTGGCGGCGACCTTCGCGAGATAGGCGGGGTTCCGGTAGGACATGCAGGTGCACATCTGGCCGAGCTTCACCCGGCGCGTGGTGGCGGCGTAGGCGTTGATCAGGCTCCACGCCTCATGGGTGGCCTCGCCGTTGGGCTCGGGCACCGCGTGGAAGTGGTCGTAGACCCAGATCGAGTCCCAGGTGTCGCCGGAGTCGGCGTGCTGGGCGAGACCGTTCATGACGGACCAGTGCTCGGCCGGTGCGATGCCGGTGAGGTCCTGCCGCCAACCCTGGGGGATGAAGAGTCCGAAGCGCATGGAGTGACGGTAACGCCCGCGCGCGGACGGTGCGGGTCGGACAGGATGGCCCCATGATCCACGGGTTCACCGCCGCACAGATCCGGGCCGCCGAGGAGCCGCTGCTCGCGGAGGGCCGGCCGTTGATGCAGCACGCCGCCTTCGGGTTGGCCGGTGCGGTGGCGGGTGAGCTCGCCGACCGCCGGGGGCGGTTGTCCGGGAGCGTGGTGGTGCTCCTGGTCGGGCCGGGCAACAACGGCGGGGACACCCTGCACGCCGGGGCGCTGCTGGCCCGGCGCGGGGTCCGGGTGCTCGCGCTGTGCACCACCGCCGCGCCCCATGCCGAGGGCCTGGCGGCGCTGCGGCGGGCCGGTGGACGGGCGGTGCTGGTCACCGACGGGCTCGACCCGACGGGGTCCGCGGACGAGGACCGGCGGGTCGGCGGGGAAGCGGACGCGGGGGGTCCCGAGCCGATCGACGACGGGCGGCACCTGACCACCGCGGCGCTGCCGGACGACCGGCACCGGCGGGGGCGCCACGCCGCGCACCCCGTCCCCGACCTCCCCGCGCTCTGGGCCGGTGACGCCGCCGCGGAGGCAGCGACCGCCGACGCGATCCTGGACGGGCTGCTCGGCATCGGTGGCCGGGGCGCTCCGCGCGGGGTCGCCGCGGTGCTGACCACCGTGCTGGCGCAGACGCTCGGCGATCGGGGGATCGACGGTCCGCTGGTGGTCGCGGTGGACGTGCCCAGCGGGGTCGGGGTCGACGACGGCGCCCTGCCGACCGAGGGATCGGTGCTGCCCGCGGACCTGACGGTGACCTTCGGCGGGGTCAAGGCCGGGCTGCTGCTGCCGCCGTCCAGTGCGGTCGCCGGGACGGTGTGGCCGGTCGATCTGGGACTGGGGCTCGACGACGAGCACGCGGCCGTGATCCGGCTCGACCCGGAGGACGTGGCCGCGCTCTGGCCGGTGCCGGGGCCAGGGGACCACAAGTACACCCGCGGGGTGCTGGGGGTTGTCGCGGGCACGGCGGCCTATCCCGGTGCGGCGGTGCTGACCGTGAGCGCGGCCGCCCGGGCCGGGGTCGGGATGATCCGCTACCAGGGACCGGAGCGGGTGGTCGACGCGGTGCTCGCCGCACGCCCGGAGGTGGTGCACGGGGCGGGCCGGGTCCAGGCGTGGCTGCTCGGCCCCGGGGTCGATCCCGGCGACGACGAGCAGGCCGGCCGGGTGCGGGAGTCGTTGGCGGCGGCGCTCGCGGCCGGGCAGCCCGCGGTGCTGGATGCGGGCGCGCTGGCGGTGCTGCCCGACCGGCTCGCGCCGTGGTGCGTCCTGACCCCGCACGCCGGGGAGCTGGCGACCCTGCTGGCCGCGCGGGGGGCGCATGTCGACCGGGCGGCGGTGGAGAGCGAGCCGCTGCGCTGGGCCCGTCGGGCGCACGAGCTGACCGGGGCGACCGTGCTGCTCAAGGGCGCGACGACCGTGGTGGTGGGCGCCCAGGGGGTGTGCTTCACCCAGGCCGACGCACCGGGGTGGCTCGCGACGGCCGGGTCGGGTGACGTGCTCGCCGGTCTGCTGGGCGCGCTGCTCGCCGGGCGTGCGGAGGAGGCGGTCGACGACCCGTCGGTGGTGGCGGCGTTGGCGGCGGTCGCGGCGCTGGTGCACGGGCGTGCCGCACGTCGGGCGAACCCGGGCGGCCCGGTGACCGCGATGGCCGTGGCGGAGGCGTTGCCGGCGACCGTGGCGGAGCTGCTGGCGGCGGCCGAGTGATCGAGGGCCCGGGGCCGTCGGCGGTGGCGCGGTGACCGCGAACCCGGCCGAGCCGCTGCCCCGGGTGCTGCGCGAACGGGTGCAGGAGCTCCTCGACACCGGCCGGCGCCGGGTCCTCGGCATCGCGGGAGCGCCGGGTGCGGGCAAGTCGACGCTGTCCGCAGCGCTGCTCGACGCCTTCCCGGCACAGTGCGTCGTGGTGCCGATGGACGGTTTCCACCTGGCGCAGTCCGAGCTGGAACGGATCGGGCGGGCCACCCGGAAGGGCGCACCGGACACCTTCGACGCGGCGGGGTACGTGGCGTTGCTGCGGCGGCTGCGCGCCGCCGAGGAGACGGTGTACGCGCCGGAGTACCGGCGGGAGCTGCACAATCCGGTGGCCGGGGCGATCGCGGTGCCGGTGGACGTGCCCCTGGTGATCACCGAGGGGAACTACCTGTTGCTCGCGGACCACGGGTTCGCCCCGGTGCGCGGCCTGCTGGACGAGTGCTGGTTCGTGGACCTGGCCGAGGACGTGCGGATCGAGCGGCTGGTGCGGCGACATGTCGCCACGGGCAAGGCGCCCGAGGCCGCACGCGCCTGGACGCTGGGCCCGGACCAGCGGAACGCGGACCTGGTCGCGGGGACGGCGGCACGCGCGGATCGACGGGTGCGTGTCGGTTGAACCGCTCGGGGGCGCGCGGCCGGCGGGCGGACCCGGCGACCCTGCCCGCGACAGGTGCGAAACTGTCCCGGTGAGCCTGTACCCCGCACGCGCCGTCGTGGACCTCGGCGCGATCCGCGCCAACGCGCGCACGCTGTGCCGGATCGCCGACGGAGCCGCCGTGCTGGCGGTGGTGAAGGCGGACGCCTACGGACACGGTCTGGTCCCGGTGGCCCGGGCGGCGGTCGAGGGCGGCGCGACCTGGTTGGGGACCGCCCAGCTGACCGAGGCGCTGGCCCTGCGCGAGGCGGGTATCGATGCCCGGGTGCTGACCTGGCTGTACGCCCCGGGCGCCCCGCTGGAGCTGGCGGTGGCGGCGGACATCGACCTCGCGGTGGCCGCCCGGTGGGCGCTGGACGAGATCGCGGCGGCGGCCCGGTCGGCCGGACGGCCCGCTCGCGTGCACCTGAAGGTCGACACCGGGCTGGGCCGCAACGGACTGACCCCCGCGGAGCTGCCGCCGGTGCTGGACGCGGCGGCCGAGCTGCAGTCCGCGGGGCTGCTGCGGGTGGTCGGCGTGTTCAGCCACCTGGCGTTCGCGGACTCCCCGGGTCACCCGTCGTTGCAGCACCAGCTGAGCGTGCTGCACGAGTCGGTGGACGCCGCCCGGTCCCGGGGGATCGAACCGGAGCTGCGCCACATCGCCGCGTCCGCCGCCACGCTGACCGCCCCGGAGCTGCACCTGGACCTGGTCCGGCCGGGGCTGGCGCTCTACGGCCTGAGCCCGGTGCCGCAGGTCGGCGGACCGGAGGACTTCGGGCTGGTCCCGGCGATGACGCTGGAGGCCGAGCTCGCGACGGTGAAGCAGCTGCCCGCCGGGCACGGCGTGTCCTACGCGCACCACTACGTCACCCCGACGGCGACGACGGTGGGGGTGGTGCCGCTGGGCTACGGGGACGGCATCCCGCGGCACGCCTCCGGGGTCGACGGTGCGCCCGGTGCGCCGATCGGCAGCGCGGGCCGGGCGCTGGCGATCGCCGGACGGGTCTGCATGGACCAGTTCATGGTCGACCTCGGACCCGAGGCGGTCGAGGTCGCCGGTGACCGGGTGGTGCTGTTCGGTGCGGGCGGACCGTCCGCCGAGGACTGGGCGCGCGCGGCGGGCACCATCAGCTATGAGATCGTGACCCGGCTCGGGGCCAGGGTCCCCCGGGTGTACGTCGACCATGACGACGCAGGGAAGGACCACCGATGACCACACTCGAGCTGCCGGACGCGGACAGCACCCGGGCCTACGGCGAGGCGCTCGCCGGGCTGCTGCGCGCGGGCGACCTGCTGGTGCTGACCGGTGACCTGGGAGCGGGGAAGACCACGCTGACCCAGGGGATCGGCACCGGCCTGGACGTGCGCGGCACGGTGGCCTCGCCCACCTTCATCATCGCCCGGGTGCACCCGTCGCTGGCCGACGGCCCGGCGCTGGTGCACGTGGATGCCTACCGCCTCGGGTCGCTGGACGAGGTGGACGCGCTCGACCTGGACACCTCGCTGGAGGAGTCGGTCACCGTGGTCGAGTGGGGCGAGGGGCTGGTGGAGCAGCTCGCGCAGGACCGGCTGGAGATCGCCCTGCGCCGTCCGCACGGCGGCGACCCGCTGGCCGAGGACGCCTCGGCGGGGACCCGGCAGCTGACCATCACCGCGGTGGGCGAGCGCTGGCGCGACGTCCCGCTGCCCACCATCCCGACGGTCTGAGGAGACCCCCGTGCCGCTGCTCGCCCTGGACACCTCGTCCGCCGCCTCCGCCGCCGTGGTCGCCGACGACGGCCGCACCCTGGCCACCCGTTCCTCCGGTGAGCCCCGCCGCCACGCGGAGCTGCTCACCCCGCTGATCGAGTCCGTGCTGACCGAGGCCGGGGTGGACCGGACGGAGCTGACCGGCGTCGTCGCCGGCACCGGTCCGGCACCCTTCACCGGGCTGCGGGTCGGCCTGGTCACCGCCCGGACCCTCGGCCTCGCGCTGGACATCCCGGTGTACGGGGTGTCGTCGCTGGACGCGCTGGCGCTGGCCGCGGTCGACGGACCGCAGGAGGTGCTGGTCGTCACCGACGCCCGTCGCAAGGAGGTCTACTGGGCGCGTTACCGCGCGGTGGTGGGCTCGGTGGAGCTGGTCGACGGTCCGGGGGTCGACACCCCGGCGGCGGTCGCCGGACGGGTCGGGGACGCGCTGGTCGTCGGGCCGGGCACGTCGCTGTACCCGGACCTGCTGACCGCGGGCGCCGAGCTGCCCGAGCTGGACCCGGCCGATCTGGCCCGGGTCGCGCTGGCCCGGTTGGCGGAGGGGGCCGCGGCGACCGCGGATCTGCCGTTGCCGGAGGGCGCCGTGCAGCTGCCGACCGAGCCGCTGTACCTGCGCCGGCCGGACGCGGTCGCCTCGGTGTCGGCCAAGCGGGCCACCGCGTGACGGTCACCCTCCGGGGGCTGACGGCCGGCGACCTGGACGTCCTGGTCGAGCTGGAGCGGGTGCTGTTCGGCGCGGGGGCCTGGTCCCGGCAGTCGTTGGCGGAGGAGATCGACGGCCCGGGGCGCTGGTACGTCGGCGCGGAGGTCGCCGGTGAGCTGGTCGGGTACGCCGGGCTCTGGTTCGACGGCGACGACTGCCAGGTGATGACGATCGGCACCCGCCCGCAGGAACAGGGGCAGGGGGTCGGCCGGATCCTGCTGGACGCCCTGCTGGGCCGGGCACGCGAGCTGGGCGCCGGGTCGATGTTCCTGGAGGTCCGGGTGGACAACGGTCCCGCGCTGGCGCTGTACCGCCGGGCCGGGTTCGAGCAGCTCGGACTGCGGAAGCGGTACTACCAGCCGGAGAACGTCGACGCGTGGACCATGCGCAAGGACCTCACGCGGAACGGCCCGGTCACCGCGGAGCAGTGACCGGGCCGGATCGAGCGGGGGCGCTCAGACCGCCTGCGCGACGTCCTCGAAGTCGAGCCGGGTCTGCCGCGGCCAGGAGGCCGGCATGCCGAAGTCCTCGACGTCCTCCGGCGCGTGGCCGACGTTGAGCACGGCCAGCGCGCGCCAGGCGGTCCCGGCGAAGAACTCGGTGTCCACCCCGGCGGCGTCGAAGCCGGTCATCGGGCCGACCTGCAGGCCCTCGGCGCGCAGGCCGAGAATGAAGTAGCCGAGCTGCAGGAAGGCGTTGTCCCGGGCCATCGCGGTGCGGGCGGCCTCGTTCGGGTGCAGGTTGTCCCGGACGCCGGGCATGTGCGGGGCCAGGCGGGGCATGTTCTCGTGGAAGTCCACGTCGGCGGCGACCACGATCGACAGCGGCGCACGCTCGGTCTTGGCCTTGTTGCCGTCGGCCATGTGGGAGACCAGGCGCTCGCGGCCGGCCGGGGTGCGGACCAGCAGCAGACGCAGCGGCAGCGAGTTCATGGCGGTCGGGCCCCAGCGGACCACGTCCCAGACCGCGCGGATCTGCTCGTCGGTGACCTCGCCCTCGGCGAAGGTGTTGACGGTCCGCGCGGAGCGGAACAGGAGGTCGGTGACCTCGTCCGGCACAAGGGCGGAGGAGGCAGCGGTGTCAGTGGTCATACCGTGCTGAACGGCGGGAGAAACGTGCGGCATTCCAGATCGTTGCCGTGAGCACCGTCACAACCGGGCTCCGGCTTATCCTGTCCCCATGCCCGAAGCACCCCTGGTCCTGGGGATCGAGACCTCCTGCGACGAGACCGGCGTGGCCCTGGTCCGCGCCCACCCCGACCGCAGCGAGCTCCTGGTCGACACCGTCGCGTCCTCGATGGACGAGCACGCCCGGTTCGGCGGGATCATCCCGGAGATCGCGTCCCGTGCCCACCTGGAGGCCATGCTCCCGACGATCCAGCGCTCGCTGGACACCGCCGGGGTCACCCTGGCCGACGTCGACGCGGTGGCCGTCACCGCCGGTCCCGGCCTGATCGGGTCGCTCACCGTCGGCGCCGCCGCGGCCAAGGCGCTCGCCTTCGGGCTGGGCAAGCCGCTGTACGGCGTGAACCACGTGATCGGGCACGCCGCGGTCGACGAGCTGGTCGACGGCCTGTTCCCGGACCGGGTGATGGCGTTGGTCGTCTCCGGCGGGCACTCCTCGCTGCTGCTGATCGACGACGTGGTCACCGGGGTGCACGAGCTCGGCTCGACCCTGGACGACGCCGCGGGCGAGGCCTTCGACAAGGTCGGCCGCCTGCTCGGGCTGCCCTACCCCGGCGGCCCGCACATCGACCGACTGGCCCGGGAGGGCGACCCGGCCGCCATCCGGTTCCCGCGCGGCCTGACCGCGGCGAAGGACCAGGAGAAGCACGCGTACGACTTCTCGTTCTCCGGGCTGAAGACCGCCGTGGCCCGCTGGGTCGAGGCGCGCCGGGACGCGGGGGAGGAGATCCCGCTCGCCGACGTCTCCGCCAGCTTCGCCGCCGCGGTGGCCGACGTGCTGACCGCCAAGACCATCGCCGCGTGCCAGAAGCACGGCGTGGACACCCTGGTGGTCGGCGGCGGGTTCAGCGCCAACTCCCAGCTGCGCGAGATGGCCGCCGAGCGGTGCGCTGCCGCGGGCATCGACCTGCGCATCCCGCCGATCCGCTACTGCACGGACAACGGCGCGATGATCGCGGCGCTCGGCGCGGCGATCGTGCGGCGCGGCATCGCACCGTCCGCCCTGGACATCGGGGTGGACTCGGCGATGCCGCTGGACACGGTCACCGTCTGACCGGCTACAGCGGCCGACCCGCCCGCATCTCCGCCACCAGCGACGCCACCACCGCGTCCAGTTCGCCCCCGTGCCGTCGGGCCACGGCCCGCTGGCGCTGGTAGGACGCGCCCTTGCGCAGGATGACCCGGACGGACTCCAGCTCGGCGGAGCAGCCCAGGCGCTCGGCGACCGGGGCCAGGTCGGTGAGCAGGCGGGCGACCGCGTCGGTGACCAGTTCCTCGTCCCCGGCGGCGTTGGTGATGATGATCGCGTCCATCCCGTACCGGGCCGAGCGCCACTTGTTCTCCTGGGCGAACCACGGCGGCACGGTGGGCAGGGCCTCGCCCCGGTCCAGCAGGGTGGAGAAGTGCTCCACCAGGCAGTGGGTCAGGGCGGCCAGCGCGGTCACCTCCAGCAGGGTGGGCGCGCCGTCGCAGATCCGGGCCTCGATGGTGCCGAACCGGGGGGAGGGGCGCACGTCCCAGCGCACCTCGTCGAAGGCGTCGATCACACCGGTGTGCAGCATGTCGCCGACGTAGGCCTCTAACTCGTCCCAGCGCTCGAACTGGAACGGCAGCCCGGCGGTGGGCAGCTGCTGGAACATCAGGGCCCGGTTGGAGGCGTAGCCGGTGTCCTTGCCGCCCCAGAACGGACTGGACGCGGACAGCGACTGCAGGTGGGCGAAGGTGGTCAGCAGCGCGCGGGAGATCGGCAGCACCTTGTCCCGGTCCTCGATGCCGACGTGCACGTGCACGCCGTAGATCAGCATCTGCCGGCCCCACCACTGGGTGCGGTCGATCAAGGTGGCGTAGCGCTGCTTGTCGGTGACCTTCTGCTGGGCCCACCGGGCGAACGGGTGGGTGCCGGCACTGATCAGCTCGACCCGGAGCGGGTCGGTCAGGGCGCGCACCCGTTCGATGGCCCGGGACAGGTCGGCGCCGGCCTCGCCCACGGTGCGGCAGACACCGGAGACCACCTCGACCGTGTTGAGCAGGAGCTCCTGCTTGATCGCCGGGTCGTCGTCGCCGATCGCGTCCAGCACGGTGCGGGCGACCTGGCGCAGATCGCCGGAGTCGGCGTCCACCAGCGCGAGCTCCCACTCGATGCCGACGGTCGACCGCTCCGAGCGGGCGAAGTCCAGGCGCGCGGGGGAGGCCATCAGGCCACCGGCTCCACGACGAGGATCCGCTGTTGCCCGGCGACCCGGGTCAGCACCAGGGTGGTCTCGGCGTCGCCGCGCAGGTCGAGCTGACGGCGGAGCTGCTCCGGCACCACGGCGGTGCCGCGCTTCTTGATGGTGGCGATGCCGACGTTCCGCTCGCGCAGGTAGGACTTCAGCCGCTTCAGCCCGAAGGGCAGGGAGTCGAGCACGCGGTAGGGCGTGCCGAAGGCGCTGGGGTGCAGGACGTCGGAGGTCACGTAGGCGATGGTGGGGTCCACCAGGCGCCCTCGCACCTCGGCGGCGACCTCGGCCACCAGCCCGGCCCGGATCACGGCGCCGTCCGGCTCGTAGAGGTAGCCGCCGACCGCGCCGACCTCGGCGACCGCGCCGGTGTCCCGCAGCTCGGCGGACCGCCCCGCGGCGTCCAGCAGCAGCGCGGAGCGTCCGGGTCCGTCGGGGGCCAGGGCTCCGAACCAGAGGCCGAGCTCGACCACGTCGCCGTCCACCGACACCCACTGCGCCTCGGCGTCCTCGGGCAGGGCGGAGTGCGGGATGCCGGGGCCGAGCTTCATGCCGAGTGCCGGGACCCGGTCGCGCAGTGCGAGCACGTCGTCCAGCGGCGGGGTGTAGGCCGCCGGGTCGTGGCGGCGGGCACCGGAGCCGGTGCGGCGGGCCGGGTCGGCGTAGATCCCGTCCACTCCCTCGGCGGCGAAGTCCACGGCGAGGCCGTCCCCGTGCCGGACCGCCGCCTCGGGGAAGTGCCGCAGGTTCACCGTGGCCAGTGCCGCCGTCGTCTCGTCGGCGTCGACCGCGAGCACGGACAGCCCGACCCCGGCCAGCGTGATCGCGTCCGCACCGAGCCCGCAGGTGATGTCCGCGACCCGGGTGACGCCCGCGGACCGATAGCGACGGGCGTGCCGGGCGGCGACCACCAGGCGGGTGGCCTGCTCCAGACCGGCGGGGGTGAACAGCATGCCGTCGGCGAACTCGCCCAGCTTGTCGTGCGCCTTGGCGCGCAGCCGGGACTGGGTCAGGGCGGCTGCCACCAGGTCGGCGTCGAAGCCGTCCTTCCGCAGGCGCTCGGACAGCGCCATCGCGGCGTCTGCGTCATAGGGCGGCAGGGCGGACAGCAGGGCCCACCCCTCCGGGCTGAGCAGCTTGGCGAGACCGACCGCGTCCATCCGGCGATCCTCGCACGCCCCGGTCGCTGGCACTCGCCTTGACCGAGTGCTAACGGCTTCCTACAGTGACGGTTGGCACTCCTCCTGCAGGAGTGCCGAGCCCGTACGACTGCCGGCACCCGCGACGACGGCCGGTCGTTCGGTTTTCCTGAACAGGCAAACTCACAAGCGAGAAGGGGAGGTCCGCTGTGTCGGTCTCCATCAAGCCGCTCGAGGACCGGATCGTCGTCAAGACGCTCGAGGCGGAGCAGACCACCGCTTCCGGTCTGGTCATCCCGGACAGTGCCAAGGAGAAGCCCCAGGAGGGCGAGGTCCTGTCGGTCGGTCCGGGTCGCATCGACGACAACGGCAACCGCGTCCCGCTGGACGTGGCCGTGGGTGACAAGGTCATCTACAGCAAGTACGGCGGCACCGAGGTGAAGTACGACGGCGAGGAGTACCTGATCCTCTCCGCCCGCGACATCCTGGCGATCGTCACCAAGTGACGTGCCGCTGAGAAGGCCCCCATCGCAGCTGCGATGGGGGCCTTCTTCATGTCCGGGACCGAGGGCGCCGGACATGCGACGAGGGCCCTGGCGGTATCGCACCGTCGGGGCCCTCGTCGTGTGACGACGGCGGACTGTCGCGGTATCGCACCGCGGACCGCCGCCATCGAGTCGGGGAGGAACTACATCGCCGCGCTGTGCCCGGCGCGTTCGGCGAGCACAGCGGTGCGCTCGTCCTCGCTCAGCCCGCCCCACACGCCGTAGGGCTCGCGGACGGCCAGCGACTGCTCGCGGCACTCGTTCAGCACCGGGCAGCTGGCGCAGATCGCCTTGGCGGCCTCGGCCCGGCGGCGACGCGCGGCGCCGCGCTCGCCCTCCGGGTGGAAGAACAGGTTCTCGTCGGCGTCGCGGCAGGCGCCCTGGTACTGCCACTCCCACAGTTCCATCACGGGTCCCGGGAGACGGGAGATCTCAGCCATTGCACGCTCCTGAGCGGTGGTGGTTCGGGGGGTTCACGTTCCGGTCGAGGCCGTTTCAGGACCGGTCCGGTTCGTGCTGGTTGGAACAGTACAACCGAGTCGAAAGTTGTTCAAGTCCCCTACTCAAGGACCTTGGTCATGGGTGGGTGGAGCGGTTGCTGGCGCGATTTGTCCGCTTCGGTTGGAAACCGAGTCACGGCCCCGGCAGAATCTGCCAAGACCGATGCGCAACCCCTGGCGCGAACGAGGACTGACGATCTGATGCAGAACGGCGACGAGCCGGACGCCCTGCCCGAGGGCGCGACCCTGACCCCCGCCGCGGTGGCCCGACGGCTGGGCGTGGCCGCGGCGACCCTGCGGACCTGGGACCGCCGCTACGGGCTGGGCCCCTCCGAGCACACCGCCGGCGCGCACCGGCGCTACACCGCGGCCGACGTCGCCCGGCTGAGCGCGATGCGCGCGCTGACCCTGGACGGGGTCGCCCCCGTGGAGGCCGCACGACTGGCGCGGGACGGGGTGAACGGTCGCCACCTGGCCGTCGTCCCGGACCCGGCACTGTCGGTGGAGGAGGAACGCCGCGTCCAGGTCGAGGACCGCGCGGCCAGCCCGACCGAGGTGATCGACGCCGCCCTGCGGGGTGATTCGGCCGCGGTTCGGGCGCTGCTGGCCCCCGGCGACGACCTGTCGCGCTGGTGGTCCGACCTGATCGTGCCGGCCCGGGCCGGGGTCGCGTCGCGGACCGTGCTCGCCCGTCCGGGTGACGAGCCGGACGAGGTGATCGTCGCGGCGGCGCTGGCCGCACTGCGTGACCGGTTCAGCCGGGTGCCCCGTCACCCGTCCCGCCGCCGGGTGGTGCTGCTGTTCACCCCGCCGGAGGAACCGCGCCCGCTGGAACTGCACGTGCTGGCGGCCGCGTTGGCCGACAACGGCCTGGACGCGCGGGTGGTCGCGGGGCCCGCGGGGCAGACCCGGCTGAGCGAGATCGTCACGATGACCAGCCCGTCCGCCGCCGTGCTGATGTCCGAGCGGGAGGATCCCGACCTCGCGATCGTGGGCTCGCTGTCCGCCCAGCACCCGGAGCTGATGCAGTTCGTGATGGTGCCCGACGTCGCCGCGACGGCGGTGCCGCTGCACCACCGGGTGCAGCGGGTGCGGTCGTTCGCCGGGGTGCTGCACGAGGTCGTGGCCGTCGCGGAGGGCGATCCGGGCCCGGTTCGATGAGCGTCTGGGTCGTCAGGCCACTAACGTCCGGTCAGATCTGGCCGATACAGAGACCATTGACCGGATAGTCCGGTCGACGGAAGGCGGAAGTCGATGGCGGGCGTCGTGGTGTGCCACGGATCCACGACGGTGCGGGAGCGCATCGTCCTCACGGCGCTCGGCGTACCCGCCCTCGCACCGGTGCGAGCGGCGGGCTCGGTCGACGAGCTGGTCGCCCTGGCGCGGCGGATGCCGCCGACCATCGTGCTGCTGGACGCGCACCTGCCCTCGCCGGGGCCGGTGGAGGCGATCCGGCGACTGCGTGCCGTGCCGGCGCCG
The DNA here is from genome assembly GCF_025642745.1 of Cellulomonas sp. RIT-PI-Y. Lineage (GTDB taxonomy): Bacteria > Actinomycetota > Actinomycetes > Actinomycetales > Cellulomonadaceae > Cellulomonas. The sequence continues at coordinate 68,221 of NZ_JANZKP010000004.1, forward strand.
GCCACGGTGGTCATGCTCGCGGTGCCCGGGGACGAGATCGCGCTGGACCGGGCGATCGCGCTCGGCGCCCGCGGGTACCTGTCGCCCGACGTCGGCCGTGCGGAGCTCGCCGCCGTCGCGGCGCACATCCTGGCCGGGCCTGGTGGGCCCGAGGGTCGCGGCCCGGTGGACGGCGCTGTCGGCCAGGACGGCGGTCTCGCGGCCGCCACCACCGCGGCCACCACGGCGGTGCTCTCCCCGGAGCTGCCCGCGCAGGCCCAGGGCGGCATGGGCGAGGTGCAGCTGACCAAGCGGGAGATCGAGGTGCTGGTCGGGATGAGCAACGGTCGCTCGAACGCCCAGATCGGCCAGGAGCTCTACCTGTCCGAGGACACCATCAAGACCCACGCCCGACGGCTGTTCCGCAAGCTGGGTGCGGCCGACCGGGCCCAGGCGGTGGCGATCGGACTGCGGCGCGGGCTGATCCGCTGACCCGTCCGACGGGCTCCAGGAACGGCCGTATCATCGGGGAATGACCGAACTGGGCACCCCTGGAACCGCATCCACCCACGACCCCTTCGGCTTCATCGGTCTCACCTATGACGACGTCCTGCTGCTCCCCGGCGAGACCGACGTCATCCCGAGCGAGGTCGACACCACCACGCGTCTGACCCGCGAGATCGAGCTGTCCATCCCGCTGGTGTCCGCCGCCATGGACACCGTGACCGAGTCCCGGATGGCCATCGCCCTGGCCCGTCAGGGCGGCATCGGCATCCTGCACCGGAACCTGTCGATCGCCGACCAGGCCCACCAGGTGGAGCTGGTCAAGCGCTCCGAGTCCGGCATGGTCTCCGACCCGGTCACCGTGAGCCCCGACGCCACCCTGGCGGAGCTGGACGACCTGTGCGCCAAGTACCGGGTCTCCGGCCTGCCGGTGGTCGACGCCGACGACACCCTGCTGGGCATCATCACCAACCGCGATCTGCGGTTCGTCCCGGGCGAGCAGTTCGCCACCCGCACCGTCCGGGAGTCGATGACCAGCCAGCCGCTGATCACCGGTCCGGTGGGCATCGCCCGCGAGGACGCCGCCGCACTGCTGGCCAAGCACAAGGTGGAGAAGCTGCCGCTGGTGGACGACGCCGGCCGGCTCCGCGGCCTGATCACGGTCAAGGACTTCGTGAAGTCCGAGCAATACCCGTCGGCCACCAAGGACTCGGCCGGCCGCCTGACGGTCGGTGCCGCGGTCGGGTTCTTCGGCGACGCCTGGGACCGGGTCACCGCGCTGGTCGACGCCGGGGTGGACGTCCTGGTGGTGGACACCGCCAACGGTCACGCCCGGCTCATGCTGGACATGGTCCGCCGGATCAAGTCCGACCCGGCGACCCGGCACGTGCAGGTGATCGGCGGCAACATCGCCACCCGTGATGGCGCGCAGGCGCTGGTCGACGCGGGCGTGGACGCGGTCAAGGTCGGGGTCGGCCCGGGCTCCATCTGCACCACCCGTGTGGTGGCCGGGGTTGGGGTGCCGCAGGTGACCGCGGTGTACCAGGCCGCGCTGGCCGCCAAGCCCGCCGGCGTGCCGGTGATCGCCGACGGCGGCCTGCAGTACTCCGGCGACATCGCCAAGGCGCTGGTGGCCGGGGCGGACTCGGTGATGATCGGCGGACTGATCGCCGGGTGCGACGAGTCCCCGGGCGACCTGGTGTTCGTCAACGGCAAGCAGTTCAAGCGCTACCGGGGGATGGCCTCGCTGGGCGCCATGCAGTCCCGTGGCGACCGCCGGTCGTACTCCAAGGACCGCTACTTCCAGGGCGACCTGACCGACGACGAGATCATCACCGAGGGCATCGAGGGTCAGGTGCCCTACCGCGGACCGCTCGCGGCGGTGGCGCACCAGCTGGTCGGCGGCCTGCACCAGTCGATGTTCTACGTCGGCGCGCGGACCATGCCGGAGCTGCAGCAGCGCGGCAAGTTCGTCCGGATCACCCCGGCGGGGCTGAAGGAGTCGCACCCGCACGACGTGCAGATGGTGGCCGAGGCGCCGAACTACAGCGCGCGCTGAGCCGAGACGAGGAAGGGCCCCGGCGACCGCTCGCCGGGGCCCTTCCCCGTGCCCTCAGTCCCGGAAGGTCTCGATCTGCGCGCCGAGCTCGACCAGGCGCTCCTGGAGCTGCTCGTAGCCCCGGGCGATGATGTCGACATCGCGCAGCACGCTGGTGCCCTTGGCGGCCAGCATGCCGAGCAGGATCACCACCGCCGGGCGCAGCGCGGGCGGGCAGGACACCTCGGCACCGGACCACCGGGTGGGGCCGCTGATCTGGAGCCGGTGCGCGTCCAACAGGCGCACGTCCGCGCCCAGCCGGGTCAGGTCGGTCAGGTGGATCGCCCGGCCCTCGTAGACCCAGTCGTGCACCAGGGTGGTGCCCTCCGCGCACGCGGCGATCGCCACGAAGAACGGCAGGTTGTCGATGTTCAGGCCCGGGAACGGCATCGGGTGGATCTTGTCCAGCGGGGCGTGCATCTCGCTCGGGAAGACGGTGAGGTCGACCAGGCGGGTGCGGCCGTTGTGCGCGGTGTACTCCGCGGAGAGCTCGTAGCGCAGGCCCATCTCGGACAGGGTGGCCAGCTCGATCTCCATGAACTCGATCGGCACCCGGCCGACCGTGATCTGCGAGCCGGTGACGATGCCCGCGGTCAGCAGGCTCATCGCCTCGACCGGGTCCTCCGACACCGCGTACTCCACGTCGGCGTCGATCTCCGCCTTGCCGTGCACCCGCAGGGTGGTGGTGCCGATCCCCTCGATCCGGACACCGAGCAGCTCCAGGTAGAAGCACAGGTCCTGGACCATGTAGTTCGGGCTGGCGTTGCGGATGACGGTCAGGCCGTCCCGGCGGGCGGCGGCCATCAGGGCGTTCTCGGTGACGGTGTCGCCGCGCTCGGTGAGCACGATCTGCAGGTCGGTGCCGCCCGGGTCGGTGACCCTGGCGTGGTACCGGCTGTTGGTGGCGGTCACGGTCAGGCCGAACGGGCGCAACGCGATCATGTGCGGCTCGACGGTGCGCGAGCCGAGGTCGCAGCCACCGGCGTAGGGCAGCTGGAAGTCGTCGTACTGGGACAGCAGCGGGCCGAAGAACATGATGATCGACCGGGTGCGCACGGCGGCGTCCACGTCGATCGCGTCCAGGTCGAGGTCCCGGGGCACGACGATCTCCAGGTCGCGGCCGTCGCCGGACCAGGTGGCGCGCACGCCGATCGAGCGCAGCACCTCGACGATCCGGTCGACCTCCACGATCCGGGCGACGTTGCGCAGCCGGGTGGTGCCGCGGTTCAGCAGGCTCGCGCACAGCAGGGCGACGGCACCGTTCTTGGAGGTGTTGACGTCGATCCGGCCGGAGAGCTGCACGCCGCCGGTCACCCGCAGGTGGGTGCGCTGGGGGCCGCCGACGGTGACGATCGGGGAGTCCAGGGCGGCGCCGATCCGGGTGAGCATGTCCAGGCTGAGGTTCTGGGTGCCCTGCTCGATCCGGTGGACCGCGGACTGGCTGGTGTTCAGGAGCTCCGCGAGCTGGGTCTGGGTGAGACCGCGGTGGCGTCGGGCGGAGCGGACGAGCGAGCCGACGTGGGCCAGCTGCTCGGGAAGGGTGCGCACGGTCGGGATGGAGCCGGTGGCAGGTGTGGTCGTCTGAGTCACCGGAAGACCGTAACTCACGGATGAGATATCCGCACGGCTCAGGATGTGAAGATCGGGTGTCCGGGACGTTTGCGCATCTCAGATATGAGATTCACGCGATCAGGGTGTCCTGCACCGGCGTGCCGACCGGGGGCGCGCGGTGGATCGGCGGAGCCATCCGGGTCATCGGCACCGGCCACGCGGTGACCGCGCCCTCGCCCTCGAAGCCCTTCTCCGTCCGCCAGGCGTTGAACGCCTCCGCCCACGCCCGGTGCGCGGTCACCTGGTAGTCGTGCAGCGCGGCCAGCGGCAGCTCGCCCAGGTGCGGGAACCGGTCGACGATCCGCTCCAGCACGTCCAGGGTGGCGACCACGTCGACGTCCGCGGTGTGCAGATGACCGGTGTCGACCACCTGGTACACGCCGCACAGGTCGACCAGCTTGCGCTTGCCCTTGCGGTACCGGTCCTCGGCGCGGTCGAGCACGAGCGGGTCGATCACCGGGACCAGGGCGCCGCCCAGTCGTTCGCTCACCGTCGGCAGGTGGTGCCGCTCCAGCTCGGCCTCCAGCAGGCACAGGTCGAAGGAGGCGTTGTAGGCGACGACCGGCACCCCGTCCCGCATCGCCCGGGCGATGGCGTCGGCGATCTCGGTCAGCGCGCCCGCCGGGTCGACGCCGTGCTCCCGGGCGTGCTCGGTGCTGATCCCGTGGATCGCGCTGGCCGCCTCCGGGATCGGCACTCCGGGGTCGATCAGCCAGGTGCGGACCGTGGTGCCCTCGGCGTCCCGGCGGACCAGCGCGGCGGTCACGATCCGGTCGTGCGCCACGTCGACGCCGGTGGTCTCGGTGTCGAAGCCCAGCAGGGGGCCCTTGTTCCAGGTCATCGTCGTTCTCCCTCGATCGCCCGGCCAGCATCGCACCGGCCGCCGACACCGTCGGGGAGATCGCCCGGCAGGTCGCGGATGCGGGATCGCCCCCGGCGTCGCAGGGTGGACGGGACCACCCCACGAAGGAGGACCCCATGGCCGACCTGACCGGCAAGACCGTCGCGTTCCTGACCAGCGAGCACGGTATCGAGGAGCCCGAGCTGACCACCCCGTGGCAGGCGGTGGAGGACGCCGGCGGCACCCCGGTGCTGGTCTCGGCGCAGTCCGGCACGGTGAGCGCGGTGAACAACGACCTCGACCCGGGCGGCACGTACCCCGTCGACCGCACCGTCGACCAGGTGGACGTCAGCGAGCTGGCCGCGCTGGTCATCCCCGGCGGCACGGTGAACGCGGACACCCTGCGCGCCGACGCGGCATCGGTCGCGCTGGTCAAGGACGTGCTGGCCGCCGGCATCCCGGTCGCGGCGATCTGCCACGGACCGTGGACCCTGATCGAGGCCGGCGTGGTGGACGGCGTCACGCTCACCTCCTACCCGAGCCTGGCCACCGACCTGCGCAACGCGGGCGCCACCTGGGTGGACCAGGAGGTGGTCATCAGCGAGGTCGGCACCACCAGCGTGATCACCTCGCGGAACCCCGACGACCTGCCCGCGTTCAGCGCCGCCGTGGTCGACGCCGCCGCCGGACGCTGACCGGTAGCCTGACCTGGTGAGCAACGAGATCGAGATCGGGCGCGGCAAGCGCGGGCGCCGCGCGTACTCCTTCGACGACATCGCGGTGGTGCCCTCCCGGCGCACCCGTGACCCGGAGGAGGTCTCGGTCTCCTGGCAGATCGACGCCTACCACTTCGACCTGCCGGTGCTGGCCGCGCCGATGGACTCGGTGATGAGCCCGGCCACAGCGGTCGCCCTCGGCCGGGCCGGCGGCCTCGGCGTCCTCGACCTGGAGGGTCTGTGGACCCGCTACGAGGACCCGGAGCCGCTGCTGGCCGAGATCGTCGGCCTGGACCCCGCCGCCGCCACCGCGCGGATGCAGGAGATCTACGCCGCGCCGATCGACCCGGAGCTGATCCGGCTGCGGCTCGGCCAGATCCGGGAGGCCGGGGTGACGGTGGCCGGGGCGCTGTCGCCGCAGCGCACCCAGGAGTTCTGGAAGGTCGTGGTGGACGCCGGGGTCGACCTGTTCGTCATCCGCGGCACCACCGTCTCCGCCGAGCACGTCTCCGGCCGGGCCGAGCCGCTCAACCTCAAGCGGTTCATCTACGAGCTGGACGTCCCGGTGATCGTCGGCGGAGCGTCGACCTACACCGCCGCGCTGCACCTGATGCGCACCGGGGCGGCCGGCGTGCTGGTCGGCTTCGGCGGCGGGGCGGCGCACACCACCCGCACCACACTGGGCATCCACGCCCCGATGGCCACCGCCCTGGCGGACGTCGCCGCGGCCCGCCGGGACTACCTGGACGAGTCCGGCGGCCGGTACGTGCACGTGATCGCCGACGGTGGGGTGGGGCGCTCCGGCGACCTGGTCCGGGCGATCGCCTGCGGCGCGGACGCGGTCATGCTCGGCGCCGCACTGGCCCGGGCGACCGACGCCCCCGGCGGCGGCTGGCACTGGGGCTCCGAGGCGCACCACCCGCACCTGCCGCGTGGTGAGCGGGTCCAGGTCGGCCAGGTCGGCGACCTCGGCGAGGTGCTGTTCGGCCCGGGCAAGACCGCCGACGGCACGCTGAACCTGATCGGCGCGCTGCGCCGGGCGATGGCCACCACCGGCTACTCCGACCTCAAGGAGTTCCAGCGGGTCGAGCTGGTCGTCTCCCCCTACCAGCCGCGCTGACCCAGGCCCGCGCGCGGGCGGCCGGATTCGCCGAGTGCGGAGAACTTGTCGCCCAAACCGCCCGAACGGCGACAACTTCTCCGCACTCGGCCGCCGGGCGCCGGAGGCGCGGCCCTGAGCGGACCCTGGTCGCGGACCCGGGCGCCGCACTAGCGTGGGCGGGTCGCGTCGGGCGGCACGGAGCGAAGGGGCTGCGGATGTCCGGTCATGGGGTGCTGCGCGGGGTCGGGGTCGGACGAGGGGTCGCGGTCGGGCCGGTGGTCCGGGTCGAGCCCGCTCCACGGGTCGCGCCGGATGCCCCGGTGCTGCGGGACGGTGCACCGGTCGCGCCGGATCAGGTGCCCGACGCCGTGTCCGAGGCCTTCGCCTCGGTGGCCGCCGCCCTGACTGCGCAGGCCGAGCGTGCCACCGGGACCGTCGCGGACGTGCTGTCCGCGACCGCACAGATGGCGGACGACCCGGCGCTGCGCCAGCAGGTGCTGGACCGGGTGCGCGGTGGTGAGCCGCCGATCGCCGCCGTGGACGCCGCGGTGGACGGGTTCGCGGTGCTCTTCGAGCAGGCGGGCGGCTACCTGGCGGAGCGGGTGACCGACCTGCGCAGTGTGCGGGACCGGGTGGTGGCCCGGCTGGCCGGACTGCCGGCGCCCGGGGTGCCGGAGCTCGTGGAGCCCACCGTGGTGGTGGCCCGGGACCTGGCCCCGGCGGACACCGCCGCGCTGGACCTGACCCGGGTCCTGGCGCTGCTCACCGAGGAGGGCGGACCGACCGGTCACACCGCGATCATCGCGGGGCAGAACGGCGTGCCCTGCGTGGTCCGGCTGCCGGGGATCACCGAGCTGGCCGAGGGCACCGTGGTGGGGGTGGACGCGGCGACCGGGAGCGTGGTGATCGAGCCCGACGACGACGCGCGTGCGGCGCTGGCCGCCAAGGCCGACCGGGAACGTGCCCTGGCGGAGGACACCGCGCCGGGCGCGACCGCGGACGGTCACCCGGTGCAGCTGCTCGCCAACATCGGCACGGTCGAGGACGCGGAGCGGCTGACCGGCTCGGCAGCCGAGGGGGTGGGGCTGTTCCGCACCGAGGTGCTGTTCCTCGGCCGGGCGCAGGCGCCCACCGTCGACGAGCAGACCGCGGCCTACACCCGCGTGTTCCGGGCGCTCGGGAACCGCAAGGTGGTGGTGCGGACCCTGGACGCCGGGGCGGACAAGCCGTTGGCGTTCGCGAACCCGGCGCCGGAGGAGAACCCCGCCCTCGGGGTGCGGGGCTACCGCCTGGTGCGGACGGTCCCGGAGCTGTTGCACGACCAGCTCACCGCGCTGGCCCGGGCCGGCCGGGAGTCCGGGGCCGAGCCGTGGGTGATGGCACCGATGGTGGCGACCTCGGCGGAGGCCCGGGCGTTCGCGGCGGCGGCGCACGGGGCCGGGCTCGGGGTCACCGGGGTGATGGTGGAGGTGCCCGCGGCGGCGCTGCGGGCACGGGCGGTGCTGGGCGAGGTCGACTTCGTCTCCCTGGGCACCAACGACCTGGCGCAGTACACGATGGCCACCGACCGCCTGCGTGGCGAGCTGACCGACCTGCTCGACCCCTGGCAGCCCGCGGTGCTGGAGCTGGTCGCCGCGACCGCACGGGCGGGACAGGACGCGAGCCGCCCGGTCGGGGTGTGCGGGGAGTCGGCGGCTGACCCCCTGATGGCGCTGGTGCTGGCGGGGCTGGGCGTGACGAGCCTGTCCATGTCTCCCGGCGCGCTCCCCGCGGTCCGGTTCGCGCTGCGGCGGCACACCCAGGCGGAGTGCCGGGCGCTGGCCGGACTGGCGCTGGCCGCGGCGGACGCGGTGTCCGGGCGGTCGGCGGTCCGGGCGGCGGTGCACCCGGAGGTCGGCGACCTGGGCTGAGCGGCTCGCCCTGCTCCGGGACCGGCGCGGCCGGCGCTCCGGCACGGGCACGGCCGGCACGCGCGGTGGCGGGACGAGCAGGACGGGCACGGGGCTCCGGAACGGGTATGACTGGCACGCGCGGTGGCGGGACGAGCAGGACGGGCACGGGCACGACCGGCACGCGCGGTGGCGGCACGACCTGGACAAGCACGGGCACGCCGACCGGAGCTCGGCTGACGCCGCACCGGGGCGCGTAGCCTGACCGGCATGGTGCCGGAAGCGCTGCGTGACCCCGAGACCGACCCGTTGGCCACCCTGGTCCTGGAACCGGAGCTGCTCGCCGACCTGGTGCGCCGGGCCAGGGCGACCGGGGGACAGGTCACCCATCACGCCCCGTGGACCGGAGCGCCGCTGGCCACCCTGCCGCAGTCCACCGCCGAGGACCTCGCCGCCGCCGCCCGGTCCGCCCGTGCCGCGCAACGTCGGTGGGCCCGGACCGACCACCGCACCCGGGCTTGTGCGCTGCGCCGGACCGCCGAACTGCTGCTGTCCCGGCAGTCGGACGTGCTCGACCTGATCCAGCTGGAGAACGGCAAGGCCCGCGCCGCCGCACTGGAGGAGATCACCGACGTGGTGCTCGGTGCCCGGTTCCTGGCCCGGAGAGCGGGCCGGCTGCTGGCCGCCGACCGCCGACCGGGGCTGCTCGGCCCGCTGACCTCGGTGCGGGTGGCGCACGACCCGGCCGGGGTGGTCGCGGTGGTCGCACCGTGGAACTACCCGCTGAGCCTGACCCTCGGTGACGTGCTCCCCGCCGTGGCGGCAGGGAACGCGGTGCTGCTGCGCCCGGACCCGCAGACCCCGCTCACCGCGCTGTGGGCCGCCGAGCTGCTGGTCGACGCCGGATTCCCGGAGGACCTGGTGCAGGTGGTGCTGGGTGACGGCCCGACGGTCGGCGACCGTCTGATCGACCACGCGGACCACGTGCTGTTCACCGGGTCCACCGCCACCGGTCGGATGGTCGCCGCCCGCGCGGCGGCCGAGCTGGTGCCGTCCACCCTGGAGCTCGGGGGCAAGAACGCGCTCTACGTCGCCGACGACGCCGACCCGGAGCTGGCGGCCGAGGGCGCGGTGCGGGCCTGCTTCGGCGGGACCGGGCAGCTGTGCATGTCCGTGGAGCGGCTCTACCTGCACCGGGCGATCGCCGGGGCGTTCCTGACCGCCTTCCGTCGCCGGGTCCGCGCGCTCCGGCTGGGCACCGGCCTGGACTACGGCTACGACCTGGGGTCGTTGACCGGGGCGGAGCAGCTGGCCCGGGTGGTCGAGCACGTGGAGGATGCGCTGTCGTCGGGTGCGCAGCTGCTGACCGGCGGCACCCAGCGTCCGGAGATCGGCCCCTACGCCTACGAACCGACCGTACTGACCGAGGTGAGCCCGCACGCCCGGCTGTCCACCGAGGAGACCTTCGGTCCGGTGGTCGCGGTGTACCAGGTCGCCTCGGACGACGAGGCGGTGGCCGCGATCAACGACACCCGCTACGGCCTGCACGCGGCGGTCTGGTCCGGGTCGACCCGTCGGGGCCGGGCGGTGGCGGACCGGTTGCGGGTCGGCTCGGTGGACGTGAACGACGGCTATCAGATGTCCTGGGGCTCCTGGGCGGCGCCGCAGGGCGGTCGCGGGGAGTCCGGCTGGGGTGCCCGGCACGGCGCCGAGGGGCTGCTCGCGCTGACCCGGTCCCGGACCGTGGCGGTGCAGCACGGGGTGCACCGGGGTCTGGGTCCGGGTCAGGTGCTGTCCGGGCCGCCGGAGCGGTGGGCACCGGCGCTGCTGGCCGGGCTGCGGGTGCTCAGCGGGCCGCGACCGGCTCCGGGACGAAGGCCTCCGGCGGAGGGATGAACGCGACCTGGTTCCGCCCGCGCCGCTTGGCCTCGTAGAGCGCGGAGTCAGCGCGCGCCGCCAACGACGCCGCGTCGTCCTGCGGTCCGGCGCAGACCCCGCCCATGCTCATGGTGACCCGCAGCCCGGGGGACAGGTCCTCCCACGGGTGGGCGGCCACCATGATCCGGATCCGCTCGCAGGCGGCCAGCGCGTCGGCGGGCGGGCAGTGCCGCAGCACCAGGACGAACTCCTCGCCACCGACCCGGGCCACCACGTCGCCCAGGCGCAGGCAGGCGGTCATGATCTGGCTGACCCGGCGCAGCACCTCGTCACCGATCGGGTGCGAGTGCTGGTCGTTGACCGCCTTGAACAGGTCGAGGTCGGCCACCACGTAGGCCAGGTCGGCCTCGCCGTCCCGGCTGTCCAGCACCGGGCCCAGCCCCCGCCGGTTCAACAGGCCGGTCAGGGCGTCGTGGGAGGCGTCGTGCGCCAGCGAACGGTTCATCGCGGCCAGCTCGGCCGCGTGCTGACGGGTCTGGTCGTGCGCCTGGCGGACCCGGTCGACGTCCAGCTGGGCGTTCACCAGGATCCCGCGCCGCTCCGCCGCCTGGTCGCGCTGCTCCATCACGGCCTCGTGGTACTGCCGGTGGGTCTCCAGCGCCGCGCTCAGGTCGCCGCCGTCCTCGTGCACAGCGACCAGCTCGTGCAGCACGTCGGCGCGCTCCATCGGGCGCGACCCCTCGGACAGCACCAGGGCGGAGGTCAGCGTCACCTGGGCGGCGGTGAGGTCGCCGAGCAACCGGTGCAGGCGGCCGAGGGCGGCGTGGTACCGGATGGTCAGGTAGCGGGCGGAGATCTGCGGCAGGGCCAGCGCACAGGCGTCCAGCACCTGACGTGCCGCAGCGAGGTCGCCGTGGGCCATGTGGGCGCGTGCGAGGCGGACCTGTCCCTCCGCGACCAGGCGGGCGTTGCCCTCGGACGCGCCGACCCCGATCGCGGTCATCGCCGCGGCCACCCCCTGCTCGGCGAGCTGGACCGCGCGCTCGGCGAGCGTCCGGGAGCTGGTCGGGTCGGTGTGCGACAGCGCTTCGGCGTCGTCGGTCGTCAGCTTGGCCAGGCCCGACAGGGTGGCGCTGGTGCCGTCGGGCCGGTCGACCTGCGGCCAGAGCGTCATCGCCTCGGTCAGCAGCTCGTACGCCTTCTCCGGGAACCGGCCCATCGAGATGTAGGTGTCGGCCAGGTTGTTCAGCGCGGCGGCCAGGCCCTCGATGTCGCCGAGCTCGCGGCGGATGGACAGCGACCGCTCCAGCAGCTCCAGGGCGGACAGGTTGTCGCCGAAGCCGTTGTAGACCGAGGCCAGCCCCTGCAGCACCCGGCCCTCCCAGGCGCGGTCCTGCAGCGTGATCGCCAGTTCCAGGGCGCGCTCCATCGACCCGAGGGCCAGCGCATCGTCGGAGAGCAGGTGTCGCGCCCAGCCGGAGAGGTACTCCAGCTCGATCTCCACCGCGGTCCGGCCCTCGGCCCGTGCACGTTCCAGCAGGCTGGGGACCAGCGCCACGCACAGGGCGGGTGCCGAGTCGCAGAGCGCGTCCACCTGCGTCAGCTCGTGCCGCCAGTCCGTCGGGTCGGCCCCCTGAGCCACCCGAGCAGTCGTCATGCAGAAAGTATCGGCCCGCGGGTGAAGCGGGTGGAGGTATCAAATGGGTGAAGCAGCTCTGACCTGCCCGGAAATCTCAGACGTCGGACGATGGAAGCGCATTCACGCGGAAGTTCACCCGCCGGGCACGACGGAGCCCGCCACGTCGTGCGGCGTGACGGGCTCCGAACGGGTGACTCAGATGGTGGCGACCGCCTGGCGGGCGATCTCCAGCTCCTCGTTGGTGGGGTACACCACGACGGTGACCGGGGAGTCGTCGGTCGAGATGATCGTCGGCTCCTTCTTGCGGCCCTCGTTGCGCGCCAGGTCCAGCCTGATGCCCAGACCCTCCAGGCCCTTCAGGGCGCCCGCGCGGACGATGTCGTCGTTCTCCCCGATGCCGGCGGTGAAGGCGATCACGTCCACCCGGCCGAGCTGGGCGTAGTAGTTGCCGACGTAGCCCTTGATCCGGTGGTAGTAGACGTCCAGCGCGGTCCGGACCTTGTCGTCCCCGGCGGCCACCGCGTCGTGCACGTCGCGCATGTCGGTGTACCCGGACAGGCCGAGCATGCCGGACTTGCGGTTCAGCAGGTCGTCCAGCTGGTCGATGGTGTAGCCGCCCTGACGGGACAGGTGGAACAGCACGGCCGGGTCGATGTCCCCGGAGCGGGTGCCCATGACCAGGCCCTCCAGCGGGGTCAGGCCCATCGAGGTGTCGATGCACTCGCCGCCCTGGACCGCGGAGGCCGAGGCCCCGTTGCCCAGGTGCAGCACGATGGTGTTGGTCGACGCCAGGTCCCTGCCCAGCCACCCGGCGACCTCGCGGGAGACGAACAGGTGCGACGTGCCGTGCGCGCCGTAGCGCCGGATCTTGTACTGCGCGGCGACGTCCAGGTCGATCGCGTAGGTGTAGGCCGCCGGGGGCATGGTGCGGTGGAAGGCGGTGTCGAAGACCGCGACGTGCGGCACGTTGGGGAACGCGGCACGGGCGGCGCGCACCCCGGCGGCGTTGGCCGGGTTGTGCAGCGGGGCCAGCGGGGACAGCTCCTCGATCTGGGCCAGCACCTCGTCGGTGATCAGCGCCGGGCCGTCGAAGACGTCGCCGCCCTGGACGATCCGGTGGCCGACCGCGGCCAGCTCGGACTCGTCGATGGCCGGGCCCTGCTGGGCGAAGGCGTCGAGCACCAGCCGCATGCCGACCTCGTGGTCCGGGATCGGCTGCTCGAGCTCGGACTTCCCGTTCGGGCCCTCGTGCTTGAGCTTGCCGACCTCCAGACCGATCCGCTCGACGATGCCGGAGGCCAGGGCGTCCCCGGACTGGACGTCGACCAGCTGGTACTTGATCGATGAGGAGCCGGAGTTGATGACGAGGACGTTGTTCACTTCGTGCCTTCCGAGGTCGAGCCCATGCCCTGGGCCTGGATCGCCGTGATGGCGACGGTGTTGACGATGTCCTGCACCAGGGCGCCCCGGGACAGGTCGTTGATCGGCTTGCGCAGACCCTGCAGCACCGGGCCGACGGCGACGGCACCGGCGGACCGCTGCACGGCCTTGTAGGTGTTGTTGCCGGTGTTCAGGTCGGGGAAGACGAACACGGTCGCCCGCCCGGCCACCGCGGAGTCCGGCAGCTTGGTCTGCGCCACCGAGGCGTCCACCGCGGCGTCGTACTGGATCGGCCCCTCGACCGACAGGTCGGGGCGGCGCTCGCGGACCAGCTCGGTGGCGGCGCGGACCTTGTCCACGTCGGCGCCCGAACCGGACTCGCCCGTGGAGTAGGACAGCATGGCGATCCGCGGCTCGATGCCGAACTGGGCGGCGGTCTGCGCGGAGCTGATCGCGATGTCGGCCAGCTGCTCGGCGGTCGGGTCGGGGTTGACGGCGCAGTCGCCGTAGACCAGCACCCGGTCCTCGAGGCACATCAGGAACACGCTGGACACCACGGAGACGCCCGGCACGGTCTTGATGATCTCGAAGGAGGGCTTGATCGTGTGCGCGGTGGTGTGCGCGGCGCCGGAGACCATGCCGTCGGCCAGGCCCAGCTGCACCATCATCGTGCCGAAGTAGCTGACCGAGGACACGATCTCCCGGGCCCGCTCGACGGTCATGCCCTTGTGCTTGCGCATCTCGGTGTACTCGGCCGCGAAGCGCTCCAGCAGCTCGCCGGACTTCGGGTTCAGGATGGTCGCGTTCGCCAGGTTCAGGCCCAGCTCGGTGGCGCGGGCCCGGATCGCGGCCTCGTCGCCGAGGATGGTCAGATCGGCGACCTCGCGGTGCAGCAGGGTGGAGGCGGCGCGCAGGATGCGGTCGTCGTTGCCCTCCGGCAGCACGATGTTCTTGCGGTCGGCGCGGGCCCGGTCGAGCAGCTCGTACTCGAACATCAGCGGGGTGACCACCTCCGGGGAGGGCACCTCCAGCGCGGCCAGCGCCTCCTCGGCGTCGGTGTACTTCTCGAACAGGGCCAGGGCGGTGTCGACCTTGCGCTGGGAGTCCGCGGACAGGCGGCCCCGGGTGCCCGCGGCGGCGCTGGCCGAGCGGAAGGTGCCCAGTTCGGTCCGGATGATCGGCAGCTTGGACCCGAGGCCCTCGACCAGGCGCTCCACGATCGGCGCCGGGGTGAAGCCGCCGTTCAGGATGATGCCGGACAGGGACGGGAAGCCGTCGGCGGAGTGCGCGGTGAGCAGGCCGAGCAGGATGTCCGCGCGGTCGCCGGGGGTGATCACCACGACGCCGTCCGCGATCCGCTCCAGCAGGTGCTCCATCGACATCGCACCGACCAGCAGCTCGGTGGACTCGCGGGACAGCAGCTCCGGGTCGCCGCCGATCAGGGTGCCGTCCACCGAGTCCATCAGCTGACGCACGGTCGGGGCCACCAGGAACGGGTCCTCGGGCAGCGCCCAGGCCTTGGTCAGCGCGGACAGCTCGGTGCGGACCGCCTCGACGGACTCCGGGTCGCAGCGGTTGGCGACCACGGCGACCACCTGGGCGTGTGCGGTCTCCAGCTCGGTGAGCGCGACGCCCGCCACCTGGCGGACCTCCTCCGGGCTGCGGCCCTGGCCCTTGACGCAGAGCAGCACCGGGGCGCCCAGGTTCGCGGCGATCCGGCCGTTGAAGCCGAGCTCGGCCGGTCCGGCGACGTCGGTGTAGTCGGAGCCGACGATCACGACGACGTCGCACTGGCGGGCGACCGCGTGGTACCGCTGCACGATGGTGGCCAGCGCGGCCTCCGGGTCGGCGTGCACCTGCTCGTAGGTGGTGCCGATGCAGTCGTCGTAGCTGAGGTCGACGCCGTCGTGCGCCAGCAGCAGCTCGAGCACGTAGTCGGCGTGCTCGGTGGACCGGGCGATCGGCCGGAAGACCCCGACCTTCTGCACGGTGCGGGTGAGCAGGTCGACCAGGCCGAGGGCGACCGTCGACTTGCCGGTGTCACCCTCCGGGGATGTCACGTAGATGCTGCGGGCCACGGGTATGGCTTCTTCCTCTTCGGGATCCCCGGGGATCGCCCGGGTGCGTAGGTGGTGGGATGAATTCTGCCGGACCGGTGGTGGTGACCGCGACGATCGGGGCGGTGGCGGTGGTCACCTCCGGTGGTGGACCGGCCGCTGCGGCGAGTCCGCGAGGACCTAGGTCCCGAGAAGGCCGATGGCCCGCACCGGGTGGGGTGCGGGCCATCGGCCTCGTGGGTCACTCGTTGTCGCCACCGGTGGCGGTGGTGGCGCTCTGCTGCGGACCACCGGTCGCGGTGCCGGTGTCGCCCGCATCCGGCCAGACCCAGTCCCGCACCTCGGGCTGGTCCTCGCCGTGCGCCCGGGTGTACTCCCGGGCCTCGAGGCGCGCGTCCTGCATCTTCTGGCGCAGACCCGCGCACCTGGACCCGAGGGACGGGACCTGGTCGATCACGTCGATCACCAGGTGGAACCGGTCCAGGTCGTTCAGCATCACCATGTCGAAGGGCGTGGTCGTGGTGCCCTCCTCCTTGTACCCGCGCACGTGCAGGTTCTTGTGACCCTTGCGGCGGTAGGTGAGGCGGTGGATCAGCCAGGGGTAGCCGTGGTACGCGAACACGATCGGCTTGTCCGTGGTGAACAGGGTGTTGAACTCCCGGTCGGACAGTCCGTGCGGGTGCTCGCGCTCGTCCTGCAGCCGCATCAGGTCGACCACGTTCACCACGCGGACCTTCAGCTCCGGCAGCTCGCGGCGCAGGATGTCGGCCGCGGCCAGCACCTCCAGCGTCGGGACGTCCCCGGCGCAGCCGAGCACCACGTCCGGGTCCTGGCCGTCCACCTCGGTCCCGGCCCAGTCCCAGATGCCCAGACCGCGGGTGCAGTGCGCGATCGCCTCGTCCATGGTGAGGAAGTTCGGCGCGGGCTGCTTGCCGGAGACCACCACGTTCACGTACTGCCGGCTGCGCAGGCAGTGGTCGTAGGTGGACAGCAGGGTGTTCGCGTCCGGCGGCAGGTACACCCGGACGATCTCGGCCTTCTTGTTGACCACGTGGTCGATGAAGCCCGGGTCCTGGTGGCTGAAGCCGTTGTGGTCCTGCCGCCAGACGTGGCTGGACAACAGGTAGTTCAGCGAGGCGATCGGCCGGCGCCACGGGATGTGGTTGGTGACCTTCAGCCACTTGGCGTGCTGGTTGAACATCGAGTCGACGATGTGGATGAACGCCTCGTAGGAGGTGATCAGGCCGTGCCGCCCGGTGAGCAGGTAGCCCTCCAGCCAGCCCTGGCACTGGTGCTCGGACAGCATCTCCACCACGCGGCCGAACCGGGCCAGGTGGTCGTCGATGTCGGTGGGCAGGTACTCGGCGTTCCACTGCTTGTCGGTCACGTCGAACACGGCCTGCAGGCGGTTGGAGGCGGTCTCGTCCGGGCCGAAGATCCGGAAGTTGTCCGGGTTCCGCCGGATCACCTCGGTGAGGTACTTGCCGAGCTCGCGGGTCGCCTCGGAGATCGAGCCGCCCGGCACCGGCACCTCGACCGCGAAGTCGCGGAAGTCCGGCAGTCGCAGGTCCTTGAGCAGCAGGCCGCCGTTGGCGTGCGGGTTGTCGCTCATCCGGAGCGTGCCGCCGGGCGCCAGCGAGGTGATGTCGGCCTTGACCGACCCGTCCTCCTCGAACAGCTCCTCCGGGCGGTACGACTTCAGCCAGCCCTCGAGGACGTGCAGGTGCTCGTCGGTGTCCCGGGCGCTGGCGAGCGGCACCTGGTGCGAACGCCAGGACGCCTCGACCTGCTTGCCGTCGATCACCGGCGGGCAGGTCCATCCCTTGGGGGTCTTGAAGATGATCATCGGCCAGGCCGGACGGGACTCGTCGCCCGCGGCGGCCCGCGCCTTGATCTCCGCGATCTCGTCCAGCACCTCGTCCAGGAGCGCCGCGAACCGGGTGTGCACCTCGAGGTGGTCCTCGCCGTCGAACCCGCCGACGAACAGGTGCGGCGTGTGGCCGTACCCGCGCATCAGGGCGAGCAGCTCGTCCTCGGGGATCCGGGCCAGCACGGTCGGGTTAGCGATCTTGTACCCGTTGAGGTGCAGGATCGGCAGCACGACGCCGTCCTTGGCCGGGTCGATGAACTTGTTCGAGTGCCAGGAGGTGGCCAGCGGGCCGGTCTCGGCCTCACCGTCACCGACCACCGCGGCGACCAGCAGGTCGGGGTTGTCGAACACGGCGCCGTAGGCGTGCGACAGGGCGTAGCCGAGCTCACCGCCCTCGTGGATCGACCCCGGGGTCTCCGGGGCCACGTGGCTCGGGATGCCGCCCGGGAAGGAGAACTGCCGGAACAGGCGGCGGACGCCCTCGGTGTCGTGGGTGATGTCGGAGTACACCTCGGAGTAGGTGCCGTCCAGGTACGCCGACGCGACCAGGCCGGGACCGCCGTGGCCCGGGCCGGTGAGGTAGAGGGTCGACTGCTCGCGCTCCGCGATCACGCGGTTCAGGTGCGCGTACAGGAAGTTCAGGCCCGGGGTGGTGCCCCAGTGGCCCAGCAGGCGCGGCTTCACGTGGTCCTTGGTGAGCGGCTCCCGCAGCAGCGGGTTGGCCAGCAGGTAGATCTGCCCCACCGACAGATAGTTCGCCGTCCGCCACCAGGCGTCGATGCGTCGGAGTGTCTCGTCCGAGACGGGCTGACCGGAACCGGTCCGCCAGGTGTCGAGCTGCGACGTCGTCGTGCTCATGCTGTCTCCCCGTTGTTGGATCTTCGCGGGCCCGGCCGCCCCCACCACCGGGCACCCTCAGCTTCGTGGCGCGATCCGCCACGAGCCGGGACGTCCGACCCAGGCCGACCCCGACCGCCTACCAGCGATCACTCGCCATCAAACATCATCTGACCTGGGGATGCACCCGTCCGGAGGTGGCAGGCGCGTGACCAGGGGGGTCGTGATCAGGCGAGGCCCGGGTACCGTGAGGTGGTGTCCGCGCCGCAGATCGACGACCGCCCCGGAGCGCCCGTCGGGCGGCGCTCGCTCTGGCAGGTCGCCCGCAGCCCGCGGATGATCGGTCTGCTGATCCTGTTCCTGGCCGCCGCCGCGGTCTGCGCCCGGCTCGGCGTGTGGCAGCTGGACCGTGCCGAGATCCGCGGCGCCGCCGCCGCCCAGGCCGCGCTCGAGGAGACCGAGGCGGCCACGCCGGTCCCGATCGACGACGTCCTGGCTCCGCAGAGCACCTTCGACGGCGCGCTGGTCGGGCGGCGGGTGATCGCCACCGGCAGCTACGAGGCCGACGGCCAGCTGCTGGTCGCGGACCGGGTCCTGCACGGCGAGTCCGGCTGGCTGGTGCTCACCCCGCTGCGCACCGACTCCGGCGCGGTGCTGCCTGTGGTCCGCGGCTGGGTCGCCGACACCGGCTCGCCCGACCTGGCGGTGCCGGAGGGCACGGTCACCGTGACCGGGTACCTGCAGGCCTCGGAGGACTCGGGTCAGGCACCGGATGCGCTGCCCGCCGGCACCACCGACTCGATCTCCTCCGCCGAGCTGCTCGGCGTCTGGGGCGGCCCGATCTGGACCGGGTACGCCGTGCTCTCCGCGTCGGACCCGGCGCAGGCCGACGGTCTGGAGCTGCTGGGCGCGCCGACCCGGTCCGGCACCGGGCTGAACATCCAGAATCTGGGTTACGCGGCGCAGTGGTGGATCTTCGGCGCCTTCGCGGTCTTCCTGTGGATCCGGCTGGTGCGGGACGAGATGCTGCGGTCCTCCGGGACGGACCCGTTCGCGGAGCTGGCCGCCGCGGAGGCGGCGGCCGAGCCGGACGCCGCGCGACCGGGGGAGGCACGCGAGGGACGCTCGCGGCCCCACGACCAGCCCCGGTAGCGTGACAGGGCGCACCCGTGGGGTGTGCCCCCTCCCACGTCACGTCGGGTCCGGTCCGCCGGGCCCCCGCACCCGAGGAGAGCACCGTGCGTCGATTCCGGATCCCGACGGCCCTGGCGGTGTCCGCCGTCCTGCTCGCGGGCTGCAGCGCCGAGGAACCGCAACCGGATCCCTCCGAGCCGCCGACGCCGAGCGCGAGCGCCTCCGGCACCGCGGAAGCCGTCACCGCGGACGCCGTGTACCAGGACATCCCGGTGCACCTGGAGGTCCAGCCGGTCCAGGTCGTCGACGACGTCGCCCTGGTGCGGGTGGCCTACTCCCTCGGCGATGACGCGCCGGCCGACGCGCAGATCGCCCTCGGGCTGGCGTTGAAGACGGCCACCGGCCCGAACGGCATCGACGCCGTGCGGCTGCTCGATCTGGACGCCGCCACGGTGCTCCTGCCCGGCCGGGACGACACGAACCAGCCCGCCGTGACCCGGGACGGGTTGCTCCTCACCGGTGACGAGACCGTGTCCAGCGAGGGCTTCTACCCGGCGCCGAGCTCGGACACCGTGAGCGTGCTCTTCCCGTACTTCGGCCTCGTCACGGATGTCCCGGTGGTCGAGTCGGAGGAGCCGCTGCCGATCACGCCGGCAGACCTCGGCCGCGACGGCGAGATCACCTATGCCTCCGTCCCGGTCGATGTCTTCACCCAGAGCCTCGACGACAGCTCGGCGGCCCGCGTCACCGAGGACCAGGCCACCGTGACGCTCGCGGCGGACGTGCTCTTCGCGACCGACGAGTTCGCGCTCACCGCCGAGGCGCAGGCCGTGATCGACACCGCGGCCGCCGAGATCGCCGCGGTCGGCGCGGAGGGCGCCGTGACCGTCGTCGGCCACACCGACGACGTCGGCCCCGACGACCACAACCAGACCTTGTCCGAGCAGCGGGCCACCTCGGTCGCCGAGCGTCTGGGCCCGGCCCTGCCCGGCTTCACGCTCAGCACCGAGGGCCGCGGCGAGAGCCAGCCCGCCGTCCCCGGACAGAGCGCCGAGGCCCGGGCCGCCAACCGGCGGGTGGAGATCACGTTCACGGTGACCCGTCCGGGCGCGGCCGTCAGCCTCGAGCAGGGGGGCACCGGTGCACTCCCGGAGGCCACCGGTCCCGAGGCCACCGGGTCCGACGTCGTCACCGTCCCCCGCGACGGCGACGACGTGCAGGTCAGCGCCGAGGTGAGCCGGGTCGGTGCCTACCTGGTGGGCTCCCTCACGGTCGCGCGGGACACGCCGGGAGAGGTCGGGCTGCTGGAGCTGTTCGGCACCTACAGCCAGGGCCTGTCCGCCGGACGGGGGCTGAGCAACACCACACTGGTCGCAGGTGCGCACAATGCCACCCTGCTCGCCGACGGCACCCGCTACTACCCGGCGGACTACCTCCGTCCGGGGCAGGAGGAGGGCAGTGACCTGCGGTCGACGCTCGCCGACCAGTTCCTCAGCGTGCGGCTCGACCAGGGGGACCGGATCACCGCGACGGTGGTGTGGCCCGATCCCGGCGGCGACACCGTGACGATCGACGTCCCGGACCGTTTCCGGCTCACCGACGTCCCGGTGGACTGAGCCGGCAGGGGCCGCACCGCCGTGGACCGCTACGCCGCCCGGCGGCCCACGGCAGGCCGGGCGGTCGCCGCGGTCACTCCCGCTGCCAGGAGTCCCAGAGGCTGGCGTAGTCGCCGCCCGCGGCGACCAGGTCGTCGTGCGGGCCGATCTCGGTGATCCGGCCGCCGTCGACCACCGCGACCCGGTCCGCGTCGTGCGCGGTGTGCAGGCGGTGGGCGATGGCGATCACCGTGCGGCCTTCCAGCACCGAGGACAGCGAGCGTTCCAGGTGCCGGGCGGCGCGCGGGTCGATCAGCGAGGTCGCCTCGTCCAGCACCAGGGTGTGCGGGTCGAGCAGCACCAGGCGGGCCAGGGCGATCTGCTGCGCCTGGGCGGGGGTGAGCGCGACACCACCGGAGCCGACCCCGGTGGCCAGCCCCTCGGGCAGGGCCTCGACCCAGTCCCAGGCGTCGACCGCCCGCAGGGCACGCTCCAGCGCGCCGTCGTCGGCGGACGGATCGGCGAGCCGGAGGTTGTCCGCCAGCGGTCCGACGAACACGTGGTGCTCCTGGGTGACCAGGGCGACGTGGCCGCGCAGGCCGTCCAGCGGCAGGTCGACCAGCGGGACGCCGCCGACCGTGACGCTGCCGCCGGTCGGCGGGTGGATGCCGGCGAGCATCCGGCCCAGGGTGGACTTGCCCGCGCCGGAGGGCCCGACCACCGCCAGGCGCTCGCCGTCGGTCAGGTCCAGGTCGATGCCGTGCAGCACGTCGTGGCCGGGCCGGTAGGCGTAGCGCACGCCGCTGGCACGGACCTGCTCGTCGGTGGGACGGGCCGTGCCCTCGGTGCGGTCCTGCGGCACGTCGGCGACGCCGATGATCCGGGCCAGCGAGGTGGCGCCGACCTGGATCTCGTCCAGCCAGAAGATCAGCTCGCCGATCGGGTTGATCACCTGGATCGCGTACAGCGCGATGGTGGTGACCGCGCCGACCGTCGCGTGGCCGGTGGAGATCAGGAACGCGCCCCAGATCAGCACCGCGACGGTGGGCAGCACGAAGGAGGTGTCCACGCCGGGGAACAGCACGGTCCGCAGGTTCAGCGTGGCGCTCTCCGCGGCGAAGGCCTCGCGCAGGTCGGCGTCCAGGCGTCGTCGCCGGCGGGCGCCCAGGCTGAGGGCGTCGACGGTGCGGGCGCCCTCGACGGACTCGGTGATGGTGCCGTTGATGGTGGCGTAGGCCGCGGACTCGCGCAGGTAGGCCGAGGTCGCCCGGCGCAGGTACCAGCGGGTCACCCCGATCAGCAGGGGCGCACCGGCGAACAGGCCGAGCGCGACCAGCGGGTTGGTGAGCAGCGCCGCGACCACGGTCAGTGCGGTGGTGGCCGTGGTGACCAGCACCCGGGGCACGCCGAACCGCACGGTGTACTGCACCCGGTCGATGTCCGTGGTGGTCCGGGCGACCAGGTCACCGGTCCCGGCCCGCTCCACGGTGGACAGCGGCAGCCGGGTGACCGTGGCGATGAACTCCTCGCGCAGGTCGGCGAAGACCGTCTCCCCGAGCACCATGGCCGCGCGCTGGGCGTAGCGGATCAGCACGGTCTGAGCCAGGACCGCGGCCACCAGCACCAGGATCGTGCGGTCGGCGGTGGCGGTGGTGGTCCCGGCCTGCACCGCGTCCACCAGCCGGCCGAGCAGCCACGGCCCGGCCAGTCCCGCGGTGGCCGCCAGGACGTGCAGCACCACCACCCCGGACAGCGACCGGCGGTGCCGGCGCAGCAGTCCGGCGGTGTGCCGACGCAGGGTCGACGCCTCAGCGACGGGCAGTCGCATGGCCGGTCACCTCCTCGGGCGACTCGTCGTCGTCGGAGCGGGACACCACCCGGCGGTAGCCGGGGTGCGTCGTCATCAGGGTGCGGTGCGGGCCGGTGACGGTGACCCGGCCGTGCTCGACCAGGGCGACCTCGTCCACCGCGTCCAGCACCAGCGGGCTGGCGGAGACGATCACGGTGGTCCGGCCGCGTCGGTGCTCGGCGAGGCGCTGGGCGATCCGGGCCTCGGTGTGCGCGTCGACGGCGCTGGTCGGCTCGATCAGCACCAGGACCTCGGCGTCGGTGAGCAGCGCCCGGGCCAGGGCGACCCGCTGCCGCTGACCGCCGGACAGCGACCGCCCCTTCTCCTCGACCTCGCCGTCCAGGCCGTCCGGCACGGAGTCGAGCACGTCGGCGGCGTCGGCGACCCGCATCGCCGCCAGCAGATCGTCCCGGGAGGCGCCGCCGCGGACGTCCAGCTCGTCGACCAGAGTCCCGGTGAACAGGTGCGGGGTGGACTCGGCGACCACGATCCGGCCGCGGACCTCGGTCAGCCCGAGTGCGCGCAGCACGGCACGTCCCCAGCGCACGTCGGACACCGGCGCGTCGTCCTCGTCGCCGCCGTGCCGACCCAGCCGGAGCGCGATCCGCGCCGACTCGTCCGGGTCGGAGCCGACGACCGCGAGCAGCCGGCCGGGGCGGACCACCAGGCCCGACCGTTCGTCGACCAGCTCCGCTCCGGCGTCGGGGGACTCGGCGGGCGTGGCCGGGTCGTCGTGCCCGGCGACCGGCACCCGCAGCACGGTGAGGATCTTCCGGGCGCCGACCACGGCACGGGTGAGGACGCGGATCGCCTCGCTGGCGGTCCACAGCGGCTGGGTCAGGAAGGCCGCGAAACCGTAGAAGGACACCAGCTGTCCGGGAGTGATGTCCCCGGTGATCGCCAGCCGGGCGCCCGCCCAGACCACCACCGCGAGGAAGATCCCGGGCAGCAGGGTCTGCAAGGCGTCCAGGAAGGACTGGGTCTGGGCCACCGCGACACCGGTGCCGCGGACCTTCTGCGACTGCTCGCGGTAGCGCCCGGTGAACACGTCCTCGCCGCCGATCCCGCGCAGGATGCGCAGCCCGGAGACGGTGTCCGCGCCGAGGGTGGTCAGCCGCCCGGTGGCCTCGCGCTGGGCGGCCTGACGGCGCTGCAACGGCGGCACCAGGAGCGAGAGCACGGCGACCACCACCGGCAGCCCGAGCAGCACCAGCAGCCCCAGCGGCGGGGAGATGGTCAGCAGCACGACGCCGAGCGTCAGGTACGCGACGATCCCGCCGATCAGGCGGGGCAGGATGCTGAAGACCTCGCCCATCCGCAGCGCGTCGGAGGCGACGGTGGCCACGACCTCGCCGGTGGGCAGGGTGTCGGTGACCGCGTCACCGGTCCGGGTGACGTGGTGGCCGATCTGCTGGGAGGAGGCGAAGGCCGCGCGCAGCCAGTTCTCCACCTCCAGGCGATGCCCCCAGACGTTCGCGCCGACCTGCGTCATCCCGAGCGCGAACAGCAGCAGACAGCCCGACCACAGACCGGAGCTCAGCCCGTGGGTGAGCCCGTCGTCGACCACCATCCCGAGGGCGAGCGGTTGCAGGGCGCCGGCCACGTTGCCGACCACGGACACGGCGGTGGCGCCGAGCAGCACGCCGATCTGGCGGCGGCCCAGCCATCGCAGATAGGCCCACGGACCGGTGAGCGGGGGATGCCCGGGATCGGGCAGCGGAAGGGGACGCACGGGAGAGCACGCTACGGGTGCGCTCCGACTAGGCCGGAACGTTTTTCTCGTGCTCACCGCTGACCGCTCAGTCGCGATAGCCGAGTGCCTGGTCGCGCCCCGCGGCGTGCCGGGTCTGGGCGAGCGCGGCGCCGGCACCCAGAGCCAGCCAGAGCAGCAGGTCCAGCGCGCTCGCCTCCACGCCCCGGCCGACGATCCCCTCGGCGACGAGGGCGCGGCCGGTCCAGGCGTAGGGGTTGACCAGGTAGCCGGCGAGCAGCCCGACCAGGGTGGCGGCGGCGAGCGCGCCCTGGTGCGCGGCCAGCAGCCGGCGACGTACCAGGACCGCGGGCAGCGTCACGAGCAGGGCGCCGACGAGCACGGGACGGACCACCAGGTCGGCCCGGCTGTCGCTGGTGACCAGGACGGTCCAGTCGCCGAGCAGCGCGGCCACCCCCGCGCCGCCTGCCGTGACGAGCGCGATCCGTGCGGCGAGCGGGACGGGCACGTGGCCTCCTCAGGCAGGGGCACACCCGGTCGGCGTGCCGTGCCTCTCCATCGTCCGGCGCCCGGGCGGCCGACCGGATGGGTCTGCGGGCCCATCCGGAGCCCGGCGTGCTGGGCCCGTCCCGGGACCCAGCGCCCCATCGGACGCGTGGCTGCGCCGAGATGATGAGGCGATGATCAGGACGGCCGATCGACCGCGGGGGTGACGGTGACGACAGAGCCCGTGACCAGTCCCCACCGCGCGAAGGCCCCGTGCGGCGCCTCGAGCACGGCCTGGACGCCGCGCCTCGGGCGGGTGGCACGCCAGGGCCGGAGCACCGTGACGACGATCGCGCGCCCGTCCGCGTCGAGCAGCGCGATGTCCAGCGTGACCCGCATGCCGACCGCGTGCACGGAGTTCTCCGGCCGGAGCAGCAACGCCTGCGGCAGCCGGCGCCGGCCGAGCAGGCCCCGGGCCCGGGCCGACCAGGTCTCGGCGACCTCGGCGTCGGCGACGTGCCGGCCGTCGACCAGGAGCGGACGCAGGGGCGAGGCGGAGGGTGCCATAGGGTGGCCACGCTTTCTCTTCGAAGCGGTCAAGGGACCAAAGTCATGATGTGATCGGCGGCGCGGCCAAATGGGTGGCTTTGTCGGTTGCGGATGCTACCGATGACGCTCTCCCCTACTTTCCCCAATGACCGGTGGCGTAAGGAGCCCTGACAGATGCAGCAGGTTGTGGTGGCAGCCATTGTCGACGTGACACCCGACCTGGTGGATCTTCTCAGCGGCGAGCCGGTGGTGGTGGTCGGCCCGGAGGCGCTCGAGGAGTTGTGGGACGGCGTCGACGAGAACGCCACGCACGTCCTGCTGATCGGCGAGCGCCGGCACGAGGCCCAGGTCCGGCGGCACGCGGCCCTGCTCGCCGACCGTGGAACCGCCGTCGCGTGGTGCCTGCTCCCGCACGGACCCGCCGCCCTGGTCCTCCTGGCGCTCCAGGTGGCCGGCGTGCGGCTGGACGCCGGAGCGCTCCCGTCGCTGCTCGGTGATCTCGCCGGGTCGACCTGGAGCGGGGCGTGGACGCCCAGCGTCGCGCGGCTCGCCGACCCCGCCCCGAGCCTCGGACAGCACATGCGTTCGCTGCTTCCCAGCGGCGGCGGTTTCGTGGTCACGCTCGCGGGCGACGCCGGGCCCGGCGTCGTGCCGGTGGGATCAGCCGCGCAGCCGGCGGCGCTGTCCCGGCACGCGCTGTACCGGGCGGGGGGCGAGGTGCCGCCGCCGGCCCTCGACCACCTCCACCGGGTGACCGGGACCACCGACACGGTGGAGCTGCCCGGCCTGCGGCTCGACCCCGACCGGTTCGGCGCCCCTCGGGCGGTCGAGCTGGTGGCGCTGCCGCACTCGCACGACGTCCCGCTGCCCCGGACCGAGGGCGCCGAACGGTGCACCATCTGTGGCGCCGCGGTGCTCGACGCGTTCTGCCCCTACTGCCATGTGCGACCCGCTGGTCGCACCGACCTCACCGGAGGCCAGTCGTGAACCCCCGCCAGCGCAGAGGTGTGCTGTTCATCCTGCTCTCCGCCCTCTTGGCGGTCGTCGTCTTCGTCGTCGTGGCCGCCTACGTCGGCGACGTCTCCAGTCAGGTGGGCGACAAGGTCACCGTGTACCGGGCCGCGGACGACCTCCCGGCGTACACCGAACTCTCCGAGGAGACCCTGGTCGCGGACGAGGTGCCGGCCCGCTGGCTCTCCGAGTCGGCGCAGGTGACGCAGGACGACCTGGTCGGCCGCAAGGTCGGGGTGGCCGTCCAGGAGGGCACCATGCTCACCACCGACATGCTGGTCGCCGCCTCGGACCTGAGCCCGACCGAGCGCGAGATCGCGATCAAGGTCGACCAGGTGACGGGCATCGCCGATCGGGTCGCCCCGGGCGACTACGTCGACATCTACGCGGTGTTCGCTGACGTGGCCGGGCTGCCCAAGCAGGTCCAGGTGCTGGTGCGCAACGTGCGGGTGGTCTCCGTGCGCGGCAGTCAGGTCGAGACCGACGACGACTCGCTGACCGGACAGCAGACCGTCGTCCCGGTGACCCTCGCGCTCGAGCCCAACGACGCCCTGGCCGTGACCTACGCGGCGGCCTTCGCCGAGGAGGTCCGCCTGGTGGGTCTGCCGACCGGCACCGGCGGGGACCGCACCGGTGAGCAGAGCGAATTCGACGCCGACGAACTCGGCGGGACCGCCGTGCCGGAAGGGGTGGGCAACTGATGGCCGGCTTGGTGGTGATCGGCTGCGCCGATCAGTCCGTCGCCTACGAACTGCGCGCTCAGCTCGCGGAGGCCGCGGACGTCGAGGTGGTGGGGGTCGCCGAGACCACGACGGAGCTCGCGGCCCTGGTGCTGGCCCACGAGCCGAATCTGGTGCTCGTGCACGACCAGCTCGGTCCGGAGCCGGTGCACCAGGTGGTGCGCGACCTCGGGCTGCGCCGGCCGGCGACGGTCGCCGTGGTGGTCTCCGAGGACGCCGAACCGCAGGCGCTCGCAGCGGCGATGGACGCCGGGGCGCGGGGCGTGCTCTCCTACCCGCTGTCGTTCGAGGACGTGCAGCAGCGGGTGTCCAGCGCGCTGGACTGGTCCCGGCACCTGCAGAGCATGCTGATGGCCGCGAAGGACGCGGGTGAGGGCACGCGTGGTCGCGCCGCGGTGGTCGCGTTCGCCGGGTCCAAGGGCGGCGTCGGCACCACGTCGATCGTCACGCACCTGTGCTGGGACGTCCGCCGCGAGGTGCCCGGGCTCAAGGTGCTCGTCATCGACCTCGACCTGGAGAAGGGCGACGTCACGAGCCTGATCGAGGCGCGTTACCGGACCTCGATCGCGGATCTGGCCAAGGTATCGCAGGACCTGTCGCCGCGGACGGTGGTGGACGCGGTGTTCGAGCACGAGTCGGGGCTCCACCTGCTGCTGCCGCCCGAGGACGTCCGGGACGTCGAGTGGGTGACCCCGGCGGCGGTCCGGCAGATCATCGGTCTGGTCCGTCAGCAGTACGACCTCGTGGTGGTCGACACCGGATCGCACGTGACCCCGGTGCAGGCGGCCGTGATCGAGATCGCCGACGAGGTGGTCACCGTCGTGACCCCCGACCTGATCAGCCTGCGCGCCGCGCGCCGCAACGTCGGCTGGTGGGAGTCCCTCGGCGTCCGCAAGGCGAGCGGCTCGCGGGTGCTGCTGAACAAGCACTCGCGGCGGGACGAGGTGCAGCCCGACACCGTGCGGAAGCTGGCGCCCTCGCCCTTGCTGGACACGGTCCTGCCGGACCTCGGCCGCAAGCTGGTGGAGTCCGCCAACGCCCGGTCGCCGCAGCTGGTGGAGGAGACCGTCTGGTGGCGTGCGCTCCGCGGCGTCGGCCGGGAGGTCGGCGTGGCGCGTGCGGCCGTCGTGGCCGACCTCGGTGCCGCCGAGGAGAGCGCCGAGGCCGCCGAGACGCGGAGCGCCGGACGCCGGGCGCAGCGCTCGGGCCGCGGCCAGGCGGAGCCCCCGTCCGCGGCGGAGGCCGGCGCCGCCCCCGTCCGCGGGCGGCGTGCCATCCGGTTGCCGCACCGGGGCGACGAGGGGTCGGCGAGCATCGAGCTGCTCGGGGTCCTGCCGTGGATGGTGCTGGCCTGCGTGCTGCTGTGGCAGCTCGGGGTGGCGGGGATGACCTATGTCTGGACGGGCTACGCCGCCTCGGACGCGGCGCGGGTCGCCGCGATCGACCCCACCCGGCCGGACGAGGTCCGCCAGGCGGCCGAGGACCGGTTCCCGGACGGGATGCGCGACCAGCTCACGGTCGCGGTCGGCTCGGCCGACGCGGGGTCGACGACGGTCTCCGTGAAGGCCCGGGTCCCGCTGATGGTGCCGGGTGTCTTCGCCACGCCGTGGGACGTGACGGTCGACCGCCAGGTGGTGAGCGAACCGTGACGGCGTACCGGCGGCGACGGCCGCACGGCGACCGCGGCAGCGCGGCCCTGGAACTCCTCGGCGTGATCCCCGTCGTGGTCGTCGTCCTGCTGCTGCTGGTGCAGGTCTGCGCGGCCGGGTACACGGTGCTGGCGACGAACCAGGCCGTGCGGGACGGAGCCCGGGCGCACAGCCTGGGCCAGTCGGTGTCGACGGCGGTGGATCATTCGCTGCCCGGCGGCCTGGACGCCGAGCGGGTGGAGGTCGCGGGGGACACGGTGCTGGTGGAGGTGCGGGTGCCGCGGGTCGCGGTGCTGCCGACGTTCACGGTCACCCGCGAGGCGGCCATGCCGAGGACGGACCGATGAGGGGCGGGTTCGACGACTGGGCCGGCACCGGTTCGCGGCGGGCCGAGCCCGCGGTGATCGCGAGCGCGTCCCGCGGTGACCTGGACGAGGGACTGGTCGCGACGTTCCGGCGCAAGCTGCTGGACGAGGTCGATCTGCACGAGCTCGGCCGGCTCGACGCGGGTCAGCGCCGGATCCGTCTGGAGCGGGTCGTCGCCCACCTGGTGTCGACCGAGGGCGTCATCCTCACCACCCGTGAACGCAACGCGCTCATCCGGCGCGTGGTGGACGAGTCGATCGGCCTGGGTGTGCTCGAGCCGCTGCTGGCGGACGAGACGGTGTCCGAGGTGATGATCAACGGCCACGACACGATCTACGTCGAACGGTTCGGCCAGGTCGAGCGCGTCCCGACGGCCTTCGCGAGCGAGGAGCAGCTGCGGCAGACCATCGACCGGATCGTCTCCACCGTGAACCGGCGGGTGGACGAGTCGAGCCCGATGGTCGACGCCCGGCTCCCCCCGGACGAACGGATGCCGCGCGGCGCCCGGGTGCACGTGGTGCTCCCGCCGCTGGCCCTGGACGGACCGACCGTGACGATCCGGCTGTTCCCGAAGGCGTACGGACTCGACGAGCTGCTGAACCGCGGCAGCCTGGACGCCGCGACGGCAGACCTGCTGGCGGCCTGCGTCCGCGCGCGGCTGAACGTGATCGTCTCCGGCGGTACCGCCTCCGGGAAGACGACGATGCTCAATGCGCTGTCGGCGTTCATCCAGTCGCGGCAGCGCATCATCACGATCGAGGACGCCGCCGAGCTGTCCCTGGCCCAGGAGCACGTGGTCCGGCTCGAGACCAGGCCGCCGAACGTCGAGGGCCAGGGCCAGGTCACCATCCGCGACCTGGTGCGCAACGCGCTGCGGATGCGCCCGGACCGGGTGATCGTCGGAGAGGTCCGCGGCGGCGAGGCGCTGGACATGCTGCAGGCGATGAACACCGGTCACGAGGGCTCACTGGCCACGGTGCACGCCAACTCCGCGGTGGATGCGCTGATCCGGTTGGAGACCCTGGCGTCGATGAGCGACGTGGAGGTGCCCTTCCACGCGCTGCGCGACCAGGTGAACAACGCCATCGACATCGTGGTGCAGCTGCTGCGCGGGTCGGACGGCACCCGGCGGGTGGTCGACGTCTCCTACGTGGCCTCGCGCCACCGGGAGGACTTCCGGCTGGTGCCGTTGATGCGCTGGGATCCGGAGGCGGTGACCGACCACGGTCCCGCCGGCGCCTTCCTCGCGTACGCCGCTCCGCAGGAGCTCGTGGACCGGTTGCGGATCGCGGGGGAGTCCCTCGGCTCCGGCCGCCAGGAGGTCGCGCCGTGACGGTTCTGCTGATCCTCGTCGTGGTGATCGCGGCGAGCGTGTTCCTGGTGACCGGGCTGCGCGACCTGCTCTCGGTCCGCCCACAGCGCCGGGTCCTGCTGGAGGCGCTCAGCGAGACCAGCACGCCGCTGACCGGGGTGGGACGGATCGAGCGCTGGGACCGCCTGTTCCGGACCACCCGGCTCGGCCGGTGGACCGAGCGTCAACTGGTGCTGGCCGGGGAGGACGAGCGTCCGCCGGTGGTGGTGTTCGGCATCGCCGTCCTGGGCGGCATCGCCGTCGGCTGGGTGCTGGCGGTCGGGCTGGCCCCGGCGTTCGGCCTCCTGGGGGTCGTGGCGATCGTGGTGGGGATCCGGATGTTCCTGGCCCGGGGGCGGGAGCGCCGCAACGAGCAGTTCGTCGCCCAGATGCCCGAGCTCGCCCGGGTGCTGTCCAACGCCACCAGTGCCGGGCTCTCGATCTCGGCGGCGATCGGCGTCGCGTCCAACGAGCTGTCCGCACCGGCCGGTCCGGAGCTCGGCCGGGTGGCCAGCCGGATGCGGTTCGGGGACAGCCTGGACACCGCGATGTCCGAACTGGAGGCCCGGCTGCCGTCGCGCGAGGTGTCGGTGCTGGTCTCCACCCTCCTGGTCAGCGCTCGCGCGGGCGGGTCGCTGGTGGCGTCGCTCCGGGACATCGCCAACACGCTCGACGAGCGCAAGGAGACCCGGCGCGCGGTGCGGACCACGCTCGCGCAGTCCACGTCGACCGGCTACCTGGTGATCGGCATGGGCTTCGGTCTCCTGTTCCTGCTCAACGCCATCCAGCCCGGCACCGTGCAGGCGATGACCTCCGAGTGGCTCGGGCGGGCCGCGCTCGTCGTCGCGTCCGTGCTGTTCGTCTCCGGGTTCCTGCTGATCCGCCGGATGGCGAGGTTCGACGGATGAGCCCGCTGGTCGCGATCGCGATGTCCGCCGTCGCCGCGCTCGCGGTGGTGGTGTTCATGGTCGGCTGGCGGATGGTGCGCTCCGACGCGCTGGACGTCCTGGCCGTGGAGGACCTGGACCTGCTGCGTGGGCAGCAGCGCCGGCGCGCGGAGGGCGAGAGCCCGCTGCAACGGCTGGCCCGTGCGCAGGTCCCGCGGCTGCGCTCCCTGCTGGGTCCGCGCCGGCTGGCCGGGCTGCAACGACGCATCGACGAGGCCGGCCGACCCGACGGCATGACCGTCGACGGCTACCTGCAGAGCACCGCGTGGTGGGGCGTGCTGGTCGCCCCGGTGATCCTGGTCCTGCTGCTGCAGGGCAATCTGCTGATCGCGGCGCTCGGACTGACCGTCCCGGTGGTGCTGCCGCTCAGCCGGGTGGCGGCCGCCCAGCGACGGCGGCGCGAGCGGATCGACCGCGACCTGCCGGACTTCCTGGACGTGCTGGCCGTGACGGTGATGGCCGGAGTGAACTTCCGCGCGGCGCTGGCGCGGGTCGCCGAGCGCTTCGACGGGCCGCTGGCGGACGAGGTCACCCTGACACTGCAGCAGATCGCGAGTGGCGCGTCGGTGCGTCAGGCGTTCACCGACCTGCGCCGTCGCAGCACCTCGGAACCGGTGGGGCAGTTCGTCTCGGCCCTGCTCCAGTCGCAGGAGCTCGGTGCCCCGTTGGCCGAGTCGCTCGGACAGATCGCCGAGGACATGCGCCGGGACAGCGGCCAGCGCCAGCGCCAGGCCGCGGCGCGCACGGCACCGCGGGTGACGCTGGTGACCTCGCTGGTGCTGGTGCCCGGAGCCCTGGTGCTGATCGCGATCGGCCTCTACGTCGGGGCCGACGTCGACCTCGGTTCGCTGCTGGGGATGTGAGATGTCGATCGGACAGCACCGGGACTTCTCCCGTCAGCTCGTGCAGATCTCGCTGATCGTGCGCTTGCTGGCGATCATGGTCGCCCTGCTCGGTCTGGTCGGGAACACCATGACCGCGACGGTGCTGGCGGCGGTCGTGGTGCTCAGCACGTCCGGTCTGTCGGTGCTGCTCTCACCGGCGGTCGCCGACTTCGTGCTGCGGCACCCGCTGGTGCTCCTGGTGGACCTGCTGATCGTGCTCGGCGTGGTCTCGGTGCTCGGTGTCGAGAGTCCGCTGGTGCTGGCCACCTTCTCGACCGCGCTGATCATCGGAGTGCTGTTCGAACGGCGGGTCGCGGTGCTGAGCGCCGTCGTCCTGGTCGCCGGGTATCTGCTCGTCGAGCGGATCTGGCCCGGCGACGAGCGGGGTTTCATGATCGCGCTGGGGGTGCCCGCGCTGTACGTGATCCTGATCGCCGTGGGCCTGACGGTGCGCGGCGCCCACGAGCTCCAGCTGTCCACCTCGAACGCGCTGGCCGAGGCCGAGCAGCGCGCGGTGGCGGCCGACGAGCGTGCCCGGCTGGCCCGGGAGATGCACGACTCGCTCGGCAAGACGCTGCACGGGATCGCGCTGGCGGCCGAGGCGCTGCCGATGTGGGTGGAGCGGGACCGCGATCAGGCGGTCGGGCATGCCCGGGAGCTGGCGTCCGCGGCGCAGCAGGCGGCGGACGAGGGGCGTCGGCTGCTGGTGCGGATGCGGGCCGATCAACCCGACCGGCCGTTCGCGGAGGTGCTGACCGGCGTCTGCGCGACCTGGTCGGGTCAGTCCGGGGTGCCGTGCCGGGTCACCGTCGACGGCGTGGTCGATCTCGGCACCGACACCAGGTACGAGCTGCTGGCCATCCTGGGCGAGGCGCTGGAGAACATCAGCCGGCACGCCGGGGCGACGTCGGTCGAGGTGTCGCTGCAGGGCAGGGCGGACGGGGCCGCGCGCGTCAGCGTGCAGGACGACGGCTGCGGGTTCGATCCGCCGTCGGACGGCCGCAGCCCGGCGGGGCACTTCGGCCTCACCGGGATGGACGAGCGCGCCCGGTCGGTGGGGATGACCCTGTCCCTGAGTTCGCAGCCCGGGCGGGGATCGGTCGTGGTCGTGGACATCCCCGGGCCCCGGACCGGTCCGATCCCGGTCGTGGACGAGCCGTTCGCCGTCGTCGCGCGTCCCGACGGTCGAGGAGGCCGCTGATGTCCGAGGTGCAGTCCGACCTGCCCGGCGCGGGTGATCACGCCGCGCTGACCCAGGCGACCGTGGTGGTCGTCGACGACAACTCCGTGATCCGGATGGGGCTGCGCGCCTTGATCGAGGCATCGGACCGGATGCGCGTGGTCGGGGAGGCGGGTGACGGCGAGGAGGCCGTCCGGGTCATCCGCGCCACTCTGCCGGACGTGGTCCTCCTGGACGTGCGGATGCCCCGCCGGGACGGTGTCCAGGTGCTGACCGAGGTCCGGCAATGGACCAAGGTGCTGATGCTCACGTACTCGGACGCGCCGGAGGTGGTCCGCGCGGCGGTCGAGGCGGGCGCCAGCGGGTACCTGGTGCACGGGCAGTTCGCCGCTCATGAGCTGGAGCGGTCCGTGCTCGCCGTCCGGGACGGGCAGTTCCTGCTGTCGCGGGCCGCGGCCGATGCGATGCGCCGGACGTGGTCCGAGCCGCCGGAGCCCGTCGCGCCCGTCCGTCCGGACGCCGGTCTGTCCGAGCGGGAGATCGAGGTGATGGAGCTGGTCGCCGTGGGCCGGAGCAACGGGGAGATCGCGCGGGAGTGCTTCCTGTCCGAGAAGACGGTCAAGAACCACATCAACCACATCTTCGCCAAGCTCGGCGTGCGGAGCCGTGCTGAGGCGGTCGCCGTGTGGTTGGGGGCCGCCTAGCCCAGGTGCCGGGGCCTCGGCTGGGCCCGGGCCCGGGAGAAGGATGGGCCTGCGGTTGGGCCCACGGGCCCTCCGCCGGCCGCGTCCCCGCCCCTAGTGTCAGTGGTGTCAGGAAGAGCCGGGACGTTGGTCCCGGGCCAGGGAGGGACCGCCGAGCGGCGGTCGGGGAACAGATCGGGGATTCCAATGACTCGCATGCTGGTGAACACGCAGATCCGCATCCGCAAGATGCTCGAGAACCGCGAGCTCGGTCAGGGCACGCTCGAGTACCTGGGCATCGTGATCGTCGCCGCGATCCTGGTGGTCGCGCTCGTGACCGCCTTCAACAGCTTCGACCTCGGCTCGAAGATCTCGGACCAGCTCGACAAGATCGGCAGCGCCGGCTGACCAGCGCTCACTCGGCACAGGGCGGTTCGGCGACGGAGGGGTCGCCGAGCCGCCCTGTGCCCGCGGCAGATCCGGACGGTCGTCCGGAGGCACCGCCGGGACACGGCAGACCGGGTACCGAGAGCACGGGCAGGGGACGGGTGAACAGGCAGACGCGGGGACGGCGGTCCCGACGGTGGACCGCGCTGAGGGGCGACGACGGGCTCGTGACGAGCTCCGTCGTCGTCGTCGTGATCGTGGGCGTCATCGCGCTGGTGCTGGTCGGCACGTTGCCGCTGCTGAGCGGGACCGAGCAGTCCGGCCGGACCCAGACGTCCGCCGACGCGGCCGCGCTGGCCGGCGCCCAGAGCATTCGCGAGCGCGCGCTCGAGGAGCTCGCCCTGGTGACCGCCGGAGTGCTCACCGGCAGTGGCGGCCTGAGCGGCAGCTGGACCTTCGGCGGCGCGGTCGGCCCGGCCAGCGGGTACACCGCGGCGGCCCAGTACGCCCAGCGCAACGGCGCCGAGCTGCCGGCCGAGTGGTACGACTACGACCCGTTCGGCGACACGGTCAGCGTGCGCACCCGGTTGACCGAGACCTCACCGAACGGCGACCACACCGAGTCGGAGGCCCGGGCCCAGCTCGGGGTCCACCTGGCCGAGTGCCGGCTGACCGCGAGCCGGGACGAGGTCGAGCAGCCCGAACCCACCCCGACGCCGACCGGGCCCGACGGTGAGCCCACGCCGGTCGAGCCCCAGCCGGAACCGGAGCCGACCTACACCGACTGGGAGTTCGGTTTCACGTGCCCGGGCCTCAGGCCCGTGACAGGCTCTACCCTGCTGGGCGTCCTGGCCGGCGCAGCCGACCGCCTGGACGCCGCCCTGACCCCGAGGCTCGTCGCATGACGCCCGCCCTCGGTGGGGTGCCGCAGAGCGTGCAGTGCCCGTCGTCACCGTCGTACCCGACCTGAAAGGCCGATCGATGACCGTGCCACCGAACCACCGGCACCGGCGGCGGGTGCTCGCCGCCGGCCTTCTCGCCGCCCTCACCCTGACCGCCGTGCCGGCCGTCGCCGCGGACGACTCGGGCTCGTCCGCGCCGACCGCGTCGTCGACCGGGTCCGGAGCCTCGGGGTCCGGCGCGGAGCTGCCCACCGGGGTCCTGACCGTCGACGGTCAGGACGTGCCGGTGCTGGCCTCGTTCGTGTACCACGAGTTCAACAAGGACACGAACCCCGAGATCCGCGGTCTGATCCACGGGGTGCAGCGGATCGACGGCGGCACGGTGGTCTACTACTCGCTCGGCACGCCCACCGGATCGGCCTTCCGGGGATCACAGGCGTTCCCCAACTCGAGCGCGCCGTACCAGCTCGGGCACGGGACCGACCTCCGGCTGATCGACTCCGCCGGTCTGGTCGGGTACCGGCCGCTGTACGACGGTGAGACGACCTTCGCCAGCGAGACCTCGGCCCTGGACGGCGACACCGGCGACCTGCGGGTCGGATGGGCGGTCTTCCCGGAGCTCGGTGCGGACGTGGAGGACGTGCAGGTCGTCATGCCGTGGGGCACCGCGGTGGCCGACATCCCGGTGGCGGACGGCGCACTGGAGCCGGAGGCGGACGAGGCCGGGCCGTTGCTCGGCGAGGGATGGCCGGCCGTGCCGTCGGGCGACGACCTCGCGGGAGCCGATCCGGCCCAGGTCACCTATGACCTCACCCGCCGGTCGGGGGACGCCGCGGGGACCGCCCAGGTCGCCGAGTCGCCCGAGGAGGTGGCGGTGACCCTGGACGCGAACGTGCTGTTCGCCAGCGGCTCCGCCGATCTGTCCGCGGAGGCGCAGGCCACGCTGGCGACGGTCGCGCAGGACATCGCCGCGCGGGCGACCGGTGAGGTGGTGGTCACCGGGCACACCGACTCGGACGGGTCGGACACCTTCAACCAGACCCTGTCCGAGCAGCGCGCGGCGGCGGTCCAGGCGGTGCTCGCACCGGCCAGCGGCAACGCGGTGACGTTCAGCTCGGTCGGACGGGGCGAGACGGAGCCGGTGGCGCCGAACGACACCGACGAGGGCAAGCAGGCCAACCGCAGGGTCACCGTGGTCTACAGCGTCCAGGAGGGGCAGCAGTGAGCTGGTCGAAGAGGCGCGCGCTGGCCGCCGGGATCGCCGTCGTGACCGTGCTGGCGGTCTCCGCCTGCACCGGGGACGACCCCGCGCCGGACCCGGCGCCGACGGACGGCGGCACCTCCTCCGCCGACGAGGGCTGGACCCGTGAGCAGCTCGAGGACGTGGTCATGACCGGCGACATCGGCACCGGGACCGTCCTCGGGGAGGCCGAGGGCGAGGTCCCGAGCACCCCCACCGCGTACCCGGCCTCGATCGAGGTCACGCAGGTGCTTGCCGGTCCCTCCAGCACCCTCGTGCGCTTCACGTTGCGCGGGACGGACGACTCCGCGCCGCTGCTGTCGCTGGACTCGTTCAACAAGGCCACCCCGCTGACCGACGACATCCGGGACATCGCCCTGGTGGACGAGGCGAACGACCAGCGGCTCCAGCCGTTCCTCGGTGTCCAGGACGGGGTGGCGGACACCTCGTTCTGCACCTGTGCCGCAGCGCCGGGCCAGATGACGACGGCCGGCCAGCTGCTGTCGGGGACGTTCCCGGCGCTCGACCCGTCGACCACCAGCGTCACCCTGGAGGTGCCGGGCTTCCCGGTGGTCGAGGACATCCCGGTGACCTGGCAGTAGGGGTCGATCGGAAGGCCCGCACTGGGCCCCGCCCGGCACGAAGAATGGGCCCACGATGGGCCTGCGGGCTCACGAGGACGCGCCCAGCTCTCTCTAGGGTCACTGACAGGGGACGACCAGACGGGTCGCGACGAGGGGACATGGGGTGTTGACCGTGGAACGACCGCCGGTGACATGGGGGGACCGCGGGGCGAGCACGCTGGAGACGCTCGGGGTCGTGATCGTGGCCGCGCTCCTGGTCACCGGGGCCGTGGTGGGGGTCGCGGCCTACCCGGGGTCGATCAGCTCGGCGCTGTGCCGGTTCGCCGCGGCGGCCGGTCTGTCGCCGGGCAGCTGTGACGCCGCGGCTCCCGAGGCGGTGGCGCCGAAGACCGACGAGGACTTCCGCCCGCCGGTGTGCATGCTCGAGGAGACCAGCGAGCAGTACTCCGCCGAGGTCAAGGTCTGGTTCTTCAGCTTCGGCGAGAACTCCGGCTTCATCGTCCAGGAGTTCTCGGACGGGACGGTCCGGGCCACGGCCACCGACGGCGCCTCGGTCGGCGCCGGCGGCGCGATCACGAGCAAGACTTTCGACGCGGGCAAGCTGGGCGGCGGCGACAACGCCGGCGTGGACATCGACCTCGGCGGCGGGCTGAAGTTCAGCTACGGCGACACCTGGGAGTTCGAGTCCGCGGACCAGTGGAAGGACATGAAGGGCCAGCTCGACGACTACCTGCTGCAGCAGGAGATGCTCAAGCAGGAGGGTGGCGCCTTCGCGGTGATGGCGATGGGCTGGGAGGACCCGCCCAAGCCCGCTCAGGTGTCGTACACCAAGCTCGAGCTCGAGGCCGCGCTGAACGCGAGCGCCGGACTGCGCGAACCGACCGGCACGCTGGGCGACGACGGCAAGGAGACGTTCATCGACCCGAACGTCGGCGTGACGCTGGAGGCGTCGGCCGGCGCGGCGGTGATCCTCGAGACCAACCACGAGACCGGCGAGCAGAGCTGGACCTTCGAGCTCACCGGCTCCG
Source organism: Cellulomonas sp. RIT-PI-Y (assembly GCF_025642745.1). Classification (GTDB taxonomy): domain Bacteria; phylum Actinomycetota; class Actinomycetes; order Actinomycetales; family Cellulomonadaceae; genus Cellulomonas. The sequence goes on from NZ_JANZKP010000004.1 coordinate 106,397, forward strand.
GCTCGGTGGGGGCGGAGGCCGTCGTGGGCCAGGTCCAGGCCGAGGGCGAGATCCAGGGCGCGCTGACCGTCACCCGGAACAAGAAGGGCGAGCTCACCCAGATCGTCATGCAGACCAGCCACGAGGGCGGATTCGCCGGCGGCTTCGGCAACGACACCTCCGAGAACGTGTCGGGCAGCGGCGACCACACCGAGACCGACTCCACGGTGACCACCACCACCCTCGACGTGACCGACTCGAACAGGTCGACCGTCGAGGACTGGCTCGGCGCGCGCTCGACCGGCGCGACGCTGGCGCTCCCGTTCGCGGCGGCGGTGCCCGACTCGCCGTCCGACGACCCGTTCCAGCAGTTGCTCTACGAGCAGGCCAGGACGAGCGCCATCACGTACCACAACGTCTCGGACAAGTGGGAGTTCGAGGCCGCGGTGAAGAAGGGCTGGCAGTTCGGCATGGCGATCTCCGGCGAGACGGCGACCTCCTCGGCCACCGACGCCAACTTCCTCGGGGCGCCCGGCACGGACGGCACCCGGTCGCTCATCCCCGACTCGACGTGCAAGTGAGCGACCCGATGCCGCAGCATGATGCCGTGAACATCCGCGCTCTCATCGTCCCCTGGCTGGCCGGAGTCGTCGGCTACCTGGTCGGGCTCTTCGGGTCGGGGGTGTGGCTCCGCGCGATCGCCGGTTCCTCCGGCGCCTCGGCGGCCGCCGGGCTGAGCTGGATCTCGTGGGTCGCCCCGCCCGTGCTGGCGGGTCTCGCGGCCGGGGTCGTCGCCCGGCCGCGGGCCACGGCGCGCCGGGCCGATCTCGCCGCCGCCGTCCTGCCGCCCACCGCCCTGGGCGTCCTGATCGTGCTGGCCTTCGCGTCGGTCACCGGCATCATGAGCTGGGGCGTGGTTCCCGCCGCACTGGCCCAGCTGGCCATCGCCCTGGTCGTCGGCCTGCTGGCGGGGATCGCCCGCGACCGGCTGCGCCGCCCGGACCAGGGCCCCGCGCCCGTGACCTACACCACTCAGGAGGATCGCCGAGCATGAGCCCGCGACGGCACACCCGCACCCGATTCCGCACGACCGTCGCCGCCCTGGTCGCCCTCGCGGCGACCCCGGCCCTGGCCGGCTGCGGCGGTGACGACACCCCGGACGGCTGGACCCGCGTCGAGACCGGGTGGCTCGCGCTCGACGTGCCCGACGGCTGGGTGGAGACCGGCCGGGTCACCGACCAGTGGACCACCGGCTGGCAGGACGCCGAGGGGGACGACGCGACCCTTCAGCTCCTGGCCAGCCCGACGCTCGGCTACTACCGCGCCGACGTGGGGCGCGGCGTCGTCCTGGCCGGCGCGCAGGTCGGCGGCCTGCCCGGGTTCTCGGTGGTGGAGCAGACCGAACCGGTCGACACCGACTCCTTCGAGCTGAACCGGACCGAGTTCACCTACGACTCCGACGGGGACGGCACGTACTCCGGGATCTTGTGGGTGGCCTCCGACCCGGAGACCGAGCAGGCGGTCGCGGTGCAGGTCACCGGCCCCGAGCTCGATCCCGACATCGTCGACACGATCGAGTCCAGCATCGCGGTGCTGGACACGGACGCCACACCGACCGGCTCCTGAGCCGGGCGGACCGCCTCGACGGTGGCGACGGGGGTGGGGGACAATCGACCCAGCCCCGAACCCGCCCCGAGAGGACCACCATGTCGCAGACCCCGGCGACCCCGCAGGACACCGCAGCCCGAGCCGTCGCCGTCGCCCGCGGCCGACTGACCCGCTACCGCGCGATGGCCTGGATCACGGGGACCATGCTGCTGGTGCTCTGCCTGGAGATGCTGCTCAAGTACGTGTTCCACGCGGGCGGACTGGACGCCAACGGTCACCCGGAGCCGGTGCTCGGCACCTGGGTCGCGATCGTGCACGGCTGGATCTACGTGGTCTACCTGGTGACCGTCGCGCAGCTGTGGTCCGCCATGCGCTGGAACGCCGGGCGCCTGGTGACGATGGCGCTCGCGGGCGTGGTGCCGGTGATGTCCTTCGTCCTGGAGCGCCGGGTGCACCGGGACGCCCTGGCCCGGATCGAGCGGGTGGCGGGTCAGTCCCCGGAGCCGACTACGCTGGACCGGTGACCGACTCCACCCCCACTCAGGCCACCACCGCGGACCACCCGGTTCTGGTCGTCGACTTCGGGGCCCAGTACGCCCAGCTGATCGCCCGCCGCGTCCGCGAGGCGAGCGTCTACTCCGAGATCGTGCCGCACACCGCCACGGTGGAGCAGTTGCTGGCCAAGCAGCCCGCCGCGATCATCCTGTCCGGCGGACCGTCCTCGGTGTACGCCGACGGCGCGCCGTTCGTCGACCCGGCGCTGTTCGAGGCCGGCGTCCCGGTGCTCGGCATCTGCTACGGCTTCCAGGCGATGGCCAAGGCGCTCGGCGGCGACGTGGCCCAGACCGGTCAGCGCGAGTACGGCGGCACCGCGGTCGAGGTCGTGGCCGAGGGCACCGTGCTGGCGGAGAGCCCCGCCGAGCAGACCGTCTGGATGAGCCACGGCGACGCGGTGCACGCCGCTCCCGAGGGCTTCGACGTGCTGGCCACTTCGGCCGGATCGCCGGTCGCGGCGTTCGAGAACCGCGAGCGCCGGCTGTTCGGCGTGCAGTGGCACCCGGAGGTCAAGCACTCCCCGCTCGGCCAGCGCACCCTGGAGCACTTCCTGTACGAGGGCGCCGGGCTGAAGCCGGAGTGGAACCCGGGCAACGTGATCGCCGACCAGGTCGAGCGGATCCGGGCCCAGGTCGGTGACGCGCGGGTGATCTGCGGTCTGTCCGGCGGCGTGGACTCCTCGGTGGCCGCGGCCCTGGTGCAGAAGGCGGTCGGCGATCAGCTGACCTGCGTGTTCGTGGATCACGGGCTGCTGCGTTCCGGCGAGGCGGAGCAGGTCGAGACCGACTTCGTCGCGTCGACCGGCGTGAACCTCAAGGTCGTCGACGCCCGCGAGCGGTTCCTGACCGCGCTGGCCGGGCACACCGACCCGGAGACCAAGCGCAAGATCATCGGCCGCGAGTTCATCCGGGTGTTCGAGGACGCCGCCCGGGAGATCGTCGCCGAGGCGGGGGCCACCGGCGAGGAGGTCACGTTCCTGGTGCAGGGCACCCTCTACCCGGACGTGGTCGAGTCCGGCGGCGGCGAGGGCGCGGCCAACATCAAGAGCCACCACAACGTGGGCGGGCTGCCGGACGACCTGCAGTTCGAGCTGGTCGAGCCGCTGCGCGCGCTGTTCAAGGACGAGGTCCGGGCGGTCGGCCTGGAGCTCGGCGTGCCGGAGGCCATCGTCTGGCGCCAGCCGTTCCCCGGCCCGGGCCTGGGCATCCGGATCATCGGCGAGGTCACCCAGGAGCGCCTGGACGTGCTGCGCGCCGCGGACCTGATCGCCCGGGACGAGCTGACCAAGGCCGGTCTGGACCGTGAGATCTGGCAGTGCCCGGTGGTGCTGCTCGCCGACGTTCGATCGGTGGGCGTGCAGGGCGACGGTCGCACCTACGGCCACCCGATCGTGCTGCGCCCGGTGTCCAGCGAGGACGCGATGACCGCGGACTGGACCCGGCTGCCCTACGACGTGCTGTCGATCATCTCGACCCGGATCACCAACGAGGTGCCCGAGGTGAACCGCGTGGTGCTGGACGTGACCAGCAAGCCGCCGGGCACCATCGAGTGGGAGTGAGCTGACACGCCACGGCCCGGCACCCCTCGGGGTGCCGGGCCGTCGTGCGTCCTCAGCCGTGGATCAGGGCCAGGGTGCGTCGCAGGGCCTCGACCTCGACCTGACCGGGCGCGGAGGCCGCTCCGACGGTGCCGAAGGTCGCGGCGGAGCCGAACACCCCGCCGGCCAGTCGGGTCACGACGCCGGTCCCGGCCATCGCCATGGTGATCACCGGCTGCTCGACCCGGCGCCGGACCGTGACGGTCGCGGCGAGCAGGCCCAGCACGTCCTCCGGGGTGTGCGGCATGACGGCGATCTTCAGCACGTCCGCACCCCGCTCGGCCATCAGGAGCAGACGACGTTCGATCTCGGCCTGCGCGGGTGTGCCGTCGAAGTCGTGGTTGGACGCGATCACCGGGACGCCCGCCGCGTGCGCCGCCGTGGTCATCGGCTCGGCCAGGGCGTGCATCAGCTCGACGTCGACCAGGTCCGGCAGCCCCGCGTCGAGCAGGGCGCGATAGACGGTCAGGTAGTCGTCACCGGGCATCGGCAGCTCGCCGCCCTCCGCGCCGGTCCGGATGGTGGCCAGCAGCGGCAGACCGGCCAGGGCGTCGACCAGGGCGCGACCGGCCGCGACCACGGCGGGCAGGTCGGCGCCACCGGCGAGCAGGTGATCCACCCGCCACTCCACCAGGTCGGGCGCGGCGGCGACCACCGGGGCGGTCGCGGTCAGCAGGTCGGCGGCGGTGCGGGCGGTCAGCGGGACGATCACGGCCGGGGCACCGGTGCCGAGCGTGACCCCGCGCACCGTGACCGGGCGGGGGGCGTCGAGGTCGGTCACGTCAGTCCTCCTGCGGTGTGCCGAACAGCTCGGCGCGGATCAGGTCGACCGGCATCGGCTTGCCGGTCCACAGCTCGAAGGCCGCGGCGCCCTGGTGCAGCATCATGCCCAGGCCGTTCATGGTGCGGCAGCCGGCGGCCTCGGCCTGCGCGAGGAACAGGGTACGGGGCGGGGCGTAGACCACGTCGGAGACGAACAGGTCCGGGCGCAGCACGTCCGTCGTCGGCAGCGGGGACAGCTCCTGGAGCGTGCCCATGCCGACGTTGGTGGCGTTGGCCAGCACGCTGGAGGCGGCGACGCAGTCCCGGAAGTCGTCCAGGTCGTCCAGGTCGTGCAGCACCGCGGTGGCGGAGGTGTGCTCGGCGATGGTCGCGACGGTGTGCTCGGCGATCGGCCAGACCGCGTCCCGGCGATTGAAGAGGTCGATCCGCTCGACCCCGTCCAACGCGGCCTGGATCGCGATCGCGGTGCCCGCGCCACCGGCGCCGATCATGGTGATCCGGCGGCCGACCGGGTCGATGCCGGCCTCGCGCAGCGCGGTCATGTAGCCGATGCCGTCGGTGACGTGCCCGGTGAGGTGGCCGTCGTCGTTGACCACGGTGTTCACGGCGCCGACCAGTCTCGCGGCGGGGGAGAGGTCGTCGAGCAGCGGCAGGATCGCCATCTTGTTCGGCATCGACACGTTCCAGCCGCGCACCCGCGTGGCGCGCAGGCCGGTCACCGCGTCGGCGAGCTGGTCGCCGTCCACCTCGAAGGCGAGGTAGGCGTAGTCGAGGTCCAGCTCGGCGAGGGCCAGGTTGTGCATCCGGGGGGACATGCTGTGCCGGATCGGGTAGGCGATCAGGCCCAGCAGCTCGGTGTGGCCGGTGAGGGCACGGATCGTTCCGTCGGGCATCGGGGGCTCCTCGTCGTAGTGGACGTACTCGATAGTTCATTGTGGCGAGCCGAGAGTCCCGGATCAGGGCCGATGGTCCTGTCATGATGCTCGGGGCCGAGAGTCGGCACGGAGGAGAGGGTCATGGCGGCGGCAGAGCAGGCGCGCGGACACGACGATCAGGGCGCCCCGCGCACCAGGGATGCCGACCGGACCCGCCAGGAGATCCTCGGCGCGGCGATCGAGGAGTTCTCCGCCAAGGGGCTGCTCGGCGCCCGGGTGGACGCCATCGCGGAGCGGATCCACACCACCAAGCGGATGATCTACTACTACTTCGGCTCCAAGGAGGGGCTCTACCAGGCGGCCCTGGCGGAGTCCTACCGGGGCACCCGGGCCCGGGAGCAGGACCTCGGGCTGGCCGGGATGGCGCCGGAGCAGGCGCTGCGCGAGCTGGTGCGATCGACCCTCTGCTACGACGCCACCCACGAGCCGTTCGTGCGGCTGGTGCTGTTCGAGAACCTGCTCGGCGGCCAGGCGATCGGGCAGCTGGACGAGGCCGACCGCGAGGTGAACCGCGGAGCGTTGGTCCTGTTGGACGACGTGCTGGCCCGGGGGCGTGCCGAGGGGGTGTTCCGGGACGGCCCGGACGCGCCGAGTGCGCTCGACGTGCACCAGGTGATCAGCTCGCTGGCCTTCTTCCGCACCGCGAACCGGGCGACCTTCCGGGAGTTGTTCGGCCGGGACCTGCTCGGCGACGAGACCCGGCGCCACGTCCGGGACCTGATCGAGGAGACCGTGGTCCGCCTGGTGCGCGCCTGAGTTTGTGACGCCTCTCACGAGCCACTGACCTGCACAGGCGGCCGTTCGCAGGACTTCCGACCCATCGAGGGTGCTCCGAGGAGCGCGATCTTACTAACTAA
>NZ_JANZKP010000040.1 GCF_025642745.1 Cellulomonas sp. RIT-PI-Y
GCACCGTGGCCCGGATCTCCGACTCCGACCCCGGGCTGCTGCGCTACCTGGCGGAGATCGGCGTCGTGCTGGACGCGCGGGTCGAGGTCGTCGAGCGCCGCGACTTCGCCGGGATGACCTCGGTCCGGCTCACCCCGCCGGGGAGCGACCCGCGGACGGTGGAGCTCGGCGAGCCGGCCGCCCGGGCGATCTGGGTGCTGCTCGACGGAGCGGGTACGCCGTCCCAGTAGGCTGATCCGACCGGAACAGCGACGGCGCTCGACGGAACGGGCTGCCGCACCCACCGTCCCCTCGGTGTGCACCGGCGGCAGGATTCTCGACCGCAGGAGCACAGCGCATGACCCAGGACGTCCTCGACCCGAACCCGATCGTCCGCCGTGCCCGGCTGCCGTTGCTGGCGCTGGCGCTGGGCGGGTTCAGCATCGGCACCACCGAGTTCGCGACCATGGGCCTGCTGCCCCTGATCAGCGAGGACCTGGACGTCACGATCCCGCAGGCCGGGCACGTCATCACCGCCTACGCCCTCGGGGTGGTGGTCGGTGCGCCGCTGCTGACCACGATCGCCGCCCGGATGAACCGGCGCACGCTGCTGCTGGTGCTCATGCTCGCCTTCACGCTCGGCAACCTGCTGTCCGCGTTGGCCCCGACCGCGGGCTGGCTGGTCGTGGCCCGGTTCGTCGCCGGACTGCCGCACGGCGCGTTCTTCGGGGTCGGCGCCGTGATGGGCGCGTACGTCGCCGGCCCGGGTCGTCGCGGTCAGGCGGTGGCGACGATGATGGCCGGGCTGACGATCGCGAACGTGGTCGGCGTCCCGCTGTCGACGGTGCTCGGGCAGCTGCTCGGCTGGCGGATCGCCTTCGTCGCCGTCGGGGTGCTCGGGGGCCTGACCCTGCTCGCGCTGTGGCGCTGGCTGCCCGGGATGACCGTGCCCGAGCACGCCTCGGTGCGCTCGGAGCTGGTCGCGCTGCGCAACCCGGGGCTGTGGGTGGCGGCCGGGGCCGGGGCGATCGGCTTCGGCGGCATGTTCGCGGTGTACTCCTACATCTCCCCGCTGTTGACCGAGGTGACCGGGATGCGGGAGGCCACCGTGCCGATCGTGCTGGCGCTGTTCGGCGTCGGCATGACGATCGGCACCCTGCTCGGCGGGAAGCTCGCCGACCGGTCGGTGATCCGGACCGTGCTGATCGGCTTCCTGACCACGATCCTGGCGCTGGTGCTGATCGCGCTGCTCGGTGCCTGGCTGGTGCCCGGCGTGCTCGCGGTGGTCGCCCTCGGCGTCGCCTCCCAGGTGCTCGGCCTCGGCCTGCAGTCCTGGCTGATGGACCTGTCGCCCGCGGCGCCGTCGCTGGGCGCGGCGCTGTGCCATTCGGCGCTGAACGCGGGCAACGCCTTCGGTGCCTGGTCCGGCGGTCTGGTGATCGCCGCGGGTCTCGGCTACCTGGCGCCGGCCTGGGTCGGGGCAGGGCTGGCCGTGGTCGGCTGCGCCGTCGTGGCGGTCGCGGTGACCGTGGGCCGGAGCAGGTCCTCGGCTCGGTAGACTCCGCCGGGTGACCTCGCCCGTTTCCCCCAGCAGCCCTGAGTCCAGCGCGCCCGCCGAGGTGCCGTTCCGCTACACCGCGGCCCTCGCGGAGCAGATCGAGCTCAAGTGGCAGCAGGAGTGGCTCGACCGCGGCACCTTCCACGCCCCGAACCCCGGCGGCGAGCTGACCGACGGCGACGGCCGCCACGCGAAGCCCGGCGCCAAGCCGTTCTTCGTGATGGACATGTTCCCGTACCCCTCCGGCGCGGGCCTGCACGTCGGCCACCCGCTGGGGTACATCGCCACCGACGTCGTCGCCCGCCACCGCCGGATGCAGGGCGACAACGTGCTGCACGCGCTGGGCTACGACGCCTTCGGCCTGCCCGCCGAGCAGTACGCGGTGCAGACCGGACAGCACCCGCGCGGCACCACCGAGGCCAACATCGAGATCATGGCCCGGCAGCTGCGCCGGCTGGGGGTGGCCCACGACCCGCGCCGGTCCTTCGCCACCATCGACCCCGGCTACGTGCGCTGGACGCAGTGGATCTTCCTGCAGATCTTCGAGTCCTGGTACGACGAGGACGCGGTCCGGCCGGACGGTGGCCGCGGCGCCGCACGCCCGGTGTCGACCCTGGTCGAGGCGTACGAGAACGGTCGCGAGCTGCCCGACGGCGGCTCGTGGGCCGACCTGGACGAGGTCGCCCGTCGCCGGGTGATCGACGGACAGCGCCTGGCCTACGTCTCCGAGACCCCGGTGAACTGGTGCCCGGGTCTGGGCACCGTGCTGGCCAACGAGGAGGTGACCTCCGACGGTCGCTCCGAGCGCGGCAACTTCCCGGTGTTCCAGCGCACGCTGCGGCAGTGGAACATGCGGATCACCGCCTACGCCGACCGGCTGGCCGACGACCTGGCGCTGATCGACTGGCCGGAGAAGGTCACCGCGATGCAGCGGAACTGGATCGGCCGCTCCGAGGGTGCGCACGTGCACTTCGAGGTGACCGACGCCGACGACGCGCTGACCGTGTTCACCACCCGCCCGGACACCCTGTTCGGCGCCACCTACGTGGTGCTGGCCCCCGAGCACCCGCTGGTCGACCAGATCGTGGCCGGTGCGGGCGACGCCTGGGGCGAGGACGTGCCCGAGGTGTGGCGCGGCGGCGCGGCCACCCCGGCCGACGCGGTCGCCGCCTACCGCCGGGAGGCCGCGGCCAAGACCGCCGTGGAGCGCCAGGCCGACGCGGGGCGCAAGACCGGTGTGTTCACCGGCGGCTATGCACTGAACCCGGTGAACGGCGAGTCGCTGCCGGTCTTCATCGCGGACTACGTCCTGATGGGCTACGGCACCGGCGCGATCATGGCGGTGCCCGGCGGCGATGCCCGGGACTTCGCCTTCGCGCAGGCCTTCGAGCTGCCGATCGTCTACACGGTCGAGACCCCGGCGGACTTCGCGGGGGACGCGGCCTGGACCGGCGACGGCGCGGTGGTGAACTCCGCGAACGAGTCGCTGAGCCTGAACGGGCTGCCGGTCGCCGACGCCAAGACCCGGATGATCGACTGGCTGGAGGCCGAGGGCGCGGGCGAGCGCACGATCACCTACCGGCTGCGCGACTGGCTGTTCAGCCGCCAGCGCTACTGGGGCGAGCCGTTCCCGATCGTCTACGACGAGAACGACCTGCCGGTCGCGCTGCCGGACTCCGCGCTGCCGGTCAATCTGCCGGACGTGCCGGACTACGCGCCGCGCACCTTCGACCCCGAGGACGCCGACTCCTCGCCGGAGGCGCCGCTGAGCCGGAACACCGACTGGGTCGAGCTGACCCTGGACCTGGGCGACGGCCCGAAGACCTACCGCCGCGACACCAACACCATGCCGAACTGGGCCGGTTCCTGCTGGTACTACCTGCACTACCTGGACCCGGAGCACCGCACCGGCCAGGTGGTCGACCCGGAGCTGGAGCAGTACTGGATGGGGCCGGGCCACAACCCGGGCGACACCCACGGGATCGGCGGCGTCGACCTGTACGTCGGCGGCGTCGAGCACGCGGTGCTGCACCTGCTGTACGCCCGGTTCTGGCACAAGGTGCTCTACGACCTGGGCCACGTCGCCAGTCGCGAGCCGTTCTACAAGCTGTTCAACCAGGGCTACATCCAGGCCTTCGCCTACACCGACGCGCGGGGTGCGCACGTGCCCGCCGCGGAGGTCGTCGAGGACGGAGCGGTCGGCTCCGGCTTCAGCTGGAACGGCGAGGAGGTCTTCCAGGAGTACGGGAAGATCGGCAAGTCGCTGAAGAACGTCGTCTCCCCGGACGAGATGTACGAGGCCTACGGCGCGGACACCCTGCGGGTCTACGAGATGTCGATGGGGCCGCTGGACCTGTCCCGCCCGTGGGAGACCCGTGCCGTGGTGGGCGCCCAGCGGTTCCTGCAGCGGGTCTGGCGCAACGTCGTCTCCGAGGACACCGGTGAGCTGACCGTCTCCGACGAGGCGCCCACGGTGGAGACCCTGCGGGTGCTGCACCGCACGATCGCGGGCGTGGCCGAGGACATGGCGGCGATGCGGATCAACACCGCCATCGCCAAGCTCATCGTGCTGAACAACCACCTCACCTCGCTGCCCGCCGTGCCGCGGTCGGTGGCGGAGTCGCTGGTGCTGATGACCGCGCCGATCGCCCCGCACCTGGCCGAGGAGCTGTGGCAGCGCCTGGGACACGAGCGGTCGCTCGGCCACGAGCCGCTGCCGACGGTGGACCCGCAGTACCTGGTGGACGACACCGTGACCTGCGTGTTCCAGGTGCAGGGCAAGGTCCGGGGGCGGGCCGAGGTCAGCCCCGGCATCTCCGACGAGGCGCTCACCGAGGCGGCGCTCGCCGACCCGAACGTGCAGCGCGCGCTGGACGGTCGCGGGGTGCGCACGGTGATCGTCCGGGCGCCCAAGCTGGTCAACGTGGTGCCGGCCTGAGCGGTCTGCCGGCTCTGATCGGCCGGCTGCGGCTGCCACGGCGGTCGCAGCCCGGCTCGGTCGTGCCCCGGGTCGCGGTGGTCACCGACTCCACAGCGGCGCTCGGCCCGGATCAGGCCGCGGAGTGGGGGATCACGGTCGTCCCGCTCGACGTCGCCGCCGGTGACCGGCGATTCCGCGACGGGGTCGACCTGGACGCCGCGCAGCTGCTCGAGCTGGTGTCCGGCGGCGCACGGATCAGCACGTCCCAACCCGCCCCCGCGGCCTTCGCCGAGGTGTACCAGCACCTCGCCGACCAGGGCGTGCGCGAGGTGGTGTCGGTGCACCTGTCCGGCAGGCTCTCCGGCACCGTCCGGGCGGCGGGGCTGGCCGCGCAGCTCGCCCCGCTGCCGGTGCACGTGGTCGACTCGTTGAGCGCCGGCCTGGGACTCGGCTTCGCGGCGCGGGTCGCCTCCCGGTTCGACGGCGACGGTGCCGCGGTCGCCGCCGAGGCCGAACGGGTCGGGCGCTCCACCTCCGCCTGGTTCGTGGTCGACTCGCTCGACCACCTGCGCCGCGGCGGCCGGATCAGCGCCGCGGCCGCCGCGCTCGGCACGGTCCTCGGCCTGCGTCCGGTGCTCGCGCTGCGGGAGGGGCGGATCGACGTGGTGGAGCGGGTGCGTACCCGGTCCGCGGCCCGCGACCGACTGGTGCAGCTGGCGCGGGACGAGGCGGCCCGGCGCTCGGGCCCGGTGCGGATCGCCGTGCATCACCTCGGACGGGCGGAGACCGCGGAGGCGATGGCCGAGCAGCTGCACGAGGTCGACGGCGCGGTCGAGATCCGGGTCGCCGAGGTCGGTGCGGTGCTCGGTGGGCACCTGGGCGCAGGGGCGCTCGCGGTCATCGTCGTCGATGCCTGAGCGGGCTACGACTGTCCACAGCTGAGCGCCGAGGGCCGTGGTCCCCAGGACGGCCGGCACGGGATCGGCACCGTGGCGCCCGCTTCCTAGCCTGCGGACATGACGAGGAACACGGCGGGGGAGCGGCTGGGCGGCTGGCCCGGGGCGGAGGCGGTCGACGCGCAGGACGCCGACGTCGCGACGCCGATCCGGGGAGTGCCGCTCGTGGCAGCCCCGCAGCCGCCCGATGAGCAGCGGCGGACCAGTGCGGCCCGTGCCCGGTTCACCGCCGCGGCCGCGACGGTGCCGTCGGACGCCCCGGTGCCCGGCGCACGGAGAGCCCGGCACCGCCTGCGGTGGCAGATCGCGCCGCGCACCGCGGCGATCGCCCTGCTCGCCCTGGCGCTGATCGCGGGGACCGCGGTGTTCCGCTCCCTGTCGGCGGTGTCCGGGACCCCGGTCGAGCTGGCGGAGCCCCGGGCCACCGCGACCCCGGCGTCCCCGGACGAGCAGCCGTCCGCCGTGTCGACCGTGCTGGTCCACGTGGTCGGGCAGGTCGCGGCACCGGGCCTGGTGGAGCTGCCCACCGGTGCACGGGTCTCCGACGCGGTGGACGCGGCGGGCGGTCCGCTGCCGGACGCCGACCTGGCCGCGCTCAACCTGGCCGCGCCGGTGCAGGACGGTGCGCAGGTCCGGGTGCCCGCGCCCGGGGAGATCGCGGCCGACGTCACCGGGTCCATGGCGGACGGCGGGCTGATCGACCTCAACCGCGCGTCCGCCACGCAGTTGGAGGAGCTGCCCGGCGTCGGACCGGTGCTGGCGGCCCGGATCGTCGAGGACCGGGAGGCCAACGGCCCGTTCACGAGCGTCGACGACCTGGACCGGGTGTCGGGTATCGGGCCGTCGGTGCTGGCCGACCTGCGCGATCGGGCGACGGTGTGACCACGGACGGCGGGACGGCCGTCCACCACGAGCCGCCCGATCGCAGCGCGGTCGACCTGCGCCTGGCCGTTCCCGCCCTGGCGGTCTGGCCGAGCGCACTGGTCCTGACGGCTGCACCCGTCGTGGCCTCCGGGCTGTTCGGGGTCGTAGCGGCGCTGGCACTGGCGGCTCTCCTCGTCCGTCGACCGGCGATCGGGCGTGACCGGTCCGCCCGTCCCCGGTTCGGGTCACCGCTCCTGGTCTGCGGCACGGTCCTCCTGCTCAGCCTCAGCTGCGCCGCCCGGATCGCGGCCCGGGACGCCGGCCGGATCGCCGAGCTCGCCCGGTCCGGCAGCACGGTCGAGCTGGTCGGCACCGTACGGTCCTCGTCCGCGCTCGCCTCCGGAGCACCCGGAACGTGGCAGGTCCTGCTCTCCGTCGAGGCGCTGCGGCCGGTCGGCTCGTCCGCGGCCTGGTCCCCCTCGGGGGCGGCCGTGCGCCTGTTCGTGCCGGACGGCCCCGACGCCGGGACCCGGGTCGTGCTCACGGCACGGCTGTCCCCGTCCGCCAGCGGCCACGACCGTGCTGTCGCGATCGGCCGGGTGCGGGGCGAGATCAGCACCCGGGACCGGCCCGACCCGTTGACGTCGGCGCTCGCGAGCCGACGCCACGCCCTGACGTCGCTGGCCGCAGACCTCCCGGGGGACGCGGGCGCCCTGCTGCCCGGGGTGGCGGTGGGGGACACCTCGGCGCTCGGATCGCTGGACGCCGCGATGAAGACGTCCGGGCTGGCCCACCTGACCGCCGTCTCCGGTGCGCACTTCAGCATGATCGGTGCGGTCGTGCTCGCTCTGTCGTCCTGGTGCGGCGTGCCCCGGCGGTGGCGCTGGCTGCCGGTGTCGGCGGTCGGCGGGTGCTTCGTCCTGCTGGTCGGCCCCGGCCCGACGGTGGTGCGCGCCGCGCTGATGGGCGGGATCGGCGTGCTGGGGATCGCGGTCGGACGGCCGTCGCGCTCGGTCCCGGCGTTGCTGGCCGCGGTGCTGGTGCTCCTGATCGCCGATCCGTGGCTGTGCGCGGACCTGGGATTCCTGCTGTCGGTGGTCGCGACCGGCGGTATCGCGACGCTGGCGGCACCACTGGCCGGCCGGTGGACGTCGGGCCGGGTCCCGTCCGCCCTGGCCGTGGCACTGGCGGTCCCGGTCGCCGCGCAGGCCGCGTGCGCCCCGGTGATCCTGCTGATCGATCCGGCCGTGTCGCTCTACGCGGTCCCGGCGAACCTCGTCGCGGCCCCCGCCGTGGCCCCGGCGACGGTCGGCGGACTGCTCGCGGCGCTGTGTGCGGGCTGGTGGCCGTTCGGCGCCGAGCTCTGCGCGGCGGTCGCCGGCACGGGCTGCTGGTGGATCGGGGCGGTGGCCCGGTGCTGCGCCGCCCTGCCCGGCGCCCGGGTGTCCTGGCTGGCGGGATGGCCCGGCCTGCTCACCCTGGTGGTCGCGACCGGCGCGGGACTCGCCCTGCTGCTCCGGTGTCGTCGGGGCATGGCACCCTAGGGGCGTGCCCGCTGCCACCGCCTCCCGCCGTCCCGCCCGTGGCGCCGCCCGGTCCGGACCGGCCGGTCTGGCCTGGGACGAGGCCGAGCTGGCGCCGGTCGTGCTCGTCACCGGACCGGAGGCGCTGCTGGCCGAGCGCACCGTCGACCGCCTGATCGGGCTGGCCCGGGAGCGGGACGCCGCGGTCGAGGTGACCCGGATCGACGGTTCGGCCTATGCCGCCGGCGAGCTCGTCCTGGCGACCAGCCCGTCGCTGTTCGCCGAGGACCGCCTGATCGTGGTGGAGAACGTGGAGAAGGGCACCGACGAGCTGATCACCGACGCGATCCGCTACGTCGGAGCCCCGGAGAGCGACGTGGTGCTCATCCTGCGGCACGGCGGCGGACAGCGCGGCAAGAAGCTGCTGGACACCGTGAAGCAGGCGGGCTGCCCGGTGATCGCCTGCGAGGCGATGAAGCGGGATGCGGACAAGGCGACTTTCGCCACCCAGGAGCTGCGCCGTGCGGGCCGGCGGATGGACGCCCGGGCGGTCCGGGCACTGGTCGACGCGGTCGGTTCCGACCTGCGCGAGCTCGCCGCCGCGTGCGGACAGCTGATCGCCGACACCACCGGCGTGATCGGCGTCGAGGTGGTCGAGCGCTACTACGGCGGCCGGATCGAGGCGACCGGGTTCCGGGTCGCGGATGCCGCGGTCGCGGGGTCCTCGGGGGAGGCGGTCTCGCTGCTCCGGCACGCGCTGGCCACCGGGGTCGACCCGGTGCCGCTGGTCGCCGCGCTGGCGGCCCGGCTCCGGATGCTGGCCAAGGTCTCGACCGTGCGTGGCCGCGGGGCGGGCGCTGAGCGGGACCTCGGTCTGGCGCCCTGGCAGATCGACCGGACGCGCAAGGAACTGGCGCACTGGACCCCGGAGACGCTGGCAGAGGCGATCACCGCGGTGGCGCAGGCCGACGCCGAGGTGAAGGGCGCGAGCCGGGACCCGCAGTTCGCGGTCGAGCGCGCGGTGCTCCGGATCGCGCGGGCGGCGGCCCAGCGGGGCTGATCAGCGGGACCGGACCGGCTCGGCGCACCGTCCTCGGTGGCTGAGCCCCACCGGGAGCCCGGGACCGGCATGTGCCGTGCCCGGGCCGTCCGGTCAGATCAGGCGACCGATGCTGTCGTGGTCCGGCCCGACCAGCGGCGCGGCGCTGCGGTCCAGCAGCAGGCACTTCTCCAGCAGGTTCCCCTGGTAGAGGTCGAATCCGAGCTGCCGCGACCCGCGCAGCTCCACGCTGGATTCGACGAACTCCGCCACCAGGAGAGCCCCGTGCGAGCGGGCCAGCTCGACCACCGGTTCGCCCTCGATGTCGAGGTCCCGGGCGTCGATCTTCACGAAGTCGGCCTGGGGCAGGAGCATCCGCTGGTCCGGACGGGACACGAATCCGGACATCGCGACCCGGAAGCCGCGTTCCCGCAGGCGCCGGACCCCGCGCAGGATCTCCTCGTCGATCCGGGTCGCCGCCGGGATCTCGATCACCAGCCGGTCGGGCCGGGACGGCAGCGGCAGGGTCCCGACCAGGAAGGCCCGCGGGCACCGCACGAACAGCCAGCGCCCGTGGCCCACCTCGTCCACGTCGGCCCGGCCGAAGGTGGCCCGGAGCACCGCACTGGTCGCTCGCTCGTGCTGCAGGTCGGTCCAGCCCGCCGCGTCCACCCCGGCGGCCGACTGCGAGGTGCGGAACGCCAGCTCGTACCCGAACGGGTGCAGCCTCGGGGAGAAAATGCCCTGGCGTCCGACCACGACCCGCTCTGCCGCGACGTGCACGTCCCACTGCTGCCGCAGCAGCGACGGGAACGCGGACTCCACGTCGGCGGTGAGGAGCCGGTTGAGCTCACCCTCGGGTCGTGTCATGTCGGCTATGACAACACACGAATTCCGCATGTGACACCCGCGGATCCGGCATTCATCCACCCAACCCCCATGGAATCGGGGCAGATCGGCGCAAGTTCACCCGTACGGCCGTATGTATGCGCGCACATATACCGCATCTCCGGGTCATCCTGACGTCAAGCCCACCATGACAACGTGCCATGGACGCCTTGGTAACCTGCGGCGACGGGCGGGAGGAGACCACGGGGGGAACCGGACGATGACGACCCTGGGCGCGCGTCTGCGTGCGGCACGGCTCGCCGCGGGGCTGACCCAGAGCGATCTGGCGGGAGCCGGAGTCTCCGCGAGTTTCGTCTCCCGGATCGAAGCGGATGTGCGTCAGCCGGGCACGGAGGTGCTGCGCGTCTTCGCCCACCGGCTCGGGGTGAGCCCGGACTGGCTGCGGCGAGGGACGGCGGGGGGTCGGCCGCCGGCCACCGCGCTGGAGATCCGCGACCTGGCCGCGGCGGACCTGGCGGCCGGTGACCCGGAATCGGCGCGGGAACGACTCTCGGGGCTCGACCCTGCGGTGGTCCCGGTGCAGCACCGGGCGTCGACGGCGGTGCTGCTGTCGCACGCCCAGGAGCTCTGCGGCGACTTCGAGGCGGCCCGCACCGGGTTGGAGCCGCTCTGGGAGGATGCCGTCGCGCACGAGCGCGCGGAGGACGTGCTCACGCTCACCCGCGGACTGCTGTACCTCTACATCGTCGGAGGCCGCCAGGACGTGGCACTCCGGGTGGGCACCCGAGCGCTCGCGACGATCGCCGGGCACGAGGTGGATCCGGACGAGCGGCTGCGGGTCGGCGCCACGCTGATGTGGGCCCAGATCGATCGTGGTGACCTCGTCCACGCCCGGCAGCGTGGACGCGAGCTCCTCGCCGAGGCGACCGCGGCCGGGTCGGTGGCAGGCCGGGCGGCGGTGCTGTGGAATCTGTCCTCCACGGAGAAGGAGAGCGGGCGGTTCGACTGGGCGCGGCGTTATGCCAGGTCCGCCGTCGAGCTGATGGGGGACGGGCCGGGGGCCCGTGATCGCGACTTCTTCCGGGCACGCCTGCACTACGGGTCGACGGCGCTGCACGGGGAGGACGCCGCGATCGAGGTGGCGCTCGACCAGCTGTCCGCCGCGCGCTCCGGGCTCGCCGTCCTGGGCGGCCCGGTCGACCTGGTGACGCTGGACGTCGAGCACTCGCGAGCCCATCTGCTGCTCGGCGACCTCGCCGAGGCCGAGCGCTGGGCCGAATCCGCGCTGGGCCACGGTGTGCAGCCCGCACCGGCCTGGCAGGTCGAGGCGATGATCGCCCTGGCCGACGTGCTGATGGCCGGGCGCCGCACGGCCGCCGCGCGGGATCTGTGTCAGCGCGCCTCCGGCGTGCTGGAAGCGGCGGGGGACGGTCGGGAGTCGGCGGCGCTCTGGCGCGCGTTGGGCAGCCGACTGCACCTGGGCGGAGCCTCCGAGGCGGCGTCCCGCGCCTTCGACCGCGCGCTCTCCGCGGCGGGACTCCGTCCGCGTCGCTCGGCGTCGCGGGCGTGACGGGTCCCGGTGGGATCCACGCACCCGTCCGAGTGAACGGCACGGATGACCCGGAGTCGTGGGATTCGGTGACCTCGCTCGACCTGTCGACCTGCAGCGATGCGCAGGTCAGCCGCGACGTGTCCGGTCCGGTTTCACCCGTTTAGGGGTGAAACGCCCAACGTCCGATTCGGGCTTGGCGTGTCCCGGACCTGCTTGTCATGATTTCTCTGACAACCAGTCAACATCCGTCCCTTGGAGTAGTCATGCGCCGTTCGCTGAAGGTCCTCGCCGCCGCCGCTGTGGTCGCCGTCCTGTCCTTGGGCACCACCGCCCCCGCCACGGCCGGGCCTGTCGTCATCATGGGGAACTGCTGCCGTCCCGCGCTGTGAGCCCCGCGGTCGCCGACCGTGTCCTCGCGCACCGCGCGCTCTGAACGGGTGACGTCCTCGCTGTCGGGCGCTGTAACAGCTACTCTGACTGCCATGACGACTATGGGTGACCGCGTCCGCCAGGCGCGGGTTGCTGCGCAGATCTCGCAGACCGCGCTCGCGGGCGACAAGCTCTCGCCCAGCTACGTCTCGCTGATCGAATCCGGTCGGCGCGAGCCCACCGATGCCGCTCTGGCGGTCCTCGCCGAACGGCTCGGCCTCACGGTCGAGTACCTGAAGTTCGGTGACGAGGGACCGGCCGAGGCTCAGGCGCGACTGGCGCTCGACTACGCCCAGCTCGACCTGGTCTCGGGTGAGTTCGGCTCCGCCGTCGAGCGGCTGCGTGGGCTCGACCTGTCCGTGGTCACCCGGCCGGTGCGGATCAAGGCGCTGCTGGCGCTGGCGAACGCGCACGAGAAGCTCGGCGACCTGGAGCAGTCGGTCACGATCCTGGAGCCCCTGGTCAAGGACCTGCGGGAGAGCGGCGACACCCTGGACCTCGCGACGGCGGCCACGGCTCTCGCCGGTGACTACATCGAGAGCGGAGACCTGGCCCGCGCGGGCGAGATCGGCGACGCCGCGATGAGCGACCTCGAGGACGCCGGCCTGGTGGGCACGGACGAGCACCTGCGCCTGGGGTCGACCCTGATCTGGGTCAACGTCGCACGCGGCGACCTGTTGTACGCGACGCAGCGAGCCGCCGAGCTGATCCGCGAGGCGGACCGCCTCGGGACGCCCCGCGGGCGCGGTTCGGTGTACTGGAACGCGGCGGTCGTCGCGGAGCAGCGCCGGGACTACACGCTGGCCAAGCGCTACACCGAGCGGGCGCTCGCGCTGCTGGACGACGGCGAGATCAGCCGTGACCTGCCGCGACTGCGCGGCAACTTCGCCTACCTGCTGCTGTGCGGCGACCCGGCGGAGCCCGCGCTGGCGCTGGAACAGCTGGACCTGGCCGAGCCGGAGCTGAAGCTGCTCGGGTCGGAGGTGGACCTGGCGGAGGTCGACATCAACCGGTCCCGGGCCCATCTCCTGCTGGGGGACGCCGCGCTGGCCGTCGCGCACGCACGCACCGCGCTGGACCGCCTCGCCGGCCAGACCCGGTTGGAGAACGCGGACGCTCAGGTCGCTCTCGGCGACGCGCTGCACGCGCTCGGTGACACCGACTCGGCCGCCCGTGCCTACAGCTGGGCCGCGGAGATGCTGAGCATGATGACCGCCTCCCGGCAGTCCGCCGCGGTGTGGCGCGACCTGGGCGATCGGTTCCAGGGCAACGGCGAGGTCGCGCGGGCGGCCGCCGCGTACGACCGCGCACTCCGCGAGGCGGGGTACCCGGCGAACGTGCCCACCCCGGTTCGCGAGCTGTGGGCGCAAGCGATCGGCTGATCAGCCGGTCCCAGAGGACTCGAGGGCGTCATCCTGCAGGGGGGATGACGCCCTCGAACTGTCTCCGGACCCCGCACCGCGCCCCGCCATCCGGAGCACCGCTCGTTCCCGGCGCGCACCGCCCCGGGGACGACAAGAGGGGCGTCATCCCAGCCGGGATGACGCCCCTCTCGAAGCTGCGACGCGTCAGAGCGTGTGCACGGCCTTCGCCAGCGCCGACTTCTTGTTGGCAGCCTGGTTCTCGTGGATGACACCCTTCGACACGGCCTTGTCGAGCTTCTTCGACGCGACGGTCAGGGCGGAGGTCGCGGCGTCCTTGTCGCCACCGGCGACAGCCTCGCGCACGCGGCGGATGTACGTCTTGAGCTCGGACTTCACGGCCTTGTTGCGCAGCCGGGCCGCCTCGTTGGTACGGATCCGCTTGATCTGGGACTTGATGTTGGCCACGTTGTGGACTTCCTCTGGTGTTCGCCGAAGCGGTGGACAGGTCGTAGAGGGCGCGTCCGACTCCGGGACTGGGGCGTGGGGACACCCGCGGAGAGGAATCGAACTAGTGCCCGCCGACCCGGGCGGACACGCGACTGACGAGACTACCAGGCGGAGACCGGTGAGCCCTAGTCGGGGTACGTCACCCGGTCGTGGGGTCCATCACGGCGTGAGGGCGGTGGACAGCAGCAGATCAGCGGCGCGGCGGTCGCCGGTCAGCTCCAGGCCGGACGGGCCGGTGCGGCGCCAGAGCAGCCGGGCGAGGGTGTGCGCGTCGGCGGTGACGGTGGCGGCCGGGCCGGTGGTGCCGAGGCTCCAGCGGCGATCGGTGTCGGCGGCGTGCAGGGTGAGCGTGGCGCCCAGCGGGGCGATCCGCCCGAGTCGGAGCTGGCGCGGGGTGAGGACCGTGACCACCTCGTCGACGGTGTCGGACCAGAGCAGGGGATCGGTCACCGGCTGCGGTCGAGCGTTCGCGGTGGCCAGGTCGTCGAGGTGGACCAGGGTCTCGTGCAGCTGGCGGCGGTGCCAGAACGAGGCGGGCCCGGGTCCGTTCAGGGTCAGGGCGGGGAAGTCGGGGCCGAGCCGGTCCAGGGCGGCGCGAAGGTGTGCGGCGGCGTCGCGGTAGTAGCGGCGCAGGGCGAGCGGGTCCCGGGGGCCCACGGTGTCGTCGTCGTCCTCGCTGCCACCGGCGGCCATGCCCGCGGCCCACCGGTGGATGTTCGCCAGATGCAGCGCCAGGTCGGTGACGGTCCACGGCAGGCAGGCGGGAACCGGTGCCTCGGGGTCGGCGGTGCCGAGGAGGTCGCCGAAGGCGTCCTGGGCGATCCGCAGGGCGGGCAGCCATGAACCGGTGGGCATGGGACGATGGTGCCAGTCCCCGTCCCGTGAAGCCGAGAGTGACCGTGTCCCCGATTCCGACGCCTGCCCAGTCCCAGCGCATCGCGCCAGCCGCGACCTCTCCGGACCTGCTGCGCAACTTCTGCATCATCGCGCACATCGACCACGGCAAGTCGACTCTCGCCGACCGGATGCTGCAGCTCACCGGGGTGGTCGACTCCCGGGCGATGCGGGCGCAGTACCTGGACCGGATGGACATCGAGCGCGAGCGCGGCATCACGATCAAGTCGCAGGCGGTGCGGATGCCCTGGGCGGTCGAGGACGCAGCCGGCACCCTCGTCCCGTACGCCCTGAACATGATCGACACCCCGGGACACGTCGACTTCACCTACGAGGTCTCCCGGTCGCTGGCCGCCTGCGAGGGTGCAGTGCTGCTGGTCGACGCGGCGCAGGGCATCGAGGCGCAGACCCTGGCGAACCTGTACCTGGCGCTGGAGAACAACCTCCAGATCATTCCGGTGCTGAACAAGATCGACCTGCCCGCCGCGCAGCCGGAGAAGTACGCCGAGGAGCTCGCCAACCTGATTGGCGGCGACCCGGAGGACTGCCTCAAGGTGTCCGGCAAGACCGGTGAGGGCGTGGAGGCGCTGCTGGACCGGATCGTGCAGCTGGTCCCGGCACCGGTCGGGAACCCGGGCGCCGAGACCCGGGCGATGATCTTCGACTCGGTCTACGACACCTACCGTGGCGTGGTCACCTACGTCCGGGTGGTCGACGGCGACCTGAACCCGCGCGAGCGGATCACCATGATGTCCACCAAGGCGTCGCACGAGCTGCTGGAGATCGGGGTGATCTCCCCGGAGCCGGTGCCGACCAAGGGGCTGGGCGTCGGTGAGGTGGGCTACCTGATCACCGGTGTGAAGGACGTGCGCCAGTCGAAGGTGGGCGACACCGTCACCAAGCAGCACCGACCGGCCGCCGAGGCGTTGGGCGGCTACTCCGACCCGAAGCCGATGGTGTTCTCCGGGCTGTACCCGATCGACGGGTCGGACTACCCGGCGCTGCGCGACGCGCTGGACAAGCTGAAGCTGAACGACGCGGCGCTGAACTACGAGCCCGAGACCTCGGTGGCGCTGGGCTTCGGCTTCCGGGTCGGCTTCCTGGGCCTGCTGCACCTGGAGATCATCCGCGAGCGGCTGGAGCGCGAGTTCGGCCTCGACCTGATCTCGACCGCGCCGAACGTGATCTACGAGGTCACGATGGAGGACCGCAGCGAGGTGCTGGTCACCAACCCGAGCGAGTTCCCGGGCGGCAAGATCCGCGAGGTCCGCGAGCCGGTGGTGAAGGCGACGATCCTGGCGCCGACCGAGTTCGTGGGCGCGATCATGGAGCTGTGCCAGACCCGGCGCGGCGACATGCAGGGCATGGACTACCTGTCCGAGGACCGGGTGGAGATGCGCTACCACCTGCCGCTGGCCGAGATCGTCTTCGACTTCTTCGACCAGCTGAAGTCGAAGACCCGCGGCTACGCCTCGCTCGACTACGAGCCGATCGGCGACCAGGCGGCGGATCTGGTCAAGGTCGACATCCTGTTGCAGAGCGAGCAGGTCGACGCGTTCAGCGCGATCGTGCACAAGGAGAAGGCCTACGCCTACGGCCTGATGATGGCCGGGAAGCTGAAGGACCTCATCCCGCGCCAGCAGTTCGAGGTGCCGATCCAGGCCGCGATCGGCTCCCGGATCATCGCCCGCGAGACGATCCGCGCGATGCGCAAGGACGTGCTGGCCAAGTGCTACGGCGGTGACATCACCCGTAAGCGCAAGCTGCTGGAGAAGCAGAAGGAGGGCAAGAAGCGGATGAAGACCATCGGCCGGGTCGACGTCCCGCAGGAGGCCTTCATCGCGGCGTTGTCCTCCGACGCCGCTCCGGCCAAGGACAAGGACGCCAAGAAGAAGTGAGCCACGACGCTGCACGGCGGCGGTTCGCCGAGCTGCACGCGCGGCCCGGGGTCTGGGCGTTGCCGAACGCCTGGGACGCCGGATCGGCGCTGCTGCTCGCGGACGCCGGGTTCGAGGCGGTGGCGAGCACCAGCTCCGGTCTGGCCTGGTCGCTGGGCACCGAGGACCTGCGGCTGAGCCGTGCGCAGCTGCTGGCGCACGTCCGGGCCGTGTCCGGGGTGCTGCGGGTGCCGTTCTCGGTGGACGCCGAGGACGGGTACGCGCAGGACGCCGCCGGGGTCGGGGAGACCGTCGCCCTGCTGGCGGACGCGGGTGCCGCGGGGGTGTCGATCGAGGACTACGACGCCGCGACCGGGAGCGTGCGCGCCCTGGACGTGGCGGTCGAGCGGGTCGCCGCCGCCGTGGCGGCGTCGCACCGGGTCCCGGGGGCGCCGCTGGTGGTGACCGCGCGCTGCGAGAACCCGCTGTACGGCATCGCGGACCTGGACGACACCATCGCCCGGCTGCGGGCCTACGCGGACGCCGGAGCGGACTGCGTGTATGCGCCGGGGCTCCGCAGCCTCGCGGAGGTCGAATCGGTGGTGCGCGCGGTGCCGGTCCCGGTGAACGTCCTGGCCTGGGCGGACGGACCGACGGTGGCCGAGCTCGGCGCGGTCGGCGTGCGACGGGTGTCCGTGGGCGGCGTGCTGGCGTCCGCGGCCTACGGGGCGCTGCTGCGCGCGGCGGCCGAGCTGCGCGACCGCGGTACGACGACCTTCCGGGCGGACGGGCTGACCGAGTCCGATCGCACGGCCTTCCGGGCGTGATGGCCCCCGCGCTGCCGGACGGCGACCCGGCCCCCGAGGACGGCCGGCTGCCGGAGACCGTCCGGGACGGCGCCGCCGACCGCAGCTTCGGGATCTACCTGCACGTGCCGTTCTGCACGGTGCGCTGCGGGTACTGCGACTTCAACACCTACACCGCGACCGAGCTGGGCGGCGGTGCGAGCCAGTCGTCCTACGCGGAGACCGCACTGAGCGAGATCGCGCTGGCCCGTCGGGTGCTGGCCGAGGCGGAGCTGCCGGAACGCCCGGTCGGCACCGTGTTCGTCGGGGGCGGGACACCCACCGTCCTGCCCGCCCGGGACCTGGCGCGGATGCTGGACGGGGTCCGCGACTCCTGGGGTCTGGCACCGGGCGCGGAGGTCACCACCGAGGCGAACCCGGACTCGGTGACCCCGGACGACCTGGCAGCACTGTCGGCGGCGGGCTTCACCCGGGTGTCCTTCGGGATGCAGTCCGCGGTGCCGCGGGTGCTGGCCACCCTGGACCGGACCCACGACCCGCGCCGGATCCCGGACGTGGTCCGCTGGGCGCGGGACGCCGGTCTCGCGGTGTCGTTGGACCTGATCTACGGCACCCCGGGGGAGAGCCTCGACGACTGGCGGGCCAGTGTGGAGTCGGCGCTGGCCACCGGGGTGGACCACATCTCGGCCTACGCGCTGGTGATCGAGCAGGGCACCCGGATGGCGGTGCAGGTGCGGCGCGGGGACCTGCCGTTGCCGGAGGAGGACGACCAGGCGGCCAAGTACGAGCTGGCCGACGACCTGTTCTCCGCGGCCGGGCTGACCTGGTACGAGGTGAGCAACTGGGCGCGCACCCCGGACGACGCGTGCCGGCACAACCTCGCGTACTGGCGCAACGACGACTGGTGGGGGATCGGTCCCGGTGCGCACAGCCATGTCGGCGGGACGCGCTGGTGGAACGTGAAGCACCCGCGGGCCTACGCGGACCGGCTGGCCTCGGGGGTGAGCCCGGCGGCGGGCCGGGAGCTGATCGAGCCGGAGAGCGCCCAGCTGGAGCGGGTGATGCTCGCGGTACGGCTGCGGGAGGGACTGCCGGTGTCGGCGCTGTCCTCGACCGCTCGGACCCGGGTGGCCGCACTGGTGGCGGACGGCTTGGTCGACGGGCTGGCGGCGCTCGGCCGCGGGGTCGACGTGCCGCGGGTGGTGCTGACCCGGCGCGGGCGACTGCTGGCCGACGCCGTGGTCCGCGACCTCACGGACTGAGCGGGCGGTGCGCCGGACGGTGCGGCCCGGCGCACCGGCGGCTCACTTGATCAGGCGGAGGCACACCGGATAGCGGTACCAGGTGTACTTGTTGGCCGCGACGGCGGCGATGATGCCGAACACCAGCGCGGCGACGCTGACCAGCGGCACCAGGAAGCTCAGCAGGCCGAAGGTGACAGCGGCCAGGATGCTGGTGCCGATGTAGGCGATCAGCACGGTGAGCGAGAAGTTCAGCGCCTCCTTGGACTGGTCCTCGAGGTAAGGTCCGCGGCCCCGGTAGACCAGCCAGATGATCAGCGGCGCGACGAAGCTGAACAGGATCGCGCCGACGTGGCTGAAGATCGCCCACAGCTTCTCGTCCTGCGGGGTGAGCGGTGCGCCGGTCGGGGCGCTGTACTGCTGCTGCGGACCGCCGGCGGGGGCGCCGTAGGGCTGGCCCGGTGCGCCGTAGGGCTGGCCGGTCGGTGCGCCGTACTGCGGCTCGCCGGCAGGCCGGTCGTTCCAGGGCTGGTCCGGCTGCGGCTGCTGGGGCTGCGTCATGGGTACTCCTGCTCGGGTGGGGCACGGATGGCTGCGCAGTGACAGTAGCGATCCTGAGTGCCGGATGGGCGAACCTGTCCACCAGTGCGTCGTCTTGACACTGTTGACGCGGTTTCGGTTCGCTGTCTCCGCTGGGCGATGCGCGCCCGGGACGAGGAGGCCTGCTATGACTGACCCCACCGGCGCGACCCCGCCGCGCGACGACGACCCGAACGCTGCCGGACAGCAGCCCCCGGCGGGCGAGCCGTACGGACAGCAGCCCTCCGGCCAGCAGCCGCCGACCGGAGCGCCTCAGGAGCCGTACGGTCAGCCGCAGCAGCCCTACGGCCAGCAGCCGCCGACCGGAGCTCCGCAGCAGCCGTACGGTCAGCCGCAGCAGCCCTACGGCGAGCCGCAGCAGCCTTACGGCCAGCCCTACGGTCAGCAGCCGCCCGCGGCTCAGCCCTACGGCGGTCCGGCGGGGTACGCCCAGCCCTCTGCCGGCTCCGCGATCGGCGACGGCTTCTCCTGGGCCTGGGGCAAGTTCACCCAGAACGCCGGCCCGCTGATCGGCGGCCTGGCGGTCTACGGTGCGGCGCTCGTGGTGCTGATCATCATCTTCTTCAGCATCATCATCGGCGGTACGGCGGCGGCCACGGACGCCTACGGGAACGTGCGTCCGGGCGCGGCCGGGGCGGCCTTCGGCGCCTACCTGATCTTCTTCGCGCTCGTGCTGCTGTTCGCGGCCTTCGTGCAGGCCGCGGTGATCCGGGTGGTCACCGAGGTGATGAACACCGGGCGCACCAGCTTCGGCAGCTTCTTCCGGATCGACCGGGTCGGCACCGTGCTGCTCGCGGCGCTGCTGGTCGGTCTGGGCACGGGGATCGGCACCGCGCTGCTCTACCTGCCGGGCATCGTGTTCGCGTTCTTCGCCCAGTTCACCCTGTTCTTCGTGATCGACAAGGGCTTGGGCGCGATCGACGCGATCAAGGCGAGCTTCCAGCTGGCCTACAAGAACTTCGCCACCGCCGCGCTGCTCTACCTGGTCGTGCTGGTGGCCTCGTCCATCGGCGGCTCGCTGTGCGGCATCGGTGCGCTGGTCACCACGCCGCTGGCCATGCTGGTCTCCGGCTTCGTGTTCCGTCGCCTGCACGGCGAGGGCGTCGCGGCCTGAGTCGTCCACCGGAGCGCCGTCGTCCCACCCGGGACGGCGGCGCTCCGTCGTTCCTCAGGCGGTCACGAAGTCGATCAGCTCCTCGACCCGGCCGAGCAGCGACGGCTCCAGGTCGGCGTAGCTGCGGACGCTGCGCAGGATCCGCTGCCAGGCCCGGGCGACGTCCGCCTGCTCGTCCGCGGGCCAGCCGAGCTCGCGCAGGATGCCGCGCTTCCACTCCGTGCCGCGCTCGATCACCGGCCAGCGCTCCAGCCCGATCCGCTGCGGGCGGACCGCCTGCCACACGTCCACGTACGGGTGACCGAGCACCAGCACGGTGCCGTTCGTCACCGTGCGCAGCGCCGCGTCGGCGATCCGCTGCTCCTTGGACCCGGGCACCAGGTGGTCGACCAGCACGCCGACCTTGCGCCCGACGGTCGGGTCGAAGTCGCGCAGCGCGTCCTCCAGGTTGTCGACGCCCTGCAGCAGCTCGACCACCACGCCCTCGGCGCGCAGGTCGTCGCCCCAGACCTTCTCCACCAGCTCGGCGTCGTGCTTGCCCTCCACCCAGATCCGGGAGCCGCGGGCGACCCGGGCGCGCTGATCGGGGGCGGCGAGCGACCCGGAGGCGGTGCGTCGCGGACCGGTGGCCGCCGCTGCAGGCCGGTGCGGGACCAGCTCGACCGGGGCGCCGTCGATCCAGAAGCCCGGACCGAGCCGGAAGGTGCGGGTCCGGCCGTGCCGGTCCTCCAGGACGACCACGTGCTCGCCACCGGACTTCTCCACCCGGGTGATCGCACCGACCCAGCCGGTGGTCACCTCCTCGACCACCAGTCCGCGCTCGGCGGGGACCGGGCGGGAGGCGGGTCGCCGGTGCGCGGACTGCGATCCGGAGGACAGGACGTCGGAGCCGTAACGGTCGTTCACGTCCGGCAGCGTAGGTGTGGATGTCCTGGCGCCGTGGTAAGACACGTCGGTGACATCCCCCGCTGACGCCGACCTGGATCCGAACCGCTGGCGAGCCCTCGGGGTGTGTCTGGCGATCGGGTTCATCACCATGCTGGACGTCTCGATCGTGAACGTGGCGCTCCCGTCGATCGAGCAGAGCCTGGAGGCCTCGGCCAGCCAGCTGCAGCTGATCGTCGCCGGGTACACCCTGGCGTTCGGGTTGGTGCTCGTGCCCGCGGGACGGCTGGGTGACGCGCGCGGTCGCCGACGGCTGTTCCTGATCGGGCTGACCGGCTTCGCGGTGACCAGCCTGGGCGCCGGGTTCGCCCCGTCGGACGAGGTGCTGGCGATCCTGCGCCTGTTGCAGGGGGCCAGCGCCGGTCTGCTGAACCCGCAGGTCGTCGGCACGATCCAGCAGCTGTTCTCCGGCTACGAACGCGGTCGGGCCTTCGGCTACTTCGGCGCGACCATCGGGGTGTCCACCGCGATCGGTCCGCTGCTGGGCGGCCTGATCATCCAGGCGTTCGGGGCGGAGCAGGGCTGGCGCTGGGTGTTCTTCGTGAACGTGCCGGTGGTCGCGGTGGTGCTGCCGTTGGCGATGCGCTGGCTGCCGAAGACGGCGGCCCGTCCCCGTGGGCCCGCCGGGACGCTCACCGCGAGCGGCCGGCCACGGCTGGACGTGCCCGGCCTGGTGCTGATCGCGCTCGCGGCGACGGCGGTGATGCTGCCCTTCGTCACCACCACCGGCAGCGGCGACGACGCGTCCCGGTGGTGGTGGCTGCTGGTCGGGCTGGTGATCGCGGTGCTGACGGTGCTGTGGGAGCGGGCCTACCAGCGCCGGACCGGGGCGGCGGTGCTGGACCCGCGGGTGATCGGCGACCCGGCGTTCCGCAACGGCGCGCTGCTCGGGATGGCGTACTTCGCCGGGTTCACCTCGGTGTTCCTGGTCGTGACGATCTACCTGCAACAGGTCGCCGGGTACACGCCGTTGCAGGCCGGGCTGGTCGGCATGCCGTTCGCCATCGGGTCGGCCATCGCGGCGCAGCGGTCCGGGAAGCTGGTGGCCCAGCACGGCCGGCTGCTGGTGGTGATCGGGCTCGTGCTGGTGCTGGCCGGGCTCGCCGGGACCGACGTGGTGATCCGGGTGGTGGACCCGCCCGCGGTCGCCTGGGCGGTGGCGGCGACCCAGATGATCGCCGGCGTGGGCTCCGGGCTGGTCATCTCCCCGAACCAGACCCTGACCCTGGCGAACGTGCCGGTCGAGCGCGCCGGGGTGGCGGGGTCGATGCTGCAGGTCGGCCAGCGGATCGGGTCCGCGCTCGGGGTGGCGGTGGTGCTGTCCACCTTCTACTCCGGACTGTCCGCGGGCATGGACGGCGGACCGGCCGCCGGGCGCGCGCTGCTCGTCACGGTGGCGCTGGTCGCGATCGCGCTGGTGGTCGGCGGGTTCGACCTGGTGGCCCGTCGGCGCGAGCAGGAGGCGGCTGGACCCGGGGCGTAGCATTGGCACTCGGTGTCCGAGAGTGCTACCCGACGCACCAGGAGGAGGTGGACGATGGCCGAGGACCGCAGGCTCGACGTGTTGCGCGCGATCGTGGAGGACTACGTCTCCACCAAGGAGCCGGTCGGCTCCCGCGCCCTGGTCGAGCGGCACTCCCTCGGCGTCTCCCCGGCCACGATCCGCAACGACATGGCGGCGCTGGAGGAGGCCGGGCTGATCGTCCAGCCGCACACGTCCGCCGGAAGGGTGCCCACCGACAAGGGGTACCGGCTGTTCGTGGACCGGCTGGCCACCCTCAAGCCGCTGTCCACCCCGGAGCGCCGGGCGATCGAGACCTTCATGCAGGACGCGGTCGACCTGGACGACGTGGTCGACCGGGCGGTGCGGCTGCTCGCGCAGCTGACCCACCAGGTCGCGGTGGTCCAGTACCCCTCGCTGCGCCGGACGGCGCTGCGGCACGTGGAGCTGGTCCCGGTCGCGGAACGCCACCTGCTGGTGGTGATCATCACCGAGCACGGCCGGGTCGAGCAGCGCACGCTGGAACTCGCGGACCCGATGGACCTGGCCACCGTCGCCCGGCTGCGGATGCTGCTCAACGTGGCGGCGGCCGGTCGGCGGCTGTCCGACCTGGACGCGGCCCTGGCCGGGATCGCGGACGAGGTCGAGCCGGAGTCCGGCGCCCTGCTGCACGCCGTCGTCGGGGTGATCGAGGACACCCTGGCGGGGGAGAGCGAGGAGCGCGTGGTCGTGGCCGGCACCGCCAACCTGGTCCGCGGCAACACCGACGTGGCCCGCACGCTCAGCCCGGTGCTCGAGGCGCTGGAGGAGCAGGTGGTGCTGCTCCGGCTGCTGTCCGACGCCGCCGAGGACGAGGGCGTGTCGGTGCGGATCGGCCGCGAGACCCGGCACGAGGGGCTGATCGAGGCCAGCCTGGTCAGCTCCGGCTACGGCACGGACGCGGACGGCGGTGGCACGGCGGTCGCCCGGATCGCCTCCCTCGGCCCGCTCCGGATGGACTACCCCGGCACGATCGTCTCCGTGCGTGCCGTCGCCCGTTACCTGTCGCGCATCCTGGCCAACTGAGCCCGACCGACGACCCCCCTGATCGAGGAAGCACTCTGTGAACGATTACTACGAGGTCCTGGGCGTCCCGCGCGACGCCACCGGCGAGCAGATCAAGAAGGCCTACCGCCGACGGGCACGTGAGCTGCACCCGGACGTCGCCGGATCGGACGCCGCCTCGGAGGAGAAGTTCAAGGACGTCCAACGCGCGTACGAGGTGCTGTCCAACCCGGACAAGCGCCAGATGTACGACCTGGGCCAGGACCCCACCGCTCCCGGCGGTGGCGGCGGTCAGGCCGGCGGCTTCGGTTTCCAGGACATCTTCGAGACGTTCTTCGGCGCGGCGGCCGGTGGGGGGCAGCGGGGCCCGATCCCGCGTGCCCGCCGGGGCCAGGACGCGCTGATCCGGCTGGACCTGGACCTGTCCGAGGCGACGTTCGGCGCCCACCGCCAGGTGCCGATCGACACCGCGGTGGTGTGTCCGACCTGCTCGGGCTCCTGCTGCCGTCCGGGCACCTCGCCGCGGACCTGCGAGGTCTGCGACGGCCGCGGCACCGTGCAGCGGGTGGCCCGGTCGTTCCTCGGCCAGGTGATGACCACCCAGCCGTGCGCGGCCTGCCACGGCTTCGGCACGGTCATCCCCGAGCCCTGCGCCGAGTGCGCGGGCGAGGGCCGGGTGCGCTCGCGGCGGACCCTGGAGGTCGACGTGCCCGCGGGCGTGGACACCGGCACCCGGATCAAGCTCACCGCCCAGGGCGAGGTCGGCCCCGCCGGTGGTCCGGCGGGCGACATCTACCTGGAGGTGCGCGAGCGCCGCCACGACACCTTCCTGCGCGAGGGCGACGACCTGCACTGCACGTTGCAGGTGCCGATGACCGCCGCCGCGCTGGGCACGGTGCTGACCCTGGACACCCTGGACGGTCCGAAGGAGGTCGACCTGCGCCCCGGCACCCAGCCGCAGCAGGTGGTCACCCTGAAGAACCTCGGCGTCGGGCACCTGCACGCCGGCGGCCGCGGCGACCTGCACGTGCACGTCGACGTCCAGGTGCCGACCGGTCTGGACGAGGAGCAGTCCGCGCTGCTGCGGCAGCTGTCCGCACTGCGCGGCGAGGAGCGCCCGGACGCCCGGCTGCAGGCCGCCAGCACCGGGGTGTTCGCCAAGCTGCGCGACAAGCTCTCGGGTCGCTGATGACGGCGCCGGTCTTCGTGACCGACCCGGGCCAGCTGGCGGGCTACGACGTCGGTGACGTCTACCTGCTGCACGGGGCCGAGGGCCGGCACGCCGGGGTGGTGCAGCGCCGCGCGGCGGGGGAGCAGATCGACGTGGTCGACGGCGCCGGGGTGCGCCTGGTCGGGGAGATCGAGTCGGTCGGTCCGGAGGGGGTGCACCTGCGGGTGCGCCACCGGGTCGAGGAGCCCGCCTCCGCGCCCCGACTGGTGCTGGTCCAGGCGCTGGCCAAGGGCGACCGGGACGAGATGGCGATCGAGGCAGCCACCGAGGTCGGCGTCGATGCCGTCGTCCCGTGGCAGGCCGAACGCTCGATCGTGATCTGGCGCGGCGACCGCGCGGCCAAGTCCCGGGCGCGCTGGCTCGCCACCGTCCGGGCGGCCGCCAAGCAGTCCCGGCGGGCCTGGGTGCCCGCGGTCGAGGAGTCCGTCGATCGCCGCGCCCTGGTGGCCCGGACCGAACGGGTCGTCGCGGCCGGCGGTGTGGTCCTGGTGCTGCACGAGGAGGCGACCACTCCGCTGTCCGGCGCTCTCGCGCTGCCCGCGGAGGGCACGGACGCCGAGGTGCTGATCGTGGTCGGCCCGGAGGGCGGCATCTCCGAGCAGGAGACCGCCGCGCTGGTCTCGGCGGGCGCGCACACCGTCCGGCTCGGCCCGCACGTCCTGCGCACGTCGACCGCCGGCACGGTCGCCCTGACCCTCCTGGCCACCGCCCTCGGCCGCTGGGGCTGAGCGCACCTCCGATCCGCTGAGCCGAGTGCGAAGAAGCTGTCGCCCATATCGCCCGAAGCGCGACGACTTCTTCGCACTCGGCAGGTTCTCGGGCGAGGGTGTGCACGGTCGGGTGGTCCGGGGGCGGGCTGTCCGTACCGCCCGGTAAACTCCATGATCGATCGTCCCCACCACCGAAGGAGCGCGACGGCGCAAGCCGAGCACATGGCCGAATCCACACCGCAGCAGCAGCGATCCGCCCGCCCGCCCGTGGCGGCGCCCGCACGGGTCGAGCACCGGATCACCGTCCCCGCCCAGGTGTCGATGGTCGAGCTCCTCGGACTCCAGGACCAGGTGCTCCGGGCGATCGAGCAGGGTTTCCGCACCGTCGACCTGCACGTGCGCGGCAACGAGATCCGGATGTCCGGTCCGGCCGGTGACGTGGCGCTGGCCGCCCGGCTGGTGGACGAGCTGGTCGAGATGGCCGGCGCCGGGACGCCGCTGACCCCGGACGTGGTGACCCGGTCGGTGGCGATGCTGACCGCCGGCACCGACACCCGCCCGGCCGACGTGCTGACCCTGAACATCCTCTCCGGTCGGGGGCGGACCATCCGGCCGAAGACCACCGGGCAGAAGTCCTACGTGGACGCGATCGACCGGAACACGATCACCTTCGGCATCGGCCCGGCGGGCACCGGCAAGACCTATCTGGCGATGGCCAAGGCGGTGCAGGCGCTGCAGGCCCGGGAGGTGAACCGGATCGTGCTGACCCGTCCGGCGGTCGAGGCGGGGGAACGGCTCGGCTTCCTGCCCGGCGGCCTGTCGGAGAAGATCGATCCGTACCTGCGCCCGCTGTACGACGCGCTGCACGACATGGTCGACCCGGACTCGATCCCGCGGCTGATGGAGGCCGGCACGATCGAGGTCGCGCCGCTGGCCTACATGCGCGGGCGCACGCTCAACGACTCCTTCATCATCCTGGACGAGGCGCAGAACACCTCGGCCGAGCAGATGAAGATGTTCCTCACCCGACTCGGCTACGGGTCCAGGATCGTCGTCACCGGCGACGTGACCCAGGTGGACCTGCCCTCGGGCACCCAGTCCGGCCTGCGGGTGGTGGAATCGATCCTGGCGGACGTCGACGACGTCGCGTTCTGCCGAATGTCCTCCTCCGATGTCGTCCGTCACCGCCTGGTGAGCGACATCATCGACGCCTACGCACGCTGGGACACGAAGTCATGAACCCACCCCACGACATCGCTCGCTGCGCCTCCGATCGCGCGGAGACCCCGAGATGAGCATCGAGGTCAACAACGAGTCCGGCCACGAGGTCGACGAGGCGGAGTTCGCCGCACTGGCCCGGTTCGTCCTGGACCAGATGCACGTGCACCCGCAGACCGACCTGTCGATCCTGTTCGTCGACACCGAGGTGATGACGGATCTGCACGTCAAGTGGATGGACGAGCCCGGTCCGACCGACGTGCTGTCCTTCCCGATGGACGAGCTGCGCCCCGGCCGTGCGGACGAGCCCACCCCCGCCGGTCTGCTCGGTGACGTGGTGCTGTGCCCGGAGGTCGCCGTCGAGCAGGCCCGGACCGCCGGTCACTCCACCGCGGAGGAGATGCTGCTGCTCACGACGCACGGCATCCTGCACCTGCTCGGCTACGACCACGCCGAGCCGGAGGAGGAGAAGGAGATGTTCGCGCTGCAGCGACATCTGCTGCTGACCTTCCTCGCCGGTCGGTGAACGGGTCGATGCACGAGGTCCCGATCGGGCTGCTGATCACGCTGGCGGTGCTGGCGCTGTTGGTGGCGGCCCTGTTGTCCGCCGGTGAGGCCGCGATCCTGCGGGTGTCCCGCGGTCAGGTCGCCGATCTGTCGGCGTCCCGGCACCCGGCGGCGGCCCGGATCGAGGCGCTGTGCGAGGACCGGGCCCGGGTGGCCTCGTCCGCGGGCACCCTGCGGCTGCTGTGCGAGATGGTCGCCGCGGTCTGCATCACCCTGGCGATCGCCGCCAGCACCCTGGCCTGGTCGCTGGAGCTGGTGATCGCGGTGGTGGCCTGTGCCTTCCTCACCGTGGTGCTGGCCCGGCTGAGCCCGCGGTCGGTCGGTCAGCGCCGGGCTGTCCCGGTGCTCCGGCTGACCGCGCGCCTGCTGTCCGGCGTGCGCCGGGTGATCGGCCCGCTGCTGCGGATCGCCGAGCCGGGGTCGGATCTGGACGAGCGCGAGCTGCGCGAGATGGTGGAACGGGACGGCCGGGACGCGATCGACGACGAGGAGCGCGAGATGCTGCGCTCCGTGCTCGGCCTGAGCGAGACCCTGACCCGTGAGGTGATGGTGCCGCGCACCGACATGATCACCACCGGCGAGCAGACCCCGCTGCGCAAGGTGCTGTCCCTGCTGCTGCGCTCCGGCTACTCCCGGGTGCCGGTGATCGGCGATCAGGTCGACGACCTGCGTGGCGTGGTCTACCTCAAGGACCTGGTCCGCCGGATGGAGGAGGACCCGGCCTCGGTCGACGCCCCGGCGGTGTCCGTGGTGCGCCCGGCGGTGTTCGTTCCGGAGTCCAAGCCGGTGGACGAGCTGCTGCGCGAGCTGCAGGCGGGTGCCTCGCACATCGCGATGGTGGTCGACGAGTACGGCGGCATCGCCGGGCTGGTGACGATCGAGGACGCCCTGGAGGAGATCGTCGGCGAGCTGACCGACGAGCACGACCCCTCCGCCCCGCAGGTCGAGGACCTGGGCGGCGGCACATTCCTGGTCCCGGCCCGGCTGGGACGGGACGAGCTGGGCGAGCTGTTCGGCATCGAGGTGGAGGACGACGACGTCGACACCGCGGGCGGTCTGCTGGCCAAGTCGCTGGGCAAGGTCCCGATCCCGGGCTCGGCGGGCGAGATCCACGGCCTGCGCCTGGTCGCGCAGGGCACCGAGGGCCGCCGCAAGCGAGTGGCTAGGGTGCTGGTCAGCCGCGTTCCGGACCCGGAGCGTACGGAGGAGTCCACGACGGAGACCGTCGCGGAGAGCAACGCAGAGGAAAGGTCCGCAAGGTGACCCATCGTTCCGGCTTCGCCTGCCTGGTGGGACGGCCGAATGCCGGCAAGTCCACCCTCACCAACGCCCTGGTGGGCCAGAAGGTGGCGATCACCTCCGGCCGTCCGCAGACTACGCGGCACACCATCCGCGGCATCGTGCACCGGGAGGACGCCCAGCTGGTGCTGGTCGACACCCCGGGGCTGCACCGGCCGCGCACCCTGCTCGGCGAGCGGTTGAACAGCCTGGTCAAGGACACCCTGACCGAGGTGGACGTGATCGGCTTCTGCCTGCCCGCGGACCAGAAGGTCGGGCCGGGCGACCGGTTCATCGCGGAGCAGCTGGCCGAGCTGAGCCGCGGACGCCGGGGCACCCCGGTGGTCGCGATCGCGACCAAGGCGGACCTGGTGAGCAAGCAGCGGCTGGCCGAGCACCTGCTGGCCATCTCCGAGCTGGGCGACTGGGCCGAGATCATCCCGGTCTCCGCGCAGGACGGCTACCAGGTCGCCGAGCTGGAGCAACTGCTGACCGGCTACCTGCCGGAGGGACCCGCGCTGTACCCGGAGGGCGAGCTGACCGACGAGCCGGAGGCCGTGATGGTCGCCGAGCTGGTCCGGGAGGCCGCACTGGAGGGCGTCCGGGACGAGCTGCCGCACTCCCTCGCGGTCCAGGTGGAGGAGATCCTCCCGCGCGACGTCGGCGAGGGCGAGGCCCCGATGGTCGACGTCCGGGTGAACCTGTACGTCGAGCGGGACTCGCAGAAGGCGATCGTGATCGGTCGTGCCGGGTCGCGGCTGCGTCAGGTGGGCACCGACGCGCGCCGCGGCATCGAGGCGCTGCTCGGCACCCGGGTGTACCTGGACCTGCACGTGAAGGTGGCCAAGGACTGGCAGCGCGACCCGAAGCAGCTGGGACGCCTGGGATTCTGATGACGGCAGGCGACGACGCGTCCCCACGCCCGGGGGAGAGCCCCGAGCGGCACCGGCGACGGCTGGTACGGGACGCGGAGCACGCCGCCGGGGCACAGCGCCCGCGTCCGCCACGCCGGGACACGTTCTACCGGGTGCTCGGCGGCGTGCTGGCGGGGGCGATCCTGCTCGCCGTGATCGGGTCCCTGATGGGCCCGGAGTGGCGTCCGCTGCCGGTGACCGACCCGCTGACCGTGCAGTCGGCCTCCACCGCGATCGGGGACGCGCCCGAGCTGGAGCAGTACGACGTCGACACCCGGGTGGTGGAGGTGCAGCTGGACGGCGCGGTCGTCCAGGCGCGGATCCTCACGCCGGTGGGCGCCTCGGGACCGGTGCCCGCGGTGCTGTTCGTGCACGGCGCGGGGACCGGGAAGTTCGAGGACGCGTTCGTGGACCAGGCCTACGCGCTCGCCGAGGCGGGCGTGGCCACGATGGTCCCGGACAAGCGGCTGGACACCTACTCCATGCGGCACCGGGACTACGTGGCGATGGCCCAGGACTACCTGGTGTCCTTCGACCTGCTGCGCGCGCTGCCCGAGGTCGACTCCACCCGGGTGGGCATCTACGCGGAGAGCGAGGGCGCCTGGATCGCACCGGTGATGGCGTCCGAGCGGGCCGCGGTCGACTTCGTGGTCCTGGTGTCCGCGCCGGTGGTGCCGCCGCGCCAGCAGGCCGCGTTCGCCGTGGACCAGTACCTGCGGAACACCGGGGTGCCGGACCAGGTGTTCCGGGCGATCCCGCGCTCGGTCGGCATGCAGCTGCCCGGCGGGGGCTTCGAGTACGTGGACTTCGACGTGGCGCCGTACCAGCGGCAGATGACCCAGCCGGTGCTGGCGGTCTACGGCACCGCCGATCAGTCGATGCCGATCATCCAGGGTGCCGAGCAGCTGATCCGGGACATCGCGATCGCCGGGAACAGCGACTACACGCTCCGGTACTACGGCGGGGCCGACCACGGCATCCGGATCGACGGCACCGTGTCCACCGCGTTCCTGCGGGACCTGAGCGAGTGGGTGCTCGGGCTGCCGGATACCGCGCACGCCAGTCCGCGGATCGCGGGCGCCCAGCCGGAGCAGCTCTACCTGGCGCAGCCGGTGCCGCAGCCGCGCTGGCTCGGGGACGGGGGCCTGCTGCTGGTGCTGATCATCGGCGCGGTCGCGGTCGCCGTGCTGCTCCCGGCGTCCCGATGGGCGGCGGTGGGCTGGCGGGTCTGGCGCAAGCACCCGCCGCACGAGGGCCGGGACGTCCCGCTGACCCGGCGGCTGACCCTGCTGTCCGCCGCGTCGATCGCTACCGTGGTCGCCCTGGTCTGGTACCTGTTGTCGGTCGCCAGGCTCGCGCTCGACTACGAACGCAACGGCTGGGTGGTGCAAGGTGGGTGGCTCGGCGTGCGACTGCTCGGCATGGTCGCCGTGGTGGCCGCCGTGCTGGTGATCGACCGGATGCGCACGCTGAGGCGCATCGGCCGCCCGCTGGCGCAGGGGGTGGTCGGACATGTGGCGGTGTGGGGGACGAGCGTCGCCTGCGCCGTGCTGCTGGTGGTGCTGGCCTACTGGGGCGTGTACCAGCTCGGGATCTGACCGGCGGACAGCCGGGGACGGGGGAGTGATGCGGACGACCTGGGGCTCGGCCACCGACCGTGGGCGGGTGCGCGCGCTGAACGAAGACGCGCTGCTGGCCCACCCGCCGGTGTTCCTGGTGGCCGACGGCATGGGCGGCCACGAGGCGGGCGACGTCGCGAGCCGGCTCGCGGTGGAGGAGTTCGCGCAGACCGCCGGGCTGACCGCGGTCGAGCCCGCCGACCTGCAGGGCTGCTTCCAGCGCGCCGCCGCCCGGATCCGCGGCACCTTCGAGCGGCGGGAGGGTGGCACCACGGTCGCCGGGGTCGCACTGGCCGACCGGGACGGCACCGCGCACTGGCTGGTGTTCAACGTCGGCGACTCGCGGGTGTACCGCTGGTCCGGCGACGACCGGGAGCTGAGCCAGATCAGCGTCGACCACTCGGTGGTGCAGGAACTGATGGACGCCGGGCAGCTCACGCGCCAGGCGGCCGAGCAGCACCCCGAGCGGCACGTGCTGACCCGGGCGCTCGGCACCGGCAGCGACCCCGAGCCGGACTACTGGCTGCTGCCCGCTCGTCCGGGCGACCGCGTGCTGCTCTGCTCGGACGGCCTGACCAACGAGCTGACCGCGGAGCAGATCGCCGCGGTGATGGCCGACGGGGCCGATGCGGCCGAGACCGCCTCCGCCCTGGTACGGCTCGCCGTGCAGGCCGGAGGGCGGGACAACACCACCGCCGTGGTGGTCGATGCGTACTCCGGTCCGGAGAATGCGCCCGGATGGCTCGCGTTGGCGGGTGTTCCGACCGATGGGAAGTGGGACGACAGTGTCGACGGCGCGACGATCCCGCGACCGCGCAACAAGGTGGAGGACCAGTGACCGTGCCCGAGTACACCCCTGGCGAGTGGTACGGGGTCGTGTCCGGCGACATGGCCGTGCTGTTGCACCCGGCGACCCCGGAGTCCGTGGTGCGGGCGGTGTGGTCCGCGCTACGTGAGCGCGAGGGCCTGGGGCGCCCGTTGGAGTCGCTGCTGGCCGACGGCATCACCGGACTGCGTCCCTTCGCCGCGGTGCGGGTGGCGGGTGAGGGCCTGCACACCGCGCTGCGCGGTGACGTCGCGATCGTGACCACCCGTTCCGGCGAGCAGCAGCGTCGCAGTGCGCCGCAGGTGGTGCTGTGGACCGAGGACAGCGACGCGGCGGCCGACCGGGTCGAGCTGCGCGCCGACGGGGCGCCCGAGCGGACCGAGGACCAGACGTTGCCGGTGACCGAGGGCGTGGTGCGTGCGTCGCGGATCGTGCTGGACGGTCGCGTGCGCGGCACGGCGTCGGAGGGCGCGGACGGGTCCGGTGGCCGTCCCGGCCGTCGGCGGGAGCGGGCGGCCGAGCCCCGCACCCCGGAGCGGGTCGCCGCGCCGGAGCCGAGCGCCGCGCCGCGGGTCGAAGCCGAGCCGAGCGCCGCGCCGCGGGTCGAACCCGAGCCGGTCGCCGACGCCACCGAGGTGCTGCCGGCCGTCCCGG
>NZ_JANZKP010000041.1 GCF_025642745.1 Cellulomonas sp. RIT-PI-Y
GGTGGGATCCGGCGCAGGGCGGGCAGCACCGTCATCGCCCGCGATCGCGACCGCCGATCCGCTGTCACCCGCGCGTGCCAGGCTCTGCTCCGGCCGGGACTGCTGCCGAGCGGGCACCGTGATCTGCCGGGCACCGGTCCGCAGTTCCGCGGAGGCCAGTGCGGCACGGGCGAGGGCGATCCGTTCCGCCCGATCCGTGGTCGCCGTCATCCCGCACCTCCTCCCGGCCGTCGCTATTCGAACATGTGTTCGATTCTGCCAGTAGACGCTGACACGGCCGGGGTGTCAATCCGGCTTCGAGGCGGTGGGCGACCCCTCCGGTCGAGCCGTTCGACCCCGCGCGGCATGATGACCAGGACGACCGACGACCCGAGGAGCACCATGCCGTTCTCACTCGCCCGCCCGGAGGCACCGGAGCCCTACTCCCTGCTGCCGGAGGTGCCCGGATTTGACCTGAGCAGCACCGACGCCAGCCAGCACGTCGCGCTGGACGCCCGGTTCACCGGGGACGGCGACGACCTGTCCCCCGCGCTGGAGTGGTCCGGGTTCCCGGAGAGCACCCGGTCCTTCCTGGTGAGCTGCTTCGACCCGGACGCACCGACCCCGGCCGGCTTCTGGCACTGGACCGTGCTGGACGTCCCGGTCACCACCGTGTCGCTCGCCCGGGGTGCGGGCCACCCCGACGGCGCGCTCCTGCCGCCCGGCGCACGTCAGCTGCGCAACGACGGCGGCACCGTCGGCTACCTGGGCGCCGCGCCGCCGCCGGGCGACCGCCCGCACCGCTACGTCTTCGCGGTGCACGCGCTGGACGTGGAGCAGCTCGACCTCGGCCCGGACACCACGCCGACCGCGGCGGCCTTCACCGCCCTGTTCCACACCGTGGCCCGCGCGACGCTCACCCCCACCTACGCGCACTGACCGGGGACCACGGCCCGCCCGGCCGTCCACAGCCGGGCGGGCCGCCCCGTGGTCCCCAGATCCCGGACGGAACGGCGACACCGGCACGCACGCCGATTAGCCTGCCGCCATGTCTCTCGGAACGCTGACCTGGTCCCCCGCCGTCGATCACCTCGACCTGCTCGCCGCCCCCACCGCCGCCGCGGTCACCGCCTGGGCCGCCACCGATCCCGAGGTCGCGACCGGACTCGTGGTCACCGCGATCGACCCGGAGCTCGCCGACACCGCCGCCCTGACCGAGGCCTACGACCTGCCGCTGTCGGGCTCCGGCAACTGCGTGCTGGTGGCCGGACGCCGGGAGGGGCAGGAGCGGATCGCCGCGGCCGTCGTGCGCGCCACCACCCGGGCCGACGTCAACAACGCGGTCAAGCGGCTGCTGGACGTGCGCAAGGCGTCGTTCCTGCCGATGGAGCGCGCGGTTGCCGGCTCCGGGATGGAGTACGGCGGCATCACCCCGGTCGGGCTCCCGGCGGACTACCGGGTCCTGATCGACTCGCGGGTGGTCGCGCCGAACCCGGAGGCCGAGGACCTGGTGATCATCGGCTCCGGCCTGCGCCGGTCCAAGCTGGCCCTGCCGGGCGCGCTGCTGGCCCGGCTGCCCGGGGCGGAGGTGATCGAGGGGCTCGCCCTCAGCTGACGCCGGCCCGCTCCGCGGTGCGACGTGCGACCGCATCCAGGTGTTCGGCACGCGCGTCGATCACCCGGCGGTAGTGCCCGAACAGCTCGAAGCCCACGGCCCCGATGAGCTCGGTCCACGCGTCCACCACCGCGAGCGCCCGGTCCGCGGGCATCCCGTCCAGCACCAGGTCCGGGCGGGCGACCTGGAGGAAGTGGAGCAGACGCCGGACGTCGTCGACCAGTCCGTCCGTGGTCAGCTGCGCAGTGTCGGCGGCGAAGGCGGCCGCGAGCTCGGCTCGGCGCGCCGTGGCGTCGATCGAGGCTCCGACCGGGATCTCCCCGCGCTCCGCGACCCAGGCCTCGCAGACGATCGCGGCCAACAGCAGCGGCACCCGGGACGCGGGTTCCGCCGTCTCCTCCGGCGCGACGTACCCGGGCACCGGAGACCCGTAGATCAGCGCGTACTCGTGCGGCCGCTCCCGCCCCCAGGCGCGCACCGCCCGGAACACCGCTCGCCACCGACCGGTCAGGTCGTCGCGAGCCACCGCGGCCTCCGCGGCCGCGACCGCATCGGCCAACCCCTGGTAGGCATCCACGATCAACGCGGTCAGCAGCGCATCCCGGCTGGGGAAGTACCGGTAGACGGCCGACGGCGCCATCCCGAGCTGCCGGGTCACCGCCCGGACCGACAGCCCCGACGCACCGACCTCGGCCAGCTGCTCCCGGGCCACGTCGGCGATCCGCCGCACCAGCTCGCGGCGGGCACGCGCCCGCACGCCTTCAGGTCGTCCCTGCTGCTCCACGGGATCAGCCTCCCATCTCCTTGCGCCGCGTCCGAAAAACGTGAACACTGTTCACAACAGAGAACACTGTTCACCCTTTGAGGAGTCAGCATGGCACACCGCCTCGTCGTCGGCGCCGGACCGATCGGCAGCGCACTCGTGCGTCGCCTGGTCGCCGCCGGGGACACCGTCACCGTCGTCACCCGGTCCGGTCGCGGACCGGACCTTCCCGGCGTCACCCGGGTCGCGGCGAACGCCGCCGACCCCGCACGCCTGACCGAGCTCGCCACCGGCGCCGCCACCGTCTTCAACTGCGCGAACCCGGGCGACTACACCCGGTGGGAAGCCGAGTGGCCCCCGCTCGCCGCCGCCCTGCTCACCGCCGCCGAGCGCAGCGGAGCCGTCCTGGTCACCCTGGGCAACCTCTACGGCTACGGCCCGGTGGACGTCCCGATCAGCCGGGACCTGCCCCTGGCCGCCACCGGTCACAAGGGCCGGCTCCGCAACCGGATGTGGCAGGACGCCCTGGCCGCCCACCGTGCGGGGCGGGTCCGGGCCACCGAGGTGCGCGCCGCCGACTACATCGGGCCGGAGGTCACCGCGGCCGGGGCCATGCTGCGCCGCTACGCCGACGTGACCCTGCGCGGCCGGGCCGCCTGGGTGTTCGGCGATCCCGACGTGCCGCACACCTTCAGCGACAGCGAGGACGTGGCCCGGCTGCTCGCCCTCGTCGCGGACGACGAGCGCGCCTGGGGCGAGCCCTGGCACGTCCCCGCCGCCGGGCCACGCAGCATGCGACAGGCGCTCACCGACCTGGGCGCGGCGATCGGTGCGCCCGCGCCACGGCTGCGGCGGGTCCCGACGGCGGCGATCACGCTGTCGGCGCCGGTGGTGCCGATCATGCGGGAGCTGCAAGAGGTGCTGTGGCAGTTCCAGCGGCCGTTCGTGCTGGACGCCGCGGCGACCACCGAGGCGTTCGGGGTGACCGGGTCACCGTGGGAGGAGACCGTAGTGCGGACGGCGCAGGGGTGGCGGCCGCGCTGACCTGCGCGGCGCCGCACGTCCGCCTACCGTCGCCCCATGACCCTGGACGCCGTGGTGGTGGGTTCCGGACCCAACGGACTCGCGGCCGCCGTCACCCTGGCCCGGGCGGGGCTGGAGGTGGTGGTGCTGGAGGAGCAGCCCACCCCGGGCGGCGGCGCCCGCACGGTCGACCTGGGTCTGGCGGAGGGCATCCGGCACGACCTGTGCTCAGCGGTGCATCCGATGGCGTGGGCGTCGCCGTTCTTCCGCGCGATCGACCTGCTCGGCCGGGTGGAGCTGCTGACCCCGGAGGCGTCCTTCGCGCATCCGTTGGACGGCGCGCGGGCCGTGGTGGCCTGGCACGACCGGGACCGCACGGCGCACGATCTCGGGCCGGCGGGCGGGGCATGGTGGCGACGGGTGATCGAGCCGATCGGTCCCGGCGTCGCCGATCTGCTCCTCGACTCCCCCGGCCGGGTCACGGACGCACGAGCGGTGTCCGCCGTGCTCCGCGCCAGTGCCGCCCTGACCTTCCGGCCACCGGCCGACGCCCGGACCGCCGCCCTCCTCGCGGGGGTGTCCGCGCACGCCATCACCCCGCTACGACGGCCGACCGCGACCGGCACCGCGGTCCTGCTGACCGCGCTCGCGCACCACGGCAGGGGCTGGCCGGTCCCCCGCGGCGGATCCGGCTCGGTCGTCGACGCGCTGGTCGCCGACCTGACCGCACACGACGGACGCATCGTCACCGACCACCCGGTGCGTGGGCCGGCGGATCTGCCATCGGCGCGGGCCACGCTGTTCGCCACCGCCCCCGAGACGGTCGCCCGAGCGGTGCCGGGCGCACTGCCGACCCGGCTCGGCTCCCACCCCTACGGCCCCGGTGCCGCCGCCAAGGTCGATCTGGTGGTGCGCGGAGCGATCCCCTGGGCCGACCCGCGCGCGGGGCAGGCCGTCACCGTCCACCTCGGCGGCGGCCGAGGGCAGATCGACGCCGCGGAACGGGAGGTCGCCGCCGGTCGTCACGCCGAGCAGCCCTACGTGCTGCTCGCCGATCCCGCGGTCGCCGATCCTGGTCGCGCCCGGGGTCAGCTGCGCCCGATCTGGGCGTACGCCCATGTCCCGTTCGGGTCGCCGCGGGACCCGGTGCCGATGGTGCTCGCCCAGATCGAGCGCTTCGCCCCCGGGTTCCGGGACACGGTCGTCGCCGCGCACGGCATCCCCGCCGCGCGGATGTCCGCCCACGACCGCTCGTTGGTCGGGGGCGACATCTCCGGCGGCACGCTGACGCTGCGCCGCCTGCTGGCCGGTCCGTTGCCCGGCCACGCTCCCTACCGGACCGGAGTCGACGGGGTGTACCTGTGCTCGGCCTCCGAGCCGCCCGGGCCGGGAGTGCACGGCATGGCCGGGTACCGGGCGGCACGACGGGCGTTGCGTGAGCGGTGGGGACTGCCCGATCCGCTCAGCGCATCCTGATCCCGAACGCCGACTCCCCGGAGTCCAGCGCTCCCACC
Source organism: Cellulomonas sp. RIT-PI-Y (assembly GCF_025642745.1). Taxonomy (GTDB): domain Bacteria; phylum Actinomycetota; class Actinomycetes; order Actinomycetales; family Cellulomonadaceae; genus Cellulomonas. The sequence goes on from NZ_JANZKP010000041.1 coordinate 4,895, forward strand.
GTCACCCGCAGCCCGCAGCTGGACTCGGGCTGCTCGGCCAGCACCCGGACACCGATCACCTGCGCGGCGTTGCAGGCCGACACGGTCACGCCGTCCAGTCCCTCGCCACCGGTGAGCCCGGTCAGCAGGTCGACCTCCATCCCGTCCGTGGTGTCCTGGGTGAACAGCTCGGTCCCGTCGTCCGCACCGCCCGACGACCAGGTCGCGACCACCCGGTACGGCACCGCGGTCGACGATCCGGACAGGGTGACATCGGTCGGTTCCACCCGGATGCCGCCGACGCGTTGCAACGGGAACGAGGTCCCGGTGACCGCCGACAGCCCCGCGTCGGTGGCCTCCCGCACGCTGGTCAACCAGTCACCGAAGTCGCTCGGCACGGAGCCGTCCTCATCCACCAGGTCCAGTTCTGCGACCAGGTCGATCGTCACCGACTGCCCACCCGCGACGAGGACGTCCTCCACCCGGTAGGCGCAGTCGAGGTCCAGGCCGTCGACGGAGGCCCGCACCCGGGTGACCACGCCGTCCTGCTCGGTCACCGGCGCGCACTCGCCGCCCGACAGGCCGGGGGTCACGAGCAGCAGGTCGCCCCGCAGCGGCGCGTGGGGGGCGGCGGACACCGTCAGGGTGAGCGTGGTGGAGCCCGCGGCGTCGTCGTACGCGGCGTCCAGGTCCATCCGCAGCCCGGTCGCCAGGTTGGTGCCGTTCACGTGTGCCGGCGTGGTGGTGATCTCCACCTCCGCCTCGGTGCTGGTGGACTCGAAGACTCCGGCCTGCAACAGCCCGACGCCCGCCCCGGCCACCGCCAGGGTGGACCCGACCCCGATCAGCAGCTTCGCGCGGCGGGACATACCGACCGGTCCCGAGCGACGTGGCACCACCCGGGTGTCCGGCCGCGTCGCCGCCTTCATCATGGTGGCGCCGAAGTCGTCGGGCGGGTCGGCCTCGGCCGTCGCCGGCACGGGACGCCCGAGGGGCTTCATCGGCCGCAACGAGGTCGCGTCCATCCCGCTCGATTCCTCGGTATCGGACGGGAGGCTCGACGCTGCCCCACCCAGTGCCAGCTCGACCACGGCCTTCGACGGCAGCACCACCGCGCTGTCCACCCAGCCGTCCGGCGTCGGCTGCGGCGCGAGCGGCTCCACCCGCAGAGCGGACGCCGGCAACCGGCGCAGCAGAGCAGCAGCCGAGGCCGCGGACGAGCGCCGGCCCGGGTCCTTCGCGAGCATCAGATCGAGGATGCGCCAGAGCGCGTCGTCGATCCGCAACCGGGGCGGCGCCGCGTTCACCTGGCGCATCGCCACTGTGACGTTGGTGCCCGGACCGGCGAACGGGGTGCGCCCGCTCAGCATCTCGTACAGCACGACACCGACGGCGTAGACATCCGATGCGGGCCCGAACTTGCCGTAGGACACCAGCTCCGGCGGCATGTAGTTCGGCGTGCCGATCAGTTCGGTCGCCGGTGCGCCCTCGTCCGACATGATCCCGGCGATGCCGAAGTCGGCCAACCGCACGTCCTCTGGCGTGGGATCATCCGCGCTGGCCAGCAGGATGTTGTCCGGCTTCACGTCGCGGTGGATCACCCCCTGCCGGTGCGCCCTCTCCAACGCGTCCAGCACCGAGGCCGCCAGCGGGACCGCGAGCGCGGCGGACAGCGGGCCTCGCCGAGCGAGCAGCGTGGCGACGCTCGGACCCGCGATCAGGTCCATCACGATGGCGAGGTCCTGCCCCTCGACGACGAAGTCGTGCACCGTGACGATGTGCGGGTGGTCGAGGCCGAGCAGCACGGACCGCTCGTTCATGAACCGGGTCAGGATCTCCGGGTCCGAGCCGTGCTGTGGCCACAGCAGCTTCGCCGCCACTGAGTGCCCGGTCTGACGGTCGGTCGCCCGCCACACCTCGCCGGAAGCCCCTTGACCGATCCGCTCAACCAGGATGTATCGACTGCCGAGGGCGCGCCCGGAGGCGCCCACATCAGTCACGAAGAGTCCCCGACGAACCAGAACACCGATGCGGCCGCGGCGCCGTCCGGGGCGAGCGGGCGCACCCCCGGGTCCGACGTCGAGGCGTGCAGCACCACCACGTCCTCGTCGGACAGTGCCTGCGACCGCCCGAAGTCCAGCACCGGTCCGACCAAGCCGTTCTCGTGGTCGAGCACCAGTCCGGACAATGCCGTGCGAACCTCGGCCGGATCGGTGGACCCGGCTGCCTCCGCCGCTCGGGTCAGCGCGACCGTCGCGTCATGGCTCGCCACATCCGCACGGGGAACGCCGACAGCGCAGACGTCGTCGGAGTAGATGTTCTCGCAGCTGAGGTCACCCGCAGCCAACCGCAGCGCGGAGAAGAACACCGCCGCTTGTCCGCCCTGCTCCGACTCCGCCGCGGCGACGTGATCGCCGGACTCGGTGCCCACGCTGTACATCCAGCCGGCCGTTGTCCCGTTCCTGCTCACGATGTCGCCGAACATCGGGGTCAGCGCCTCCGGGGTGAGCACGATGGGCAGCTGACGGGAGCCCAGGCCGCCCTGCAACGCGACCACCATCGCAGCCTGCTGCGCGGCTGGACCGTCGATGACCACCGAGTCGATCTCGCGGGACTCCAGGGCCATGACGATCTCCCCTGCCGTCGCCGAGACGTCGGCGAGGGTTCCGGTCCGAGCCGCGTCCAGATCCAGGGTCCGGCCCTCCGCGACGACGACGTAGGGACGTTCCGCCTCCGCCTCGGCCAGCGCGGACTCCACCTGTCCCACCACTGCCTGCGCGCTGGGCGCCAACGACCACACGCCATCGCCGTCCCAGGTCGAGTAGGGCAGCAGCACCGCGGTCTCGGCGCCGTCTGCAACGGACAGCGCCTGCGTGAGGTGGTCCCCCTGGGTGGCCATCACGACGCCGACCACACCGGAGTCCAGCAACGAGGACATCGCCGTCTCGGCCCCGTCGGTGGTGCCGTCGTCCAATGCCACCGCGTACTCGATCTCAGCGCCACCCAGCTCGAAGCGGTACCCGGCGACCCGCACGCCCTCGACCATCGACCGGAACGCGGATCCCGTGCCCTCGACCGGTGGGACGAGCACCCCGATCCTGATCGGACCGTCCGGCATCGGATCGACCACCAGTTCCGGCCGCAACGCCTCCGCCGCCGGCGGTGGTTGCTCGTTCGCGCATCCGGTCAGAGTGCTCAGCACCATGAGTGCGACCACGGCGCCGCCGGCGGTTCTTCCCCGCACGATCAGTCCTCCCCACGCAGCTGGTACACCACGACCGTCGTCAGATCGCCATCCACCTGGGCCAACGGCCGGTATGTCGCCAGCCGGGCCTCGGCTGCCTCGAACTGGGCAGCCCGCAGATCGATGTCCCGTCGTTCTGCTGAACGGACGTTGCCGTAGGCCGTGGTCGACGTTCCGACCGAGTCGAGCACGGCGCCGGTCTCACCGACCTGCGTGGTGATGCCGTGCAACTTGCCGAGCATGCCGCCCCGGCTGGTCGGATCCGGCGAACCGAGGTTCGCCAACAGATTCGTGAACGCCTCGTCGAGCGTGGCGGCGACCGCCCGCGACTGCGCCGCGGACCGTCCCATCGAGTCGCTGAGCCGCTGCACCACCTGGCTGGCGGTCAGGTCGTACGACGCGAGGACCGCGGCCAGCTCCGCCGACATGCGGTCCCGCGACGCGTCGATCAACGCCAACGAGCTCGCCGTCGCCGCGTCCTTCTGCTCGATGAGAGTCGTCGTCAGCGTCTCGGACATCAGGTCGATCTGCCGCTCCGCCCGGTCGAGCGCACTCTGCGTCCGCTCGGCGGTCACAGCGAGCTGGACGGTGGTGCTCTGCGAGGTGCCGTCGATCTGCGCGTCCAACGCGGTCAGTCGGTCACCGAGGACGTGCTGGACGCAGACCAGTCGGTTGCTCGACCACACCACACCCTGTCCTGCCGCCTCCGGCCGTTCGGTGAGACCGGGCTGCTGCTCGGTGCACCCGCTCGGGTCGGTGATCGGCTGCACGGTGTCATCGGGCCAGATGCCGTTGATCACCGTGACCAGGCCGGACAGCTCCCGGTCCAGTTCACCCATCATGCCGTCGGTGATCAGCGTGGACAGGGACTGGACCCGGGCGCCGATGTCCACCAGCGCACCGGAGTCCCCGGCCGGGCTCGACAGCGCGTTCAGCGCGCCGCTCAGATCTCCGCTCTCCGAGGTCAGGGCTTCGACATCCCCGAGGGCGTCGTCCAGGTTCGCGAAACTGCTCGCCACGGCGGCCAGGGTCGTGGTGGCCTCCTGAGCATCCGCACCCATGTCCGCGATCGCCGCGACGGTCTGCGCGTACCCCGCCACCATCTCCTGACTGGCGACCGCGAGGTCGCCCGCGGGGCACCCTCCGCCCGTCAACTGCTCCAAGGCGGCGGCGATGTCCGCCGCGGACGAGGACACGCTCAGTCCGTCCGCCCACGTCTGCGGGCAGGTGGTGCCCATGCTGCCGACCAGAGCGGTTAGGGCGTCGGCGTAGTCCGATCCGATGAACCACTCGCCGACAGAGTCCGTGTCGTCGTTCGCCGACGTGATCGCGGACAGGCTTCCGGCGATGTCACCCAGCACCGCCTCGTGCAGGTCGTCCCGGGATGCGCGCAGCGCGGACACCGCGGACCGGGCTGCGTCGGCCTGCACCCGGGCCGCGTCGGTGAGCTCCCTCGCCCGGGTGACCGTGGTGGCGGTCTCCTGCGCCCAGGTCGCGAGCTCCGAGGACAGCTCAGACGAGTTCGCCTCGGCCGCGACCAGCCGATCGCGCAGGGCGCTCAGCGTCGTCGCCAATCCGTGCTCACCGCTGAGCGCCGAGGTCAGCCCGGAGACCCCGAGCTGATCGAAGGACTCCCGGACCCGCGTGCTCATGGTGGCGAGCTCGTCCAGGTCGCTCGTCAATGTGTCGCGGGCGACTGCCAGTGTGCAGGCCACCGTGCGTCGGTCGGTCGGTGTCGCGGTGCACTGCCGCATCGCGGCCGGGTCGTCCAACGCGGACGGGTCACCGATCGTGCTGCGCACCATCTCGTGCAGCGCGGCCCGGCAGGTGTCCGCCGGGGCGTCCCGACCCGTAGCGAACAGGTCAGTGATCGCCTGCAGCTGGGCATCGGCGACGTACACGGTGGCCGCGACCGTCCGATCCTCTCCCTCGGCCAGAGTGGGCATCGTGACCGAGCATCCGGCCACAGCAGTCGGGGTCAGCTTCGGTGCGATGCTGGTGTTTCCGAGGACGTCGTCCATCGATCGGGACAACGCCGAGACACCGGAACGGGTCTGCGTCCCGACCTGCTCGATGCCGCTCACCGTGCTGTCCAGGATCGATTCCAGGTCGCTCACGGTCGAGTCCAGGTGGCTCAGCACGACCTGTGCGCTCGACTCCAGCTCTCCGTACGTTCGTTCGCCGAGTTGCGAGACGTCCTGCTCCAGGGTCTCGTGCACCTCGTCCACGAACTGCAGCGCCTCGGTCAGTCGCGCGGTGACGTTCTGGACCAGGCTGATCGTCGAGCCTTCCAACTGCGCGGAGTAGCCGTCCGCACCGAAGACGCGGTCCACCAGCGCCGACACCGACGGATCGGTCACCAGACCCGGCTGCACCGTGAGGTCGAAGTCCGGGACCCGGAAGTCCTGGCTGTCGATCACCAGCGTGAAATCGGCCGTCGGCGACAGCATCGGCGGGGCGAGGAACGCCGCCCACTGCACCGAGCGGCCCGTGTCGGTGGTCTCGGCGAGCACACCGTTGGTGACCCGGGAGTCGTCGGCGCCGTCGGTGGCCTGCACCACCCGGTCGCCGGAACTCACGGTCGCACTCGCCACCACGGTCAGGGGCACCCCGACCAGCGCCTGCTGCCGGTAGTGCGCGCCGGTGGTCTCGACACTCAGCTCGGTGGCCTCAGCGGTGAGGTCCTGCACACTCACCTGCACCACGAACCGCCCGGACTTCCCAGCCAGCTCCGACAGGTCGGTGCCCGACCCGCCGTCGTGCCACCAGGAGGTCTGGACCCGGACCGGCAGGTCGGCGATCGCCACCGACGGGTCCAGATCCACCACCGTCTCGGTGACGTGGTCGCCCTGGTCCTTGGTCACGCTGGCGGTGCGGACCGTGTGGACGGTGGTGTCCGCGCTCATGCCGACCTGGATCGTCTGCAGACCGTACTGCTCGTCGGCGGCCGCAGGACGCGTCAGGAACATCGTGGTGGAAATCGCCAAAATCGCCATGATCGCCACGCCGACCACGGTTCGGCGACGCCCCCATCGCGCATCAGTGAACGCACGAATCCCTGACACATGACCCCCCAGAAAACGACGGACTGCACTCTGGCCCAGATGGCCCGACGACGCAACAGACCGATCGCCAGATCGTAGCTTCTCCGCAGGTCATAGCGGATCTCAGATCGAGATCACACCCTGAGTAATGGGCCCCTAGAAAGCGGCTCCAACTACCTAGACCGGTCCGGACTGCACCTACGGAGAGCGGGCGAGATCCTTACATTGGCCGCACTCGCCACGGATTAGCACCCAAAGACCGGTGTTGACATCTCTTTCGCCCGCATCGGCGACCCGGAGCGCATAAGTTGTCCCGCCTGGGCAGTCCCGCCCGCTTCGTCACCACACAGGGGAACCTTCATGGCCAACTTGAACGTCAGCTACGACGAGATCGACAACGCCGCGACCCAGCTGACCTCCGGTCAGACCCAGCTCGAGGACCAGCTGCAGCAGCTGCAGACCTACATCCAGAACCTGGTGTCCTCGGGCTTCGTCACCGACCAGGCCTCGGGGGCGTTCACCGAGACCTACGAGCAGTTCACCGGCTCCGCCCGGAGCACCGTGGCGAACCTCGCCACGCTCGCCCAGAACCTGCGGACCACCGCCCAGGTGCTGCGTGACACCGATCAGCAGATCGCAGCCCAGCTGCGCGGCTGATCGCAGCCTGCGCAGCACGACCGCCCCCTCGGACACACCGAGGGGGCGGTCGTGCTGGTCCGAGCACGTCCAGATCTCCTCGAGGAATCATGCGCACGCGAGTCGTCCTCCGCCGTCCGAACGCGTCGGCGACCCCTGTCACCATCACGACCGACGCCACCGCCACCGCCGGAGATCTGGCCGACGCGTTGGTGCGCGCCGACCCGGACTCGGCGGTGCCCGGCGCGCCGGAGCTGCGGATCCATCGCACCGACGACGTGGACTTCCGTCGGATCCGCCGCGCGACCGGCCTGACGGAGGCCGGATTCCGGGCCGGGTCGACCATCGTGGTTTCCGCACGTGACACCTCCGAGGGGACCTCGGGATCGGTCGCCGTCGTGCGCCTGGTCGTCGTCGGCGGCCCGGACTCCGGACGTGAGGTCGAGCTGGGAGCCGGTGTCGCGACCATCGGGCGCGGACCGGACTGCGACCTGAGGCTCACTGACACCCAGGTCTCGCGTCTGCACGCACGTCTGTTGGTGGGCGACCAGATCGAGATCATCGACGCCGGATCAGCGAACGGCGTCCTGATCGGGGACGGCCCGGTCACCCGTGGCGTGGTCCGACCCGACGACCTGATCGTGCTGGGCAACACCCAGCTCCAGGTCCTGGTCATCGACCCGGACGCCACCCACCACACGGTCGGTGCCACCGGAGCCGTGCTGGCGTTCAACCGGTCGCCGCGACTGGTCGAGCGCTACCCGGAGCGGACCGTCCCCGCGCCCGAGGTGCCCGCCCCACCGCAGCCGACACGGTTCCCCGCACTGGCGCTGATCGCCCCCGTGCTGATGGGCGCGGTGATGTTCACCGTCACCCGCAACCCGATGTCGCTGATGTTCGTCGTCCTCAGCCCGATGATGATGATCGGCAACTGGTGGACCGGCCGCAGCACCGGACGCAGGAAACTCGCCGCCGAGACCATCGCCTTCACCGAGGGGCTCGAGCTGCTCCGACAGCAGATCTCGACCGACCACGCGATCGAGCGGGAGGCTCGCCTCGCCGAGACCCCGGCCACTCGCGAGACGGTCGGTGCCGCGCTCGGCCTGGCCCCGGTGCTGTGGTCCGCGCGACCGCAGGAAACCGGATTCCTGTCGATCCGACTCGGCAACGGGACCGCCCCGTCACGCACCACCATCGCCCCTCCCCCGCGCGGGCAGGCCGACGCCGGGCTCTGGGCCGAGCTCCAGGAGGCGTTGATCGAACTCGCCGACGTCCCGGACGTCCCGCACGTCGCCGAGCTCGCCGACCTGGGGGTCCTGGGCATCGCCGGCGATCTGTCCGCCGCCGAGCCGGTCGCCCGGGCACTACTCGCCCAGATCGCGTGCCTGCACTCCCCCGCCGAGGTCGTGATCGCCGGAGTCGCCTCGCTGACCAGCGCCGCACGCTGGGAGTGGCTGGCCTGGCTCCCGCACGTGGACTCCCCGCACTCGCCGTTGTCGGCACATTTGGCCACGAGCCCCGCCGCCTGCGCCACCGTCGTCACCCAGGTCGAGGAGCTGATCGCCGAGCGACTCGGCGCCGGCGGATCGCGACCCGGGCCCGGCCTGCCGTGGGTGGTCCTGCTCGTCGAGGACGACGCGCCCGCGGAGCGCGGCCGGCTCGTGCGGATCGCCGAGGAGGGTCTGTCCGCCGGTGTCATCGTGATCTGGCGTGCCGACTCGCAACGACGACTGCCGGCGGCCTGCCGCGCCGTCCTCCTCGCCGACGACAAGGGCGCCCGCACCGGCCGGACCGCGGACGGCATCTGGTACGACATCGTGCCCGAGCGGCTCGACCCCGATGCCGCGATGACCCTGGCCCGTCATCTGTCGGGTGTCACGGATGTCGGCGCGCTCACGCTCGACGAGTCCGACCTCCCTCGCGCGGTCGGCTACCTGTCGGTCGCAGGGACCGAGATCGCCAGCGATCCCGGCGCCGTCATCGAGCAGTGGAACGAGACCGGCTCCATCCTCCAGCGCACCGGCGACCCGGTCCGTCGCACCTCGGATGCCCATCTGCGTGGGATTGTCGGTCAGGGGACTGACGGCGAGTTCGTCCTCGATCTGCGCTCCCAGGGACCACACGCGCTGGTCGGTGGGACCACCGGTTCCGGCAAGTCCGAGTTCCTGCAGGCCTGGGTGATGGGCATGGCCGCCGCCCACTCCCCCGACCGCGTCACCTTCTTGTTCGTCGACTACAAGGGCGGCGCCGCCTTCGCCGACTGCGTCAAGCTCCCACACTGCGTCGGGCTGGTCACCGACCTCGCCGGACACCTGGTCCGTCGCGCCCTGACCTCACTACGCGCCGAACTGCGCTACCGCGAACACCTCCTCGCCCAGGCCCAGGCCAAAGACCTCCTCGCCCTCGAACGCACCGGCGACCCGCGCACCCCACCCGCCCTGATCATCGTGGTCGACGAGTTCGCGGCCCTGGTCCAGGAGATCCCCGAGTTCGTCGACGGCGTCGTCGACGTCGCCCAACGAGGACGCTCCCTCGGCCTGCACCTCGTGCTCGCGACCCAACGCCCCGCCGGCGTCATCAAGGACAACCTGCGCGCCAACACCAACCTGCGGATCGCGCTGCGCATGGCCGACGAATCCGACTCCAGCGACGTCCTCGGCACCCCCATGGCCGCGCACTTCGACCCCCGCATCCCCGGACGCGGCGCCGTCCGCACCGGTCCCGGACGCCTGGCCATGTTCCAGACCGGCTACGTCGGTGGACACTCCACCAACACCCCACCCCCCGTCACCATCGGCATCGAGTCCCTGACCTTCGGCCCCGGCGAGGAATGGACCGTACCGCCACCGCCCCAAGCGTCGATCCCCCGCGCCGCGGACGGACCCACCGACGCCGCACGCGTGGTCGAGACACTGTGCGCCGCCGCCGACCGAGCGGGCATTCCCGTCCCGCGACGCCCCTGGCTCGACGAGATGCCCGGGGTCCTCGCGCTGGACCTGGACTCAGGACACACCGACGGCGACCTGCCCCTCGGCATGATCGACGTCCCGGCGGACCAGGCCCAGGTCACCTTCCGCTACCGGCCCGACGGGGAGGGCACCTTCGCGGTCTACGGCAACTCCGGGTCCGGCAAGAGCACCCTTCTGCGCACGCTCGCGGTGTCCGCCGCCACCGCCCAGGGGCACGTGCGGATCTACGGACTCGACTGCGCCGGGGGCGCGCTGGCGATGCTCGAGACGCTGCCCCAGGTCGGGTCCGTCGTTGCGGGCTCGGACACCGAACGCGTCACGCGGCTGATCGGCGACATGGTCGCGCTACTGGACAGCCGGGCAACGCTGTTCTCGTCCGCCAATGCCTCGACGATCACCACCTACCGAGCGCTGACCGGGATCGACGAACCGCGGATCTTCCTGTTGCTCGACGGACTCGGGGCGTTCCGCGAAGCACTGGAGAACGACCCCTTCACCGCCCGAGTGGTCGGCAACCTGTCCCGATTGATCGCCGAGGGCCGCCCCCTGGGCATCCACGTCATCCTCGCCGCCGAACGCCCCAACGCCATGACCTCGGCCATGTCCGCCTCCGTGGCCACCCGCCTGATCATGCGCCAGAGCGACGAGAACTCCTACACCGGACTCGCCGTTGCCAAAGACGCATTGGGAGCCGACCCTCTGCCCGGACGCGCCATCATGTCCGCCACCAGCGAGGAAATCCAGATCGCCGTACCCGACGGTATCGGCGACACCGCCGGACAGGCCTTGGTCGTCGAGCGGATCGCGAACGAGCTGCTGAGCAACGGGGTGCGGCCTGCCCCTGCGGTGCGCCGCCTGGCATCGTTGATTCCGGCCGCTGCGATGCCCGACCAGGTCAATGGGCACCCGGTGCTCGGGATCGCGAGCACCACCCTGGAGCCGATGGGCTTCGAACGTCGTGGGGTCATGGTGATCGCAGGAATGCCCGGAACCGGGCGCACCACAACCGTCCTGAGCCTGGCCCACGCCCTGCGCCGCCACGCTCCCGGTGCGCCGCTCTACTACATCGGTGGCCGCCGTAGTCCCGCCTATCAGGACGACGTGTGGACCACCGCGGCCCGCCGCTCGGAACAGATCCGCGCGCTGCTCGACCGTCTCACACCGCAGGTGGAGACACCGGTCGAAGACGACGGACAACCCCTCACCCTGGTCATCGAGAGTGTGGCCGACCTCGCCGGGGGTGAGTTCGAGAGCACTCTCGCCAGCGCAGTACGAGCGGCCAAACGCCACGGCCATCTGGTCATCGCCGAATCCGAGACACCGACCTGGTCGACCATGTCCGGCACGCTCAACGAACTGCGCGCACCACGCCGCGGAATCGTGCTCCAACCCGCCCAAGACGACGGGGCAGCGGTCCTGCGGGTGGGCTTCCCGCGCCTGAACACCGCCGACTTCCCGCCCGGACGCGGGATGTACACAGCGAGTGGAACCGTCACCACGATCCAGATCCCTTATCCCTTCACCAGTCCGGAATGAGGACCACCATGACCACACTGAGATTCGGCGACTCCGCGGTACGCAGCATCGGTACGACTCTACGAACCCTTTCACGGGCCATCGACGGCACCATGCAATGGAACAGCACCTGCGACCTCGGCGACGAGCCCCTGAACGATCTGCTCGCCACGATCCGCCAGACCAGCAACAACGGCGTGCTCGGAGTCCAGACCGCCGTGTTCGCCCTCGGAGGCGCTGCGCTCGATGCAGCCGACGCGTGGACCGAAGCCGACCGACGGCAGGTGGGCTGAACATGTCGCAATGGGACGAGGACACCCCCTCGCTCGGTGATGCCGAAGCAGTCGGCTCCGCCACCGGCATCCTCGACGACATCGCCCAGCGCCTGACGCAGCTCAAGGACCTGCTCACCGGCCAGACCAACCAGGTGTCGGATTCCATCTGGCAGGGTGAATCCGGCTGCGCGTTCCGCGACCGGGCGATTTCTGTCAGCTCCGATCTCGGACTCTTCACCCAATGGTTGGGCAACATCGCCACCGCAATGAGCGTCTACGGCACCGAACTCGCCTCGATGCAGACCGTGGAAAAGATGATCCAGACCCAACTCGCCAGCGCGCACCAGGCAGCGGCCACCGCGTTGAGGAACTCGGTCACCGCATCCACCCCTGCGCAGCGCGTCTCCGCGACCACCACACAGGAGCGCGAACGCGGCAAGATCAACGCCTGCGAGACCCAGCTCGCGGAACTCGCCGACCGACGCCGCACCATCAACAGCCTGCTCAGAGCCGACATGTCGACCGGACCCGGCGTCGCCTTCATCAGTATCGGTGCCGTGATGGTGCGTGCCGGTCACACACCCGGACAGCCGTTGACCTCGGGGCAGGTGAGCGAGGCACTGACCGCGCTCAGCGAGGACATCCTGGACCGCGACGCCGATGCCACCACCCTGGCAGGCATGGCCGAGCTCCTGCGCTACGCCTGCCTCGACCCGGATCTCGCCGACGACTTCATCCGGCAGATCGGCGGCAAGGACCTGACGAACATCCTGTACGAACTCGACGTCCTCAACGAGTCCACGAGCCTGCACGACTCGATCGTGCAGGTCCAGTCCCGGCTGCGGACCACGTTCTCGGTCGCCTCCGCCACCTGGGACCGAGACCGAGCCGACTCGTTCAACACCGCTCTGATGCAAGGAACCAACGCGCCGCTGGCCGTCGCCTACCTCTACTACGACACCGGTCGCGCCCCGATGAGCCAGACGATGAGCCGATCCCTGGCCGATCTCATCCACACCAAGGAGATCCAGGACGGCACACCCTGGGTGTGGAACGGCGGGATGACCGCGATGGGCGAACAGATGCCCGAGTTCATCACCAGGTTCAACGGCGAACACCTGGTCGTGGCGGACCCCGCCTTCAGCGCCCTCGTCCAGATCGCCAACGACCCCGCCGCCGCACTGGACTGGCTCACCACCACCGACAACCTCGACTTCTGGTACGACCAACGCGACTGGGCCCACGCCTCCGGCGCCACCGCACCCGCCATCCTCTGGGCATCCATTCAACACACCCCAGGCGCACTCCTCGCTGAACAAAGCGACCCGGACCTGGTCAAAAAACTCGCCGAAGCGAACGCCGCCATCATCAACCACTGGGTCGAGACCGTGCTCAAGGGCGAGCAACGGCTCACCGAGACCGGGCTCGAGGCATTGGCCGGCGTGGTCAACGCACAGATGCCGTACTGGATCGAAACCGGAGTCTGGGACGGTAATTCGGTCGCAGAAGGCGCGAAATACGATCCCCGTGTCGTGATTGACTGGTTGGGCCTGTCTGGTGCGACCTGCTCGATCTCCGATGCATCCCTTATCGATCTCCTGCGGTTGATCACGAGTTCTGACACCGCTGCCCAACAAGTGATCGGTGGCTCAGAGCACCTCGCGAAGATCATGATGGGCGCGGCGAGCGGGCACACCGAAGTCGCCAGCTACGAGACAGCAGTCAGCAAGATCGCCGCGCTCTACGGCGTGATCGACGGGACGGAGATCGCCCACGACCTGTCCGCCGCACAGCTCAAGGACGCGGTCGCCCAGGGCTGGATCGACACCGGGTCGTTCGCCGTCGGGTTCCTGCCCGGCGGTCTACCCAAAGACGCCCTCGTCGCCGGTGCAGAAGCGCTCGCTTCCGATGCGTGGGCCGACAACTACAGCACCCGGGTCGGTGAACTGCTGGCTGGCACCAACCCCGAAGACGAGGCCCTCACCGCGGCACGCACCGAACTCCTCACCGACATGGCCACGGAGCACATCCCGGCCGATGTCCTCGCCCAAAAGGGCGACGGAGCCGCCGGGATCGCAGACGCCGGAATCGGCCGCTATCAACTCGACCGCTTCCAAGGAGCCCTGTCATGACCCGCACCCGCCACCTCGGCATCCCCCTCGCCGTGACCACAGCCCTGTCGCTCACTGGATGTGCCGGCCCGGTCACCTGGCCGGCCCAAGACCTCGAGGGACTACCCGTCCCCTCGATCATCTGGCCCGAAGGCACCCCCGACCTCGACGACGAACGCATCGCCACCGTCATCAACGCCGAGGTCACCATCGCCGCGGCCAACAACGCCCACGACTACTCCAGCCCCGCCCTACGCACCTACGCCACGGAGGACTACATCGCCAGATACGCCGAACTATCCCAAGGAACTGCCATAGACCCTGAGAGCCCCTACTCCGACGTCCCCTACTACTACGTCGCCGGTCCCGCACCGGCGAAGATCGAAGCCGTGCGCGACACCGACACCGGCGCCGAAGTCGACGCCTGCGTCTCCGGATGGTCCTACCCCTGGATGGCGAACGAGACCGGCCTCGACCCGGTCGCCGAACTCGGCGAACACAAAACCGGCGTCCGACACACTTACGAACTCCTGCGCAGCACCGACGGCACCCTAGTCGTCGCAGACTCCTACGGAGTAGGCGAATGCAGCACCAACAACATTAAATACGGCACTTTCGACCCGCAACCCGAATACGGGAGTATTGTCTACGCCGAAGAATTCACCCAACCCGACGGCACCGTCGGACTGCCGCCATTGAAATACCCGTATTGCTGCCAACAAACGCCCGCCCCGACCGACAGTCCCACCCACACAAACAACTGACGTCACCAGGGATCGCTACCCCGGAGCAATGTCATGACCCGCCCAGGATCTCGCACCCTGACCGCCATCGCACTCGCCCTCGCTCTCAGCACCGCCATCAGCGGCTGCGCGAGCCCGGTCACCTGGCCCGCCCGAGACATCGAGGGACTGCACATCCCCGCCGTCGTGTGGCCCGAGGGCACCCCGAACCTCGACGACGAACGCGTCGCTGCTCTCATCAACACCGCGACCACCATTTCCGCAGCCAACAACGCCCACGACTTCTCCAGCCCCGCCCTACGCGACCACGCCACCGAAGAATACATCACCGACTATGCAAAAGAGTCGATTGGGACAGCGATCTTTCGGGACTCGTCCGACTCCGGCTACTACTATGAAGCCGGACCCGTACCGATGATCATCCAGGAAGTCCGCGACACCGACACCGGCGCCGAAATCGACGTGTGCTCCGACTTCGGCCACTGGCTATCCAACGAGCAAGACTACGACCCAGCCGCCGAACTCGGCGAACACAACAAGTATGGCGTCGAGCGGACCTACATCCTCACTCGCCGGACCGACGGGACCTTCCTCGTCTCCGACCGGATCGGACCAATGTACTCCGAATGCAGTACAAACAATGTCAAATACGGACTGTTCGATCCCCAACCCGACTACGGCAACGTCGTCTCCGACGACGAGTTCATCCAACCCGACGGCAGCAACGGACGCCCCCTCTCCGAATACCCCACCTACCTCCAACCGACACCGACCCCGACCGACGACGCCACCCACGCGGACAACTGAAGTTCCCCCGTACGACGGGTCACCCGCGACGATCACCGTGTGCAGCGTCAGCGAGAACCCGTGGCTGCTGACAGCACCGGCGGAATCGGCGCGACCGACATCCGCTACGGCCCGGTCGTCGCCTACTCCGTCGGTATGCCCCTGCACCCGATCTGGCAGATCAGGACGTCCGCCCCCTCACGTACGACGGCGTTGCTCGGTTCCGCCCGGACCGGGTGAGCGTCGGCTTCTTCGACCCCGCTCCGAGCGTGACGGCCAATCCAGGATGAGTCACATCACCCCCGCCCCGCGCAGCTCCGCCGCCAGCACCTCCCCGTCCTCCCCCGCCACGAACACCGTCTCCGACGCCCGCTCCAGCCGCTCCATCCCGTCCCGAGCTCCCGGCAGCGGCAGCGGCGTCCCGCTCGACACCACCTGCTCCACCGCCGACAGCTGCCGGATCGCCACCACCTCCACCCGCCCGGGCCGGGCCGTGTCGAACTCCCGGTAGATCTCCGGGTCGTGCTCGCCGTCGTCGCCCAGCAGCACGAATCGCACGTCGGGGAACTCGTCGGCGAGCTGGAGCAGCACCCGCGCCTTGTGCGCGCGGCCGGACCGGAACAGCGCGGTGCCGGTGGGCCCGAAGTCGGTGAGCAGCAGGGCACCGGCCGGCAGGCCGACCCGGGTGAAGAACCGTCCGAGGGCGGCGGCGCTGTTCCAGGCGCCGTTGGACAGGTAGAACATCGCGGTGTCCTGCTCGGCGGTGAGGGTCCGGTACAGGGCGGGCATGCCGGGGACGGCCCGGCGGCTGGTCTCGCTGCGGGCCAGGAAGTTCCAGGCGGCGAGCCACAGCCTGGGCATGAAGGTGACCAGCACGGTGTCGTCGATGTCGGAGACGACGGCGCGGCGGGTGCCGGGGTCCAGGACGTGGATCGGTGCCGCGACGCCCTGGTCGCCGCCGGGGACCGACAGCAGCACACTGCGCAGGCCCGGCTCGAGCGAGACGGGCACGACGACGTCGACGTAGCCGCCACGGTCGGTGCGCACCAGATCGATCAGGGTGCCGTCGGTGTCGCGGATCTCGACCTCGGTGCCGGGGTACTCGGCGGTGAACAGGGTGCGCCAGCCGCGCCGGGCGGTGGAGCCGGGGCTGGGGGCGAGCGGGTCGCTGAGCAGGACACGGGCGCTGACCCGGACCCAGGTGGTGGTGCCGTAGGACGGGTAGGTGACGATGCGCGGGACGTAGCCCCGTCGGGTGCACCATCGGGCCACGGTGGTGATCATGCGGTCCTCGGTGCGGGCGGTCCACTCGGCGAAGCTCATCGGGGAAGTATCACCGCAGGTGGGTGGCCGCCGCCCGTCGAACGGCCTCGCCGGTGCGCTCCAGGGCACGGGTGGCCAGCGACCACTGCTGCCAGTAGAGCGTGACGTCGACGCTCCGGTCGTCGAGCGGGGTCAGACCGTCACCGGGTTCGGACTCGGGGAGCATGCCCCAGCCCATGCCGAGCCGGACGGCGCTGGCGAAGTCGGCGGATGCGGGCACGTGGTGCCGGGGCGGTACGGCGGGGTCGACGTGATGGGCCCGCAGATAGGCGTCCTGCAGGTCGTCCTTCCGGTCGAAGACGACGACCGGGTTCCGGCGGAGCGCCTCCGGCGTGGGGCCGTCCGGGAACGACTCCGGGCGGGCGGTCATCGGGCGGTAGCGCAGCGCGCCGAGCCGGTGTGCGGTGCAGCCCTGCACCGGCCGCCCGCTGGTGGTGATCGCCGCCATCACGGTGCCCTCCCGCAGCAGGGCGATCGAGTGCGCCTCGTCCTCCCGGTGCAGGTCGAAGGCGATCTCGCCGGCGAGCGGGGCCAGCGCGGGCAGCACCCAGCTGCCCAGGGAATCGGAGTTGACCGCGATGGACAGGCGTGGGACCGGCCCTGCGGCGCCGACGTCGTGCTGAGCCTGGTCGGCGAGGGCGGTCATCTGCCGGGCCAGGCGCAGGTAGGTCCCGCCGGCCTCGGTGACCCCGGCGGGCCGGCTGCGGTGGACCAGGACCTGCCCGACGCTGGTCTCCAGCGCCCGGATCCGCTGACTGATCGCGGACTGGGTGAGGTGCAGCTCGTCGGCGGCGGCCTCGAAGGAGCCGTGGTCGATCACGGCGAGCAGGGTCCGGAGCTGGCTCAGTTCCATCAGGTCAGCTTATGTAGTTAGCTGAACAGTGATTGGACTACTGCTCTCGGCCGCTCCTACCGTCACGCCATGTCCTCCCTCCTGGCCGGGTTCGCCTTCGGGCTGTCGTTGATCGTGGCGATCGGTGCGCAGAACGCCTTCGTGCTGCGGATCGGGCTGACCCGTCGGCACGTGGCGGCGGTGGTCGCGGTCTGTGCACTCAGCGACGTCGTGCTGATCGGAGCCGGGGTGGCCGGACTCGGGGCGCTGGTGGACCGGCACCTGGCGGCGCTCGTGGTGGCCCGCGTCGCCGGGGCGGCGTTCCTGGTCGGGTACGCCGGGCTCGCGATCCGGCGGGCGATACGACCGGCGGTGCTGGCGGTCGACGAGGACCGCCCGGCGACGGGGCCGGCCGGAGCGCTGGGCACCGCGCTGGCGTTGACCTGGCTCAATCCGCACGTGTACCTGGACACCGTGGTGCTGCTCGGGTCGGTCGCGGCGGGCCACGGCGAGCTGCGCTGGTGGTTCGGGGCCGGGGCGATGCTGGGATCGCTGGTCTGGTTCACCGCGCTGGGGTACGGGGCCCGCCTGCTCACCCCGCTGTTCGCACGACAGCGCGCGTGGCGGGTGCTGGACGGGGTGATCGCGGCGGTGATGCTGGCGATCGCGGCGGGGCTGCTGTGGGGGCTCCGCGGCTGACCGGACGGGCTATCCGGCCACCGGCGCGGCGGCCGCTCGACGTCGCCGCACCCAGGCACTCGCGGCATAGGCCAGCACGATGACCAGGACCAACCCCGCCGTGGAGGCCAGCTGCCCCCGGGCGGAGTCGTCGGCGAGCATCAGAGCGACCAGCCCGGCGAGCGCGACCAGGGTCGCCCAGGTCAGCCAGGGGAAGCCCCACATCCGCAGGGTCAGCTGCTCGCCGCGCTCGGCGGCCTCACGTTCCAGCACCGGCCGCAGCCGCAGCTGGGCCACCGCGATCAGCACCCAGACCACCAGCAGCGCCGAGCCGACCGCGTTGAGCAGCAGGCCGAGCAGGTCGTCGGGCAGCAGCCAGTTGAGCGCCACGGCGACCACGGCGAAGAACACCGACACCAGCACCGAGACCCATGGCACGTCCCGGGCCGACACCCGGCGCAGCACGGCGGGACCGTCGCCGCGCCCGGCCAGCGAGTAGGCCATCCGGGAGGTGCCGTAGACATTGGCGTTGAAGGCCGACAGCAGCGCGATCACCACCACGACCTCCATCAGCGTGGCCGCACCCTGGAGACCTGCCAGCTCCAGCACCGCGACGAAGGGCCCGGACTGCAGCGCCGGGGCGTTCCACGGCAGGATCAGCACCATGATCGCGACCGAGCCGACGTAGAACAGCAGGATCCGCCAGACGATGGTCCGGGTGGCGCGGGCGACCGCACGCTGCGGGTCGCGGGCCTCGGCGGCGGCGATGGTGACGATCTCGATGCCGCCGAAGGCGAAGACCACCACGAGCAGCCCGGCCGCGACCCCACCGATCCCCTCGGGTGCGAAGCCGCCGTGGCCGAGCAGGTTGCTGGTGCCGACCGGGTCCGTGCCGGGCAGCAGACCCAGCACCAGCAGAGTGCCGATGATCAGGAAGCCGACGATCGCGGCGACCTTGATGAAGGCGAACCAGAACTCCAGCTCACCGAACTGCCGCACACCGGACAGGTTCACCACCGCGAACAGGGCGACGAACACCGCGGCCACCACCCACTGCGGCACGCCCGGCAACCACCCGGTGACGATCTGGGCCACACCGGTGATCTCCGCACCGAGCACCATGATCAGGGTGAACCAGTACAACCAGCCCAGGGTGAAGCCCGCCCACCGGCCGAGCGCCTTCTCCGCGTAGACCGAGAACGAGCCGCTGGCGGGGATCGCGGAGGCCATCTCGGCCAGCATCCGCATGATCATCACGACCAGCAGCCCGGCGATCGCGTAGGACACCAGGACGGCCGGCCCCGCGGTCGCGATGCCGGCGCCGCTGCCCAGGAAGAGTCCGGCACCGATCGCGGACCCGAGTCCCATCATGGTCAGGTGCCGGGTCTGGAGACCGGCCCGCAGCTGGTCGGTGGACTGGGTATGACTACTCACGTGGCCACACGGTAGCGGGATCAGGGCTTCGGCCCGCGCACCTTCCGCCACCAGCGGGCTCCGCCGTCGTCCGCCTGCCCGCTCGACTCCTCCCGCTCGGCGAGCTGCGCCTCGACATGCGCCGTGACGTGCGCGGTCAGGCTGGCCCGGGCCCGGCGCCGCTCGGCCTTCATCACCGCCACGTGTTCCAGGTGCAGGGCCTTGGACGTCGCGAACACCATCCCGATCATCACCACCGAGAACGGCAGCGCGATCAGGATGGCAGCGGTCTGCAGTGCGGTGAGACCGCCCGCCAGCATCAGGGCGATCGCCAGGATGCCGACCAACGCGGCCCAGATCACCCGGAGCCGCGCACCCGGATCAGGATGGCCGCCCGCGGACAGCATGGCGACCACCAGAGCGCCGGAGTCCGCGGAGGTGACGAAGAACAGGGCGATCAGGATGATCGCGCCGATGGTCAGGACGGCGCCGCCCGGCAGCCCGGAGATCAGGTCGAAGAGCGCGTTCTCCGGCACGACCTCACCGCCCGGGCCGACCAGTCCCCCGCCGCCGAACAGTTCCTGGTACAGCGCGGACCCGCCCAGCACCGAGAACCAGAGGAACGTCACGATCGTCGGCACCAGCAGCACGCCGCCGACGAACTCCCGGACCGTGCGACCCCGGGAGATCCGGGCGATGAAGACCCCGACGAACGGCGCCCAGCTGATCCACCAGCCCCAGTAGAAGGTGGTCCAGGACGCCTGCCACGCCTCGCCCTCGGCGCCGGAGTACGCGCTGACGTTGAAGGTCAGGGACAGGAAGGAGGACAGATAGTTCCCGATCGACTGCACGAACTCGCGCAGCAGGAACAGCGTCGGCCCCAGCACCAGGACCAGGACCATCAGCACCCCGGCCAGCGAGACGTTGATGTTCGACAGCCACTTGAGGCCCTTGTCCAGGCCGGAGACCACGGACAGCGTGGCCGCCGCGGTGACGACGATGATCAGCACGACCTGCAGTCCGATGCTGGCCCTCGCGATCCCGGCGTGTTCGAGTCCGGCCGCGATCTGCAGCACGCCGAGGCCGAGGGAGGTCGCCACA
Source organism: Cellulomonas sp. RIT-PI-Y (assembly GCF_025642745.1). Taxonomy (GTDB): domain Bacteria; phylum Actinomycetota; class Actinomycetes; order Actinomycetales; family Cellulomonadaceae; genus Cellulomonas. The sequence continues at coordinate 25,544 of NZ_JANZKP010000041.1, forward strand.
CCGAACACGGTGCCGACCACGGCGGTCACGTCCACCACGTCGCCGAGCCGGCCGCGCACCCGGTCGCCGAGCAGCGGCTCCAGCGCCCAACGGATCGAGACAGGGCGGCCCTTGCGGTGGATGGTGTAGGCCAACCCGAGCCCGACCACGACGTAGATCGCCCAGGCGTTGACCCCCCAGTGCAGATAGGTCTGGGTCATCGCGGCCTGGGCGAGCTGCACCGGTGTTCCGTCGACACCCGGCTTCGGGTCGGCGTAGTGGCTCAGCGGCTCGGCGACGCCCCAGAAGACCAGGCCGATGCCCATCCCGGCCGCGAACAGCATGGAGAACCAGGTGCCCAGTCCGTAGCGCGGCTCGTCGTCGTCCTGCCCGAGCGTGATGTCGCCCCAACGGCCGACGCCGACCCAGATCGAGAACGCCACGAACCCGGCGACCAGCAGCACGTAGTACCAACCGAAGCCGGCCACCACATGGGTCTGGATCGCGCCGATCACCCGCTCGGCCGGTTCGGGGAAGGCGATGGTCAGCCCCGCGACAGCGGCGACGATCAGCGCGGCGGGCCAGAACACGGCGGGGGCGATTCCCCAACGTTCGCGCAGGGACGGCATGGGAACCTCGTGGGACGTGCGGAAACGACGGTTCAGCGTGCCATCGTCACGGTGTTCCCGCACGACAGCGCGGTGGCATGAGTGGGCGGCACCCAGTTCCGTCGAGCGGCGGTCGGCCCCGCGATCGCGGTCAGCCCCGCCGTCCCGACGTCCCCGGCCTCTCGCACCGGTGAGCGTCGGCCGGATTCAGCCCCGGCCGACCCCCAGCCAGCCGAGCAGCGTGGTGGCGCCCGCCGCGGACATCCCGTCCCGCACCAGGAGGTCGGCCTGCTCGAACCGCGGGTCGAGCGGCTCGGTGACGGACGGGATCGCGATGCACCTCATCCCCGCGGACTTGGCCGCAAGCACCCCCGGCACCGCGTCCTCGATCACCACGCAGTGCTCGGGCGGCACCCCCAGCTGCGCGGCCGCGGTCAGGAACACGTCCGGTGCGGGTTTCCCGGCGGCGACCTGGTCGACGGACACCCGGACCGGCAGGAGCTCGTCCAGGCCGACGGTGCGCAGCGAGGTGTCGATGGCGGCGGCCGGCGACCCGGACGCGACCGCCATCGGCACCCCGGCGGCGGCCAGGGCCCGCACCACCGTGGTGGTCGGCTCGAAAGCCCGGAGCCCGGGGAACAACGAGGTGGCCAGCTCGATCTTCCGGGCGGTCCACGCGGGCAGATCCGCCTCCAGACCGAAGTGCTCGGCCAGCGCGGCCAGCACCTCGGTGCCGCCGAGCCCCACGAAGCCGGCCTTCACCTCCGGGGTGAGGTCGACGCCGTGCTCGGCCAGCAGTTGGCGCTCCGCCTCGTAGAGCAGCGACTCGCTGTCCACCAGCACGCCGTCCATGTCCCAGAGCACCGCGCCGGCCGGCACCGGCAGGTCCCGGGGCGGTCGCCAGCTCCAGTCCCGGTCGGCGGCGGTGATCGGGCGCAGCACCCGCGCCGGGACTCCCCCGACGACGGTCGTCGGCGGGACGTTCCCGGTGACCACCGCGCCCGCGGCGACCACCGAGCCCCGGCCGACGGTCACGCCCGGCAGGATCGAGACGTTCCCGCCGATCCAGACGTCGTCCTCGATCGTCACCGGAGCGGAGAACTGACTGCCGTCGGCGCGCAGCTCCGGATGGACCGGGTGCCCGGCGGTGGAGATCGTGACGTGCGGGCCGAACATCACCCGCGCGCCGATCCGGACCGGGCTGTCGTCGATCACGGTCAGCCCGGTGTTCGCGTACATCCAGCCGACGACGGTGGTGTGGCGGCCGTAGGCGACGTGCAGCGGCGGCTCGATCCAGACCTCGCCGTCGACAGCGCCGAAGATCTCCCGGAGCAGCGCGGCCCGGCCCTCGGCGTCCCGCGGGGAGGTCGCGTTGTACGCCGCGGCGAGCTCCTTGCCCCGGATGCGCTGCTCGGTCAGCTGGTCCAGCCCGGGGCCCTCGTCGGTGTACAGCTCCTGCGCGTCCATCCGGCGGCGGATCTCGGCTTCGCGATCGTCCATCGTCACTCCCTCGTGCGGCGCGTGGCCAAACCCTACCAGACGGTAGGTCTTCCCGGATGCGGATCCTCCGGGCCTCGACCACCCTCGGAAGTCCCCCAGCCCTCGGAGGCCGTGATGCCCCAGCACGTCCGTCAGAGTCCACTGCCCGCCCGCCTCGCCCACGGACTGGAACACACCGCGGCGCTGGACCCGGGCGCCGACCGGCTCGACGCCCTGAGCCGCCCCCTGCTGCGACATGCTCCGCTGGCCCACCTGCTCCAGGGCCGCCCGCTCGGGCACGCCGCCCATCCGCTGCTGACCGACGCCCCGCTCGGATTCTGGCTGAGCAGCCTCACCCTCGACCTGGTCGGCGGCCCGGACGCCCGCCCCGCGGCGGACCGCCTGGTCGGCCTCGGCGTCCTCAGCGCGCTTCCGGCCAGCCTCACCGGCGTGGCCGACTGGGCTCTCGGGGACCAGCGGGTCCGGCGGGTGGGCGTCGCGCACGCCGTCCTCAACGCGGGGGCCACGATCGGCTTCGGGGCGTCCTGGGTGTTCCGGCGTCGAGGGCACCGCACCCTGGGGGTGCTCACATCCCTGGCCGCCTCCGGCGCACTCGGCGCCGCGGGCTACCTGGGTGGCCACCTAGCCTTCGCCCAGCAATCCCCCACACCGACGTCCGCGGACCCGGGTGCCACCACCGAAAGCCGGGGTCCGACCACCTAAACCGCACGTCGGACGGTGCGTCGATTTTCCGGAGCGGGCACCCGCCACCTACCCTCTGACCAGCGCGGTACCAGGGGGTCGGGCCAAGGCCTCCGAGCACCGCACCAGCACGAGGGCCGCAACCACAGTGGAGCTGAAGCACCCACCACGCACCCCCGGGTCCGGCGCCCCGACGGGTGCCTACCGGCTTGATCCGCACACGGGCACCTGGTGGTGGTCCGAGTCGGTCTTCGCCATCCACGGGTTCACCGCGCGGGAGGTCGTCCCCACCACCGAGCTGTTGCTCGCACACGCCCATCCCGACGATCGTGCGGACCTCGCGGCCCTGCTCTCCGATCCGCCGCCCACCCTCAGCGCCGCGTACCGGATCACCGACGCCGAGCACCGGGAACGGCTGTGCGTCCTGGTCGGCGAGCGGCGTGAGGACGGCGTGCACGGCTATCTGATCGACCTCACCGATCTGGTGGACCGGCGCGGCCAGGCCGTCGCCACCTCCGCGATCGCCGCGGCCGCCACCTCCCGCTCGGTGATCGAGCAGGCGGTCGGCGCCGTCGCGTTCAGCCAGCAGCTCGACCCGCCCGCGGCGTTCGCCCTGCTGCGCGCCGCATCGATGGACGCGAACGTGCCGATCCGATCGTTGGCCACCGCCATCGTCGACGCGCTGCCGGAGCTCGGCGCGGACGCGGAACGGGTCCGCAGGTTCCTGGCCGAGCTGCGCCGACCCGGCCACCGCACCACGGCGGGCTGAGGGGCCGCCCCGGGCTCACCGGCCCTGGTCCGCCACCCGGGTCGCCCAGGTCGCCACCGCCACCGCCGAGGCCACGTTCAACGAGTCCACCCCGCCCGCCATCGGGATCCGCACCGTCGCGTCGCAGGCGGCGATCGTCTGCCGCTTCAACCCGTCGCCCTCGGTGCCGAACACGGTGGCCAGCTTCTGCGGCGGGTCGGCGGCCAGGTCGTCCAGACTGACCGAGTCGTCGTCCAGCGCCAGCGCGGCGACGGTGAACCCGAGCTCGTGCAGCTGGTCGATGCCGCCCGGCCAGGACGCCAGCCGGGTCCACGGCACCTGGAACACGGTGCCCATCGACACCCGGATCGCGCGGCGGTACAGCGGGTCCGCGCAGGACGGCGTCACCAGCACCGCGTCCACCCCCATCGCCGCGCAGGCACGCATCGCCGCACCGACATTGGTGTGGTCCACGATGTCCTCGAGCACCACCACCCGCCGCGCCCCCGCCAGGGTCCGCTCGACCGACGGCAGAGCCGGACGGTGCATGGACGCCAACGCGCCGCGGTGCACGTGGAAGCCGGTGATCGCCTCCAGCACCGCGGGCTCCCCGACGTAGACCGGCACCGGCTCCCCGCCCTCGGACGACCCTCCGAGCAGCTCCTCGACGTCCGGCAGCCAGCGCGGTGACACCAGGACGGACCGCGGACGGTGCCCCGCCGCGAGCGCACGTTCGAGCACGGTGGAGCTCTCCGCGATGTAGAGCCCCTTCGCCGGCTCGTGCTTGGAGCGCAGCGCGACATCGGTCAGCCGGAGGTAGTCGGCGAGCCGCTCGTCGGCAGGGTCGGTCAGCGGGACGATCTGGTACGCGGGCACCGGACCATTCTCCCGGCTGGTGGACCCCGCGGGGACCAGGCCACACTGCCGACATGATCCTGGACGAACACGGTCGACCCGAACCGCCGCTGGCCGCCGACGAGGCCGGCATGCTGCTCGGCTACCTGGACTTCCATCGCGCCACCCTGGAGTGGAAGACCCGCGGGCTGGACGTGACCGGTCTGGCCACCACCGTCGGCCGGTCGACCATGACGCTCGGCGGGATGCTGGCGCACCTGGCCTACGTCGAGGACTCCTGGTCCGTGTGGCGGCTGCGCGGCGAGTCGCTGCCCGCGCCCTGGACCGACGTGGACTGGTCCGTGGACGTGGACTTCGACTGGCACCTGTCCCGCACCCTGCGTCCGGCGCAGCTGCGTGAGCTCTGGGACCGCTCGGTGGACCGGTCCCGGACCGCGATCGCCGCCGCCCTGGCGGAGGACGGGTTGGACGCCCCGGTGCGGCGGCCCTGGGCGGACGGCAACGCGCCGACCGTGCGCTGGGTGCTGGTGCATCTGGTCGAGGAGTACGCGCGGCACAACGGGCACGCGGATCTGCTGCGCGAGCAGGTGGACGGGCAGGTCGGCGAGTAGGGCCGGTCAGAGTCCCGCGGTCAACGCCGCGCGCAGCCCGGAATCCAGGTCCAGCGCCGACCGCGACCGCAGCAGGTCGCGCACCTGCGGGTCGTCCAGGTCGCGGCACACCGGGCAGTCCTGCGCGTGCGCGCTGATCTCCACCTCGAGCCGCCCGACCCCGATCGGCAGCACGTCCACCACCCGGCCGAGCACCGCCCAGCGCTCCATCGGGTCCTCGACCAGGCCCAGCGCCACCCGGAGCGCCTCGTCCGGCGGCAGATCGGGCAGCCCGAGCTCGGCCAGCGCGGACGGCACCAGGGGCTCCAGCTCCGACCAGGTGGTCCCCCGCTCGACCGCGGCGAGCTCCGCCAGCGCGTCGCCGCCGTGCCCGAGCCCGACCAGGTGCGCGGCCACATTCGGCCAGGCGTCCAGGCCGATCAGCCCGCAGCGTGCCACCACCGCCACCGCTCGCAGGTCGTCCCTCATGCGGTCGAGGATCGCACCGGTCCGGGGTCCACCGCCGCCGCACGCGCCGCGACACCCCCGCGCCAGGCGGCGATTCCACCCGCGACCGCCAGCACCGGCACGACGACGAACGCCTGGTGCGACCCGACCCGATCGGCCAGGAACCCGAGCAGGAACGGCGCGATCCCGATCGCCGATCCGCCCGCCAGCGTCGACTGGGCCTGCGCCCGGTCGGTCCGCCCCTGCGCGGAGGCCAGCAGCATCGCGATGCCCAGCGGGTACAGGGCGCCGTAGCCCAGCCCGGTCAGCACCAGCCCGGTCAACGCCACCCACGGCACCGTGGCGGACCACAGCACCGCCCACCCCACGATCGACACCCCGAACGACGCGACCAGCAGGCCCGCGGGAGGCATGCGCAGCGACAGCGGCCCGACCACGAACCGGATGACCGTCATGCCCGCGACCAGCCCCGCGGTGGTGGCGGTCGCGATCCCGGCACCCGCACCGGTGCGTTCGATCACCAGATCGGTCGCCCAGTAGGTGGTCGCGTTCTCGGTCGCGACCGACGCCAGCACCACCACCAGGAACCAGCGCGAGGCCGTCACCAGCTCGGGTCGACGAGCCGGCGGCGGCACCCGATCGGGTGCGTCCGCGCGCGTCGACGCCCGGCGGGCGAAGGCCTCCGACTCGGTCACGCGCGCGGTCAGCAGGGCCGTGATCACGGTGAACACCGCGGTCATCGCCACCGCGGGACGCCACCCCCAGCCCAGGGCGACCGCACCGCCCAGCGCCAGCGGACCGATCAGGCCGATGCCGGACCCGATCCCGTTCGCCAGGCTCATCGCCGCCGACCCGGCCGGTCCCTGGTGCACGATCAGACCGGCCTGCGCGGCACTGATCGCCATGTTCGCGCCGGTCGCGGTCACGGTCATCGCTGCCAGCGTGAACGCGAGCGCCTGTCCCGCGACCAACAGCACCGTGCCGACGGCGAGCACCGACCCGGCGAGCAGCAGCGTGCCCCGCCGCCCGATCCGCAGCACCAGCGTCGGGGTGACCGACGCCGCCAGGATCGCCCCCGCCGCCATCGCCGTCCCGTGCAGCCCCGCTGCCGCGCGACTGACCCCGAACTCCTCCGCCACCAACGGCACGGCCGGGTTGAACGAGTACAGCAGCCACCCCCACGCGACGAACCAGCCGGTCATCGTCCAGGTGAAGCGGTCCCGCCGCAGCCGCGGCGGGTCAGGTGGCGTCGTC
>NZ_JANZKP010000042.1 GCF_025642745.1 Cellulomonas sp. RIT-PI-Y
CGGGCCGTCCTGATCGGCGCGTTCGCCGCGGTGCACCTGTGGATCGGCCTGGTCGGCACCGTGATCATCCCGACCCGGGCCTTCTGGGACGTCGACCTCTACCGCTGGTGGATGTGGCAGGGCCTGCACCAGGGCATCTGGCCGGTGCTGGACGGCGACTGGGTCTACCCGGCCGGCGCGATCCTGCCGATGCTGCTGCCCGGATTCGTCGACACCTGGGACACCCGCACCTACGCGGTCGCCTGGACCCTGCTGATCACCGCACTGAACGCCCTCGCCGCCTGGACGCTGCTCCGGGTCGGCCGCGCCCTCCCGCGGGAACCGCACTCGGTCGGTCCGATGCTCGGGGTCTGGTGGTGGCTCGGCTTTATCCTGCTGCTCGGCCCGGTGTCCGTCGGCCGCCTGGACGCGGTCGTCGCCCCGATCGTGGTCACCGCGCTGGCGCTCGCGCTCCGGCGCCCCGCGGTCGCCTCGGCGCTGCTGACCTTCGGCGCCTGGGTCAAGGTGGCTCCCGGCGCCCTGCTCCTGCCGCTGGTGCTGATCGTGCGCCGGCCCTGGCGGCATGTGGTGCTCCCCGCCGCCGCGGTGTGCGTGGTGGTCGCCGGGATCGTCGCCGCCGGGGGCGGGCTGTCCCACCTGTTCAGCTTCCTCGGCGAGCAGGGCGAGCGCGGGCTCCAGCTGGAGTCGGTCGCCGCGACCGCCTGGGTGCTGCGCGGCCTGGTCGACGGCGGCGTCCGGATCTGGATGAACGACGAGATCATCACCTGGGAGATCGTCGGGCCGGGCACCTCGACCATGGCCGCGCTGCTCGGCGTGGCGCTGCCCCTCGCCCTGGCCGCCGCCACCGCTCTCCTGCTCCGGGTGCGGCTGCGCGCGGGCGATCGACTGGACCACGCCGCCTTCCTGGCCCGTGGTGCGCTGCTGATCGCCCTGGTGCTGATCATCGCAAACAAGGTCGGCTCGCCGCAGTTCATCGGCTGGCTGGCCGGGCCGGTGGTGATCGGTCTGGCACGTCCCGGCCGGGAGCCGGTCCGGGCGTGGCGCACCACCGCCGTCCTGGTCCTCGCGATCGCCGGGCTCACCCAGTGGGTGTTCCCGATCGCCTACGACGCGATCACCGCGGGAGTGGTCGGCGCCTCGCTGCTGCTGGTGGCGCGGAACGTCCTGCTGGTCGTGACGCTGGTCGTGGTGGTGCGGGACCTGTGGCGCATGGCGCGGGTGCCCCAGGACTTCGCCTCCGCTGACTGACCGGAGCCGACGGAGGTCCCGGGGTCAGCGGAAGACCGGCAACCCGGTCACCGCGACCCGTCGTCCCTGGCTCGCCTGCACCCAACCCACGATCGAGAACACCACGTGCACGACGCTGACCGCGAGCCAGCTCAGGATGATGAGGCCGAACGGGAAGAACCCGTGGATCTCGTGCGCGACGAACAGCACGCTGAAGTGCCCGCCGACCAGCAGCACGGTGGCGATCAGGTAGGTCAGGCCCCAGTTGGCGGCGCGGTTGGCGTTCTCCCGCGCGGTCGGCGCCTGCTGCCGCGGGGTGCGCGCGGCGACGATCATCGCGATGCCCGCGGCGAGCGAGCCCACGAACGGGATCGGGAACAGCGCGATCAGGCCGAGCGCCCAGGGCAGCACTCCGGTCGAGGGCGGGGGCTGGACCGGGTAGCCGGGCACCGCGCCGGGCTGCGGGTATCCGGGCGGGGCGTATCCCGGCGCGGCGTACCCGGGCGGATACGGCGGCGGGCCACCGGTGGGCGGCGCCACGGGGCCGGGCGCGGGGGAGGATCCGGGCGCAGGCGGGTGACCCGGACCCGGACCCGTCGCCGGCGGGAACCCCTGACCCGGTGTCCCGGGGGAGGGCGCCGGCGGCGGCTGGTAGCCGGGGATGGCGGAGCCGTCGTGCCGGGGCTCCCCCGCCCCGGCGGCACCGGTCGGATCCTGTGCCCGGTCCGGCCCGTTGGTGTCACTCACCGCGTCGTCCTCCCACTGTTCGGCCACCCCGATCCTCGCTCGCACCCGGCCGGGCCGCACACCGACGCGGTGCGCGGCCCGGTGGTGCGGTGTCAGCCCAGCTGCGGCATGACCTCGGAGGCCACCAGCTCCAGGTGGTCCAGGTCGTGCAGATCGAGGACCTGCAGATAGACCCGGCTCACCCCGAGTTCGGCCAGCGCACCGAGCCGGTCGACGATCGCGGTCGGGGTGCCGGCGATGCCGACTCCACGGACCTCCAGGGGGTCACGGCCGATCGCGGCGGCCCGGCGGTCGACCTCGGCGTCGTCCTTGCCCGCGACCAGCACGAGCGCGGAGGACATGATGATCGACCCCGGGTCACGGCCGATCTCCCGGCACGCGGCGCGGACGCCGTCCAGCTTCTCCCCGATCTGGTCCAGCGCGGGGAAGGAGAGGTTGAACTCGGTGGCGAACCGGGCCGCGAGCGCCGGGGTCTTCTTGGGTCCGAGACCGCCGACGATCACCGGCACCCCGGCACGGGACGGGTCGATCGGCGAGGTCTGCACCGGCTTGGGCAGCGCGGGGCTGTTGACCAGGGTGTAGTGCTCGCCCTCGTAGCTGAACCGCTCGCCGACCGGGGTGCCCCACAGGCCGGTGATCACCTCGAGCTGCTCGGTGAGCGGGCCGAAGCGCTTGGCCGGGAACGGGATGCCGTAGGCGGAGTGCTCCTCCGCGAACCAGCCCGCCCCGAGCCCGAGCTCCACCCGGCCGCCGGACATCTGGTCGACCTGGGCGACCTGGATCGCGAGCACCCCGGGGTGCCGGAAGGTCGCGGAGGTCACCAGGGTGCCGAGCTTGATCCGGCTGGTCTCCCGCGCCAGACCGGCCAGCGTGGTCCACGCGTCGGTAGGGCCGGGCAGACCCTCCCCGCCCATCGACAGGTAGTGGTCCGAGCGGAAGAAGGCGTCGAAGCCCAGCTCCTCGGTGGCTCGGGCGACGGTGAGCAGGTCGTCGTAGGTCGCGCCCTGCTGCGGTTCGGTGAAGATCCTCAGGTCCATGTCCCGAGCCTTTCACGTCGAGGCGGTACGGTCGCCCGGTGCGCAGCCGCATCCGCTGGTCCAGCCTCGCCGTCGTGGTCGGCGCCGGGCTGCTCACCCTGGTGTGCCTCGGCGCGGCGCTGCGCGGCCGGACCTGGGCCTGGCTCGGTGCGCTGATCTGCGCCGCGGTGGTGGTGCGCGAGGTGCGCGCGCTGCGACGCCTCGACCGGAACGGATGAAACCCTGCCGTCGGCATGACAGGCTGGGGTCATGGTGACTCCGCTCGGCCAGGCCCTCGACGCCCTCGCCGTGGCGGACTGGCGACGCCGGGTGGCGCAGATGTACGCCCGGGTGCGGGAGATCGCCGTCGACGACCCGGCCGCCGCGCACGCGCACTGGGTCGAGCAGCGCAACGACCTGTTCGCCGACCACGCGGCTTCCCCGCTGCACCCGGCGGCCAAGGCGGTGTTCATCGGGCTGGACGTCGCACCCTACGACCCGGCCTACCGGTTCAAGCTGCGGGTCCGCGCCACCCTCCCGCAGCGGATGGAGGTCGCGACCGGCACCGACGGCGTGGTGCCCTTCGACCGGGTCGGCAAGGTGGAGGTGGGCGACCTCGGCACCCTGGCGGTGTGGGCGCTGCGCACCTACGGCGGTGGGATCTTCGTGCCGGTCAAGGACGCGACCAGCAACCGGAGCACCTACGGCGGGGGCCGGTACCTGCTGGACACCGTGAAGGGCGCGGACCTCGGCCGGGCGGTCGACGGCGGCCTGATCATCGACTTCAACTTCGCGTACAACCCGTCCTGCGCCTACGACCCGGCCTGGGCCTGCCCGCTGCCCAGCCGTGGGAACGTGCTGTCGGTGCCGTTGCCGGTCGGCGAGCAGAAGGTCGATCAGCGGCTGGTCGCCGACTTCGAGCTGGAATGAGGGCCGCCTAGGCTGCCCCGGTGACCCTCCGCACCGTCGTCCGCCGCCCGGACCAGATCAGCGCGACCGAGCTGTACGCCCTGCTGAAGCTCCGGGTCGACGTGTTCGTCGTCGAGCAGACCTGTCCCTACCCGGAGCTGGACGGCCAGGATCTGCTGGCCGACACCCTCCAGGTCTGGACCGAGGAGGACGGCGAGGTGCTCGGCTGCATCCGGGTGCTGCGCCACGGATCGGACACCCCCGCGATCGGCCGGGTCGCGACCTCGCAGGCCGCGCGCGGTCGACGGGTCGCCGGTGGGCTCCTGGAACGCGGGATCGAGCTGTGCGGCCCCGCCGCGACCATCCACCTGCACGCCCAGGAGCACCTGGAGCACTGGTACGGCCGGTACGGGTTCGTGCGGGACGGCGCGACCTACGACGAGGACGGCATCCCGCACGTCCCGATGGTCCGCACCCCCTGAGCGTTCAGCGCTGGCAGACCGGGCAGTGGTACAGCTTCCGGCCGGCCATCTCCTCCACCACCACCGGGGTGCCGCACACCCGGCACGGCTCGCCCGCGCGGCCGTAGACCCAGTGCCGCAGCGACGGGTCGAGCAGCGCGGCCGACCGGCCCTCGGCGTCCAGGTCCTCCCGGGTGAGCATCACCCCGGTGCGGATCCCGTCCTCCAGCAGCACCGCCCAGTCGTCCCAGATCGCCCGCAGGGTCTCGGCCGGGACCGCCCGGCCCGGGGTGTGCGGGTCCAACCGGGCCCGGAACAGCAGCTCGGCCCGGTAGATGTTCCCGATCCCGGCGACCACCGCTTGGTCCATCAGGAGCTGCCCGACCGGCGTGCGACGGGCGGTCACCGCCCGCACCACCCGGGCGCCCGGGTCGCCGTCGCCGCCCTGCACGTCCGACTCGACCGCCGGGTCCGGGCCCAACCGGTCCAGCACCGCCGCCGCCGCGACCGGATCGAGCACCTCGCAGGCGGTCGGCCCCCGCAGGTCCGCGACGGTCGACCCGGTCGCCAGCCGCACCCGCACCTGGCCCACCGGCTCCGGCGGGAAGTCCGCCGCGTCCAGCTCCGCGGCCAGCTCGCCCTCGCCCATCCGGCGCCGGACCCGGGGCGCCCCCATGCTCGCCACCACGGTCGACCCCTCGTCCAACGGCGACACCGCGCCGAGGAAGTCCCACGCGCCGTACAGCCCGAGGTGCACCCGCAGGGTGAGATCGCCCTCGAAGGTCAGGAAGAGCTGCTTGCCGACCGCCGCCGACCCGATCAGCTCCCGTCCGTCGATCAGCGCCGCGCCGGTCGCGAACCGTCCCTGCGGGGAGCTCACCGCCAGCCGGTGTCCGACGAAGTCACGGGCGAACTGGCGGGCGATGCGGTGGACGGTGTGACCTTCGGGCATGGGTCCAGGCTAGGCCGGTGCGCCGACATGCGGGGGGCAGGTCGTGCGGGACCGGACGGGCTGCCGCACCTCGGCCGCCCGCCCCGTCCGGCGGGAGTCCCGTGCTAGCGCGGGGTCGTCGCGGCCGCGGTGAGCCGGGCCACGTGCAGGCTCAGGTAGAGCAGTTCGTCCTGATCGACCGCCCAGTCGAAGAGCTCGGCGAGCAGCTCGCCGATCCGGACCGCGGAGGCGTACTGCCGCGGCTTGCTCGCCCGGACCGCTTCCAGCAGCGCGTCCGCGTCACCGGCCGGGCGCCCGACGATCGGGACCTCCGGGTCGGTGTCGTGCAGCCGGGCCCGGACGAACAGGAACCGCAGGTGGGTGATGAATCGCGCCACCTCCACCGATCCCTCGTCGTACCGGATGCCGTACTCCTCCTCGATGATCCGCAGGATCTGTTCCAGCGCGGAGGTCAGCCGGATGTACTCGCGCATGTCGTCCGAGCCGTACTGCGCGTTGACGAAGTGCATCGCGATCGGCACCGCCTCGGAGGCAGGCAGCCGGACGCCGGTGCGCCGCTCGATGATGTCCAGCGCCTCCCGGCCGTAGGCGAGCTCGGCCGGGTAGAGGTAGGAGAGCTCGGAGCGCAGCGGGTACTCGCTCGCTGTCCCGTCCTGGGTACGCCGCAGCGCGAAGCCGATGTGGTCGGCCAGCGGGATCAGCACCCGGGCGGTGACGTAGCTGCCCAGGCGCTCGCGGCCGATCCGCATCACCTCCTCCGAGGCGGCGACCGCCTCGATCGAGATCTCCTCGACCATCGCGGCCAACCGCTCCAGCGATCCGATGCCGTCCGGCACGAAGGTGCGCTGCACCCCGGCGGGGTCGACCTCGGCGCCGGGGTGCGAGCGGAACCCGAGACCGGGCCCGAGCATGATCACCTCGGTGCCGTTGTCGTCGACCCCGAGCACCACGCTGTTGTTCAGGACCTGCTTGACCCGCATGCGTCTTCCCGTCCTCCCGACCCGGACGCCGTCGTCCGGGACATCGTCTCCGAGTCGGGTCGGGATCCGACCGACCCGGGCAGGTGAATCCTCACGACCGCACGGTGAGCACGGTCGTCCCGGCGGTGACCGGGCCGGGTGCGGCGACCTCGACCGGGCCGACCGCGTCGGCGTTGGGCACGACGACCATCACGGTGGTGGACAGCCCCGCGGCCTCGACCGCGGCCAGGTCCACGGTGGCCAGCGGCGCACCGGCGGTGACCGTGTCCCCGGCCTCGACCCGCTGGACGAAGTGCGCGCCGCCGAGCGTCACGGTGTCGATGCCGATGTGCACCAGCACCTCGGCGCCGTCCGCGGCCCGCACCCCGTAGGCGTGCGGCATGGCGGAGATCACCTGACCGGAGACCGGGGAGACCACCTCGCCGGAGTCGGGACGGACCGCGGTGCCGGGGCCGAGCAGCCCGGCGGCGAAAGCGGGGTCGCCGCAGTCCGCGAGCGCGACGACGGTGCCGGTCACGGGCGAGACGACCTCGGTGGGTCCGGTGACGGTCAGGGTCTTGCGTCGGCCGAAGAGGGCCATGGGGGGTGTTCCTTCCTCAGAGGTTCATCGCGTAGGTGTGGCCCTCGAACACGGCGTCCATGATGATCCGCGGCCGGACACAGTCGCCGACCACCACCGTCTCCGGCGTGATCCCGTAGAACTCCGCGGCCAGGTCCGCCCGGGCCCGCATCCCGACCGAGATCACCACGTGGTCGGCCGGGATCGTCCGCTCCACGCCGTCGGCGTCCGCGACCCGGACCCCCTCGGCGTCGATCGCCAGGCACCGGCTGCTCAGCTGGAAGGACAGCGTCGGGGTGTCCTCGATCTTCTGCCGCAGCGCCTCGCGGTACAGCGTGTTGCCCTGCGGGGCGTACACCGGACCGATGTCGACCATGGTCACGTCCTTGCCGCGCAGCCGGGCCAGCTCCAGGCCGATCTCGGTGCCGATCGCGCCCGCGCCGACCACGACCACCCGCTGCCCGAGCTCCGCCTCGCGCAGGATCGCCTGGTTGCCGGTCATCACGTGCGGCAGGTCCAGGCCCGGGATCGGCGGGACCACCTCGGTGGCGCCGACCGCGATCACCAGTGCGTCCGGGGCGAGCTCCCGGACCAGCTCCGGGGTGGCCTCGGTGCGCAGCCGGACGTCGACCGCGCTGGACCCGATCCGGCGCAGCAGGTAGTCGAGGTACGCCTTGATGTCCTGCTTGTAGTGCTCCCGGGCCACGTACTGCAGCTGGCCGCCCAGCACCTCCTCGCGCTCGATCAGCACCACCTCGTGCCCGCGCTCGGCCGCGGTGAGCGCGGCCGTGATCCCGCCCGGCCCGCCGCCGACCACCACGGTGCGGCGCGGCCGCGGGGTGATCGAGAGCGTGCGCGGGACGAACTCCTCGTTCCAGAACCGCGGGTTCACCGAGCAGCCGACGTTCCGGCGGTTGGTGCTGATGTGGTAGCACTGCAGGCAGCGGATGCACGGCACGATCTCGTCCGCGCGACCCTCCTGGGCCTTGCGCGGCCACTCCGGGTCGGCGATCAGCGGGCGGCCCAGCGCGACCATGTCGACCAGGCCGGAGGCGATGATCTCCTCCGCCTCGTCCGGGGTCATGATCGCGCCGACCACGCTCACCGGGATGCCGACGTTGGCCTTGACCTGCGCGGCCCAGGCGACGTTGGGCATGTGCTGCTCGAAGTTGGTCGTGGCCAGGTGCACGTTGCCCTGGATGCCGATGTCCACGCCCGCGCTGATCTGCACGGTGTCGAGGTACGGCTCGGCGAGCTTGATGAACGCCAGGGTGTCCTCGAAGGAGATCGAGTTCTCCATCCACTCCACCGCGCTGATCCGCATGTCCACCGGGAAGTCCGGTCCGACCGCGGCCCGCACCGCCTGCAGGATGCGCAGCGGGAATCTCGCCCGGTTCTCCAGCGACCCGCCGTACTCGTCGGTGCGGAAGTTGGTCCGCGGGGACAGGAACTGCGCGGGAAGCCACCCGTGCCCGAAGTGCAGGAACACCATGTCGAAGCCGAGCTCCCGGGCGTTGCGGACGCAGCGCGCCCACAGCTCCAGCACCTCCTCCATGTCCGCCTCGGTCATGCCGCGGACCTCGACGCCGTCCTCCCGCACGAAGCTGGACGGGCCCCGGGCGAAGTCCTTCACCCGGGCGTGCAGCCCGCCGTGGAAGATCTCCAGCGACGCCTTGGCCCCGGCCTGGTGCGCCTTGAGCACCCGGCGGCGGGTGTCCTCGACCTCGTACTTGAAGAACACGTCCGGCTCGTCGGGGCTGGCGTAGCTGGACCGGCCCGGCTCGACGATGGCGTGGCCGGTGATCACGATCCCGGCCCCGCCGAGCGCCTTGTCCTCGAAGAAGTCGCCGGTCGGGGTGGCCACGATCCGGTTCTTGGTGGTGACGCGGTTCAGCCGCAGCGGGGAGAACAGGTGCGGGTAGTCCATGGGTGGTGCCTTCCGTGCAGGGGGGTGACGGGTGGTCCGGCGCGGGGGCGGCCGGACCACCCGGGACGATCAGCGCGCCGCAGCGGCCTGCGGGGTGACCGCGGCCTCGGCCACGGCCTCCTCGGCCCGGCCCGCGCCGCGCCGGTCCAGCAGCAGCGTCACGACGAAGGCCACCGCGATGGAGAAGAACACCGCGACGAAGTACGGCACCGCCCGCGGCGAGGCCAGGAACGCCGGGGCGCCCAGCACGCCGGAGAACGCGAAGGCGGTGACGTAGACGTCGAAGATCCCGCAGATCAGACCACCGACCAGACCGCCGGCGATCACCGAGATGAAGTACTTCTTGCTCTTCACGATCACGCCGTAGACACCCGGTTCGGTGATCCCCGCGATGCCGTTCACGAAGGCCGCGGACCCGGCGACCGTCCGGGTCTCCTTGTCCTTGGTGAGCACCAGCACCGCCAGCAGCACGCCGAGGATCGCGTAGTTGCCCATCCCGCCGGCGGCCAGGGCGTACTCCTTGCCCTGGTCGGCCAGGATGCTGAGCAGGATCGGGGTGACCAGCCAGTGCGCGCCGATCACGATCACGAACACGAAGAACGCGCCGAAGATCGTGCTGAGGATGATCGGGTACTGGACCAGCCAGGTGTAGCCCTCGACCACACCGTTGGCGATCGCGAACCCGATCGGGCCGAACACCAGCAGCATGAGCGGCACCATCACCACCAGGGAGATCACCGGCACCAGCAGGAGGTGGGTGATCTGCGGCAGCACCTTCTTCAGCCCGCGCTCCAGGTAGGAGAACGCCCACATCCCGATCAGGATCGGCAGCACGGTGCTGGCGAAGGACTGCCCGACGAACGGGATCCCCAGGAAGTCCAGGTGCTCACCGGTGACGTTGATCGCGGTGAGGCTGGGCTCCATCAGCGCCGCACCGATGGTCGCACCGATGTACGGGTTGGCGCGGAACTGCCGGGCCGCGGTGAAGGCCAGCAGGATCGGGAAGAAGTAGAGCATCGCGTTGCCCGCGGCGGACAGGATCGCGTAGGTGTTCGAGGTGTCCGACAGCCAGCCGAACTGCAGGCACAGGGCCAGCAGGCCCTTGATGATGCCGACCGAGGCCAGCACCGGGATGTACGGGGTGAAGATCGCGGAGATGGTCCCCAGCAGCCGGTCGAACCAGGTGCCGTTCGCGGCGTCCTTGCCGCGCTTGGACAGACCGCCGCGCGGGGCGGGGGCGTCGCCCTCGGACTCGTCGGAGTGCACGCCCGGGATCGCGGCGACGGCCTGGTACGCGTCCGGCACGTCGGTCCCGACGATGATCTGGAACTGACCCTGGGACTCCATGATCCCGACCGCCTGGGGCAGCGCCTCGATCCGCTGCTTGTCGACCTGACCCGGGTCGACCAGCTGGAACCGGAGGCGGGTCGCGCAGTGCGTGACGTGCCGGATGTTCTCGGGACCGCCCACCGCGTCGACGGTGACGCGAGCGAATTCGGTGTACATGGCTCTTCCTCTCGCTCCGCACCGCGACGTCGCGGTGCGGATCCAGCTCGACCGGGGGGCGGTCGAGGGATCGGAACCGGCGCGGGCGGGCCGGGCGAGGAGGGGCTACGTCGTCCTCCGGGCCGGGAGACCGTGACACCGGCGCTGGAGGGGGGAGATCCAGACCCGGGGACACGGACGGACCGTGCGCCGGGCCACTGATCTTGCCTCCGAGGAGTAACAACCCTGTGGCCTGAAGCGGATGCTTCGGTGCGGAAGGATGCTCCCTCCGAGCCCTCGGGCGCAAGTCCCCAGGTCACCCCGTCGTCACCGCGGGGGCGCGGAGCCGCCGGTCTCGAGGCCACACTCCGGCGCGAACGCGCTGC
The DNA here is from genome assembly GCF_025642745.1 of Cellulomonas sp. RIT-PI-Y. Taxonomy (GTDB): domain Bacteria; phylum Actinomycetota; class Actinomycetes; order Actinomycetales; family Cellulomonadaceae; genus Cellulomonas. Next base: position 10,650 of record NZ_JANZKP010000042.1, read on the forward strand.
ACCAGGTCGCGGTGCGGGGGCGGGGCACTTCTGGGGCGCACGCCCCCAGGTCGTCCCGCACGCCTCGGTGGCCGTCTCAGCCGTGCGGCAGGCGGTCCAGGACGTCGCCCAGGACCGCGTCCGGGGCGCGCACCAGTCGTTCCAGCGCGGTGCACCGGGCGTCGTCGCCGATCAGCTCCCGTCGACGCGCTGCACGGTCCTGCTCCCCGAGCGGGCGGGCCGTCGACCCCAGCGCGTGCGGGGCGTCCCGGGTCAGGGTGCGCCCGGAGCGGTGCACGGTGACGTGGGCCGGATAGTTGCGGTCCGCGGACTCCCGTGCGGGGTCCGGCAGCACGCGGACCCGGTCGGCGATCGTGCGCACCCCGGGGTCGGCGAGCAGCGCCGAGGTCTCCGGACCGCCCAGCCGACGCAGCCCCGGCGCCCCGTGCGTCACGGCCACCGCGATCAGGAACGGCAGCGCGAACTGGGCCTGCATCAGACCGTTCGGTCGCGTGACGGTGAGACCGGCGGCACCGGGCACCACCCGGACCTCGATCAGGTCCGGCGGGCCCTCTCCCTGACCTGAGGCGGTCAGCTCCAGCACCCCGTCGAGCGCGGCGTGCGCGGCACGGCAGCACGGGTAGGGCTTGGTGTAGGTGTCCCGGCACTCCCAGACCGTCCAGGGCGACAGCTCGACGTCCGGCCCGACGTCGAGCGCCCCCGGCACCACCGGCGGCGCGCCCTCGTCCTCGCCGGGTCCGACGCCGGGGTCCACCGCGGTCTCGGCCACCGCGACGGCCGTGGCAGCGGCCCAGCCGATCGCCTCGCGCGCCGCGGCCGTCGTCAGGTGCGCGGTCGGGGCCCAGGCCCCCGCCAGCCGCAACGCCTGGGCGATCTGCGGCACCGTGCCGCCACGGGCCGCGGTCAGGGCCGCCGCCGCGCCGTGCGTCGCGGCATACCCGCTGGCTCGGTAGCCGGCCCCGCTCACCTGCGGGGACGCCAGCCATCCGACCCGGGCGGCCACCTCGTACCCCGCGACCAGCGCGCGCCGGACCAGCGCCACCGGGGTCGACCGGGGCAGGCCGGCCAGCAGCACCGGGAGGACCGTGGACCCGGCATGGATCCCCCCGCCCCGGTAGTGCCCGTCGTCCAGGTCGAGCGCCGACGCCGCGGTGGCACCGGCCGCCGCCGCCCACCCCGGGTCCGCCCCACGGTCCGTGCCGATCACCGGAGCCGCACCGGGATGCCGGGCCGCCACCCGCCGCGCCGCGACGGCCGCCTCGGTGCGCAGCCCGGCGATCAGGACCGCGAGCCCGTCGGCCCATGCCTCCGTGGCCCAGGCGTCGACCGGGTCGGGGACATCCGTCAGGATCGCGGCCACCGCCTCGGCCGCCCGGTGTGTCCCGCTCACCCCGCCGTCCCGCTCAACGCCGTCGGCAGATCCGCCAGCAGCCGCCGGCTGTACGGATGAGCCGGGTGCTCCCACACGGTCTGCACCGGGCCGCGCTCCACCACCCGGCCCTCGCGCAGCACGACCACCTCGTCGCTGATCTGCCGGATCACGGCCAGATCGTGGGACACGAAGACGAGGGCCAGCCCCCGCTCGCGCTGCAGCCGGGCGAGCAGGGCGAGCACCTGGTCCTGCACCAGTACGTCGAGCGCGGACACCGCCTCGTCGCAGACCAGCACCTCGGGCTCGGCGACCAGCGCGCGGGCGATGGCCACCCGCTGACGCTGCCCGCCGGACAGGGCGATCGGGTACCGGTCCAGCAGGTCGGGGCCGAGCCCGACATCGGTGAGCGCGTCCACCAGGACCTCGCGGCGTGCGGGCCCCCGGAGCGCCGCCCGCTCCCCGGTCAGGGCCTCGCCCAGCAGCCGGTGCACCGTCCAGCGCGGGTCGAAGGCCGCCAGCGGGTCCTGGGCCACGATCTGCATCCGCGGACGCCGCGGACGCCGGGCACGCTCCGGCACACCCGACCACGCCGCGCCGTCCAACGTGACCTCGCCGCCGTCCGGCTCCTGGAGACCGAGGAGCACTCGCAGCAGCGTGGACTTCCCCGACCCCGACTCGCCCACGACCCCGAGGGTCCGGCCGCGTTCCACCCGGACGCTGACGTCGTCCAGCGCGGTCAGCCGCCCGCCACCCGGCCGGTGGTAGGTCACCGACACCCGCTCGGCCGCCAGCACCGGCGGTTCAGGTCGGTCCTCGGCCTCGCGCGCGGGTGGCGCGTCGACCGGCAGCGCCGCGACCAGTTCGCGGGTGTACGGGTGCCGGGGGTCGTGCAGGATCCGTCGCGGCGGACCCTCCTCCACCACCTCGCCGTCCCGGAGCACCAGGACGTGGTCGGCGATCTCGGCCACCACGGCCAGGTCGTGGCTGACCAGCACCAGCGCCATCCCGTCGGCGGTCAGCCCGCCGAGCAGGTCGAGGACCTGGCGCTGGACCGTGACGTCCAGGGCGGTGGTCGGCTCGTCGGCGATCAGCACCCGTGGGCCGGCGGCGATCGCGGTCGCGATCAGAGCACGCTGACGCAGGCCGCCGGACAGTTCGTGCGCGTGCTGCCGGGCACGCTGCTCGGGGTCGGGGATCCCGGCCGCGCGCAGCAGCTCCAGCACCCGCCGACGCCGCTCAGGGCGGGGCATCCGGCGGTGCGCGGTCAGCGCCTCGGCGACCTCGCGCGACACACTGCGCAACGGGTCGAGCGACTGCAGGGCGTCCTGGAGCACCAGTCCGACCCGGTCGCCGCGCACTCGGCGCCAACCCGCCTCGGTCAGCGTCAGGCCGTCCTCGCCGTCCACGGTGAGCTCGGTGGCGGTCACCGTCGCGGCCGGGCCGGCCAGGCCCAGCAGCGCGCGGGCGATGGTCGACTTGCCCGATCCGGACTCGCCGACCAGGGCGAGGCAGCGGCCGGGCTCCAGGTCGAAGGAGACGCCCCGCACAGCGGGCACCGGCCCGGTCGGCCCGGCGTAGGTGAGGGCGAGGTCGCGCACGCTCAGCACAGTGGTCATGTCAGTCCTCGGGCGGAGACGACGCGCTGCAGCCGACGGCCGAGCACGGTGAAGGCGAGGATGGTGGCGACGGTGGCCGCCCCCGGGAAGACGGTCTGCCACCACGCCAGGGTCAGCACCTCACGCCCCTCGGACAGCAGCGCGCCCCACTCCGGTGCCGGGCGCTCGGGGCCGAGGCCGACGAAGCTGAGCCCGGAAACGGTCAGCAGCGCCGTGCCGACCTCGATCGCCGCCAGCAGCAGCACCGACGTGAGCACGTGCGGCAGGACGTGCTCGGCGACGATCCGGCCTTGCGACCGGCCGAAGGTGACCGCCGCCCGCACGAAGTCGGCGTGCCGGACCGCCATCGTCTGCCGCCGGACCAGACGGCCGAAGCCGGGCGCCGACGCCACCCCGACCGCGACGGCCAGGGTCACCGTCCCCGGTCCGAGCAGGGTGGCCAGCACCAGGGCGAGCAGCACGCTCGGGAACGCGGACATCAGGTCCAGCACCCGCGCGACCACGTCGTCCACCCAGGTCCGGCCCAGCCCGGCGATCAGACCGAGCAGGGCGCCGAGCACGACGGCGATCAGCACCGCCAGCACGGCGATCGTCACCGAGTACCGGGCGCCGTACACCACCCGGGCGAACAGGTCCCGCCCGAGCTGGTCGGTGCCGAACCAGTGCGCGGCACCCGGTGCCTGCAAGGAGGCGGACGGGTCGGTGGCCTGGGGATCGGCGCCGGTCAGCAGTCCCGGCGCCAGGACGGCGGCGGCGACCAGCGTCAGGACGCCCGCGGCGATCACGGTGCCGGGCGTCCACCAGCGCCGGCCGCGGGCCGAGGCGGGGCGTGCCCGTGGGTCGACGGCCCGCCCGCTCGTGATCGAGGTCATCGCCGCACCTCCTGCAACCGGGGGTCGATCAGCACCGCGGCGGTGTCCACCACCGCCGAGACCAGCACGTACGCAGCGGCCACGATCAGCACGACGGCCAGCAGCACCGGCATGTCCTTGCCCTGGACGGCGGTGAGAGCGGTCCGCCCCAGACCGGGACGCCCGAAGACGGTCTCCACCACCACCGCACCGCCGATCAGCGCGCCGAGCATGTTCCCGGCGAGGGTGAGCGAGGCGACCGCCGCGTGCGGGACCAGGTGCACGGTGCGCAGCCGGAGCGGGCTGATCCCGCGCGCCCGCGCGGACAGCACGAACGGGTCGTGCTGTCGGCGGGCCACCTCCTCGCGCAGGAACTGGCCGAGGATGCCGCCGATCGGCAGGGCGAGGGTCAGGGCGGGGAGCACCAGCGCGGACGGACTCCCCGCGCCGGCGGCCGGGAACCAGCCCCACCGGTAGGACAGCAGCAGGAGCAGCAGCGATCCCGCCCAGAACGTGGGCACGCAGATCGCCAGCATCTCCACCGCGGACAGCAGCCGCAGCGAGGCCGGCGGCCGGTCCACGGTCAGCACCGCCACCAGCCAGGCGGTGACCCCCGCGATCAGGAGCGCGGCCACCGCGAGCTGCACGGTGGGACCGATCTGGGACCCGATCAGGTCCGCCACGTCGGTCCGCTGCACGTAGGACCGGCCCAGGTCGCCCCGGGCCAGACCGGCCAGGAAGTCGAGGTACTGCACCAGCACGGGGCGGTCCAGCCCGAGCGCGTCCCGGACCTGCTCGCGCAGGCCGGGATCGTTCGCGTGCACACCCAGCACCACGTCCTCCACCGAGCCGGGCATCGCCCGCAGCCCGACGAAGGTCACCGTCACGGCCGCCCACAGGACGACCAGCGCCCCTGCGAGCCGTCGCAGGACGACTCGCAGGAGCGCACGGCCGGTGTCGGTCACGACCGGCCGAGCCACACGCCGTAGGCGCTGTCCGGCGTCCCGCTGGACGGGTCGAAGCCGGCCCCGTGCACCTCGGCGGCGGTCGCGACCTGGAAGGTGGACTCGGTGAGCGGGATGAAGACGGCCTCGTCGAGCACCAGGTCGGTCTGCACCGCGTCGATCGCGGTCGTGTAGGCCGCGTGGTCGGTGGCGGTCAGCGCCGTGGTGGCCGCCTCGACCGCCGCCGTCGGCTGGTAGGAGCCCGCCGCGTAGAAGTACCCGGCCCAGGTGCCGAGCACCGAGTTGGCGTAGTCGGTCTTGCCGAAGGTCGCCGGGTAGACCGACCAGCTGCCGTCGGCGATCGACGCCGACACCTCGGTCCAGGTGGGGGTGCTGAACGCGAGCTCGACGCCCAGGTTCGTCTTGAGCTGGTCCTGCACCGCCTCGATCAGGGTGTCGCGCTGATCGCGCACCGAGTCGGCGTCGTAGGTGACCGCCAGGCTGAGGCGCTCGCCGTCCCGGGTGCGGTAGCCGTCGGCGTCCCGCTCGGTCCAGCCCGCCTCGTCCAGCAGCGCGTTCGCCGCGTCGACGTCGTCGCCCCAGGCGCCCTCGAGGTCCGCGTCGTACCCGGCGCTGTCCTGGCCGACCCAGGACCAGGCCCGGTCGACCTGACCGGCGTAGACCGCCTGCACGATGGCGTCCAGGTCGAAGCCGTCGCGGACCGCCTGGCGCAGGCGCACGTCGTCCCACGGCGCGTTGGCCGGGTCGGCGTTGACCACGAAGCCGAAGGTCGAGGCGGTGCGCGGACCGTTCTGATAGGTCAGTCCGGCGCTCTCCAGCCCGGCGACCTGCAGGGCCGGCACTCCGGAGATGACCTGGACCTGACCGGACTGGAGTGCCCCGACCCGGCCCGCGTCGTCGGACTGGAAGCTGTAGGTCACCGAGTCCAGGTAGGCGGGGCCGCTGTGGCCGGCGCTCTCTGGGGCCCAGTCGTAGTCGTCGTTGCGGACGAGCTCGACGTGGTCGCCACGGCTGTAGTCGGCGACGGTGAACGGTCCGGTGCCGGACAGGTCCCCGGTGGTCGGGTCGCACAGTCCGTCGCCGAGCTCCAGTCCGGCCGGGTCGACGATGCCCAGTGCCACCGAGCTGAGCGAGTCCAGCAGCGAGGTGTCCGGGGCGGACAGCTGCAGGACCAGGGTGTGGTCGTCGGGCGCGGTGATGTCCGTGACCGAGGACAGCAGCGTCGCGTACGTCGACCCGTGCGAGGCGTCCCGGACGTAGTCGTAGTTCGCCTGCACCGCGGCGGCGTCCAGCGCGGCGCCGTCGCTGAACGTGACGTCGTCCCGCAGGTCGAAGGTGTAGGTGGTGCCGTCGTCCGACACCGTCCACCCGGACGCGAGCCACGGTGTGAAGCTGCCGTCCTGCTCCTGGTGCACCAGGGAGTCGACCAGGTTGCGCAGCACCGCCCGGTCGGACACCAGCTGGTGGAACGCGGGGGCGAAGCAGGACGGCTCGCTGGCGATCGCCCAGGTGAGCGAGCCGCCGGTGCCGGGGGTGTCGCCGCCGGAGCCGGTCTCGCCGCCGGAGCAGGCGGCCAGCAGCAGGGCGGTGGCGGTGAGGGCGACGATCGGGACCGGACGCCGGAGCGGGAGGGAGCGCAGGGACATGGTCGGACTCCAGGGGGTGAGGTGGGGGTGCTCAGTGGCCCACGCGGAACGTGGTGCCGGATTCGATGCCCTCGACCGAGCGGACGAAGGCGAGGGCGACGCGGGCGGCGGTGACCGGCTCGTGGCCGGGCAGGGGGTTGTCACCGCCGAGCGCGTCGATGGACTCCTGGACGATGCTCGGGCTGACCGCGTTGATCCGGCGCCCGTCGCCGAGTTCGGCGGCGACCGCGCGGACGAACGCGTCGATGCCGCCGTTGGCGATCGCGGCGGTGACGCCGCCCGCCCAGGGGATCCGCGACATGATCCCGGAGACCAGGGTCACGGAACCGGGGGCGCGGAGGTGCGGCAGCCCCTGTAGCACCAGGTCGACCTGGGAGAGCAGCTTGCCCCGCACCGAGGACTCCACCTGGGAGAGCTCGAGGTCGTGCAGCGGGGCGAGCTCCAGGGTGCCGACCGTGCAGACCAGGGCGTCGACGGCCCCGACCCGGCGCCACAGGTCGGCGACCGAGGCGGGTTCGGTCAGATCGATCGCGGGGAAGTCGGCGACGACCAGGTCGTGTCCGCGGGCGGTGAGCGCCGCCGCGACCGCCGACCCGATGGTCCCGGTGCTCCCGACCTGGAGGATCCTCATCGGTCGCCCTCCTCGAACCAGTCGGTCGCCGCACCGGCCTCGATGGTCGCGAGCAGGTCGGCCGGATAGCTGACGTCGTCCTCCTCCAGGTGCTTCTGGGTGGCGACGCGGTGGGCGATCCGCCAGCCGTCGGCGGTGCGCTGCCAGGTGTCCGCGTACAGACCGGTGCCCCGGGAGCGGTGCAGGACACCCGGCCGGTCGGTGCGCTGCAGCGTGAGGTGCAGCACCTCCGAGGTGGACCGCGCCGCGTCGCCGTCCACCTCGATCAGCGTGTTCCCGATCAGGTGCTGGCCGGAGACCCGGGTCGCGTTGAAGTCGTCCCGGAGGAACCGGCCCAGGGCGGCGGCGGAGAGGGTCCCGAGCGCGGTGCCCGGCAGCTCCACCTCCGCGTCGGCCGTGAAGACCCGCTCGAACAGGTCCCAGCGGTTCTGGTCCTGGGCCTGGGCGTAGGCGTGCAGGACGTCCTGGATGGCGGCCCGGTCCACCAGACGGCGGAGCTGCGGGCTGAGGTCCTCGGTCACGGGCTCTCCTGGGGTGGGGGTGGTGGGCACGTGCACCGCGACGGCGGGGTCGTGGGCGGCGCCGGCCACCGCGCGAACCTGCTCGGCGGTGTAGTGCAGGGCGGCGACGTCGTCGCTGACCCGGGCGATCACGTGCCGGGTGATCAGCCACCGGCCGTCGACCGGGACGAGGTCGTCGATGTAGAGCCCGGCCGCCGACTGCTGGTCGACGGGCTCCGGGGCGTCGGTGGACCGTTCGACGGTGGTGGCCAGGAAGGAGGTCACGGCCCGGACCCGCGCGACGCCGTCCCGGTCCGGCAGCGTCCGGATCAGGGTGTTCGCCAGCAGGTGCTGACCGGAGACCCGGGCCGTGTCGAACCGCCCGGCCAGCACCCCCCAGAACTCCGCCGCGGTCACCGGCTGCGCCAGCCAGCCCGGCACGTCCACCTCGGCGCCCGGCGCGAAGGCCGAGTCGTAGAGCGCGGGCACGCGTTGGTCGACGCCCTGCGCATAGCGACGCAGCGCCTCGACCACCTGCTCGCGGCGGTCCAGCTCCCCCGGGTGGCCGGTCAGGACGATCACGAAGCGAACCCGTCGCCACGCAGCGGCTCGGTCAGGGTGAGGAACCGTCCGGAGTGCTCAGGCGTCAGTGCCTCGTCGATCGCGAAGGCCGCCAGGTCGGCGTAGGTGATCCGGGACGACCGGTCGAGCTCGATCCGCTCGTGCACCCCGTGCGGTCGCCGGGGGCCGTCGTAGATCGCGGGGTTGCGCAGGACGGTCCACCGGACCTCGCCGTCGCCGTACGCGGCGAGCAGTTCCTCCATCCGGTCCTTGTCCTCCACCCGGTGACCGACCAGGTCCCGCAGCCAGCGCACGTAGGGCGAGCCGTCGTTGCTGCCGCCCGCACCGTGGGTGCTCATGGCGACCAGGTGCGGGACGCCGTGCCGGGGCATGGCCGCCAGCAGCAGCTCGGTGGACACCCGGCACACGTCGACCCGCTGGGAGTCGTCGATCTCCGCCCGGGAGCGGCCGGCGGCCGGGATGCCGAGGCTCGACACCACACCGACGGCGCCGGGCAGGAGGTCCTCGATCACGGCCGGGTCGCGGGCGTCGCCGACCACCACCCGGAGCCGTCCGTGCTCGACCGGGAGACCCTCCCGGCGGCGGACCAGCGCGGTGACGGCGAGGCCGCGGTCGAGGGCCTGGGCGACGACTTCCTGACCGGTGCGGCCGGTGGCGCCGAGGACGACGAGAGACATGACGGGGCTCCTGACGGGAGGGCGGAGGGCAGCACGGCGCCGCGACGAGGGCGCGGTGCGGTGCGGGGAATCGGCCGGGGCGAGGGGTCGCCCGGGCCGGGCCTCGGGGACCGGGCGCGGGTCAGCGCGCGGTCAGCGAGAGGCGGGTGGTGGCGTCGTCAGCGACGCGCGACCCGACATCGCGGGCTCGGACAACAGGGACGGGGCGACCGGGCACTCGGCAGCACGACGGCGGATGCCGCGGTGCGATGCGTCGGGGTGCTCACGGTCGGTGCTCCTGATCCTGGTGGGTGCGGAGAGCGTACGACAGCGTCTCACTTATGCAACAGATTGTCTCACAAAGTGGTCCTCTGGCATCATGACCGGCGCATCGACCGGTGCGGATCGCGGACGGGACGGGAGCGACGTGGACCCACGGACGGCGCGCACACGCGAGGCGGCCCTGCATGCGGCGGTCGACCTCCTCGCCGACGCCGGGCCCTCGGCGCTCACCCACCAGGAGCTGTCCCGGGCGGCCGGTGTCTCCCGCGCCACCCTCTACCGGCACTGGCCCACCGCGATCGATCTCCTGCTGGACCTGCTCGCCGAGTTCCGGATGCCCGACTTCGTCCCGGTCGACGGCGATCTCCGCGCCCGGGTCACCGTCAACCTGGACGCCCAGCACGAACGCCTGGCCGACCGCCGGTACCGCGGGGTCTACCTGGCCTCCCAGTCCCTCGCGCACGAACCGCGGATCCGACGGCGCCTGTGGGAGATGAACGAGCCCCGGGTGGCCTCCGTGGTCGCCGCCCTCGGGCCGGAGTTCGACCTGCACCGCCGTCCGGACCACGTCGTGCACGTGCTGGCCCTGATGAACGGGCCCCTCCTCCAACTGCTCACCTTCGTCGGCCCGGAGCTCCCGGCCGAGCTGCGCGAGGCCATCGTGGACTCGGTGCTCGACTACCTGGACCGCCACTGCCGCGAGGACGCCTGACCGGACCGCGCCGCCTCAGGGCCCGTCCGCCCCCAGCAGCCGGCCGACCGCCGCGGCCACCACCGCGGGTGCCTCCCGCACCACCAGATGCGTCGTCCCCGGCACCACCAGCAGGTCCGCCCCCGGCACCGCCGCCGCGATCGACTCGGTGTGCGACCGCGCCACCATGTCGTGCTCGCCGGACATCACCAGCACCGGCATCCGCCCGAGCCCGGCCAGCGACTCCGGCGCGATGTCCGGCGCCGACTCCCACAGCGCGTGCAGCTTGGCCACGACGGCGTCGCCGTGCCCGGCCCCGTCGGGCGACAGCCGCCCGTACTCCTCGACCAGGAGGTCCCACGCCCGGTCGGTCACGGTGGGGTGCGGGTAGTCGTCCGGCACCCAGGCGTCGGTGTGCAGGTTCGCGCCGATGCTGGTCAGCGAGCGCACCCGCTCCGGGTGGTCCCGGGCCAGCAGCAGTCCGACGATCCCGCCGTCCGAATGCCCGACCACGTGCGCCGCGTCGACGCCGAGCTCGTCCAGGTAGGCCAGGGTCTCGGCCACCCAACGGTCATAGGAGTAGGGCCCCTCGACGTCCGGGGTCCGGCCGTGCCCCGCGCGCTCCGGCGCCAGCACCCGGAACCGGTCGGCCAGCAGATCGCCGAGCGCACGCACCGACTCGATCGAGCAGAACCCGCCGTGCAACAGCAGCAGGGGCTCGCCCGCGCCCCACTCCTCGTGATTCATGTCCGGGATCGTCGCAGCAACCAGACGAAGTACGGCGCACCGATCAACGCGATCATCAGCCCGGCCGGCAGCTGCGACGGCGCGATCAGGGTGCGACCCAGGGTGTCCGCCACGCAGACCAGCAGCGCCCCGAGCAGCATGGCCACCGGGATCACCCGGCCGTGCCGCGCGCCGACCAGGGCGCGGGCCAGGTGCGGGGCGACCAGCCCGACGAATCCGACCGTGCCCACGGCCACCACGCTGACCGCCGCCAGCACTGCCGCGAGCGCGAGCAGCCCCAGCCGGTCGCGCTCGGTCCGGATGCCCAGGATGCGCGGGGTGTCCTCGTCGACGGCCAGCAGGTCGAGCCGACGGCGCAGACCGAAGGCGATCGGCAGCGCGATCACCAGGGCCACCGCCACCGGGATCACGTCGGGCAGGATCCGGCCGTAGGTGGTGCCCGACAGCCAGGTCAGGATGCGCGGGGTCTCCCACGGGTCGGAGCGCAGCAGCAGGAACGTCATCACCGCGTTCAGTGCGTAGCCGATCCCGATGCCGACCAGCACGAACCGGTCCGGCAACAGCCCGCCGCGCCAGGCCAGCGCCGTGATCAGCGCGAAGGTCGCCAGACCGACCAGCACGGCCATCAGCACCAGCACCGGCCGGCCGCCCGCGATGCCGGAGGTCACCACCAGCACCGCGCCCAGTCCGGCCCCGGCGGTGATGCCGAGCAGCCCCGGTTCGGCCAGCGGGTTGCGCACGGTGGACTGCACCACGGTGCCCGCGAGCGCCAGTGCCGCCCCGGCCAGCGTCGCCGCCAGGATCCGTGGCCAGCGCTCGTCCAGCGCCCGGGTCACCAGGTCGGGCGCGTCGCCCTGGAGCCACAGCCCGAGGTCACCGGTCCGCAGCTGCAGCGTCCCGGACAACAGCCCGAGCATGACGGCCGTGGCCAGCAGCGTCGCGACCACGACCAGCGCGATCACGAACCGGCGCCGGCTGCGCGGCCGCGAGCCCGCCGACCCCGCCTGCCGAGCGGCGCCGGCGTCCCGCAGCCGCAGTGCGAGCACCACGATCACCAGGCCACCGAGCAGGGCGGTCGGGAGGCCGGTGGGGATGGAGGTCGCGCCCTGGGCGCCGACGACGGCGCGCAGCACGGCGTCCGCCAGCAGGATCAGCAGCGCGCCGAGCAGCCCGGCCGCGGGCACGAGCAGCGCGTGCCGGTGCAGTCCGCGGACCTTGGCGCCGATCAGCCGGGTCACGACCGGAGCCCCCAGCCCGACGAAGGCGATCGGCCCCGCGAGCGTGACCGAGGTGCTGGTCAGCAGCACCGCGCAGACCACCGCGAGCGTCCGGGTCGAGCGCACCGGGACCCCGAGCGAGGACGCGGCGTCGTCGCCGAGCCCCAGCACGTCCAGCCGCCGGGACAGCAGCAGCGCCACCACCAGCACGACCACGATCAACGGCGCGGCCCGTCGCGAGGCGTCCAGGTTCAGCTGGGCCAACGACCCGCTGCCCCAGGCGAACAGCCCGGTGGTGTTCTCCTTGAACAGGATCAGCAGCATCGCGGTCCCGGCGTCCAGCGCCATCGCGATCGCCGACCCGGCCAGGATCAGCCGGGTGGTCGCCGTGCCGGCCGCCCGGCCGGTCAGACCGAGCACCACCCCGGCGGCCAGCAGTCCCCCGGCGAAGGCCACCGCTCCGGAGGCCCACAGCGGCACCGCCAGGCCGAAGGCCGCCACCGCGGTCAGCGTGAAGTACGACCCTGCGGTCACCGCCAGGGTGTCCGGCGAGGCCAGCACGTTCCGGGTCACCGACTGCAGCAGTGCGCCCGCGGCGCCGAGGGCGAAGCCCACCGCCACCCCGGCCAGCAGCCGCGGCAGCCGCGACCCGGTGAAGATGTCGGCCACCGAGACCCCGCCGACGTCGATCTGCCCCCCGGTGAGGGCGCGCAGCAGATCGGCCGCCCCCAACCCGGAGGTGCCCTGGGTCAGATGCCAGAGCCCGGTGACGACGACGGCGACCAGCAGGGCGGCGAGCACCGCCACCCCACCGGCCACCCCGGGCGTGGCGGTCCGCTCACGCCCGGGGGTCAGGGTCCCGGTGGCGCGCACTCAGCCGAGGATCGCGTCGACGTACGCGTCGATCGCCTGCTGGCAGGACAGCGGGCCGCCCGCGCCCCAGACCCCGGCCGGGAACGCGTGCGCGCGGCCCTCCTGCACGGCGGGCAGCGAGGTCCAGATCGAGCTCTTCTCCAGCTCGGTGACGTAGCTGTCCGCGGTGTCGTCGCTGGAGTAGAACAGGTTGGCGTCGCCGACCGCGGTCAGGCCCTCGATGTCGGTCTGCGCCAGACCGTAGGCCGGGTCGACGCCGCCGCTGCCGTAGGCGTCGTTGATCTCGTTCGTCCAGGCGGAGGTCATGCCCAGCTGCTCGCCGAGCGCGGTGAACAGCGCGCCCTGCCCGTAGGGGCGGATCACGACGTTGCCGCCCTCGATCCAGCCGTCGAAGAACAGGAAGTCGGTGGTCGGCAGGTCCGCGTCGGCGACCTTCTCCTTGGCGTCCGCCAGGTACTGGTCGAAGTCGGCCAGCACCGCCTCGGCGCGCTCGGTCCGGCCGGTGGCCTCGGCGATCATCGAGAACACGTTCTCCATGTTGCCGATCGGGTCCGAGCCGTCCGCCCCCAGGGTGGCCAGCACCGGCACGTCACGCTGCTCGAGCTGGGTGATCAGGTCGTCGTCCGCGCTGAACGCCTCGACGATGATCAGGTCCGGGTCCAGCGCGTACAGCGCGTCCAGGTCCGGCTCGCCCCGGGTGCCCAGGTCGGTCACGGTGTCCGGCAGGGTCTCCGCGCTGACGTAGGTGGCATAGCCCTCCGGGTCGGAGACGCCGACCGGCGTGACGCACAGGGTCAGCGCGTCCTCGATCTGCTGCCACTCCAGCACGACCACCCGGGACGCGGGCTTGTCCAACTCGACGGTCCGGCCCACCCCGTCGGTCAGCGAGACCGGGTCGGTGGAGGTCGCGGTGGTGTCCTGGGCGCAGGCCTCGGACGTCGCCTCGGAGGCGGCGGTGGTGGCCGGGGCCTCCACCGTGGTGGTGCCGCAGGCCGCGGCGGTCAGGGCGACAGCGATCGCGGTCGCGCTGACGGCAGCCAGGCGCTTGACGCGGGTCATGTCTGGTCCTCTCGGATCGGGGATGGTGCGGGGAGGGCGCGCCGACCCCGGGCCGTGTAGCGGCCGACCGGGTCGATGCGGAGGTGTCCGTTGCGCGGGTCGGCGCCGATCTCCACCGGCAGCTCGTAGACCGCGCTCACGTTCTCGGAGGTGAGCACCACGGCCGGGTCGCCGGCGGCGTGGATCCGCCCGGCGCTCATCAGCACCAGCTCGTCGGCGACCCGGGCGGCGTGGTCCAGGTCGTGCAGCACGATGCCGACCGCGACCCCGTGCTCCTCGGCCAGGTCGCGCACCAGGTCCAGCGTCTCCACCTGATAGCGCAGGTCGAGGTGGTTCGTCGGCTCGTCCAGCAGCACGACCGCGGTGTCCTGCGCCAGGCAGGCGGCCAGCCAGACCCGCTGCATCTCCCCGCCGGACAGCTCGCCCGCGGCGCGCTCGGCCATGTCCTGCACCCCGGTGACGGCCATCGCGTGCTCGATCAGCCGGCGGTCCTCCGCGGTCAGCCCGGCGAACCCCCGGCGGTACGGGTGCCGCCCGAAGGCCACCACCTCCGCCACGGTCAGCCCCTGCGGGGACGGGCGCGACTGACTGAACAGCGTCACCTCGCGGGCGAACTCCCGGGCATGCAGCAGGGACAGCTCGCGCTCGCCGACCAGCACCCGGCCCTCGTCGACCTTGTGCAGCCGGGCCAGCGCCCGCAGCAGCGTCGACTTCCCGCTGCCGTTCGGCCCGACCAGCGCGGTGACCCGTCCCGGCGTCAGGGCCACCGAGACGCCGTGCACCACCGCGGTCCTGCCGTAGCGCAGGAGCAGCTGCTCACCGCGCAGCCCGGTGCGGTCATCGGTCATGAGGTCCTGATTCGTCGCGGCGGAGGGGTGGTGGCCCCTGGCCGCGCTCGCCCGCGCGTAGTGAGGGATGCCTTACCTAAGCGAAGATTACGACGCGGTCCCCGCTGACCGCAATCAGGATCCCGGGCCAGCCGATACGGTTCTCCGGCCAGCGGTGAACGCTCCCGGCGTGCAGCCCATCACCGCCTGGAACGCCTCGATGAACGTGCTCGGCTGCGCGTATCCCAGCAGCTCGGACACCACCTGCACCTCCCGCCCCTCGGCCAGCGACGCCACCGCGTGATGGACCCGCACGGCCCGCCGCCACTGCACGAACGACAGCCCCGTCGACGCCCGGAACGCCCGGGTGATCGTCCGCTCACCGAGACGGAGTTCACCCGCCCACTCCGCCAGTCCCCGCCGATCCGAGGGGTCCGCCAGCAGGGCCTCCGCGATCGGATCGATCCGCGCGTCCCCCGGCAACGGCAGCTCCCACCGCCGCTCCCCCGGTTCCAGCACGTCGAAGACCACCGCCTCCGCCCGCGCCCGCATCCCCGGGTCCAGATCGTCGCGGCCCAGATGATCGAGCAACGACTCCAGCACCGGCGTCATCGCGATCACCCGTGCCCCGCCGTCGAACCCGGGCGGCGTGCGCTCCGGGGCGAAGAACGCGTCGTGCAGCTCCACCCCCGCGGTGACCCGGCCGGCATGGACCACCCCGGCGGGCAACCAGAGCCCGGATCCCTCCGCGATCGTGAACAGCCGGTCGCCGACCCGGGCGGACAGGGTGCCGCCACGGAGCCAGATCAGCTCGTGCTGCGGATGGTCGTGCGCGGGCCACTCGGTCGGGACCGCGAGGGCGGGGTGACGCTCGGCCTGGATGGCGGCCCGGGACGCGGAACGGGCGGGCAGCGGCAGGGCGTGGCGGACCTCGGTCCGGCGTTCGCGGGACCAGGCACCGAGGGCGGCCGGGGTGGGCATGGGGCGGAGTGTAGGACGCGGCGGGGATCAGGCCCGGTCGCGCGGAGCCCACCGTGCGCGGGCCCGCCGCGGTGGGCACGGGAGCCGCCGGCGTCAACTGACAGCTGCCGGGTCACCGCTGGGCGAACCGGCGATGGGCGCAGCCTCGGCCCCGCGCTCGCTCGGGCGCGAGAGCTACATGGACATCCGGTCGTTCGAGCGGCTCGCACACCGCGGGCACTTCACCGCCTGGGAGAACCCCCGGGCTGTCGCGTCGACCGTCCGGAAGCTCGCCGCGACGGTGTGAGCGCATCGCCGAGCTCGTCTGCCAGCAGCTCGACCGCCCACGCCGTGTCGTCCTCCGGGGCCTGGTGCACCAGGTGCAGCGCGAGCCCATCGAGCAGCGCGTGCAACCGCCGCGAGCGCGGGGACGGCACCTCGTCCGGCTCCACCCCGCCGGTAGAGCCGCCCGCCACCGCGCGACAGATCCGCGCGATCGCCTCCTGCGCCTCGCCGTACGCGACCCGGACGGCCGGATTCGTGGGCGCCAGGGAGGCGAGCGCGAGGAAGACCTCCATCTCGACCCGGCGCTCGGCATCGAGCGGGAGCAGCTGGACGAGACACTCCAGCGCGAACCCGCGCGGATCCTCGCGGGCATCGATCGTGATCGCCCCGATGCGGGCCTCGACCCGAGCCGAGACGAGCCGCAGGCAGTACACACGCAAGGCGTCCTGCGTCGGGAAGCGCCGACGCAACGACGCGGTCGCGAGCCCGGCCTCGTCGGCCACGTTGCGCACGGAGAAGGCGAGCACACCGTCGCGGGTCAGCACGTTCCACGCAGCGGCGGCGATGACCCGGTCCCGCTCCGCATGGTCGATCAGCCTGGGCACCGATCGATTGTACACAGTCGTGCTAGCATCCCGTTTTATGAGTACAGTCGTGTTCACAAAGCGTCACCGTCGATACGTCGTCGCCGCCCTGATCCCCCTGTTCGTGATCGGCCTGGTCGGCGTGGCGGTGCTGGTCGAGAACGCGCGGACCGCGGCCGGCCGGGAGGCGCGCCCCATGCCCGGAGAACTAGTCGACGTCGGCGGCCACCGGCTGCACCTCGTCGTCCAGGGCACCGGAGGCCCGACGGTCGTGCTCGAGGCGGGCAGCGGCGAGGTGGCCTCAGGGTGGCAGCAGGTGGCCGGCGGACTCTCCACGACCACCACCGTCGTGAGCTATGACCGCGCCGGTACCGCATGGAGCGAGGCCGCCGACGAGCCGCGCACCGCCTCAGCCGTCGTCTCCGACCTGCGCACCGCCCTGCGTGAGATCGACGCACCCCGCCCGTACGTCCTGGTGGGGCACAGCCTGGGCGGCCTGTACATCCGCGAGTACGCGCGGCTGCACCCGGACGAGGTCGCCGGACTGGTCCTCGTCGACGCACGCCCGGAGGACGACGCCGCCCGGACGGCCGCCCTTCTGCCCGACGGCGCGGGCACGTCGTCGTGGCCGACCTGGATCCCCACCACGCTCAAAGCGACCGGAGCGCTCCGGGTCGGCGGCGGCGCGCTGCTCGACGGGCTCGTCCCGGCCGAGTATCGCGAGGAGTTCCTCGACGTCACGGCCTCACCGACCTACTTCGCCACTCAACGCGACGAGGCCGACCGGATCGGCGCCACCGAGGCGGCCCTCCGCGGCCAGGACCTCGGCGACCTCCCCGTGCGGGTGATCGCCCGCGGACTGCCCCAGGACTACGCCGCCGCGGGGATCGACACCGCCACCGGCCGGGAACTCGAACGCCTCTGGCAGGACGGTCAGCGCCGCATGCTCTCCCTGTCCTCCGACAGCACGCTGGTCGTCGCCGAGCACAGCGGGCACCTCATCCCCCGCGAGCAACCGGATCTCGTCGTCGCCGAGGTGGCGAGCCTGCTCGACGACCTGCGCGGACCGGGCTGAGGCCCACGCAGGACCGCAGTGCCCTCGCGGCGGGGGCGGGGTGGAGAACCCCCGCATGGATCCGGCCCCGCCCCTTCCGGAACCCGGCACACCCGGAACGGCCGCCGTACGCTCGGTGAGCACCGTGACCCCTGCTGAGGAGACGCCATGAAGACCGTGACCCTGGCCGGCACCGACATCGTCGCCCCGAACGTCGTCCTGGGACTGATGCGGATCGCCGACAAGTCCGACGACCAGATCCAGGATCTGGTGCGGACCGCGCGCGACAACGGCGTCGACTTCGTCGACCACGCTGCGATCTACGGCACCGAGATGCACCAGTGCGAAGCGCGGTTCGCCGAGGCGATGCAGCTCACCTCGTCCCAGCGGGCTGAACTGACGATCCAGACCAAGTGCGGGATCGTGCCCGACGGGCCGTACTTCGACTACTCCTACGAGGAGATCACCTCCTCGGTCGACGCGTCCCTGCGGGCACTGCGCACCGACTACATCGACGTGCTGCTGCTGCACCGCCCGGACGCACTGGTCGAGCCGGACGAGGTCGCGCGCGCCTTCGACCAGCTCTCGGCGTCCGGGAAGGTCAGGGCGTTCGGGGTGTCGAACCACACCCCGCGCCAGATCGACCTGCTGAGGACGTCGGTCACCCAGCCGATCGTCGCCAACCAGCTCCAGCTGTCGCTCACCCAGGCGTCGATCATCGCGCAGGGCGTCGCGTCGAACATGCCCGGGCAGGACCAGTCGATCACCTCTGACGGCGGCGGCATCCTGGACTACTGCCGGTTGCACGACATCACGGTGCAGGCGTGGTCGCCGTTCCAGAAGAAGTTCTTCGACGGGGTGTTCCTCGGCGACCGGGACACCTACCCCGAGCTCAACGACGTCCTCGACCGGCTCGCCGCGAAGTACGACCTGACCCCCACCGGGGTGGCCGTCGCCTGGATCACCCGCCACCCCGCGCAGATGCAGGTCGTGCTCGGCACCACCACACCGTCGCGGGTCGCGGATGCGGCTGCCGGGTCCGACGTCCCGCTCACCCGGGCCGAGTGGTACGAGCTGTTCCGGGCGGCGGGACACCTCGTGCCCTGACCGGACGGCGGCACTGACGCACGAAGCCCCCACCGTTCACCGGCGGGGGCTTCGTTCGAGCTGGCGGTAGCGGTGGGATTTGAACCCACGGTGGACTTTCACCCACACACGCTTTCGAGGCGTGCTCCTTAGGCCGCTCGGACACGCTACCTCGGCGGCAACTCTAGCCGACGATCCACCCCGGATCGAACCGGTCGCTCCGCCGTGAGCAAACGCACCCCGCCGCCGGGGCCGCCCGGACGTACCGTGAGTCGTGATCTGGACCGCCCCCGCCACCCGCCCGCATCCCGCCGACGCGGATCGGGTGGTGGACCTGCTGCGGGGTCACCCGCTGGTCGTCCTCACCGGCGCGGGGGTGTCCACCGACTCCGGCATCCCGGACTACCGCGGACCGGACTCGCCGCCGCGCACCCCGATGACGTACCAGCAGTTCGTCGGGGACGAGGCGTTCCGTCGGCACTACTGGGCCCGCAACCACGTGGGCTGGCGGTTCGTGCACCGGACCGAGCCGAACCCGGGGCACCGCGCACTCGCGTCGATGGAGGCGCACGGCACCGTGCTCGGCGTGATCACCCAGAACGTCGACCTGCTGCACGAGGACGCCGGGTCGCGCCGGGTGATCGACCTGCACGGCCGGTACGACCGGGTGATCTGCCTGCGGTGCCACCGGGTGGTGTCCCGGGAGCAGCTGGCCGTCCGGCTGGAGGAGCTGAACCCCGGCTTCGTGGAGTCGATCGGCTCGGTGGAGGACGTGGAGATCGCGCCGGACGCGGACGCGGTGATCGAGCGGACCCAGCACTTCGTGGTCGCCGACTGCTGGCAGCCGGACCCGGACGGCGGTCCCGGGCCGTGCGGCGGGATGCTGAAGCCGGAGATCGTGTACTTCGGGGAGACGGTGCCGGCGCCACGCGTGGCCGAGGCCTACGCCCTGGTCGACGAGGCGGAGGCCCTGCTGGTCGCGGGGTCGTCGCTGACCGTGCAGTCCGGGCTGCGGTTCGTCCGGCGCGCGGCGGAGGCGGGCAAGCCGATCGTGATCCTGAACCGGGGCGCGACCCGGGGGGACCCGCTGGCGACCCTGACCTGGGACGCGGGCGCCTCGGAGAGCCTGGTGACCCTGGCGGAACGCCTCTAGGACCGCAGCGGCTCCGGTACCGGGACGCCTCCGGTCCCGGAACGGCTTCGGTCCCGGAACGGCTCTAGGACCGGTGCGCGGCGAAGAACTCGCGCAGCACCGCGCCGCACTCGTCCTCGCGCACCCCGCCGATCACCTCGACCCGGTGGTTGACCCGCGAGTCGCGCACCACGTCCCACTGGGATCCGCACGCCCCGGCCTTCGGGTCCCACGCGCCCAGCACCAGACGCGGGATCCGGGCCAGCACGGTGGCGCCCGCGCACATCACGCAGGGCTCCAGGGTGACGACCAGCGTGCAGTCGTCCAGCCGCCAGCGACCGAGGGTCTGTGCCGCCGCCCGGAGCGCGAGCACCTCGGCGTGGGCGGTGGGGTCGGCATCGGCCTCGCGGCGGTTGCGGCCCGCGCCCACCACGTCGCCGTCGGGTCCGAGCACGACGGCGCCGACCGGCACGTCACCGGTGGCCAGGCAGGCGGTGGCCTCGGTCAGGGCGAGACCCATCGCGGTGAGATCGTCGGGACGGGCGAACACGGGGAGCTGCACCGCTCCATGGTGGCCCACGACGGACGTGGAAGGGCGATGACGGCACCGGCAGGGGGGCATTCGGAACCGTCATCGCCTGCACCCGAGGTTACTCGGCGGTAGCCCCGGCCCGTGGGACGTTGGACCCCCGCCGGCAGGATTCACCCGGATCGCCCAGGGCCCACCCGCAGCACGGTAGGTTGGGGCCATGCGCCTGCACGTCGCCGACCACCCCCTCGTCGCCCACAAGCTGACGGTCCTGCGGAACAAGGACACCTCGTCCCCCACGTTCCGGAAGCTGGTCGACGAGCTGGTGACCCTGCTCGCCTACGAGGCGACCCGTGAGGTGCGCACCGCCCCGGTGGACATCCAGACCCCGGTCGCCCCGTTCACCGGCGTGAAGATCGCCGAGCCGCTGCCCCTGGTGGTGCCGATCCTGCGCGCCGGGCTCGGCATGCTCGACGGCATGACCCGCCTGATGCCGACCGCCGAGGTCGGGTTCCTGGGCATGCAGCGCGACGAGGAGACGCTCGACGTCGTCACCTACGCCAACCGCCTGCCCGAGGACCTCACCGGCCGGCAGTGCTTTCTGATCGACCCGATGCTGGCCACCGGCGGCACCCTGGTCGCGGCGATCGACTACCTGTTCGAGCGCGGCGCCCGCGACGTCACCGCCGTGTGTCTGCTGG
Source organism: Cellulomonas sp. RIT-PI-Y (assembly GCF_025642745.1). GTDB lineage: Bacteria > Actinomycetota > Actinomycetes > Actinomycetales > Cellulomonadaceae > Cellulomonas. The sequence goes on from NZ_JANZKP010000042.1 coordinate 31,496, forward strand.
CCGCCCCGGAGGGTCTCAAGGTGGTCGAGGAGGCCGTCGGCGACCGGGTGGACGTGAAGATCGTGGTGGCCGCCGTCGACGACCACCTGAACGAGAAGGCGTACATCGTGCCGGGTCTGGGCGACGCGGGCGACCGGCTCTACGGCGTGGTCTGAGCCGCTCCCTCATCTCAACCGCCGAGACGATCGGTGGTCAGCTCTTGGTGATCGCGGTTCCAGCTGCGAGCATCGAGCCGTGGTCACCACCCCGCTCCGCATGATCGACGCCCATCCGGCGTCCGTCGTCATGCGCGCGTATCCGGGGTCGGTATGCCGTTCCGCACGGCGAACTCCGC
>NZ_JANZKP010000043.1 GCF_025642745.1 Cellulomonas sp. RIT-PI-Y
CGCGGCCACGGCGACCGGTCCGAGGAACTCGATCGCCACCGCGGTGCCCAGCGGCAGCACGTCGATGGCCAGGTAGAACGTCACGTTCATCGCGGCCAGCACCACGCCGAACAGTGCGGCGGTGAGCAGGGACCGGCGGGTCCACCGTGCCCGCCAGGGCCGGCGCCAGGCGATGAGCACCACGGCGGCCACCGCGATCCGCAGCCAGGCCACCGTGGGCGACGCGATCACGGCGAACAGCCCGACCGCGAGCGCCGCGCCCGCGTACTGGGTCAGACCGCTGGCCACGAACAGCACCGGAGCGGGGACCCGCCCGGCGCTCAGCACCCCGCCGGTCCGCTCACGCACCGGGCCAGCCTACGCAGACTCCGCGGCCCGGCCGGGTGGTGAGGTCGGCAGTGCGCGCCTGACCTGCCCAGGTGCACTGCCGATCTCGGCCCGGACTGCCGACCTCGGCGCCGACTGCCGACGTCGGCGCCGAGGTGCTCAGCCCTTGACCGAGCCCGCCAGCAGCCCCCGGACGAAGTACCGCTGCAGGGCCACGAACACCACCACCGGCACGATGATCGACACGAACGCCCCCGCGGACAGCAGGTGCCACGCGGTCCCCCGGGTGCCGGTCAGGTTGAACAGCGCCACGGTCAGCGGATTGACGTTCGGCTGCCCGCCGAAGGTCAGGCCGACCAGCAGGTCGTTCCACACCCAGAGGAACTGGTAGATCCCGAACGCCGCCAGGGCCGGCTTGAGCATGGGCAGCATCAACCGGAAGAAGACGGTCACGTGCCCGGCGCCGTCCACCCGGGCCGCCTCGATCAGCTCGCCCGGGATCTCCCGCATGAAGTTGTGCAGCAGGAACACCGCGAGCGGCAGGGCGAACATGGTGTGCGCCAGCCAGATCGGCCAGAACGTCCGGTTGATGCCCAGGTCCACCCAGAGCTCCAGCAGCGGGAGCAGGGTGACCTGCAACGGCACCACCTGGAGGGCGAACACCGCCACGAACAGGGTGTTCTTCCCGGGGAACCGCATCCACGCGAACGCATAGGCGGCCAGCGCGGCGATCAGGATGGGGGCGATCACCGCGGGCAGGGTGATCGCGATCGAGTTGATGAAGTAGGGCGCCAGGTTGTCCTGGCCGGTGGACCCGAGGACGGTCCGGTAGTTGTCCAGGGTGAACGTCGGGTCGGTGAAGACCGTCCACCAGCCGGAGTTCTTGATGTCGGCCTCGGGCCGGAAGGACGTGACGAACAGCCCGAAGGTGGGCAGCGTCCAGAGCACCGCGAGGACCACCGCGGCCAACGACGCCCAGGGCGAGGTCAGCCGCTTGCGGGCGGTCTCGGCGGCGGAGCGGCCACGGCGACGCCCGGGCAGGGTGTCCGGGGTGTCCGCGACGACGGGGACAGAGAGCTGGGCCATCAGCGACCCTCCGATGCACGCAGCTGGCGGACGTTGTAGACGATGATCGGCACCACCAGGATGAACAGCAGCACCGCGAGCGCGGCGCCGAGGCCCTGGTTACCGGCGGAGAACGACTGGGTGTAGAACTCGTTCGCCACCACGCTGGTGCCGAAGGAGCCACCGGTCATCGTCCGGATGATGTCGAAGACCTTCAGACAGCCGATGGCGATGGTGGTCAGCACGACCACCACGGTCGGCCGGATCGCGGGCAGGGTGATGAACCGGAACATCTCGAACGCGCCCACCCCGTCCAGCCGGGCCGCCTCGGTCATCTCGGCGGGGATCGCCTTGATCGACGCGGAGAGGATAGTCATCGCGAACCCGGCCTGGATCCAGATCATCACCACGATCAGGAAGAACGTGTTCCACGGGGAGTCGATCAGGAACTGCTGAGGTTTCCCACCCAGCCAGACGATCACCTGGTTCAGCAGACCGATCTGCGGGATCTGTTGCTGCCCGGGGAGCAGGTTCTCGATGTGGTCGCGGTACTCGTAGACGAACTTCCAGATGATCGACGCCCCGACGAACGAGATCGCCATCGGCAGGAAGATCAGCGCCTTGGCGAAGGACTCGCCCCGGGCGCCGTCCACCAGGATCGCGTAGATCAACCCGATCACGGTGGCGACGAACGGGGTGACCAGCACCCAGAGCACCGTGTTCCGGAGCACGACCAGCTGCTCGTCCGAGCTGAAGATCGTCAGGTAGTTGTGCAGGCCGATGAACTGCGACCCGGCGGCGTCGTACAGCGAGCGGACCACGGTGCGGCCCGCGGGGTACACCAGCCCGACCAGCAGCAGGACAAGGGTCGGGGCCAGGAACAGCCAGGCGGTCTGCCGGCGGCCACGCCGCTCGGCGAGCCCGGCGAGGAACAGGATGATGCCGACCACCGCCGCGAAGGCGAGCAGGGCGATCACCATGGTGAGGAGCTTGCCGCCAGTGGTGGTGGCGGCGACGGCGAGGTGCACGTGGGCCTCCCGGGACGACGCTGTCTGGGGACGGGTGAGGCCACCGGCCCGGACCCCCGTGGGAGCCCGGGCCGGTGGTGGTGCTCAGCTCAGGAGGCGGGCCAGGCCGCCTCGATCTTGTCCAGCGTGTCCGCGGTGGACTGGCCGGTGATCCAGTTGGTCGCCTGCTTCCAGAACGCGTTGGACCCGACGGCGGCGGGCATCTGGTCCGAGCCGTCGAAGCGGAAGACCGTGTTCGGGTCCTGGAGGATCTCCACCGACAGCTTGTCGATCGGGTTCACCAGGTTCGCCTCGTCCAGGCCCTTGTTCGCCGAGATCCAGCCGCCGGAGGTGATCTCCGAGGAGGCCTTGGCCTTGGTGTTCGCCCACAGGTCGGTGGACAGGTAGGTCTGGAACGCCTGCACCTCCGGCCGGTCGGAGAACGCCAGGTTGAACTCACCGGCACCGAGCACCGGCTTGTCGTCGGCGGTCTCGCCCGGTAGGTAGAACGCGTAGGCGTTGCCGTCCTCGGCCACCGTCACCGACCCGTCGGTGGGGAAGTTCGAGGCGTAGAACGACGCCATCCGGTGCAGGAAGCAGGTGCCCTGCGGGATGCCGAGCCCGGCGTCCTGGAACGTGGTGGTGGCGATCGAGTTCACGTCGCCGAAGCCCGCGTTCACGTAGTCCGGGTTCTTCAGGTAGTCGCCGACCGCGTCCAGCGCGGCGGTGGGCACCTCGGAGTTGAAGGCGATCTCGTGGTTGACCCACTGGTCGTAGACGTCCGGACCGCCGTCGGACACCCGGAGGACCATGTCCTCCATCCAGTCGGTGATCGGCCAGCCGGTGGCCTCACCGGAGGCGATGCCCGCGCACCAGGGCTTCTGGCCGGACTCGGCGATGGTGGCGGTCAGGTCGGCCAGCTCGTCCAGCGTGGTCGGCACCTCCCAGCCGTTCGCCTCGAAGATCTGCGGGTTGTACCAGACCAGCGACTTCACGCTGGCGCCCGACGGCGCGGCGTAGAACGTGCCGTCGACGGTGCCGTAGGCCTTCCAGTCCTCGCCCCAGAACTCGTCGACGTTCGCGGCGACCTCGTCGGGGGCGGCGACCGCCTTGCCGGTGGCGACCAGCTGCTGCAGCAGCCCGGGCTGCGGCACGATCGCGATGTCCGGCGCGCTGCCCGCCTGGGCCTGCACCAGGATCTGCTGCTCGAAGTTCTTGTCCGAGGTGTACTCGACGGTCGCGCCGGTGCAGTCCTCGAACGGCTGGTAGGACTCGACGTAGGGCTGGTCCTCCGGCGCCACGATGCCGGAGTACACCGTCACCGTCTTGCCGGTCAGGTCGCCGTAGGACTCGAAGTCCGCGCAGTCGGTGGTGGTCGAGCCGCTGGACGACTCCTCGCCCCCGGAATCCCCGCCGCTGGAACAGGCCGCCAGGGCCAGTGCGACCCCGAGCCCTCCGGCGATGACGGCACTCCTGCGGTGCCGACGGATGCTGGTCATGCGTTCCTCCACATCGTCGTGGTGGCCACCGAGCCTCATCGCTCGGTGCATCGGGATCATGCAAGCGTTTACATGGAGTCCGCACAAGCGGTATCGCCGGACAAAGCGGTCACAATTCGGTCACAGGGCCGGTGGAGCTCCGCACGACCAGCGTGGTCGGGAAGACCACCTCCGGCGGCACCGGGGACCCGGTGAGCAGCTCCAGCAGCATCGTCGCCGCGGTGACGCCCTGCTCGTAAGCGTCCTGGGCCAGCGTGGTCAGCCCCAGGTGCTCGGACATCTCGTGCCCGTCGACCCCGATCACCGACACGTCCTCCGGCACCCGCAGCCCCCGGTCGCGGATCGCGAGGATCGCACCCATCGCCATCTCGTCCGACGCGGCGAAGACCGCGGTCACATCCGGTCGGGAGTCCAGCAGCCGGTGCATCGACGCCCGGCCGCCCGCCACGTCGAAGTGCCCGTGCACCTCCAACTCCGGCGATCCGTCCAGTCCGCGCCGGGTGACCTCCTCCCGCCAGCCCTGCGCGCGGCGCACCGCGGGGGACCAGGCGAGCACGTCGTCCGGCTCCCCCGACAGGTGCGCCACCACCCGGTGACCGAGCTCCGCCAGGTGCGCGACCGCCCGGTGCGCGGTGCCGGCGTCGTCCAGCCCGACGGTCGCGTGCTCCGGCGCCCCCGGCCCGACGAACACCAGCGGGTACCCGAGCTCGTCCAGTGCCGCGATCTCCGGCGGCTCCAGCGGCAGCCCGACCACCAGGACGCCGTCCACCCGGCGCCGCAGCACCCCGGGGTCCAGCGCGAGACGCCGGGTGCCGCGCTCGACCTCGAAGGTGTAGAGCAAAGCGTCGAAGCCCTCGGCCCGCAGCGCCCGCTCGGCGCCCTCGATCACGTTCGCGAAGAACCAGTGCGACACCCACGGGGAGATCAGACCGATCGTCCGGGTCCGCCCGCTCGCCAACGAGGCCGCCGACGGGGACGGCACGTAGCCGAGCTCGTCCGCGACGCGCAGCACCCGTTCGCGGGTGGACTGGTGCACGTTGGGCAGGCCGCGCAGCGCGCGGGAGACGGTCGCGGTGGACACCCCTGCCGCCCGGGCCACGTCGACGATGCCGTGAGCCATGGCGGCGATTCTGCATCGTCGGACCGCACGGGGTCCACCACCGGGGTCAGGCGCCCTGCTCGGCCGCCCACTGCGCGACCCGCCGCGCGCTCTCCTCCTCCGACAGGTCCTCGACCCGGGTCATCACCGACCAGCGCACCCCGAACGGATCGCGGATGCTCGCGAACCGGTCGCCGGAGACGAAGGTGGTCGGCGGTTCCCGTACCGTCGCCCCGGCCTCGACCGCCCGCTCCACCACGTCGTCGCAGTCCGCGCAGTACAGGCCGAGCGAGTAGCAGTCGTCGTCGCCCTCCGGGGCCGGGACCAGCCCGTAGGCCGGCTGCGGCTCACCGAGCTGGAACTGCCCGTGACCCAGGTCGAGCACCGCGTGCGCCACCACGCCGCCCATCTCGGTCACGTCTACCACCCGGGCGCCGAAGACCTCGGCGTAGAACCTGATCGCCTCCTGCGCGCGCGGCACCACGATGAACGGGGTCAGGCTGGTCAGTCCTCGGGGCACGCCCCGGACCGTGTGCTCACCGTCGGCGGCCCGCGTCGACTGTCCGTGCTCTGTGGTCTCATCCATGGCAGCAGCCTGCGGCGCCGTCCCGGTGCCGGCTTGAAGATTCCCGACAGGAGGGACGCCTTGACCGACGACTGGCGCGGCATCCTGCACCCGGCCCGGCTGCCCACCTTCCACCGGCTGCCCGCACCGGCGCCGGTCGCCGACCTGGTGCGCTGGTTCTGGGTGCCGGAATGGGACCTGGAGTCCGGGCAGGTCTCCCGCCAGGAGGTGCTGCCGTTCCCGGCCGGGAACCTGGTCGTGCAGGACCGGCACTGCGCGCTGTTCGGCCCCACCACCCGCCGATCGGTGCGTGAGCTGCGCGGGCGGGGATGGGCGGTCGGCGCGCTGCTGCGACCCGCCGGACTGGCGGCGCTCACCGACGACCCCGGCGCGCTCCGGGACGGGGAGCGGGACGGCCCGGCCGGACTCGCGGCCGCGGTGACCTCCGCCTGGGAGGGTTCCGCACACCCCCGCGAGGCCGCTGTCGCCGCGTTCGCCGACCGACTGGCCGCGACCCTGGACCCACCGGGCGACGACGCCCTGCTCGCCAACCGGATGGCCGACCTGATCGACTCCGACCCGACCGTCCTGCGGGTGGACGACCTGGCCGCCCGCCTCGGCCGCTCCGAGCGGAGCGTGCAACGCCTCGCCGCGCGCCACGTCGGGCTCCCGCCGCTGGCCATGATCCGGCGCCGGCGGCTGCAGGAGGCCGCCGCCCGGCTGCGCACCGACCCGGCCGTGTCGCTGGCCGAGCTGGCCGCCGCTCTCGGGTACAGCGACCAGGCGCACCTCACCGCGGACTTCCGCACCGTGCTCGGCCTCACCCCCGGGCGGTACCGGGACGACGGTCGAGCCGATCCGCCGACCCGCGGCCCGGACGCGCCGAGCACGTGAGGGGATCGACCGCCGATCCCTTCTGGTCGTCGGGCACCGCCCCGTGGTGTCCGGCACGCCGCACCGAACGTCAGCCCTCCGCCAGCACCGACCGCAGCACGTCCACCAGTCCGTCGTCCTCGATCGTGCCGGTGACCTCGTCCGCCGCCGCCCGGACGTCCTCGCCCGCGTGGCCCATCGCGACCCCGCGGGCCGCCCAGTCCAGCATCTCGACGTCATTGGACCCGTCGCCGACCGCCACGGTCGCGAACGGCTCCACGCCCAGGTCACGGCGCAGGTCCTCCAGGGCGGACCCCTTGTTCACCCCGCCCGGGGTGAGGTCGAGCCAGGCCGACCAGCCGACCGCGTAGGTGACCTGGTGCAGCCCGACCCGGCGGACCAGCTCGCGGAACTCCTCCGGGGTGCGGCCCGGGTCACGGACCACCACCCGCGTGGCCGGACGCGAGACCAGCTCCTCGAAGTCGCAGACCCGCTGATCGCCGGTGAGCTCGCCCTCCGGGAAGCCCCGGGTCACCAGGAACCCGCGCCCGAGGTCCTCGACCGCGAAGAACGCGTCCGGCAGCTCCAACTGCAGCACCCGCAGCGCGGGCTCCGGGTCGAAGGTGATCTGCCGGGTCACCTCGTACCCGCCGGGCAGCTCCGGGTCCAGCCGGGACGTGACGGCGCCGTTGGACGACACCGCCCACCCGGTCGTGATGCCGAGGTCGTGCGCGACCGGCACGGTCGCCCGCACCCCGCGACCGGTGGCGAGCACGATGTGCGCACCACCCGCCTGGAGCGCGGACACCGTCTCGCGCACCGCGTCGGAGATCACCCCGTCGTACGTCATCAACGTGCCGTCGACGTCCAGGGCGACCAGGGTCCCGGCCACGGTGCGCGGGTGGGTCATCGCGATGCTCCTCCGGTGGGCTCCAGCAGCTCCAGGCCGCCGAGGTAGGGACGCAGTCCTTCCGGCACCCGCACCGAGCCGTCGGCCTGCTGGTGGTTCTCCAGGATGGCCACGATCCATCGGGTGGTCGCCAGCGTCCCGTTGAGGGTGGCGACCGGGCGGACCTCGCCGTCGGCGGTCCGCTCCCGGACCCCCAGGCGGCGGGCCTGGAAGGTGGTGCAGTTCGAGGTGCTGGTGAGCTCCAGGTAGCGCTGCTGGCTGGGCAGCCACGCCTCGCAGTCGAACTTGCGGGCCGCACTGGAGCCGAGGTCGCCCGCGGCGGTGTCGATCACCCGGTAGGGCAGGTCGGCCAGGGCGAGCATCTGCTCCTCCCAGCCGAGGATGCGCTGGTGCTCCGCCGCGGCGTCCTCGACGGTGGTGTAGCTGAACGCCTCCACCTTGTGGAACTGGTGCACCCGGATGATGCCGCGGGTGTCCTTGCCGTAGGAGCCGGCCTCCCGGCGGTAGCAGGCCGACCAGCCCGCGTAGCGCTTCGGACCGTCCGACAGGTCGATGATCTCGCCCGAGTGGTAGCCCGCGAGCGCCACCTCGCTGGTGCCGACCAGGTACAGGTCGTCGGCCTCCAGCCGGTAGATCTCGTCGGCGTGCGCGCCGAGGAACCCGGTCCCGGCCATGATCTCCGGCTTGACCAGGGTCGGGGTGATCACCGGGGTGAACCCGGCCGCCAGCGCGCGGTCGACGGCGGCGTTGAGCAGCGCCAGCTCCAGGCGGGCGCCGATGCCGGTCAGGTAGTAGAACCGGGCGCCGGAGACCTTGGCGCCGCGCTCGGTGTCGATCGCGGCCAGGCCCTCGCCCAGCTCCAGGTGGTCGCGCACCCGGAAGTCGCCGCCGTACTCGGCGCCGAAGTCACGCGGGACGCCCTCGTGCCGCAGCACCACGTAGTCGTCCTCACCACCGGCGGGCACGCCCTCGGCCACGACGTTGCCGATCCGCCGGGACAGCTCGGTCGCCAGTGCCTCGGCCTCGTCGGCGTCGGACTGCAGCGCCTTGACCCGCTCGGCCAGCGACTTCGCCCGGGCCAGCAGCTCCTGCTTCTCCTCCCCCTGCGCGGAGGCGACCAGCTTGCCGAGCGACTTCTGCTCGGCCCGCTGGTTCTCGAAGTCGGTGAGCGCGGCGCGACGGCGGGCGTCCGCGTCCAGCACCTGGTCCACCAGGCCCGGGTCGTCACCGCGCGCCACCTGGCTGGCACGGACGACGTCGGGATCCTGACGCAACAGCTTGAGATCGATCACCAGGCGAGCCTACTAAGCCGGCGGCGGAGCTCAACCGTTGTCCACAGGCCGCGGGCGGGAAACGTCGGATGTGCGTAGATTCAGGCCCATGACCTGGGAGGGATGGTTGGCCACCGCCGCGCTCGTCGTGGCGGTCGTCGCACTGGTGATCGCACTGACGACCCGACGATCGGCCCTCCCGGCCCGGGCACCGTTCCGCGCCACCGTCACCGCGCCCGAGCACGAGACGCCGTCCCGGCCGCTGGTCGCCTTCGTCGCCAACCCGTCCAAGACCGGTGTCACCGACCTGCGCCCGCAGCTGCGGCGCGCCTGCGCGGAGCAGTACCTGCCCGAGCCGTTGTGGCTGGAGACCACGCCGGACGACCCGGGTCTCGGCCAGACCCGGCAGGCGCTGGAGCGCGGCGCGGACCTGGTGGTGGCGCTCGGCGGCGACGGGACGGTCCGCGCGGTGGCGGAGGGGCTGGTCGGCACCGGCGTCCCGATGGGCCTGGTCCCGGTCGGCACCGGCAACCTGCTGGCCCGCAACCTGGACATCCCGATCGGCGACCCGCTGGCGGCGTTCCAGCTCGCGGTGGACGGCGTGGACCGGACCATCGACGTCGGCTGGCTCCGGGTGCTCAAGTTCGAGTCGAACGTCTCCGACGACGTCGCCGAGGCCGACGACGACCGCCCGGACGACTCCGACCTCCCGCGCGACCACATCTTCCTGGTGATCGCCGGGGTCGGGTTCGACGCCGCGATGGTCGCCGACGCCGACGACGACCTGAAGGCGAAGGTCGGCTGGATCGCCTACTTCGTGGCCGGGATCAAGCACCTGCACGGTCGTCGCCTGCGCACCACCGTCCGGCTGGACGACAGCGACGGCGAGCCGGCCCGGGTGCGCAGCCTGCTGATCGGCAACTGCGGTCGTCTGCCCGGCGGCATCACCCTGCTCCCCGACGCCGAGCTGGACGACGGCTGGCTGGACATCGCCGCCATCGACACCCGGGGCGGCGTCGCGGGCTGGGCGCAGCTGTTCGGCGAGGTCGTGCTCCAGGGCGTCGGCGTCACCCCGCAGCTGCCGGCCAAGATCGGCCGGATCGACCACGCCCGCGCCCGTGAGGTGCACATCCGGATCGACGGCGGCGAGTACGTGCAGGTGGACGGTGACGTGATCGGCGAGGTCACCGAGCTCTCCGCCCGGGTCGACCCGGGGGCGTTGGTGGTGCGGGTCGGGGGGCACTGACAGGGCCTCCCTCCCGGGCTGTGCCCCGGTCGGCACGGGCCTAGCGTCGGTGCCATGACCGAGATCCCCACCCTCACCCTGAACAACGGCGTCACCCTCCCCGCCCTCGGACTGGGCGTGTACCAGAGCGCCCCCGAGGAGACCTCCGCCGCGGTCGAGACCGCGTTGCGCGCCGGCTACCGCCACCTGGACACCGCCGCCGCCTACGGCAACGAGCGCGAGGTGGGGCAGGGCATCGTCGCCTCCGGGGTCCCCCGCGAGGAGATCGTGGTCGAGACCAAGATCTGGGTCAGCGACTACGGCCGCGAGCGCACGCTGCACGCCGTCGACAAGGCGACCGCCAAGCTCGGCGTGGACGTGATCGACCTGCTGATCCTGCATCAGCCGCTGGCGGACCACTTCGACCGGACGATCGAGGCATACCTGGCCCTGGAGGAGGTCTACGCGGCGGGCCGGGTCCGGGCGATCGGGGTCAGCAACTTCACCGTGACGCACCTGGACCGGCTGGCCGAACGGTCCACCGTGGTCCCGGCCGTGAACCAGGTGGAGCTGCACCCGTACTTCCGGCAGCCGGAGCTCCAGGCGGTGCACGCCGAGCGCGGCATCCTGACCCAGGCGTGGTCGCCGATCGGCGGGATCACGTTCTACCCGGGCTGGGGCGAGGACCGCCGCTCGGTGCTGGACGACCCGGAGCTGACCGGCATCACGGCGTCCCACGGGGTGAGCCCCGCCCAGGTGATGCTGCAGTGGCATCTGCAGCAGGGCCGGTCGGCGATCCCCAAGTCGACGAACCCGGACCGGATCCGGCAGAACATCGATCTGCACCTGACCCTGTCCGCGGACGAGCTGGCCCGGATCGACGGGTTGGACACCGGTCGGCGCACCGGCCCGGACCCGGACCGCCACATGCCCCCGGAGATGCTGGACCGGGTCATCCCGGAGGCCTGAGGGGGCCGCCCGGCAGCACCCGATCGAGTGCCCTTCCACCCGCTCGCACCACCCGTCGGCCACGCGGCCGGTACCCGGGCAGGACATACTGACCCGCGGCGATGTACCGAGCCGGCACACAGGAAGGCCACCCATGACCGACGGGGACACCCGGATCAGCGAGCGGGAGCTGCAGCACGCCCAGGTGCTCGTGGGGCAGATCGGCAGCTTCTTCGACCAGCGGGTGGTCGGTCAGCGCAATCTGCGCACCGCCCTGCTCTGCACGGTGATGGCGGGCGGGCACATCCTGCTCGAGTCGGTGCCGGGTCTGGCCAAGACCACCGCCGCCCAGGCGCTCGCCGCGTCCATCTCCGGCAGCTTCCACCGGATCCAGTGCACGCCGGACCTGATGCCGAACGACATCGTCGGCACCCAGATCCTCAACTACTCCACCGGCACGTTCAGCACCCAGCTGGGCCCGGTGCACGCCAACGTCGTGCTGATGGACGAGATCAACCGGTCCAGCGCGAAGACCCAGTCCGCGATGCTGGAGGCGATGCAGGAGCGCCAGACCTCGATCGGCGGGGAGGTGCACCCGCTGCCCCGGCCGTTCGTGGTGCTGGCCACCCAGAACCCGATCGAGGAGGAGGGCACCTATGTGCTGCCCGAGGCCCAGATGGACCGCTTCCTGCTGAAGGAGGTGCTGGACTACCCGGCGCCGCCGGAGGAGATCGAGGTGCTGGGCCGGATCTCCTCCGGGGCCCAGTCCGCGCCGATGACCGGCAACCCGGTGTCGTTGGAGGACGTGCGCTTCCTGCAGGATCTGACCCGCCGGGTGTACGTGGACGACGCGATCCGCCGGTACATCGTGGCGCTGGTGGCCACCACGCGGGGCGGCGGCCCGGCCCCGATCGCCGGGCTGCAGCGGCATGTCCGGGTGGGCGCGAGCCCGCGCGGGTCGATCGCGCTGATGCAGATCGCGCAGTCGCTGGCGGTGCTGGCCGGCCGGGCGTACGTGATCCCGGAGGACGTGAAGGCGCTGCGGCACTCGGTGCTCCGGCACCGGCTGGTGCGCACGCTGGACGCCCTGGTCGACGGGGTCTCCGCGGAGAGCCTGATCGACGCCGTCTTCGCCGCGGTGCCCACGCCCTGAGCGCGCGATGACCGAGCAGGAGGGGTCGCCGCTGGACGCGGTGGCCGCACGGGTGGAGCAGGCCAGGGCAGTCCTGAGCCTGCCCACGCTCCGGCGCGCCACCAGCCTGCGCGACGGCCTGCACGCCTCCACCCTGCAGGGCCACGGCCAGGACTTCGACGACCTGACGCTCTACACCCCGGGCGACGACGTCGGGGACATCGACTGGAAGTCCTCGGCCCGGACCGGCGTGCCGGTGATCAAGCGGTTCCAGCGCGACGCGTCCGCCCCGGTGCTGCTGGTGGTCGACTCCGGACGCACGATGGCCGCGACCGGCGCCTCGGGCGAGACCAAGGCGGACATCGCCCGGCACCTGGCCGGGATCGTCGGCACCCTGGCGCTGGACCGGGGCGACCCGGTCGGCCTGATCGCCGGGGACGCCGAACGGCTCGTCCGGGTCCCGCCCCGCAGCGGGCGGGCGAATCTGGAGCTGATGCTGCGCCGGCTGGACGAGGTGCTGACCACGGAGGGCCCCGCGCCGGACTTCGGGCGGGTGCTGCACCGGGTGCGCGCGCTGTCCCGGACCCCGGCGCTGATCGTGCTGGTCACCGACGCGGCCGCGCTCACCCCGGCGCAGGCGCCCACGATCACCCGGCTGCTCGGCGGGCGGCACCGGGTGGTGGCGCTGGTGGTCGCCGACGCCGACCCGCTGGACCCGCAGGCCGCGCCCTCCCAGGACGTGCTGGACGGCTGGGCGGTGCCCGGCGTGCTGCGCGGCCACCGCAAGGCGCGGGAGGCGCTCGGCCGGCACCGCGCCGAGCAGACCGCACTGCGCGACGGGATGCTGCGCCGGCTCGGCGTGCCCCAGGCGACCGTCTTCGACACCGAGCACGCGATCACCGCGCTGGCCACCGCCCTGGATCGGAGGCGTCGTGGGAACCGATGACCTGCTCGATCCGCTGACCTACGGCCCGGTGTGGCTGTGGGGTCCGGTCGTCGTCCTGGTCCTGGTGGTGGCCTGGCTGGTCACCGCCTGGCGGCTCGGGCGCCGACGTGCCGACGGCCGGGCGGAGTCCCCGGAGTCCGCCGACCCGCTGGCCGGGGGGACCTCGACCGATCCCTACGCGGGCGCCCGGTCCCGGCGGCTGGCCGACCTGGACGAGATCGCCGAGCGGCTGCGCGCCGAGCAGGTCGAGCCCCGGGTGGCCGCGCTGGAGGTCGCCGCGGTGCTCCGCGAGTTCGCCAGCGTCCGCCGCGGGGTGAAGGCCGAGCCGCTGACCGCCACCGAGCTGCGCCGTCTGGGCTGGACCGGTGGTGCCGGTGAGCTGGTCGCCGCGCTGCTCGACCCCGCGTTCTCCGCGCCGGGCGCCACCCCGGACTCGGCGCACACCGCCGTGGACCGCGCCCGGGAGGTGATCAGCCGATGGTGAGCTCCGGACTCGTCTGGCCCTGGGCGCTGGCGATCGTGGCGGTGGTGGCGCTGGCGGTGGCCGGGATCGCGTGGTGGCGCCGGGGCGCGCGCCGCGCGGGCCGCTCCCGCTGGGTGGCCGCGACCGCCGACCTGGACGTGATCCCGGAGGTCCGCTCCGCGCTGCGCCGGTACGTCTGGCTGCGCGCGGCGGGGGCCGGGGCGCTGGCGCTCGCGCTGGCCTGCTCCGCGGTGCTGATCGCGCGGCCGATGCACCAGCAGACCATCTCGGAGCGGCTCGGCACCCGGGACATCGTGATCTGCCTGGACGTCTCCGGGTCGATGGTCGACTACGACGCCGCCGTGCTGAACAGCTTCACCGAGCTGATCGAGAACTTCCGTGGCGAGCGGGTCGGGCTGTCGATCTTCAACTCGACCAGCCGCACGGTCTTCCCGCTCACGGACGACTACCCGATCGCCCTGGACGAGATCGAGCAGGGCGCCCAGGTGCTGGACGGCGTGTCCGGCGGCTTCTACTCGATGGACGCCCTGGACGCCTACGAGCGCTGGACCGACGGCACGATCAACCTCGGCGGGGACCAGGCGTCCCTGATCGGCGACGGCCTGGCCTCCTGCGGTCTGCTGTTCGACCAGGAGGACGACCAGCGGTCCCGGTCGATCATCCTGGTCACGGACAACGAGCTGATGGGCGACCCGGTGTACTCGCTGTCCCAGGCGATCGACCTCACCTCCGAGCGGGAGATCACCCTGTTCGGCCTGTACGGCGGTCCGGCCGAGCTGCGCGGCAGTGCGCTGGAGATCGAGTTCACCTCGCTGATCACCGATGCGGGCGGGCACACCTGGTTCGCGGACGACGCGGCGGCGATCGACGGCATCCTGGACGAGGTGGTGCAGCAGCAGACCGCGGTGCTGGACGCCGACCCGGAGATCCGGATCACCGACACCCCCCGGACCTGGTTCCTCGGGCTGGTGCTCGCGCTGGCCGGCTTCTGGGTGCTGCAGTGGCGGGTGAGGTCATGACGCTGCGGCCCCTGCTCCCGGTGGCGGCGCTGATCGTGCTGCTGCTCCCCCTGCTGGCGTTCTGCGTCTGGCAGGCCTTCGTGCAACGCCGGTCCGGCGGGTCCTCCGGCGGGGGCCGCGGGCTCACCGTCGGCGGCACCGGCCACTGGGTGCTGCGCGCGGTGGCGGTGCTGGCGCTGGCCGTGATCGGCGCCGGTCCCTCGGTCGGCCGGCCGAACAGCCAGGAGGTCGGCGTGGGGGTCGACGTTTTCCTGGTCGTCGACCGCACCGGGTCGATGGTGGCCGAGGACTACGTGGACGGCAGCACCCGCCTGTCCGGGGTGAAGCAGGACCTGCCCGCCCTGGTCGAGGCCGTGCCCGGCGCCCGCTACTCGATCCTGTCCTGGGACTCCTCCGCCACCCGCCAGCTCCCGCTGAGCAGCGACGGCCAGGCGGTCGGCAGCTGGGCCGACACCCTGCGCCAGGAGCCCACCGCGCAGTCGCGGGGCTCGAACGTCGGCCGCCCGGTGGACCTGCTGGCGGAGGCGTTGCAGAATGCCGCCGACGCCCAGCCGAACCACGTCCGCCTGGTGTTCTTCCTCTCCGACGGCGAGTCCACCGACGACGAGGAGGTGCCGTCCTACGCGTCGATGGCCGACCTGGTCGACGGCGGCGCGGTGCTCGGCTACGGCACCACCGAGGGCGGCCGGATGATGAAGGACGACGGCAGCGGCTACATCCTGGACTCCGCCGGTGCGGAGGCGGTGTCGGTGATCGACGAGGCCGCGCTGCAGACCGTGGCCTCCGAGCTCGGCATCCCCTACGTGCACCGGGTGGGCCCGGACCAGGCCCAGCTGACCGCCCTGGTCGGTGACGTGCAGGGGGAGAGCGAACTGCGCGCCGAGGGACGGCGGATCATGATCTGGAACCCGGTGGTCTGGCCCGCGGCGATCGCGCTGGCCCTGATCCTGCTGGTGGAGGCGTGGCTGCTGGTGCGAGGCTGGGTGCCGCTGCACCGCCGGTCCCGCAGCAGCTCCCCCGCCTCCGCCGAGCCGGCCGATCGACCCGAACCCCTCGTCACCGGAGGAGGAGACCGATGAGCCGCCGCCCCCGCCGTGAGCGCCGCCGTCTGCTGCCGCCGCGTGACCGCCGGCCGTCCCGCGGTGCGCTGATCGGCTGGTCCGCCTTCCTCTGGGCACCGGCGCTGGTGGCCTCCGCCACTCTGCTCGGCATGACGCTGTCGGCGCAGTCGGCGGTGTCGGCCTACCGGGACGGCGACGAGGGGCGCGGGGCCACCACCTTCGCCTGGCTGGACCAGTGGGCGCCGATGGAGCAGTGGAAGGCCCCGTTCGACGAGGGCACCGCCCGGCTGGCCGACGGCCAGTCCGCCCGCCTGGCGCTCTACTCCCTCGACCGCGCGCTGCGGTTGGCCCCGGAGGAGGCCCGCTGCGACGTGCAGACCAACCGGGCGGTGGCGCTGTCCGGGGTCGGCGACGAGGCGATGGCCGAGGCCGGTCAGTACGCGGTGTGGATCGCCGAGCTGTCCCGGCTGCGCGGGGCCGGGGAGCCGCTGCCCGAGGACCCCGAGTGGGGCGACCGCACGCTCGGCGAGCTGGTCGACTCCGGCCAGTCGCTGACCGAGCAGGCGCAGACCAGCTACCTGGCGGCCGCCGACGCACTGTTGGACCCGTCCTGCGACGACCAGCGTTCGGACTCCGAGCAGCAGGAGGCCGAGGACCAGGCGCAGGACCTGCAGGACCAGGCCGGTGAGGCCGAGGACCTGGGCGACCAGCTGAACCCGAACTCCCAGGACGGCGACGGCGAGCAGGGCGAGCAGTCCCAGGAGGAGCAGGAGCAGCAGCAACAGCAGGAGGAGCAGGACCGCCAGCAGGAGCTCGAGGAGCGCAACCAGGGCGAGGGCGGCGGCTCCGAGAGCGAGGAGGAGGGCGAGGACGGCGACGGCTCGGGCGGTGGCGTCGACCGGCCGTGGTGAGCGGGCCGGAGGCGGCTAGAACGCCGCGCCGGACCGCACCGCGTCCACCCACGCCTGGGCGTCGCGGTACTCGCCGTCCCCGGTTCCGGTCCGCACGTCGGTGAGCGCGCCGTCCGCCTTCGGGTAGGAGCCGAGGTACCGCACCTGCGGACAGGTCCGGTGCAGCCCCATCAGCGCCTCCCCGACCCGCGGCTCCGCGATGTGCCCTTCGATGTCGATCGAGAACGAGTACCGCCCGAGCGCGTCGCCGATCGGCCGGGACTCGATCCGGGACATGTTCACCCCGCGCACCGCGAACTGCTCCAACATGGCCAGCAGCGCACCGGACTCGTTGCTCGGCAGGTGCACGACCAGCGTGGTCTTGTCCGCACCGGTCGGCGCCGGGACCGTGCCCGGACGGCCGAGCAGCACGAACCGGGTCACCGAGTCCGGGTTGTCCGCGACCCCGTCGGCCAGCACGTCGAGGCCGTAGTGCGCGACCGCGGGCGGCGGCACCAGCGCGGCGTCGAAGCCCAGCGCCCCGGCGCCCTCAGGGTCCTGCGCGATCAGCGCCGCCGGTGCGGTGTTCGAGGTCGCGGGCACGTGCGCGGCCCCCGGCAGGTGATCGGCCAGCCAGCGCCGGCACTGCACCCAGGCGTGCGGGTGCGCGCTGATCCGGCGCACGTCGGCCAGCGCGATCCCCGGCCGGGCCACCAGCGTGAAGGCCACCGGCACCAGGATCTCCCGCTGCAGCACCAGCGGGCTGCCCACCGCCAGCGCGTCCAGCGTCGCCGTCACGCCGCCCTCGCCGGTGCTCTCGATCGCCACCACCGCGTGGTCGGCCTCGCCGGAGCGCACCGCCTCGATCGCCGAGGTGACGTCGGTCTGCGGCAGGTACACGGCCTCGTCGCCCGAGACCACCTGGCGGAGCGCGGCCTCGGTGAACGTCCCGGCGGGGCCGAGGTAGGCGTACCGAGGTCGAGTCATCACGGGGCTCCCGGGGTGTGGCGTGTGCAGGCGGTGCGCGCCCTGTGGGACGGACGTGCACATGCACGCCACAGCCCCGACGGGCGACCCTGCCGAGAGTAGTGCGCCCGTAGGCTGGGCCGGTGCCGACGTCCACCCTGCTCACCGCCGCGCCCCGACGACGTCTGCGTGCGGCGCTGGCCGCCGGACTGGCCCTGCTGGTGCTGGCGACCGGGATCGGGGTCGCCGCCCCGGCCGTCGCCGCCGAGGAGGAGGGCTCCGGGGCCCCGGTCGTACTGATCGGTGTCACCGGTCTGCGCTGGGACGACATCGGCTCGCTCACCACCCCGGCGCTGTGGTCGCTGTCCCGCGAGGGCTCGGTCGGCACCAGCGTGGTGCGGTCCAAGCGGTCGTTCACCTGCCCGTCGGCGGGCTGGCTGGCGGTCTCCGCCGGGGGGCGGTCGGACGACCTGACGGTGGCCGACGGCACCTGCCGCACCCTGCGCGACCCGCTGCCCGACGGCGCCGTGCCCGGCTGGGACGACTACGTGACCGCCACCGAGGCCTCCGGCTACGACTCCCGGCTCGGGCTGCTCGGCGACACGGTGGCCACCGCCGGGCTGACCGCCACCGGGATCGGCCCGGGCGCCGCGATCGCGCTGGCCGACGCGGACGGGACGCCGGTCGGCACCCATGTCCGCACCCCGGCGACGCCGGGCGCCCTGACCACCGAGGTCGAGACGGCGATGGAGACCTCCCAGCTGCTGGTGGTGGACGCGGGCACGGTCCGGGACCCCGGCTACCAGACCCGCGGCCGCTCCGGCGCGGACGGCGAGCCGGCGGAGGGCGAGGGCGAGACCCCCGACGTCTCCGGCACCGATGTGGTGATCGAGCCGACCCGTGCCGAGCAGGTCCAGGACATCGACGCCCAGATCGCCGCGGTGCTGGACGGCCTGGACCGCTCCGGCACCGAGGCCACCCTGTACGTGGTCTCGCTGGCGGACTCCTCCCGCCGCCCGCACCTGCAGCTCGCGGCCGCCACCGGCCCCGCGATCGGCGGCGGCGAGTACTCCGGCGGCATGCTCCGGTCCACCTCCACCCGCCAGGACGGCTTCCTGCAGGTCACCGACCTCGCGCCGACCCTGCTGACCGCGCTCGGCATCCGCGATCAGGCGCCGGGCGGCGCCCTGGTCGGCAGCGTGGTCAGCCAGCGCGCCGACGACGACACCGCGACCGCCCGGGTCGCCTACCTGATCGACCAGAACCGGCACGCCCAGGCCGCCAAACCGCTGGTCGGGTCGTTCTACCTCTGGTGGGTCGCCCTCAACCTGGCGCTGTACGCGCTCGTCACCGTCGGCCTGAACAACCGGGTCGGGCAGTGGTTCGTCCGGTTGCTGGACCGCTGGCGGCCGAACCGGGTGCGCGGCCGGTTGCGGATCACCCCGCAGCGCGTGCTCCGCGGCCTGCGGGTGGCCGCCGTCGTGGTCGCCGCGGTGCCGGTGTCGACCTTCCTGGCGAACCTGCTGCCCTGGTGGCGCGCCGGATCGCAGAGCTGGGCGCTGGCCGGGGTGGTCGCCCTGTTCTCCGCCGCGATCGCCCTGCTGGCGCTGCTCCCGCCGTGGCGCAGCAGCTTCCTCGGCCCGCTCGGCACCGTCGCCGGGATCACCGCGCTGGTGCTGGCCTGGGACGTGGCCACCGGTGCGCGGCTGGCCCTGGACTCGATGATGGGTCCCGGCGCGCTGGTCGCCGGCCGGTTCTACGGCTTCGGCAACCCCGCCTTCGCCCTGTTCGCCACCGCCATGGTGCTGGTGGCCCTCGCGCTGGCCAACCCGCTGGTCCGGCGCGGCCGTCGCTGGGCCGCCGCCGGGGTGGTCGCGGCGGTCGGCGTCGTCGCGACCGTGGTGGACGGCATGCCGTCGATCGGCGCGGACTTCGGCGGGCCGCCGGCCCTGGTGCCGGGCTTCGCGATCATGGCGTTGCTGGTTGCCGGGATCCGGCTGAACTGGCGCCGGGTGCTCGGCGTGCTCCTGGCCGGCGCCGTCGTGGTGATCGGGATCGCCCTGCTGGACTACATGCGCCCCGCCGACGACCGCACCCACCTCGGCCGGTTCATCGAGACCGTGCTGGACGGCGGTCTGTGGACGGTGCTGCTGCGCAAGGGCCAGGCCAACCTCGGCATCCTGTTCGGCAGCGAGCAGACCCTGCTGGCGATCGGCGGCGTACTGCTGGTCGTCCTGCTGCTGGGGCGCCCGGCCCGGATGGCCGTGGACGCCCCGGACGGCGGCCCCTACGCCTGGCTGTCCGCCGGTGCCCCGCTGCGCCGGCTCTCCACCGACGCCCCGGTGCTGATGCCCGGCCTGGTCGGTCTGGGGGTGACGCTGTTCCTCGGCTTCGCGCTCAACGACTCCGGGGTGGTCGTGCCCGCGACCGGGATCGGGATGGCGGTGCCGTTGCTGGTGGCCGCGTGTGCGACCTGGATGCTGACGCTGCAGCCGAAGGGCACGGTCGCGGGTCTGGCGACCCCGGGCGCCTAGCGCCGCTTGCCGCCCACCGCACGCACCTTGCGGGCGGCCACGGCGAGCTGCACGTCCCGGTACTGCGCCGCGCGGTGCAGCTGCCCACGCAGGTCGGACCCGGACGGGCGGTGCCGCAGGTCGCAGGGCACCTCGACCGCGACGAACCCCTTGCGCAGCAGGTCGATCGTCATCCCGGTCTCCACGCCCCAGCCCCGGGCCAGCGGGGTGGCGGCCTCGAAGGCCTCGCGGGTCAGGCAGCGCATGCCGGACAGCGGCTGGGTCGGGGTCCACCCGGTCAGGGACTGGATGGCCCGCCGGGCGGCACCGACCACGATCCCGCGACCGCCGGCGCCCGGCTGCGGGGGCAGCAGGGCGATGGACACGTCGGCGGTCCCCTCCAGCACCGGCGGGACGAGCGGCGCGGTGTTCACCGCGGTCTCGCCCAGGTCGCCGTCGATGAACAGCAGCAGGCGCGCCGCCCGGTCCGGGGCGTCCCGCATCGCGACCACGGCGGCGCCGGTCTCCATCGCGGCGGCCTTGCCCCGGTTGTGCGAGTGCCGGACCACCACGGCACCGGCCTCGCGGGCCACGTGCTGGGTGTTGTCCTCGGAGCCGTCGTCGACGACCAGGACCAGGTCCACGTGCGGGATCGCACGAGCGGACCGGACGGTGGCGGCGATCCGGCGGGACTCGTCCTTGGCCGGGATGACCACGGCCACGCGCTGGCGGCTGCGGCCCGTACGGGCGGGGAGCTGTGCGCCCCGGTCGGCGGCCCTGTCGCGCACGTCGCCCTCGGCCCGCTGCTCTCCTTCGCCCGTCACAGGGGCCAGCCTAGCCATCGACCGAGGTCCGCCGCCGTGTCACACGCGGGACCCGCGCGCCTCGTGCACGGCGGAATCGCCCGAAGCGCACGAAAGCCGACCTCCCCTCGGGGAGACCGGCTTCCGCGCAGGTCCGGACGGATCAGCGCAGGGTGACCTGCCGGGCCACGATCCCGGCGCGGGCGCGGCGCTCGTTCGCGTCCAGGGGCTCGGTGCTCGCGAGCGCCTCGGCGAACGCCGGGGCGAAGGCGTTCAGCGGCGCCTCGATGTCGTCGGCCTCGGACCCGCGGGCCAGCTCCCAGACCGGGACCACCAGCCCGGTGGACCGGAAGTAGCCGATGAACTTGGAGCCGTCGAAGCCGGCCGCACGCCGGGCGTGCAGCCGGGCCAGCGCGTCGATCACCTGCTGCTCGTCGTGCGGCTGCGCCCAGCGCAGGAACTCCTTCGCGCCCATCCGCACCCAGTAGGCGGCCTCGACACCGGGCACCTTGCGGGTGTCGATGATGCCGGCGTCGGCCTCCTCGACGGCGTGCTTCAGGTCGTCGGTCATCTCGGTGTCCGGCGCGATCCAGTAGCCGAAGGTGTCCAGCACGGTCACCTCGAACGGCACGGCCGGGTCCAGCACGTCCTGCAGGCGCGGCCCGGGCTCGGGCAGGCCGACGGTCTCGATGGCGGTGCCCGGCTCGGAGTCCAGGGCCTCCAGCAGCGCGGCGGCCAGGTCACGGCTCGGGTCGCCGGACCCGCCGACGGTCTGCAGCGCGAGCAGGACCACGCCGTCGGCGCGGTGCAGGGCGGCCCAGCCGTCCGGCAGCACGGTCGTGACGGTGACGTCCCTGGCGCCGTGCTCGGCGGTGGTCCGCGCGGTGGCGGTGGCGGCGGGCACCAGTTCGCGCAGGGCGACCCAGTCCGGTTCGCCGGGGAGGCCCTCGAAGGGGCGCAGCACGAAGTCGATCGAGGAAGCGGAGGCCATGCGCCCCAGGCTACCGGGGTGTTCACCTGTCCACAGAGCAGGTCGGGCGCCGTCGGTCCCCGGATCGGGTGTTCCACCCTGCTCACCGGGCGATCGGGTGGCAGGATCACCGGGTATGGACCCCCGCGCCGGAACCCTCGCCCAGCCCGCCGACCTGATCGACGTCGACGCCCTGCTGTCCGCCTACTACGACCGGCGCCCGGACCTGGACGACCCGGCGCAGCGGGTGGTGTTCGGCACCAGCGGGCACCGCGGCTCGGCGCTGGACGGGGCGTTCAACGAGCCGCACATCATCGCGATCACCGCGGCGATCGTGGAGTACCGGCGCGGGCAGGGCACCGACGGCCCGCTGTTCATCGGCCGGGACACCCACGGGCTGTCCGAGCCGGCCTGGCGCACCGCGCTGGAGGTGCTGGCCGCGGCCGGGGTGGAGGTGCGGATCGACGCCCGGGACTCGTGGACCCCGACCCCCGCGGTGTCGCACGCGATCCTGCTGCACAACGGGGCCGCCACCGCGGAGGGCGTGCGGGCGACCGGGCCGGGGCTCGCCGACGGCATCGTGGTCACCCCGTCGCACAACCCGCCGCGGGACGGCGGCTTCAAGTACAACCCGCCGCACGGCGGCCCTGCCGGGTCGGAGGCCACCGGGTGGATCGCCGACCGGGCGAACCAGATCCTGGCCGAGGGGGTCGACCGGGTGCCGCGGGTGCAGGTCGACGCAGCCCTGGCCGCGGACACCACGCGGCGGCACGACTTCCTCGGCGCCTACGTCGACGACCTGTCCTCGGTGATCGACCTGGACGCGATCCGCTCCGCCGGGGTCCGGATCGGCGCGGATCCCCTCGGGGGCGCGTCGGTGGAGTACTGGTCGGCGATCGCCGAGCGCTACGGACTGGACCTGACCGTGGTGAACCCGCAGGTCGATCCGCGCTGGTCCTTCATGACGCTGGACTGGGACGGCAAGATCCGGATGGACTGCTCCTCGCCCTCGGCGATGGCCTCCCTGGTGCGGGCGATGGACGGTGACGCGCCGTACGACATCGCCACCGGCAACGACGCCGACTCCGACCGGCACGGGATCGTGACCCCGGACGCCGGGCTGATGAACCCGAACCACTACCTGGCGGTGGCGATCCGCTACCTGTTCTCCGGAGCCCGTCCCGGCTGGCCGGACAGCGCCGCGGTCGGCAAGACCCTGGTGTCGTCCTCGCTGATCGACCGGGTGGTCCGTGGCACCGGCCGGTCGCTGCTGGAGGTGCCGGTCGGCTTCAAGTGGTTCGTGCCCGGCCTCCTGGACGGATCGGTCGGCTTCGGCGGCGAGGAGTCCGCCGGCGCCTCGCTGCTGCGCACCGACGGGTCGGTCTGGACCACCGACAAGGACGGGATCATCCTGGCGCTGCTCGCCTCGGAGATCCTGGCCACCACCGGCCGCAGCCCGTCCCGGCACCACGCGGAACTGGTCGGCGAGTTCGGCGAGTCCTGGTACGCCCGGGTGGACGCCCCGGCCACGCTGGAGCAGAAGGCCGCGCTGGCCAAGCTCTCGCCCGAGCAGGTCACCGCGACCACCCTGGCCGGGGAGCCGATCACCGCCAAGCTCACCGAGGCCCCCGGCAACGGCGCGTCGATCGGCGGTCTCAAGGTCACCACCGAGAACGCCTGGTTCGCGGCCCGGCCCTCCGGCACCGAGAACGTGTACAAGATCTACGCGGAGTCGTTCGTCGGCGCCGACCACCTGACCCAGGTGCAGGAGGCCGCCCGGTCCGTGGTGGGGGACGCGCTCGGCGGCTGAACCGTCCGCCGGACGAACGGACCCGAAACGATTCGGCCGGTGTCGGCGGCATGTCGCACACTGTGCCGGTGGGTCCCTATCGCATCGTGCTGTCCCGTCCGGGTGCACTGAACTTCTCCGCCGCCGGGCTGCTCGCACGCCTCCCGATGTCCATGGTGGGCATCGGGATCGTGCTGATGATCCGGGCGCTCTACGACTCGTACTCCCTGGCCGGCGGCGTCTCCGCGGTGTACGTCCTGGCGCAGGCGGTCTGTTCCCCGCAGATCGCCCGGCTGGTCGACCTGCACGGACAGGCCCGGATCATGCGCCCCGCGGTGGCGATCTCGGCCACCGGGCTGGTCGGGCTGATCCTGTCGGCGCTGGCGGGCACGCCGTCGTGGGTGCTGTTCGGCTGCGCGGTGGTCGTCGGTGCCACGATCGGCTCCTTCGGCGCGCTGGTCCGGGCCCGGTGGTCGCACCAGATCCAGGACCCGCGGGAGCTGCACACCGCCTACTCGCTGGAGTCCGCGGCCGACGAGCTGGTGTTCGTGGTCGGCCCGGTGCTCGCCACCACGCTGGCCACCAGCGTCGCCCCGGTGGCCGGACTGGTGGTGCCGGTGATCGGCATGCTGGTCGGCGGCTACTGGTTCCTGAGCCAGCGCGGTACCGAGCCGCCCGCGAACCCGCGCCCCACCGGCGCCGACGCCGTGCCGCGCCGGTCCGTGATGCGCAACCCCGGGATGATCGTGCTGGCCGTCGTGTTCATCGCGATGGGGTCGATCTTCGGGGCGACCGACGTCTCCACCGTCGCCTTCGCCACCGAACACGGCCGGGAGGGGCTCGCCGGGGTGCTGCTGGCGATCTTCGCCTGCGGGTCGCTGATCTCCGGGCTGCTCTACGGCGCGCGGCACTGGGCCAGCCCGCTGTGGATCCGGTTCGCGGTCGGCACCGTCGCCCTGGTGATCGGCACCGCGCTGTTCGTCCTGGCGCACGGCATGGTCGCGCTCGCGGTGGTCATGTTCGTCACCGGCTTCTCGATCGCGCCGACCCTGGTCAACGGGAACGCGCTGGTGCAGCACTTCGTGCCGCGGGAACGGCTGACCGAGGGACTCACCTGGGTCGGCACCTCGCTGGGCGTCGGCGTCTCGGCGGGGTCCGCGGTGGCCGGACCGATCATCGACGCCCACGGCTCGCACGGCGGGTACCTGGTGGTGCTCGGATCCGGTGTGCTGGCCCTGGTGGCCGTGCTGGCGGCGCTGCGGACGTTGAAGACCGGGACGACGCCGCTGGTCACGGCCCAGTGACGGTACGGTGACCGGGTGCTCGACGACGACACCCGCACCGCCCTGCTCCGCGCGCTGGCCCCGTTAGGCGAGGTGACCGAGCTGACCCCGCTCACCGGTGGCATGTTCGCCACCAGCGTCCGGGTCGACCTGGCCGACGGCCGGCGGCTGGTCGCCAAGACCGCGCCCGCGGACGACGACCGGTTGCTCCGCTACGAGCGCGACCTGATCCGCACCGAGGCCCTCGTCTACCGGATCGCGGGCGACGACCCGGAACTGCCCATGCCGGACCTGGTGCTGGCCGACCCGTCCCGGGAGCACCTCCCCGGGGATCTGGTGGTGGCGAGCTGGGTCGACGGCGTGCGCGCGGACACCGTTCCCGAGCTGGCCGAGGCCACCGCCACGGTCCGCAACCGGGGACTGGGCCGGATGATGGCCGCCCTGCACCGGCACACCGGGGACGGCTTCGGCTATCCCTCCGGACCGCCCGCGCTGCGCGGGACGACCTGGGCGGAGACCTTCGGCGCCATGGTCGAGGCAGTGCTCGCCGACGGCGCCGACTGGCAGGTGCCGCTGCCGGTGGACCGGGTCCGGGCCGCCCTGCTCCGGCACCGCGCGGCGCTCGACGAGGTCGACCGGCCCGCGCTGGTGCACGCCGACCTGTGGCCGGGCAACCTGTTCGTCCACCCGGAGTCCGGTGAGCTCACCGGGGTGATCGACCCCGAGCGGGCGTTCTGGGGCGACCCGTGGTTCGACCTGATCGCCTGCGACCCGTTCCGGACCGGGACACCGGACGCCGACCTGCTGGCGGGGTACCGCGCCGCGGGCGGGACCGTCGACCCCGGCCACCCGCGACTCGCGCTGTGCCGGATGTACCTGGCGCTGATCATGCGGGTCGAGGTCCTCCCGCGCCGGTACGAGGGCGAGGGGCTCGCCGACTACCTCGGCCAGATCGAGCGCTGGCTGACCGCCACCCTGGACGCCCTGGACTGACCCTCAGCGCAGGGCCGTCCGGGGCGCCCCCTCCGCGCCCTTGCGCCGCTCGGCGTAGATCCCGAGCACCAGCAGCAGCCCACCCGCCGACAGCAGGGTCAGCAGCCACGGACCGGCCGAGATCGCGCTGCCGAGCTGCGAGCCGAACACGCTCAGCACCGCCAGACCCAGCGTGATCGACCCGATCAGCAGCGGGGCGCGGAGCAGCTCCCGGGCGCCGGAGACCATGAACAGCAGGCAGAGCGCGACCACCAGGATCGCCCGCCAGGTGATCGGGTCGGTCCAGATCGCCAGCAGGGAGGGTCCGAGCGTCGCCGCCACACCGGGGGCCAACGTGGCCATCGAGCCCTCGAACCCGATCGGCCACGCGCGACCCGCCTCCGGCCGTCCGGCGGACCGCATCGCGAGCAGTCCGGCCATCGTCAGACCGAGCCCCAGCGGCAGGGCGAACGCCTCCACCCGCAGCTCGCGCAGGCTCCAGCCGCCGATCGCCCAGGCCAGCGCGATCAGCCAGCAGAACCACGCGGGCGGCAGCTCCCAGCCCCGAGCCGGTCCGTCCGCACGCCGGGCCCACCGCACGGTCAGCACGGTCAGGGCCAGGACGGCCAGTTCGATCGCCAACGCCACCCAGACCACGGTCCAGGTCGAGCGCACCGCGCACAGCCCGGCCACCGTGAACCCCGCGAGCGCGGGGGCCAGCGCCCACTGCCGGCCGGCTCGATCGGCCAGCAGCAGACCGGCCGCCGCCAGCAGCACCGCACCCAGCGCCGCCCAGGCCAGCGCACCGGTGAACAGCACCGCGTTCTGCGCCTCGGTACCGACCGGCGTCTCGGCCGCGAGCCAGATCGACCGGATCGGTCCGGCCGACGCCGCGGCACCGGCCGCCCAACCGAGCGGAACGGTGAGGACGCCGAGCGACCGGAAACGGACCAGGAACGCCGACGCGATCAGCGCCGCGGACCCGGCCAGCAACGCGGTCGACCGCGGGTCGAGCAGACGCCCGGTCAGCGCGAGCACCAGGGTCGGCGCCACCAGCAGGGCCAGGCCGGAGGCGACCAGCGGCCACCACCGGTCCGGCCGACGACGGGCGAGCAGCGCCCCGACGGTCACCGCCGCCAGGGCGGGCGGGACCGTGTACGCCTCGACCAGACCGATCCCGCCCCAGACCAGGGCGGTCCAGAGCACGCCGGTCCACAGCGATCCGGCCACCCACCACACCGGGCGCCGTTCGGCGCGCAGCGCGATCGCACTCGCCCCGGCGGCGAGCACCGCGGACACCACCAGCAGCGTGTCGGCCCCGGTCCGCGGCCAGGCGAGCGTCACCAGCAGGGTCAGTCCACCGGTCGCAAGGGCGGACCACTCCAGCGCGGTCCGGCCGGCACGCGTGCCCCGTCGGGCCAGCCGGTCCCCGATCGCCGGCGCGGTCAGCCCCACCGCCGCCGCCAGCACCGCGAGCACAGGCAGCAGCACCGGGGACGCGGAGCCCGGCAGCACCATCGCCCCGGCGTTCACCAGGGCGAGTGACGCGGTCGGCAACAGCGCGGCGGCCGCCAGCATCCGCAGCTCGTCCGGCACCGGCCGGGTCCGGGTCGCCAGCAGCACGCCCTCGACCACCGCCACCGCGGCGGCCGTCCAGCCCGCGGCCCAACTGCGCTCGGCGACGCTCCACGCGCAGGTCAGCACCACCGGCACCGCGGCGACCACCAGCACCGCGACCCAGGATCCGGTGTCGACCCGACGCCACGGGGTCAGCCCCGCACCGACCACGAGCAGCAGCAGCGCCAGCACCCCGGACACGGTGGACATCGACCAGCCCCACCAGGACAGCGCGACCGCCAGCACCACCGACGGGTAGGCGACGGCCACCGCCGACTGCCACCCGCGCAGCTCGGCGGCGGTCACCCGGCGCAGCCGGAGCAGCAACAGCGGGAGCAGGACCCCGCCGACCACCAGGGGCGGACGCGACACCCAGGACAGGACCGCCACCAGCACCAGCTGGCCGAGCGCTCCGGTCACCAGCACCGGGAACCAGATCCGGTCCCGCGGGACCCGCCGCACGGCCTCCACCAGCGCGGCCGCGAGCACCAGCTCGGCGACCAGCACCGCGACCGACCACGACCGCAGCAGCGCCGGCACCATGCCCGCGGCGACCAGGGTCGCGATCGGCGCGACGACCCGGCCCACCGCCCGCTCCCACGCGGGACGGGACTCGACCCGGGGCCCCGCGACCTTCCCCGGCGCGAACATCGGGCCCGGGACCCGCACCTCGCGATCCGGCAGGACCGACCGGCCGACCAGCAGGGACAGACCCTGCAGGCAGCAGGCGGCCACCACCGCGCGCCACGGCCCGAGCGAGTCCGAGGCGAACACCTCGCCCGGCACGGTCCGGGGCAGGTCCGCGGTCACCGCCTGCTGCAGGAGCGTCGCGATCACCGGCACCGCTTCCAGCACCGCCAGCGCACTGACCAGCACCGCCACCGCACCACCGGCCACCGCGGCCCGATGCAGTCGACCGTGCCGCCACCGGCCGGCGCCGACCAGCAGCACCACCCACAGCACCGAGGCCCCCACCGGGACCGCGATCCGGGTCGGCACGGCCGCACTCGCCGAGGCCGCGGCCCCGATCACCAGGAACCCGGCGACCCCCGACCAGGCCGGCGCCGCTTCGGACCAGCCCTGCGCCACCGTCAGCATCGCGGTCAGCGCCAATCCCGCCCCGAGGCCGATCAGCACCAGGGCGGGCAGACCGGTCGACGGATCCGGATCCACACCGGACACCGAGCCGGTCACCAGCAGCGGCAGCACCGCGAGCAGCAGCACCGCCCACGCGACCAACGCACCGGACTCCACCTGCGTCCGCGCCCTCACCGTCGGGGCGATCCGCTCCCGGAACGGCCGGCGCACCAGCGTGACCACCGCGGCCACCGCCACACCGAGCGTCACGCCCCGGACGTCATCGGTCGCCGCACCGAGCAACAGCGGGACCAGTGGAGCGAGCACCACGAGCGCCGACCAGGCCCGCAGGCCGGTCCGCCGTCCGAGGCCCACCCCGCCGACCGCCGCCAGCGCGAAGGCCGCCGCCGCGACCACCGGCCGCGCCGTGCCCTCGGCCGTCAACGCCAGGACCCAGCAGTCCACCACCGTCAGCGCCGCGGTCAGCCAGGCCACCGCCTGCGCCGACGACCGCAGTCCGCGCTGCTGGAGCACGATCGAGCCGACCGCGGAGATCCCGGTCGAGACGAGCAGCACCGTCACGCGCAGCAGGGGGTTGTCGTCCACCAGGAAGAACGCGAACACCAGCGCGGCGACGCCGAACATGCCGGCTCCCGCGAGCGCGAAGACCGCGCCGAGATCGAGCGGCGCGG
>NZ_JANZKP010000044.1 GCF_025642745.1 Cellulomonas sp. RIT-PI-Y
CCCGTCGACTGGGTGCGGAGGTCACGGTGGTCGAGCGCTCCGGGCTCGGTGGCGCCGCGGTGCTGACGGACGTCGTGCCGTCCAAGACACTGATCGCCACCGCGGAGTGGATGACCATCGCCGAACGCGCCCCCGAGCTCGGCATCCGGGTCGACGTGCCCGCGGGCACCGAGGAGGGCCCGGCCGCTGCGGGGGAGCGGCGGCACTCGATCGACATGGTCCAGGTCAACGCCCGGGTGCGCGACCTGGCCGCCGCACAGTCCCGGGACATCCTGACCCGGCTGGAGCGGGAGGGCGTGGAGGTGCTGACCGGCCACGCGCGGCTGTCCGGCCCGGACCGGGTGCTGGTCGACGGCGATGAGCTGCGGGCCGATGCCGTCCTGCTCGCCACCGGTGCCACCCCGCGCACCCTGCCGGACGCCCAGCCGGACGGGGAGCGGATCCTGACCTGGACCCAGCTGTACCGGCTGGAGGCGCTGCCCGAGCGGCTGATCGTGGTCGGCTCCGGTGTGACCGGTGCGGAGTTCGCCGGGGCGTACGTCTCGCTGGGCTCGCAGGTCGTGCTGGTCTCCAGCCGGGACCGGGTGCTGCCGGGGGAGGACGCCGACGCCGCGGAGATGCTGGAGGAGGTGTTCCGCTCCCGGGGGATGGAGGTGGTGCCGCGCTCGCGGGCGGTCGCCGCCGCACGCACCGCCGACGGGGTCCGGGTGACCCTCGCCGACGACCGGGTGATCGAGGGCTCGCACGTGCTGCTCGCGGTCGGGTCGGTGCCGAACAGCACGGACCTCGGCCTGGAGACCGCCGGGGTGCGGACCACCCGCAGCGGTCACATCGAGGTGGACAAGGTGTCCCGGACCGCCGCCCGTGGGGTCTACGCCGCCGGGGACGTCACCGGGGTGCTGCCGTTGGCCTCGGTCGCCGCGATGCAGGGCCGGATCGCCATGTCGCACGCTCTGGGCGACGCGGTGAGCCCGCTGTCGCTGCGCTCGGTGGCGGCCAACATCTTCACCGCGCCGGAGATCGCGACCGTCGGCGGCAGCGAGGTGTCCCTGACCGAGCGGGGCGCGCACTTCGTCACCAACACCCTGCCGCTGGCCCGCAACCCGCGGGCCAAGATGCTCGGGGTCCGGGACGGGTTCGTGAAGCTGTTCGCGCACCCGGTGTCCGGCACCGTGCTGGGCGGGGTGGTCGTCGCGCCACGCGCCAGCGAGCTGATCTTCCCGATCACGCTGGCGGTGGCGCACGGGCTGACCGTGGACGACGTGGCCTCGGCGTTCACGGTGTACCCGTCGCTGTCCGGGTCGATCGCGGAGGTCGCGCGGGTGCTGCACCACCCGGAGGACTAGCGCGGCGCGACGTCCACCACCACCGCGCGGTGATCGGAGGGGTCGGCGTCCAGCACGCGTGCGTCGGTGAACGTCACCTGCCGCCCGAGGATCCAGTCGATCCGCACCTGCGGATCGACGCTCGGGTAGGTCAGCGCGTCGGGATCGCCGACGGCGTCGATCGCGCTGACCCACCCGGCTCCGGTCAGCCGCTCCGGTTCCGGCCACCCCGGCTCGGCGTTGAAGTCCCCGGCCAGCACACTCGGTCCGTCGTCCGGCAGCGCGGCGGTCAGCGCGTCCAGCTGCGCGAGCCGGGTGGCGGTGTTCTCGTCCCGGTGCTGCAGGTGCACCGAGGTGACGCGCACCCAGCTGCCGTCGTCGGCCTGGACCCGCGCGGTGAGCGCGGACCGCTGCTGCGGGCCCTCGCCGTAGGGCAGCTCGATCACCTGGACGTCGGTGAGCGGCGTGCGGGACAGCAGGACGTTGCCGAACTGCCGGTCCGCGGCGGGCGCGAACGCCACCTCCATGTCCAGCCGCTCCGCCAGCCAGGTGGCCATGTCCACGCCGCCGCCGAGCACCCAGCCGCGCGCGACCTCCTGCAGCGCCACCACGTCGGGCTGCTCCGCCTCGATGGTCCGGGCGATCTGCTCCAGGTCGACCCGGGTGTCCAGGGCGACGCCGTAGTGCAGGTTCCAGTCCAGCACCCGGAACCCGTCGTCGTCCGCGACCGCGGGGTCCCCGGCCCAAGGACGCCACCAGCCGACCAGGAGCAGCAGCACCGACGGCAGCACCAGCAGGCGCAGCGCATTGGCCCGCAGCGGCGGGGCGACCGGCCCCTCGCCGGTGGAAGGGGCGACGCCGGGGGTGGTGCGTCGCAGCCCGGACAGGGCGAGCAGGACGGCACCGGCCACCACGACCCAGGCATTGTCGATGCCGAGCGGGACGTCGTAGTCGAGCAGGTAGACCAGCAGGACCAGCACCAGGAGGCCGCCCACCCCGGCGGTGGCGACGGCGGTCCGGGCGATCCCGGGCGGAGCGGGGCGCCGGGTGCTCAGCGACCCGGCCAGCACCACGCCGGTGGCGATCTGGGCCAGGCCGGCGGCGACCAGCGCCACCACATCCGGCAGCAGGAAGGCCAGCGCCACCAGGATCGGCAGCGCCACCGCGCACACCACCCGGATCGCGGGCGTGAGCACGTCGGGCACCAACAGCACCCAGACCGTGGCGGCGGCGCTCAGCACCAGCACGGCGGCGGCCAGCACCAGACCGACGCCGGACTGGGCGGCCACGAACGCGGGGTCGGCCAGCACCATCACGATCAGGGCCAGCGCCGGGCCGAGCGCCCAGGTGCGGCGCGGCCGGCCCTCCGCGGGCTCCCGACGGCCCAGCGCGGCCAGCGCGACCGCCGCGCCCACCAGCAGGACGGCCCAGAGGACGCCGGTCAGCCCGCCACGCCACAGCGGGTCCCAGGTGCGCAGCACGGTCTGCACCCCGACCGAGACGCCGATGCCGAGCACGATCCCGATCGCGGCCTGGCGCCCGCCGGCGGCCCGGCCCGCAGCGCGCGCGACGCTCAGCACCAGGGCGGTGATCGCCAGTGCGGCGGTGAGCAGTCCGGCGGCGAACCGGGCCTGGTCGGTCAGCAGCTGGGTCGCCAGCCGGGCGGCGCCGAGCACGGAGACCGCGAGCAGGACGCCGGAGCCGCGGCGCCGGGTCAGCGTCAGCCACAGGGCGCTGAACAGGCCCGGCGCGATCAGGTAGGTGCCGATCGCGGTGGCGGCGACGGTCAGGGTGCCGACGGTGAACGCCCGGTCGAGCACCGGCCCCGAGGCACGGATCGCGTCGACCGCGAGCAGGGTGACGACGGCGACCAGCGCGACCCGGCTGGCGATCCCCGCGTCGGGCGGGCGGGTCGAGTCCTCGGGAGTGCTCACCGGAGCAACCTACCGTCGGCTCAGCTCTCCGCCTCGATCGCGGCCTCGATCCGCGGGCGCAGCAGCGGCCAGGCCTCGGCGAACCCGGAGTGCAACGGTCGTCGGTCGACCTCCTCCAGCGGGACCCAGCGGATCTCGGCGCTCTCCGCGTCGGTCGGCCGGACCTCGGCGTCGGGCACGGTGAGGACCGCGAGCACCGTGGTGTAGCTCCAGTCGCCGTGGTCCAGCACGTGCTCCCCGACGATCCGGAGCAGCGACGGGTCGATGCCGGCTTCCTCGGCGGCCTCGCGCAGTGCACCCTCGGTGGCGGACTCCTGCGGTTCGCGGGCGCCGCCGGGGATGCCCCAGGTCCCGCCCTGGTGCGTCCACTCCGCGCGGTGCTGCAGCACCACGGCCGGGTGCGGTCCACGGCGGGCCAGGAGCAGACCCGCCGCTCCGTGCAGCCCCCAGTGCCGGTGGCCGCAGCGGCAGTCCACCCAGCCGTCGCCGGGCCGGGGGGTCATGCGATGTCGCAGATCACCGCGCCGGAGCTGACGGTGGCGCCCACCGCGGCGCTCAGGCCGGAGACGGTCCCGGCCTTGTGCGCCACCAGCTGCTGCTCCATCTTCATCGCCTCCAGGACGACGATCAGGTCGCCCTCGGCCACCGCGGCGCCGTCCTCGACCGCGACCTTCACGATGGTGCCCTGCATGGGCGAGGTGAGGCGGGTGCCGGAGACCCCGGCGGCGGCGCGGGCACCGGCCCGGCGGGCGGCCGGGCGCTTGGGTGCGGCACGCCGGCCGGCGCGGGCGGCCAGGGCCGCGGGCAGCACGACCTCCAACCGCTTGCCGCCGACCTCGACCACGACCCGCTCCAGCTCGGTGGGCTCGGAGTCGTCCTCGGTGGCGGTGGCCGGCGCGGCGGCGGTGAGACCGGACAGCTGGTCGGCGAACTCGGTCTCGATCCAGCGGGTGTGCACCGCGAACGGGGTGGACCCCTCGGCCGGCACGAAGGCCTCGGACTCCATCACCGCGCGGTGGAACGGCAGCACGGTCGGGATGCCGGCCACCTCCATCTCGGCCAGGGCACGCCGGGCGCGTTGGGCGGCCTGCGTGCGGGTGGCGCCGGTGACGATCAGCTTGCCGATCATCGAGTCGAAGGCGCCGGAGACCGAGTCGCCCTCGACCACGCCGAAGTCCGCGCGGACCCCGGGGCCGGTGGGCAGCCGCAGGGTGCCGATCCGGCCGGGGGAGGGCAGGAAGTTCGCCGCCGGGTCCTCGCCGTTGATCCGGAACTCGAAGGAGTGGCCGCGGGTCTCGACGTGGTCGTAGCCCAGCGCCTCGCCGTCGGCGATCCGGAACTGCTCGCGGACCAGGTCGATGCCGCTGATCTCCTCGGTGACCGGGTGCTCGACCTGCAGGCGGGTGTTCACCTCCAGGAAGGAGATGGTGCCGTCGACCGCGACCAGGAACTCACAGGTCCCGGCGCCGACGTAGCCGGCCTCGCGCAGGATGGCCTGCGAGGACTCGACCAGGCGGGCGCGCTGGTCGTCGGTCAGATAGGGCGCCGGGGCCTCCTCGACCAGCTTCTGGTGCCGGCGCTGCAGCGAGCAGTCCCGGGTGGAGACCACGACCACGGTGCCGTGCTCGTCGGCCAGGCACTGGGTCTCGACGTGCCGCGGACGGTCCAGGTAGCGCTCGACGAAGCACTCGCCCCGTCCGAAGGCCGCGGTGGCCTCGCGTACCGCGGAGTCGTAGAGCTCGTCGATCTCCTCGGAGGTGCGGGCGACCTTGAGACCGCGACCGCCACCGCCGAACGCGGCCTTGATCGCGACCGGGAGTCCGTGCTCGGCGACGAAGGCGTGCACCTCCTGCGGGCCGGACACCGGGTCGGGCGTCCCGGCCACCAGCGGGGCACCGGCGCGCTGGGCGATGTGCCGGGCGCTCACCTTGTCCCCCAGCGAGGTGATCGCGGCGGGCGGCGGGCCGATCCAGATCAGGCCGGCGTCGATCACCGCCTGCGCGAACTCGGCGTTCTCGGACAGGAAGCCGTAACCGGGGTGCACGGCGTCGGCGCCGGAGCGCCGGGCGACGTCGAGCAGCTTCGCGATGTCGAGGTAGGTCTCGGCCGCGCGGGCGCCGTCCAGGGCGTAGGCCTCGTCGGCCAGGCGCACATGCGGCGCCTCGCGGTCGGAGTCGGCGTAGACGGCGACGGAGCCGAGGCCGGCATCGCGGCAGGCACGGGCGACACGGACGGCGATCTCACCACGGTTGGCGATCAGCACCTTGGAGATACGGGGCACGGCTCACCGTAACGCGCGGCCCCCCTCGGGCGGCGACCCGGCGGGGCCTGGGGGGCGAACTCTGGCAGAACCGTCCAAGAGCCCCCGGAGCGGACTTGTCGGAATCCTCAGGAGACCCGGTTCCACAGGTCGGTGATCGACAGGCCGACCCGGCCGAGCAGCTCGCGCAGCAGCGGCAGGCTGAGGCCGATCACGCCGTGGTGGTCGCCCTCCACCCCGGTGACGAACGCGCCGCCCAGCCCGTCGATGGTGAACGCCCCCGCGACGTGCAGCGGTTCCCCGGTGGCGACGTAGGCCGTGACCTCGGCGTCGGTGACGTCCGCGAAGCGCACCGTTGTCGAGCTGGTGGCGCCGAGCTGGGTCTCGCCCCGGATCAGCCAGTGCCCGGTGTGCAGCACCGCCGCCCGCCCGCGCATCGCCCGCCAGCGCTCGACCGCGTCCGCCGCGTCGGCGGGCTTGCCCAGGACCTGGCCGTCCAGCTCGAGCATGGAGTCGCAGCCCAGCACCAGGGAGTCCGGGTACCCGGCGGCCACGTCGCGCGCCTTGGCGCGGGCGAGCACCAGCACCGCCTCGGCCGGGGCGACCGGTCCGGCGGCAGCGAGGACGGCGGGCTCGTCCACGGCGGAGACCGCGACGACCGGTTCGATGCCGGCCGCGCGCAGGGTGGCGCGGCGGGCGGGGGAGGCGGAGGCGAGCAACAGGTCCACGCGGGTGAGCCTAGGCGCGGATCAGGACATTCGTCCGAGGCGGCCGTCCGGGCGATCCGCGACGATTGTCCGGGATTCCCCAGGGGAGGGTGCGACGATGACCGCTGTGACCGACGACGAGCTGACCGACGACCGGCCCGAGGCCCTGACCGTCGGCGACGACCCCGCCTCCGAGGAGCGCTACCGCTGGCGGCGCCGCACCAACATCGAGATGTTGGTCTCCGGACTGCTCGGCCTGTTCACGTCCTTCGTGCTGTCGATCGAGGCGTGGCGGATCGCGAAGGACCCGGACGTCGTGCTGGGCTGCGACCTCAACGAGGTGATCTCCTGCGGCACCGTCGCCAAGACCTGGCAGGCGAACCTGCTGGGGTTCCCGAACGCCTTCCTCGGGATCGCCTTCGAGGTCGTCGTCATCACGATCGCGGTGGCGGCGATCGGCCGGGTCCGGTTCCCGCGCTGGTTCATGCTCGGCACCCAGGCGCTCTACACGATCGCGTTGTTCTTCGCGTACTGGCTGTTCCTGCAGGCCTACTTCGACATCGGCGTCCTGTGCCCCTGGTGCCTGCTGATCACCGTGACCACCACCCTGGTGTTCGCCGGTCTGACCCGGTGGAACATCCGCGACGGTCATCTGCGGATCGGTCAGTGGGCGCGCGACCTGGTGGCCGGGGGGACCGACTGGTACCTCACCATCGCGTGGCTGGTGCTGTTCGCCGCGATGGTGCTGTTCAAGTACGGCCCGTCCTTCCTCTGACCCGCGCGAGCCCGCCCCGGGCGGTACACCGAGGAGACGACCTCCGCCCTTCCGGGTGGAGGTCGTCTCGTCTGACCAGTCCTGTGGATCCAGTCGCTTCCGGCAGGAGCGGCTCGATGCCGCCCGGTCGGATCCTGCCTGGGCGGCCTTCCTGGTCCGGTCGGGGACGGCTCCCGCGGGGTTCGCGGTCGTCCGGGGACTCGACGCCGACGTCCGGATCCTCAGCAGCTTCTTCATCGTGAACGGCGCCCGCCGTCGCGGGCTGGGACGCGCCGCTGTCGAGCGGGTGACGGGCGCGTACCCGGGGCGCTGGGCGGTCGCGTTGCAGGACGGCAACACGGTGGCATCCCGGTTGTGGCCGGCGGTGGCGGCTCGTGCGGACCGGCACTGGCGACTCGGCCACCGACGCGTCCCGGGCCGGCCCGATCTGCCTGCCGACGCCTGGATCGACTTCACCGTCGGGTAGCTCCCGCGGCACAGGGCCCCGATCCGCGCCGGTCGTCCGCCCGCGCGGATCGGGGTCTGGTCGTGCGCGGGTCAGGCCAGCGCGTCCCGCAGCACGTCCAGGGGCAGGGCGCCGAGGTTCAGCGCGCGCTCGTGGAAGGTGCGCAGGTCGAAGGCCGCACCCTCGCGGGCGGCGACGGCGTCGCGGGTCTGCTCCCAGATCCGCTGGCCGATCTTGTAGGACGGTGCCTGACCGGGCCACCCCAGGTAACGGTTGAGCTCGAACCGGACGAAGTCCTCGTCCATGTTGACGTTCGCCCTGAGGAACTCCCAGGCCTTGTCGGCGTCCCAGGTGCCGCCGCCCCACTCGGCCGGTGCGGCCAGACCCAGGTGCACGCCCAGGTCGAGCACGACGCGGGCGGCGCGCATCCGCTGGCCGTCCAGCATGCCGAGCCGGTCCCCGGCGTCGTCCAGGAAGCCGAGGTCGGCCATCAGCCGCTCGGAGTACAGCGCCCAGCCCTCGCCGTGACCGGAGACCCAGCAGGCCAGCCGGCGCCAGGAGTTCAGCTGCTCGCGCTGGTACACCGCCTGCCCGATCTGCAGGTGATGACCCGGGACGCCCTCGTGGTAGACGGTGGTCTTCTCCCGCCAGGTGTTGAAGGTCGTCACGCCCGGCGGCACGGACCACCACATCCGGCCGGGACGGCTGAAGTCGTCGCTCGGACCGGTGTAGTAGATCCCGCCGTTCTGGGTCGGCGCGATCATGCACTCCAGGGCGTGCAGCGGCCGGGCGATCGTGAAGTGGGTGCCGTCCAGGGCGGTGACCGCCTCGTCGGCGGTGCGCTGCATCCACTCCTGCAGGGCAGCGGTGCCCTCCAGGCGGCGGGCCGGGTCGGCGTCCAGCGCGGCGACGGCCTGCTCGACCGTGGCACCGGGGCCGGCGATCTCCGCGGCGACCTGCTCCTGCTCGGCGACCACCCGGGCCAGCTCCTCCAGGCCCCACTGGTAGGTCTCCTCCAGGTCGATCGTGGCACCCAGGAAGTAGCGGGACCAGAGCGCGTACCGCTCGCGGCCGACCGCGTCCTGCTCGGGGGCCCGGGGCGCGAGCTCGTCCCGGAGGAAGGCGGCCAGCTCGGCGTAGGCGCCGCGTGCGGCCTTGGCGCCCTGGTCCAGCGCACCGGCGAGCGCGGAGTCCTGGGCGACCGCGGCGTGCGCCTGTTCGCCGTCGACGTACTGGGTGAAGAACGAGGTGGCCGGGTCCGCCAGCTCCTCGGCCTGCGCGATCGCCTCGCGCACCTGGCGGATCGCCGGGATCCGGCCCGCGGCGGCGGAGCTCCGCAGGGACTCGACGTAGCCGGACGCGGACTGCGGCACCGCAGACAGCCGGCGGCCGATCGTGGCCCAGGCCTCGGCGCCGTCGGTGGGCATGAGGTCGAAGACGTCGCGCATGCCCTGCACCGGCGAGGCGATGTTGTTCAGCTCGCGCTCCAGCTCGCCCGACTCGTGCAGCTCCAGCTCCAGGCCGAGGCGCTCGCGCATGGCGGCGAGGGTGACGCGGTCGGTGTCGTCCGCGGGGGCGGCGGCGTCCAGCTCGCGCAGGGTGTGGCGGGCCGCGTCGGCGCGAGCCTGCAGCCCGGCCGGGGAGTGGTCGGTCATCTCGTCGTCGTGACCCGGGATGCCGAGCGCGGTGGCGGTCTCCGGGTCGAGGGCGGCGAAGGTCTGGACGTAGGCGTCGGCGATCCGGTCGATCGCGGTCTCAGGACGGGGGTTCACCCGACCGACCCTAACGCGCGCTCCACCGCCAGGCGTCGGGACCCCGGTGCCACTGCGCGCGGGCACCGCGCAGGCCACGGGCGCGGTCGGACCAGGCGGCCGACGGCTCGTCCTCCGGCGTGTCCTCGTGGACCGCCGCGGCGACCAGGCCGGCCACCAGCGCGGCCAGCTCGACGTCGTCGGGGGTGCCGCGGACCACCCGCACGTGCGGCAGATCGCTCACAGCGCGCCCCCGTCGTCGTCGGTGTCCTCGTCGTCGAACCCGACCGGCGCGCCGCGCGAGCTGCCCCACTCCTGCACGCTGAAGCCCGCGGCGATCAGCCGTTCGACCAGGTCGGCGCCGGCGTCGTCGATCAGGCCGAGGGCGGCCTCGGCGGTCTGGTCGGTGGGCTCGGGCGGCAGGCCGACCACGAACCCCAGGTGGAACTCGTCGACCGAGACGCGCTCGTCGGGGTCGTGGTGGTCCGGCTCGTCGCCCGCCCAGATCATCCCGGTCAGCTCCGGGTGCAGGCCCAGCCGCTCGTGCAGCAGGTCGTAGATCCGGGCGTTGAGGCCGCCGACCTCGGACTCCAGGGCCAGTACCCGGGGGTCCTCGTCCGCCTCGGTGGAGCCGAACTCGGCGCGCACCCCGACGGCGGTGTCCACGTAGGAGTGCAGGGTGGCCGCGAGCTCGTCCACCAGCTGGTGGAAGGGCGCGGGGTCGACGCCGGACAGCGGAGCGGGGTCGTGTGCCTCGCTCACAGCGGGATGTTCCCGTGCTTCTTGGCGGGCAGCTCGGCGCGCTTGGTGCGCAGCAGGCGCAGGGCCCGGACGATCTGCGAGCGGGTCTGCGCGGGTGCGATCACCGCGTCGACGTAGCCGCGGTCGGCGGCGTCCCAGGGGTTCACGATGGCCTCCTCGTACTCGCTGGTGAGGCGGGCACGCTCGGCGTCGACATCCCCACCGGCCTCGGCGACCTGCTTGAGCGCCCCGCGCTGCAGGATGTTCACCGCGCCGCCGGCCCCCATCACGGCGATCTGCGCGGTGGGCCAGGCCAGGTTGACGTCCGCGCCGAGCTGCTTGGACCCCATCACGATGTAGGCGCCACCGTACGCCTTGCGGGTGATCACGGTGACGAGCGGGACGGTGGCCTCGGCGTAGGCGTAGATCAGCTTGGCACCGCGCCGGATGATGCCGTTCCACTCCTGGTCGGTGCCGGGCAGGAAGCCGGGCACGTCCACGAAGGTCAGCACCGGGATGTTGAACGCGTCGCAGGTCCGCACGAACCGGGCGGCCTTCTCCGCGGCGTCGATGTCCAGGGTGCCGGCCATGGTGAGCGGCTGGTTGGCGACGACGCCGACCGAGCGGCCCTCGACCCGGCCGAAGCCGATCAGCACGTTCCGGGCGAACAGCGGCTGCACCTCGAGCAGCTCGCCGTCGTCCAGCACGTGCTCGACCACGGTGCGCATGTCGTAGGGCTGGTTGTCCGAGTCCGGGACCAGGACGTCCAGTTCCAGGTCGGCGTCGGTCACGTCGGTGGCCTCGTCGGCGGCGTCCTCGTCGACCGGCCAGACCGGCGGGTCGGAGAGGTTGTTCTGCGGCAGGTAGCCGACCAGCTGGCGCACGTAGTCCAGGGCGTCGTCCTCGTCGGCGGCCAGGTAGTGCGCGACCCCGGAGCGGGTGTTGTGCGTGGTCGCCCCGCCGAGCTCCTCGAAGCCGACGTCCTCACCGGTGACCGCGCGGATCACGTCCGGGCCGGTGATGAACATGTTGGAGGTGCCGTCGGCCATCACGATGAAGTCGGTCAGGGCGGGGGAGTACACCGCGCCACCCGCCGACGGGCCGAGGATGAGGCTGATCTGCGGGATCACACCGGAGGCGGCGACGTTGCGCCGGAAGATCTCGGCGAACTGGGTCAGCCCGGCCACACCCTCCTGGATCCGGGCGCCGCCGCCGTCGGAGATGCCGATCAGCGGGACACCGGTGCGCAGCGCCAGGTCCATCACCTTGGTGATCTTCTGACCGTGCACCTCGCCCAGGCTGCCGCCGAATACGGTGAAGTCCTGGGAGTAGACCGCGACCGGCCGACCGTCCACCGTGCCGTGCCCGACCACGACCCCGTCGCCGGGGATCCGCTTGGCGTCCAGGCCGAAGTTGGTCGACCGGTGCCGGACGAAGGCGTCGATCTCGGTGAACGAGCCGGGGTCGAGCAGCTGCTCCACCCGCTCCCGGGCGGTGTGCTTGCCGCGGGCGTGCTGCTTGGCGGTGGCGTTCTCCTCCGCGTCGGTCACCGCGCGGCGGTGGCGGTCGGCGAGGTCGGCCAGCTTGGCGGCGGTGCCGCGGGGCGTCGTGGGCTGCGAAGGGTCAGTCACCCGCCCGAGCGTAGTTCGCCGCCGGTCTCCGGACAGTGCGGAATGGGCGCAGCGCTCGGCCGGCCGGCCTGTGGGGTTGCCACAATGGCGCGCATGACCCGGATGCCCGCCTCGCGCCGACCGTTGGACACCGCTCGGGTGCAGGAGCAGCTGGCGCCGGTGATGCGAGGCGGGATCGTGCTGCTCGACACGGCCGGTTCCACCAACACGGTGCTCCGGGAACGGCTGCGCGACCAGGACTGGACGGGCCCGGTGCTGCTCAGCGCTGAGCACCAGCAGGCCGGGCGCGGCAGGGCCGGGCACGACTGGCAGACCCCGGCGGGTGCGGCGCTGACCGTGTCGATCGCGGTCCGGCCCCCGCGGCCCCGGGACACCTGGGGCTGGCTGCCGTTGCTGACCGGGGTGGCGGTCTGCCGGGCGATCGAGCAGGTCGCGGGCCTGGCCCCTGCGCTGAAGTGGCCGAACGACGTCCTGGTGCCGGACGCGGAGCGGAGGTCGGCGCCGGGCTGGGGCGGGCACCGCAAGGCGGTCGGCATCCTCACCGAGGCGGTGGGCGACCTGGTGATCGCCGGGATCGGGATCAACGTCGACCAGAGTCCGGCGGAGCTCCCGGTGCCGCACGCGGTGTCGCTGCGCGCCGCCGGGGCCGGGGTCGTCGACCGCACCGCGCTGCTGATCGCGGTGGCCCGGGAGGTGGTGGCGCTGACCGGCGCCCCACGATCCGCTGCGACCGAGGACGAGGTCCGGGACCGATGCCTCACCCTCGGCACCGACATCGAGGCCGATCTGCCCGACGGCGGGCGGCTCACCGGTCGCGCCGAGTCGATCGACGCCGACGGCTCCCTGCGGGTCCGTGGCCCGGACGGGAGTCTGCGCACGCTCTCCGCCGGTGACCTGCGTCACGTCCGGCCGCGCGGTGAACTAGGCTCGGGCGAGTGACCGAGCAGGGAATCGACGGGGCGACGACCTCCACCTCCGCCCAGCGGGCCGCACGGCTGGATGCCGCGCTGCTCGGTGGTCCGCGCACCCTCACCCTGCGTGACCTGGCCGAACGTTCCGGGGTGGAGCTGGATCTGGTCCGGCTCTACTGGCGGACGCTGGGTCTTCCGCACCCCGACGCGGACGACATCGCCTTCACCTGCGCCGACGCCGAGGCGGTCGAGCGCACGATGGCGCTGCTGCGGGAGGGCAAGGTCGACCAGCACACGATGATCTCCCTGACCCGGGCGCTCGGGCACACCGGTGACCGGCTCGCGCTGTGGCAGGTCGAGGCACTGGTGGAGGACATGGCCACCCGGCGCGGGATGGACGACCCGGCGGCCCGGCGTGCGGTGCTGGACGAGATCGACGAGCTCGCCC
The DNA here is from genome assembly GCF_025642745.1 of Cellulomonas sp. RIT-PI-Y. GTDB lineage: Bacteria > Actinomycetota > Actinomycetes > Actinomycetales > Cellulomonadaceae > Cellulomonas. Next base: position 12,929 of record NZ_JANZKP010000044.1, read on the forward strand.
CGGTGCTGGTGGCGCAGCTGGTGCACTCCTACCGGCGGCAGCTGGCGGCGATCGCCGGGCGGTACGCGGTGGAGTTCGCGGACGGCGGCGCGGGGGAGACCGACCCGACCGCGCTGCCGCTGGCCCGGGCGGTGGGCTTCGCGGACATGGTGTCGTTCACCCGGCGCACCGCGGGACTGGGATCGACGGACCTGTCCGACTTCGTGCAGCGGTTCGAGACCGTGGTCCGGGACGTGGTGACCGCCACCGGCGGCCGGGTGGTCAAGACCATCGGCGACGCGGTGCTGTTCGTCGCTGACGACATCCGGACCGGTGCCCGGGTGGCGATCGAGCTGGCCCGGGTGCTGGGCGGCGACCTGGACGTGGAGCGGGAGCGGGCGGTCGGCGGACTGGCCGAGGGCGCTCGCGGCGTGACCCCGGTCCGGGTCAGCGTGGTGTGGGGCCGGGTGCTGTCCCGGTTCGGCGACGTCTTCGGTCCGTCGGTGAACGTGGCGGCCCGGCTGACCGACATCGCGGAGCCGTCCACCGTGCTCACCGATCCGGCGACCGCGCGGCTGCTCGCGGGGGACCCCGGGGTGCAGCTGACCGAGCTGCCGGAGCGCGAGCTGGAGGGCATCGGCCGGATGGCGCCGGTGCGGGTCGACCGGATCTGAGCGCCGGCCGGTTCGACCGCGAGGGGTCGAATCGATTCGCGGGCCTGTGCTGCCGCGTGGGACCATGGCGCACGAGATGAACTCCCACACCCCGGTCAGCCGCAACACCGCCAAGTACGTCCTCATGCTCGGTGTGATGACCGCCCTCCCGGCGATCTCCACCGACATCTACCTGCCCTCGCTGCCCGACGTGGCGCGCGACCTGCACACCAGCGGGACGATGGCGCAGCTGACCATCACCTGCATGATGGTCGGCGGCGCGGTCGGCCAGCTGGTGGTCGGACCGCTGTCCGATCGGTTCGGCCGCCGGCTGCCGGTGCTGATCGGGGTCGCGCTGCACGTGCTCACCTCGGTGCTGTGCGCGGTCTCCCCGGCGATCGTGCCGCTGATCGTGCTGCGGGCCGCCCAGGGGTTCTTCAACGCCTCGGCCACCGTGGTGGCGATGGCGGTGATCCGCGACCGGTTCGTCGGACCGGACGCGTCCCGGCTGCTGTCCCGCCTGATGCTGGTGATCGGGGTCGCACCGCTGTTCGCGCCGTCGGTCGGCGGGCTGATCGCCGGGCAGTGGGGCTGGCGCGCGGTGTTCGGCGCGCTGGCGGTCTACGGGGTGGTGCTCTGGTTCGTGGTGCTGCTCCGGCTGCCGGAGACCCTGCCCGCCGAGCGCCGGATCGGGTCGGTCGCCGGGGCGTGGCGCGGCTACCGGGTGCTGCTGCGGGACCGGCACTTCGTGGCGCTGGCGGTGATGCCCGGCCTGGGCCAGGCGGTGCTGATGAGCTACGTGGTCGGCTCGCCGTTCGTGCTGCGCGAGGGCTTCGACCTGAGTGCGAACCAGTTCGCGCTGATCTTCGCGGTGAACGGTCTCGGCCTGGTCGCCGGGGCGCAGGTCAACGCGGCGATGGTCCGCAAGGTCGCGCCGATCCGGATCATCCGGTCCGCGCTGCCCGTGTGCGTCGGCCTGACCGCGGTGTTGCTCGCCCTGGTGCTGACCGGCACCGGCGGGCTGATCGGGTTGCTGGTCGTGCTGTTCCTGCTGCTCTCGGTGCTGAACTTCATCCCGCCGAACGCCTCCGCGATCGCGCTGTCCCGGCACGGCGAGCGGGCCGGCACCGCGGCGGCGTTCATCGGCTCCTGCCAGGCGGGGGTGGCCGGCCTGGTCAGCCCGCTGGTCGGCCTGCTCGGCGAGGACGCGCCGGCGATGGGCACCGTGATGTTCGGCGCCGCCGTCACGGCCCTGCTGGTGCTGGCGCTGGCGACCCCGGCGTACCGGCGCGGCGGCTGGTCGCACGCCTGAACACCGCGCCGCCGACCGCCACCAGCACCCCGATCACCACCAGCACCCACCACTGCTCGCGCAGTCCGTCGGTCGCGGTGTCGGCGACGATCCCCACCGCCGACCCGGGCGTGACCGCGTCGCCGACAGCGTCGACGAGCCGTCCGCGGACGATCAGGTAGCCGAGCAGCGCCAACCCGGCGAGCACGGCGATCCCGGCACCCCACAGTGTCACCGCGCGCACCCGCCGTCGGGCGCTCAGGACGCTGCCGATCACCAGGACCCCGCACAGCGCCGGCAGCCAGATCCCGGCGGCCACCACCCGGGGCGTCCAGCGCACCAGGTCCCGCAGGGTGTCGGAGGCGAGCACCGGGAACACGATCTCGGACGGCAGCCGGTCCACCAGGGTCGGGTCCTCGATCCCGGCGAGTGCCAGGGTCTGCCGCGCCACGTCGCGCAGCACCGGGGTGAGGTCGATGCCGAGCGTGCCGTCCGGGTCGATCCGGGTGACCGTGCCGGACGACCCGGTCGCGAGCGGGGCGACGATCTCCTGATGCGTGAGGGACAGCGCCTCCCGCCACAGGGTGCCGAAGGCGGACGACTCCACCACACCGGTCGCGGCGCGCTCGATCAGGGCCCGGGCCGCGCTCGCGGTGAGCTGCGCGGCGGTGGCCCCGGTCCGGGACTCGGGCACCGGGATCCGGGCCGCCACCGCGTCGACCAGCGGGTCGGCCTCGGCCACGATCCGGTTCGCCACCGCCTCCTGCACGGTCGGGTCCGCGGCCAGCGGGGTCAGCTCGACCACGAACCGGTCGCCGTCCAGCAGCAACGGCCGGGCGCCGGCCGCGACCGTGGCGGGCAGCGTCAGCAGCAGGGCCAGCACCCCGGTCAGGACCGCCGCCGCCCGGCGCACGTCAGTCCAGCGTCCGGCTGAAGTGGTGCGAGGAGATGTGCATCCGCTCGCGCAGGTAGAACCGGTGCGCGTCGAACCGGTGCACGCCGGAGTCCAGGTCGATCGCCGCGCAGCCCAGCTCGCGGGCGCGCCGGGCCAGCTCCCCGAGGAGCGCGGAGCCGTAGCCCCGGGAGCGCTCGGCGGCGGCGGTGCTGAGGTCGTCCACGTAGAGCTTGCGCCGCAGGTGCGTGTTCGCCAGCACCCGCCATCCGGCGACGGCGCGCACGACGCCGTCGTCCACCGCGGCGGTGAACCGCAGCCCCTGGGGTGCGCCCTCGGCGATCACCTCCGCCAGCTGCTCGGCGGTCAGCTCGGTCCGCAGTTCCTGGAGCACGGGCAGCGCCTGCGCCCACAGCGGGTGGTCGGCGGGCAGGTCGATGAACTCGGTCATGCGCGCCACCCTCCCAGACGGGAGACGGCCTCGTGAAGCACCGCCTCCTGCTTGACGTAGGTGAACCGGACCGCGGAGCGCAGCGCTCCCGGGGTCCGGGTGAAGGCGCTCACCGGTACCCCGACCACCCCGGCCCGTTCCGGCAGCTCCCGGCAGAAGGCCGCGGCGTCCCGGACCCCCAGCGGCGCGGCGTCCGCGACGACGAAGTACGTGCCCCGCGCCGGGATCACGTCGAACCCGGCTGCGGTGAGACCCGCGGTGAGCAGATCCCGCCGCGCGGCCAGCGACGACGCCAGCCCGGCGATCCAGCCGGAGTCCGGGTCGGTCAGCGTCTCCAGGGCCAGCGCGTGCGCGATCGCGGGCTGGAACGGCGCCCCTGTGGTGAAGGTGAGGAACTGCTTGACGGTCCGCACCGCGTCCACCAGCGCGGCCGGGCCGGTGAGCCAGCCGATCTTCCAGCCGGTGAACGAGAAGGTCTTGCCCGCGGAGGACACGGTCAGGGTCCGCTCGGCCGCGCCGGGCAGGGTGGCGACCGGGACGTGCCGCAGGCCGTCGTAGACCAGGTGCTCGTAGACCTCGTCGGTGAGGATCAGCGCGTCGTGTCGCCGGGCGGCGGCCACGATCGCGGCCAGCTCCTCGGCGCCGAGCACGGCGCCGGTCGGGTTGTGCGGGGTGTTGACCAGGATGATCCGGGTGCGGTCGGTGACCGCGGCGTGCAGCTGGTCCAGGTCGAGCCGGAATCCGCCGGGGGTGGGTCGCAGCGGCACGGTGGTGTGCCGGGCGCCGGACATCGCGATCACGGCGGCGTAGGAGTCGTAGAACGGTTCCAGGGTGAGCACCTCGTCGCCGGGTCCGGCCAGCGCGAGGATGCTCGCGGCCAGCGCCTCGGTGGCGCCGGTGGTGATCAGCACCTCGCGGTCCGGGTCGACGGCCAGGCCGTAGTGCCGCTGCTGGTGGGCGGACACCGCGGCGCACAGCTCGGGGATGCCGGGGCCGGGCGGGTACTGGTTGGCGCCGGCGGCGATCGCCTCGGCCGCCACCCGCTTCACCGACTCCGGGCCGTCGACGTCCGGGAAGCCCTGCCCGAGGTTGATCGCCCCGGTCCGGGCGGCGAGGGCGGACATCTCGGTGAAGATCGTGGCGCGCGGGCTGCCGTCGTCGCCGATCAGGCCGGTGGCGTGGGCGACGTCGCGCCAGCGCCCGGTGGGGAGGTCGTCGGTGCTCATCCCCGCCGAGGGTAGTCGGTCAGATCCCGGCCGCCGCGAGCAGTCCGAGCGCGATCAGCACCACCAGCGACGACCAGGCGCAGACCACCCACCACGCGGCGTGCTGCCGCTTGCGGAGGGAGGTGCGAGAGGTCGCCATACCCACCGGATCGGCAGCGGGACGCCGCCGTGCAAGGTTTCCGGGCGGGCGATTCTCAGCCCTGTGCGGACTGCACGTCCCCGGCGACCTTCTCCAGCTGGTCGGAGAGCGCCTGCAGTGCGTCGGCCGCGGCACCGTCCACCCCGGCGGCGGCGGAGTCCAGCGCGGTGCGGGCCGAGTCCAGGTCGGTCCGGGCCTGCGCGAGCTGGTCCTGGGCCGCCGCGGACCCGTCCTGCGCGGCGGCGTCGACCGCGGCGTTCGCCTCGTCCAGGGCGGTGGACGCCTGGGTGACCGCGTCCTGGGCCGCCGCGGTGGTGCCGCTGACCTGCTCCTTGGCGTCGTTCAGGGTGGCACCGGCCTGGTCGATGGCGGCGGCGGCCCGGTCGGCGAGCTCGCCGAGCTGGTCCACGGTCGCACCGGCGGACTCGACGGCGTCACGGGCCTGGTCGACGGCGTCCCGAGCCTCGGCGCAGCCCACCAGGAGCAGGCCTGCCAGCGGCAGGACGGTCAGGGCGAGGGCGGCAGGGGTGCGTCGCATGCGGTCAGTGTGCCATCACGGTCTGGACAAAGTCTGAACCCGACGGTGCCCCGTCCGCCGAACGGCGGACGGGGCACCGGACCGGGCGATCAGGACGCCGGGGCCTCCTCGACCACGACGGCCTTGCGGGCCTTCACCTCGGCGACCGAGGTGCCGTAGTACGCGGCGGTCATGATGTCCTTCATGTCCTCGCGCATCGGCATCCGCGGGTTCGCCGGGGCGCACTGGTCCTCGTAGGCGCCCATCGCGACCTCGTCCAGGCGGGACAGGAAGTCCTGCTCGTCCACGCCCTGGGCCTGGAAGGAGTTCGGGATGCCCACCTTGGCGCGCAGCGCCTCGATCGCCACCGCGTAGGACTCCACGCCCTGCTCCGGGGTCTCGGCCGGCAGGCCCAGCATCTGGGCGATCTGCTGGAAGCGCTCCGGGGCGACGTAGTGCTCGTACTTCGGCCAGCTGGTGAGCTTGGTCGGGATCTGGCCGTTGTAGCGGATCACGTGCGGCAGCAGGGTCGCGTTGGTCCGGCCGTGCACCAGGTGGAAGGTCGAGCCGACCACGTGGGCCATGGCGTGCACGATCCCGAGGAACGCGTTGCCGAAAGCCATCCCGGCGATGGTGCCGGCGTTGTGCATCTTCTCCCGCGCGGCCTTGGTCTCCGGGTCGGCCGGGTCGCCGTTCACGGACTGGGCCAGGTTGTCGAAGATCAACCGGATCGCCTGCAAGGCCATGCCGTCGGTGAAGTCGTTGGCGTAGACCGCGACGAACGCCTCGGTGGCGTGGGTCAGGGCGTCGAACCCGGAGTCGGCGGCCAGCGAGCGCGGCATCTTGGACGTCAGGACCGGGTCGATGATCGCGACGGTGGGGGTCAGCGCGTAGTCGGCCAGCGGGTACTTCTTGCCCGCCTCCGGGTCGGAGATGACCGCGAACGGGGTGACCTCGGCGCCGGTGCCGGAGGTGGTCGGGATGCAGACCAGCTTGGCCAGGTCACCGAGCACCGGGAACTTGAAGGCGCGCTTGCGGACGTCGAAGAACTTCTGCTTGAGGTCGCTGAACACGATCTCCGGGTGCTCGTACAGCAGCCACATCACCTTGGCGGCGTCCATCGGGGAGCCACCGCCCAGCGCGATGATCGTGTCCGGGCGGAAGTGCCGCATCTGAGCGGCCCCGGCCTGGACGGTCTGCACGGAGGGCTCCGGCTCGACCTGGTCGATGATCTGGACCGACACCTTGTTGGGGCGGCGGTTGAGCACGTCGAGCACCTTGTCGACGAAGCCCAGGGTGGTCATCGTGGAGTCGGTGACGATGGTGACGCGCTCGACGTCGGCCATGTCGGACAGGTAGCGGATGGCGTTCGGCTCGAAGTACGTCTTGGCCGGGACCTTGAACCACTGCAAGTTGTTGTTCCTCCGGCCCACGCGCTTGATGTTCACCAGGTTGATCGCCGACACGTTGTTCGACACCGAGTTGTGGCCGTAGGAGCCGCAGCCCAGGGTCAGCGACGGGATGAAGGCGTTGTAGATGTCACCGATGCCGCCGAGCGACGAGGGGGCGTTGCAGATCACCCGGATCGCCTTGACCCGGCGGCCGTACTCGACGGTCAGCGCCTCGTCCTGGGTGTGGATCGCGGCCGAGTGGCCCAGGCCGTCGAACTCCACCATCTGCTCGGCCAGCTGGAAGCCGTGCTCGGTGCTGGTGGCGTGCAGGACGGCGAGCACCGGGCACAGCTTCTCCCGGGTCAGCGGCTCGTGCGGGCCGACGCCGGTGACCTCGGCCAGGATGATCGAGGTGTCGGCCGGGACGGTGAAGCCCGCCTGCTCGGCGATCCACTGCGGCGACTTGCCGACCACGGTCGGGTTCAGCTTGGCGTCGGCGCAGTTCTTGCCCTTGGCCTCGACGCCGAAGATGAACTTCTCCAGCAGCGCCTTCTCCTTCTTGGAGACCTTGTAGGCGTGCAGGACGGCGAACTCCGCCAGCGCGGCGTCGTAGATGTCGTCGTCGATGATCACGGCCTGCTCGGAGGCACAGATCATGCCGTTGTCGAAGGCCTTGCTCAGCACCACGTCGTTGACCGCGCGCTTGAGCTTGGCGGACTTCTCGATGTAGGCCGGGACGTTGCCCGCGCCGACGCCCAGGGCGGGCTTGCCGCAGGAGTAGGCCGACTTGACCATCGCGTTGCCGCCGGTGGCCAGGATCGTGGAGACCCCGGGGTGGTTCATCAGCGTGCTGGTGGCCTCCATCGAGGGGGCCTCGACCCACTGGATGCAGTACTCGGGCGCCCCGGCGGCGATCGCCGCGTCCCGGACGATCTTCGCGGCGGCCACGGAGGACTGCTGCGCGTTCGGGTGGAAGGCGAAGATGATCGGGTTGCGGGTCTTCAGCGCGATCAGCGCCTTGAAGATCGCGGTCGACGTCGGGTTGGTCACCGGGGTCATGGCGCAGATGACGCCGACCGGCTCGGCGATCTCGGTGATGCCGTTGATCTCGTCCTCGTTGATGACGCCGACGGTCTTCAGCGACGACATCGAGTTGGTGACGTGCTCGCAGGCGAAGATGTTCTTGACGGCCTTGTCCTCGAACACGCCGCGGCCGGTCTCGTTGACGGCGAGCTCGGCCAGGTGGCCGTGCTGGTCCAGGGCGGCCACGGCTGCCTTCTTGACCAGGCGGTCGACGTCTTCCTGAGTGAAACGTGCGTACTCCGCCAGTGCCTTGGTGGCGCCTGCGACCAGCTGGTCGATCGCGGCGGCGACGCCCGTGTCGGTGCTCGTGGTGGTGGTCACGCGGGTCTCCCGGGTGGGTCCGTTGGGGTGGGGTGAGGGCGACGGTGACCTCGTGACAACGAGACTACGTGACTGCATTCACAAAGTCTGGGTCCGATGTCCCACGGACTTTCGACCCGGGCGCGATGTCCGGTTCAGGCGCTAGATGCGGTTGATCGGCGAGGCGTCCAGCGACTCGTCCTCCAGGTCCAGCTCGCGCAGGACCTGACGCATGACCACCTCGTCGACGTTCCCCGCGTCCCGCTCGGACATCAGGGTGGCGCGCTGGGCCGCGACCACGTCCCGGCGCAGGTCCTGCAGGGCCCGGGTCCGGCTGGTGCTGACCTTGGCGAGGTCCTCGTCGCTGGCGATCGTCGGATCCAGCATCACGACGGTGGCGCGCTCGCGGCGGGCGATGCCCTCCGCCAGTCCCCGGGTGAGCAGGCCGGCGCGCTGGGCACCGAGCTTCGGCTCCCACTGCCGTCGGCGCTGCTCGATCACCTCCTGGGCGGCCCGGGTGGTGGCCATCCGGAGCCGGGCCTCCTGGGCGCGGTCCCGGACGGCGTCGTCGGAGCGGACCCCCAGCCGCCGGATCAGCCAGGGCAGCGTCAGGCCCTGGACCAGCAGGGTGCCGATCGCCACCGCGTAGGCGACCAGCTGCAGGGTCGCGCGGTCCGGGAAGTCCGCGGAGCCGGCCACTGCGGGGATACCGGCGGCGGCCGCCAGGGTCACCACGCCCCGCATCCCGGCCCAGGAGACCACCGCGGACTCCTTCACCGACAGGGCGTCGGAGGTCTCGCGGTGCGAGCCGGGCAGCCGGAGATGATCGACCCAGGCGGTGGCGACGATGTAGAGCGGGCGGACCAGGACCGCCGTGCCGAGCACCGCGACCGCGAGCACCAGGGCGGTGCCGAGCCCCTCGTTCGACTCCCGGACGTCGGCGATCAGGCCGGGCAGCTGGACCCCGATCAACGCGAAGGTGAACGACTCCAGCAACAGGTCGAGCGTCTCCCAGATCGGGTCCTGCACCAGACGGGTCGCGTAGCCCGCGCTCGGGGCGGTGTGGCCCAGGTACAGCCCGGCCGCGACCACCGCGAGCACGCCGGAGCCGCCCAGGTGCTCCGCGCCCCAGTAGCAGGCGAACGGGGTGAGCAGCGCGACGGTCGAGGACACCACCGAGTCGTCGAAGGACAGCCGCAGCCGGTGCACGACCCAGCCGATCACCAGGCCCAGCGCCACCCCGACCAGCACCGCCAGCGCGAAGGTCTCCAGCCCCTCGCCCAGTGCCCAGGCGCCGGAGGCGACCCCGGCGAGCGCCACCTTGTACAGGGTGAGCGAGGTGGCGTCGTTGATCAGGCTCTCGCCGCCGATCACCGTCATCACCCGGCGGGGCAGCCCGAGCCGGCGACCGACCGCGGCGGCGGCGACCGCATCCGGGGGAGCGACCACCGCGCCCAGCACCAGCGCCGCCGCGAACGGCAGGTCCGGCACCAGCGCCCAGGCCACCAGGCCGACCGCGACCGCCGAGACGACGACCAGACCGACCCCGAGCCGGACGATCGAGTTCAGCGACCGGCGCATGTCCTGGTACGACGACGACCGCGCCGCCGAGAACAGCAGCGGCGGCAGCACGAACTCCAGGATGAGCTCGGGGTCGACGTCGTACTCGGGCACACCGGGGATCGCGGAGACCACCAGACCGGCCGCCACCAGGACCAGCGGGGCCGGCCACCCCTTGCGGCGGCAGATCGCGGTGATCATCACCGCCCCGGCGATCAGGGCGAAGATCTGGGCACGGTCCACGGGCAGCTCCTCGGGTCAGGCTGCTCCGACTGTAGGCCGCGGACCCTGTGCGGTCGCTGTGGCCGGGCGGTGGATCAGCTCCCCGGGTTCGGCTGGAAGGCCGCTGCCGGGTGGTCGGGGACGCTGGCGGTGATGAGGGTGCCGTCGGCGCGGCGGCTGCCCTCGATGTCGCGGACGGTGGGGGTGCCGATCAGGCGCGGGGCCGGGGCCAGCGGTCGGGTGACCGGGTCGCCGGCCCGGACGGTGACCGACTCCCCGCGGACCAGGACGGTCGCCTCGTCGCCGTCCTCGACGGTGAGCCGGAGCTCGGTGTGGCGGACGTCGATGCGGACCCGGGTGCCGTGCAGGGTGATCCGGAACGTCAGTCCGTCCCAGACCTCGGGCAGGCGCGGGTCGAGGGAGATGACGCCCTCGTGGTCGCGCAGACCGCCGAACCCGCAGGCCAGTGCGGACCACACCCCGCCGAGCGACGCCACGTGCACGCCGTCGGAGGTGTTGTGGTGCAGGTCGGCCAGGTCCACGTAGGCCGCCGCGGTGAAGTAGCGCAGGGCCAGCTCCTGGTAGCCGACCTCGGAGGCGATGATCGACTGCACGACCGCGGACAGGGTGGAGTCCCCGGTGGTCAACGGGTCGTAGTAGTCGAAGTCGGCGAGCTTCTCCTCCGCGGTGAACTGGTCGCCCTGCAGGAACAGGGCCAGCACCACGTCGGCCTGCTTGAGGACCTGGAACCGGTAGATCACCAGCGGGTGGTAGAAGAGCAGCAGCGGGCGCTTGCTCGGGTCGGTGTTCGCCAGGTCCCAGAGCTCCTTCTCCAGGAACTGGGCGTCCTGGGGGTGGATGCCCAGGCGCTCGTCGAAGGGGATCGCCATGTGCTCCGCGGCCCGGGCGAACTCGTCCAGCTCGTCCTGGGTCAGGTGCAGGCGTTCGAGCAGGGCGGTGTGCGCGCCGGGGTCGTCCTTGGCCAGGCGGTCCACGGCGTCGACGGCGCCGCGCAGGTTGGCGCGGGCCATCACGTTGGTGAACAGGTTGTCGTTCACCACGGTGGTGTACTCGTCGGGGCCGGTGACGCCGTGGATGTGGAAGCTGCTGTCACCGTTGTGCCCGCGCCAGAACCCGAGGTCGGCCCACATGCGGGCGGTCTCGATCAGGATGTCGACGGCCTCGCGGGCCAGGAATCCCTGGTCCCCGGTCGCGGCGACGTACTGCTTGACGGCGTGGGCGATGTCCGCGTCGATGTGGTACTGCGCGGTCCCGGCCGCGTAGTACGCCGAGGCTTCCTCACCGTTGATCGTGCGCCAGGGGAACAGGGCCCCGTTCTGGTTCAGCTCCGCGGCCCGGGCCCGGGCGTGCTCGAGCATCGTGTACCGGAACCGCAGCGCGTTCCGCGCGATCCGCGGGGAGGTGTACGTCAGGAACGGCAGGACGTAGATCTCGGTGTCCCAGAAGTAGTGGCCCGAGTAACCGGACCCGGTCAGGCCCTTGGCGGGGATCCCGTTGCCCTCCGCGCGGGCGGTGGCCTGTGCGATCTGGAACAGGTTCCAGCGGACGGCCTGCTGCAGTTCGGGCTGTCCGGGCACCTCGACGTCGCTGCGGGCCCAGAAGTCGTCCAGCCAGGCGCGCTGGTCGGCGAACTGGCGGTCGACGCCCTGCTCGGCGGCCCGGTCCAGGGTGCGACGGCACCGGTCGACCAGCTCCTTGGCCGGCACACCACGCGAGGAGTGGTAGGTGACGACCTTCGTGATGGTGACCGGTCGCCCCTGCTTGGCGTCGATCCGGTAGACGTGCTTGGCCACGTCCTCCTCGACCAGGGTCCGCTCCTCGAAGGAGTTCTCGGTCTCGATGCTGTGATCGGCCGCGACCGCCAACGTCATCCCGGAGTCCGCGACCCGGTAGCCCAGCACGTACCGGCCCCCGGCGGCCCAGTGCAGGGACGGGACCAGCACCCGGTTCTTCAGGGTCTCGGCCTTGCGCGGGTCGAAGCCCTCACCCATGGCCGCGGCCCGCACGTGGTACTCGTCCTGCCCGTCCTGCCGGTTCAGCATCTGACTGGACACCACCACCGGGGCGTCGGCATCCAGCACCGTGACCTCGTAGGTCATCACCGCCAGATGCCGCTCGGTGAACGAGACCATCCGGCTGCTGCGCACCCGCACGGTCTTGCCCGACGGGGTCTGCCAGATCAGCTCGCGACGCAGCACACCGTCCCGGAAGTCCAGGGTCCGCTCGTACTGGTGCAGATCGGCCACCGTGAGCAGCAACGGCTCGTCGTCCACGTAGAGCCGCAGGATCTTCGCGTCCGGGACGTTGACGATGGTCTGACCCACCCGCGCGAAGCCGTACGCCTCCTCCGCATGCCGGATCGGCCACGTCTCGTGGAACCCGTTGATGAACGTGCCGTGCGCGAAGGAGTCCCGGCCCTCCTCGACGTTCCCGCGCATGCCGAGGTACCCGTTCGCGACCGCGAACAGGGTCTCCGAGCGCCCCAGATCGGCGGCGTCGTAGCGGGTCTCCCGCAGACCCCAGGCGTCCGGCGGGAAGCGGTGCCGGTCGACCGGGTCGGGGGTGAACAGGGAGGAGGGGTTCACAGGGGGGTGCTTCCGTCGATGGTGTCGGTGGTCTGGGTCTCGACATCATCGGCGAGGAGGTCGGCGAGGTCCTGGACCACCAGGTCCGCGCCGTGGGCGATCAGGGTGGCGGCGCCGGCACCGCGGTCAACGCCGACCACCAGGCCGAAGTCGCCGGCCCGGCCGGAGGCGACACCGGACTCGGCGTCCTCGACCACGACCGCACGCTCGGCGGGCACCCCGAGCTGGGCGGCGGCGTCCAGGTAGGTGTCCGGGGCGGGCTTGCCGGGCAGCGCGCGGGCGGCGGCGACCAGGCCGTCGACCACCACGCCGAACCGGTCGGTCAGACCGGCCGCGGCCAGCACCGGCACCGCGTTCCGGGAGGAGGAGACCACGGCGACCCGACGACCGGCCGCGATCAGCGCGTCCACCAGGGCGACCGACCCGGGGTACGGGGTGACCCCCTCGGTGCGCAGGACCTCGGTGAAGACCGCGTTCTTCCGGTTGCCCAGGCCGCAGACCGTCTCCGCCTCCGGCGCGTCCGAGGGGTCGCCCCACGGCAGCTCGATCCCGCGGGAGGCCAGCAGGCTGTGCACCCCGTCGTAGCGCGGCTTGCCGTCGATGAAGGCGAAGTAGTCCGCGTCGGAGTACGGCGCGGCGCCGTGTGCGGCCAGCACCGGCGTGAACAGCCGGGCCCAGGCGTGCATGTGCACGACGGCCGTCGGGGTCAGCACACCGTCCAGGTCGAAGAGGACGGCGTCCATGCCGTCCAGGGTGCTGCTCGGGCGGGGGCCGGGAGAGAAGGGCACGGTGCTCCAGGGCGGTGTCGCGGGCAGGGGGTACACCAAGTCTGGCGGCTGCTCCGGCGCTGTCAATGTGGCGAATGTCGAAGACCGTGATCGCACGGGTCCGGGTCGGTGATGCCACTAGGGTGAACGGCATGACGTGGCTGACGGCGCCCGCGCATCATCGCTGGCTGGAGTCCGAGACCGACCGGTTGCTCGCCTTCGGGCGTGCGGCCGCCGACCCCGCCGGGGGATTCACCCGGCTCGACGACGACGGGAAACCCGAGGGCGGTCCGTCGGAGCTGTGGATCACCTGCCGGATGACCCACGTGTACGCGCTGGGGACCCTGATCGGGCGACCGGGCTGCGCACCGCTGGTCGACCACGGCCTGCAGGCTCTGACCGGGCTGTTCCGCGACGCGGAGCACGGCGGCTGGTTCACCGAGGCCGGTCCGGACGGTCCCGTGGACGACGCCAAGGGCGCGTACCCGCACGCGTTCGTCGTGCTGGCCTCCGCCTCCGCGACCGCCGCCGGACGACCGGGTGCCGTGGAACTGCTGCGGGAGGCGCTGACCGTCTCCGAGCAGCGGTTCTGGGACGAGGAGGCCGGGATGGTCGTCGAGTCCTGGGACCGCAGCTTCAGCACGCTGGACCCGTACCGGGGCGTCAACGCGACCATGCACACGGTCGAGGCGTACCTGGCGGCGGCGGACGTCACCGGCGAGCGGATCTGGCTCGACCGGGCCGAGCGGATGATCACCCGGGTGGTGCACGACTTCGCCCGGGGCAACTCCTGGCGGATCCCCGAGCACTTCGACACCGACTGGAACGCGGACCTGGAGTACAACGCCGACACCCCGGCGCACCCCTTCCGGCCCTACGGCGCGACGATCGGGCACTGGCTGGAGTGGGCGCGGCTCACCCTGCACGCCCGGGCGGCGCTGACGGCGGCGGGCGACGTCGCACCGGCCTGGATGCTCGACGACGCCGTGGCACTCTTCGACGCCTCGGTCCGCGAGGGCTGGGCGGTCGACGGAGCGCCCGGGTTCGTCTACACCGTCGACTGGTCCGGGGAACCAGTGGTGCGCGAGCGGATGCACTGGGTGGTCGCCGAGGGAATCGCCGTGGCGGCGACGCTGCACGCGGCGACCGGCGACGAGCGGTTCGACCGGTGGTACGCCACCTGGTGGGACTACGCCGAGGAGTTCCTGATCGACCGGGTCGGCGGGTCGTGGTGGCACGAGCTGGGCACCGACAACCGGCTGTCGCGCACGGTGTGGGCGGGCAAGGCCGATCTGTACCACGCGGTGCAGGCGACGCTCATCCCACGGCTGCCGCTGACCCCGGTGCTGGCGCCGGCGTTGGGGCGGGGGCTGCTGGACTGAGGGCTGCTGGACGGACGGCTGCTGGAGGGGTGGCTACCGGAGGGGTGGTGTGCGTCAGAACGGTGGCGGGTCCGACGTGAGCGGCCCGCGCGGTGGGCCTGCGACGACGTGAGTCGCGGCGGTGTGTGCTGTGGCGGTGTGCGCCGTGCTGGAGGGATCGGTGTGCCACGGGCTGCGTGGTTGTCCGGCCCGGACGTCGATCGGGGCACCCGGCGGCACGGACGGCAGACGGGTGTACGCGGTGTCCGATCCGGGGACGACGCGGTAACGGTGGCCGGTGGGGGTCGTCCACTCGAACACCCCGGGGTCGACCTGGCGCAGCACGAATCCGGCGCTGGTCTTGAGGCGGTGATCGCGGCGGCACAGTGGACCGAGGTTGCCGGGGTCGGTACTGCCGCGCAGGTGTCCCTGTCCGGGTGGAGCGCCGGGAGCTGAGGTGTGGAACTCGACCGTGTGGTCGAGGTCGCAGCGGCTCGCGGGCGTGGCGCAGCCGGGGCGTGCGCAGGATCCGTCGCGGGCCCGGACGTGGTCGGCGAGGGCCGCCGGTGGGGTGTAGGTGGTGCGGCCGAACTCGAGGAGCGCGCCGCTGAGTGGGTCGGTGACCAGTCGGCGCCAGGTGGATCCCGCGTCGAGTGCCAGGGTGCGGGCGTCGGTGGCGGAGATCGGGCCTAAGCCGGTGAGACGGGCCGGGGTGTCGTCGAGGCCGAGCAGGGTGGTGAGGGAGACGGTGACGTGCACGGTGGCGCGGACCCGGGAGAGGTCGAGGGGGCGATCGGGCTCCGGGACCCGCCTCGACGTGGGCACGAGCTCCGCGTGGCCGGATGCGCTCGCGACCGGGGTGGGGACCTGGACGCCGACGATCAGGTCGCGCAGACCGTCGGCGCGGAGCTGGTCGAGGGTGCGGGGGTCACCGGCGGCTCGGGCGGTGCGGGCGCAGGAATCGAGGACGGCGTCGATCCGGACCGCGTCAGGGGCGGGGAGGACGCAGTGCAGGGCGGCCATGCCGTCGGGCAGGACGCGGGGGCGGGAGATGCGGCGGGCGGCACGCGCGCGGTCGTGCAGGGCGTCGGTGTGCGGGCCCATGACCTCCAGGACGGCGCGCTCCAGGTCGCGGGCGAGCTGCGGTGCCGTCCGGCGGTCGGCGTCGGGGAGGATCCGGCACTCGACGGGGTCGATGACCTCGTAGGGGAAGTCGGCGAGGCGGTCGGTGATCAGCCGGGCCTTGGCAGGGTCGAGGTGGCCGGTGGCGAGGGCACGACCGGTCGCGGCCAGGGGGCCGTCGTAGGCGACGCCCTCCCGGATGAGGGAGCGGGCGGCGTGACGGGTGACCCCGAGACGGAGGGCGAGCTCCTCCCCGGCGACGCAGCCGTTGTCCGGGACCGGGTCGGTGGTGTGGGTGCCCACCGGGTTCATGGCCGGGCGGCGGGCGAGCTCGGCGGCGAGCTCGGTGGTGCGGGCGTGGGTCCAGGACTCCTGACGGAGGGCGGCGGCGACGGCTTCGACCAGGTCGGCGTCGGTCATCGTGCCCGGGTCGAGAGCAGCGAGCAGGCGGGCCAGACCGGGGCC
>NZ_JANZKP010000045.1 GCF_025642745.1 Cellulomonas sp. RIT-PI-Y
GACCCGTGAGGTCGATCGGGCACGGGGATCGCCCGGGCCGGGGATCCGCACGCAGGTCCGGGCTCAGGTCAGGGCGTCCGCGGCCTCGCGGGAGGGTCCGCGGTGGTCGGTCGCGATCCGGAACCGGTCGCGGCCCGCGGCCTTGGCCCGGTACAGCGCGACGTCGGCGGCGGCCAGGGCGGTGCCAGGTGGGACTCCCGGGCAGATGGTCGCGATCCCGGCGGAGAACGTGACGCCGTTGCCGGCTTCGAGCCACTCCTTGCGCAGGGCGCGCAGCATGGTCATCGCCTGGACCGCCTCGGTGCGGGGCAGCACCAGGACGAACTCCTCGCCGCCGTACCGGGCCGCGTAGTCCCGGCGGCGCAGGTGCTGGTCGAGCAGGTGCCCGAAGCCGGTCAGGACGGCATCGCCCGCGGAGTGGCCCAGGGTGTCGTTGACGGACTTGAAGTGGTCGAGGTCGATCACCACCAGGGTGTCCCCGGCCTGCACCGACGACAGGTGCTCCTCCAGGTCCCGGCGGTTCCCGAGCGCGGTGAGGGCATCCGTCCGGGCGTCACGGCGCAGGCGTCTCTGCACCTGACGCTGGTAGGCGGTGGTCAGCGCGAGGGTCTGCGCGATCGCCCACCAGATGATGCCGTAGATCACCAGGCGCACGCCGGCCCGCGAGTCGAAGAAGGGCACCATGGCCGCGTACGTGCCCAGGGCGAGCGGCAGCAGTGCCGCCGCGTCCCGTCCCCGGTGGAAGATCCCGGTGTAGACGAAGCAGAGCGGGATCAAGCCGACGTAGGCGGTGGACACGTTCTCGGTGCAGAGCCCGACCGCGGTCAGCGCCGTGAGCAGCAGGACGGGATACGCGAGGCCCGCGGCGTGGCGGACCCGGCGGACCCGGTGGATCAGCAGGCTGCCGGCGGCGGCCAGCAGCAGGACGCCGACCACGATGACGACCGTCCGCAGCTCGGTCGACGTGAGTCCGAGCGGGGCCATGCTCGCCGCGAGGACGACGGCGCAGAAGGTCAGCAGCAGGCGGCCGGTCGCCGCGGCGTACCCACCGGTGAGCGTCCAGGCGGGGGCACGGGCGAGCAGACGTTCGATGGTCGGCGTGGTCTCCGGGTACGACGAGGCCCGGGGGGCTGGGTCGCGCACGGAGGTCATTCCTCCCTCATCGGCGGTCGTACGCACGCGCTGAAGGGTCCGGCGCGGACCTGCACCGGATCCACGCCGGATCTTGAGATTGCCGCCCCGAACAGGCCCTCAGCGCGCGGCGATCAGCTCCGCGATCTGCACGGCGTTGAGGGCGGCACCCTTGCGCAGGTTGTCGTTGGAGATGAACAGCACCAGGCCCCGGCCCTCGGGCGCGGACCGGTCCTGCCGGATCCGGCCGACCAGAGACGGGTCGTCGCCCGCGGCCTGCTGCGGGGTGGGCACGTCGACCAGCCGGACCCCGGGGGCGTCGGCGAGCAGCTGCTCGGCGCGCTCCGGGGTGATCGGGCGGTCGAACTCGGCGTTGATCGACAGCGAGTGCCCGGTGTAGACCGGGACCCGCACGCAGGAGCCAGCCACCAGCAGGTCGGGCAGGTGCAGGATCTTGCGCGACTCGTTGCGCAGCTTCTGCTCCTCGTCGGTCTCCCGGGAACCGTCGTCGACCAGGTTCCCGGCCAGCGGCAGCACGTTGAACGCGATCGGCGCGACGTACTTCACCGGGTCGGGGAAGGTCACCGCGGAGCCGTCGTGCACCAGCGCGAGGGTGTCCTGGGACAGCGCGGCGCGGGCCTGGTCGTCGAGCTCCTGCGCACCGGCCAGACCGGAGCCGGAGACCGCCTGGTAGGTGGAGACGATCAGGCGGCCGAGTCCGGCCTCGGCGTCCAGCACCTTCAGCACCGGCATGGCGGCCATGGTGGTGCAGTTCGGATTGGCGATGATGCCCTTGGTCGCCGCGTCGATGTCACCGGGGTTGACCTCGGAGACCACCAGCGGGACGTCGGGGTCCATCCGCCAGGCGGAGGAGTTGTCGATCACCGTGACCCCGGCGGCGGCGAACCGCGGCGCCTGGGCCTTGCTGGTCGCGCCGCCCGCGGAGAACAGCGCGATGTCCAGACCGGTCGGATCGGCGGTGGCGGCGTCCTCGACCACGATCTGCTCACTGCGCCAGGGCAGGGTGCTCCCGGCGGAGCGGGCCGAGGCGAAGAACCGGATGCTCGCGACCGGGAAGTCCCGCTCGTCGAGCAGGCGGCGCATCACGGCGCCGACCTGGCCGGTGGCACCGACCACGCCGACGTGCAGACCGGCGTGCGCAACGCTCGTCGGTTCCCCCGCAGGAGCGGAGCGAGCGGTGTCCTGGGGTGTCGTCATCGTCCGGTCCCCCCGTAGACCACGGCCTGCTCCTCGTCGTCGTCCAGCTCGAAGGCGGTGTGCACCACACGGACCGCCTCGTCCAGCTGGTCGGCACGGGTGACCACCGAGATCCGGATCTCCGAGGTGGAGATCATCTCGATGTTGATCCCGGCACCGGACAGCGCGGCGAACAGTCGCGCGGAGACGCCCGGGTGCGACTTCATCCCGGCGCCGATCAGGGACAGCTTGCCGATGGTGTCGTCGTACTGCAGCGAGGTGTAGCCGATGTCCGGCTGGTGCTCGGTGAGCGCGGCGATCGCGAGCGAACCGTCGTCGGCGGGCAGCGTGAAGGAGATGTCGGTCCGGCCGGTGGAGGCGGCGGACACGTTCTGCACGATCATGTCCAGGTTCGCCCCGGAGGCCGCGACGACCTCGAAGATCCGGGCTGCCTTGCCGGGGACGTCGGGCACGTCGACGATCGTGATCTTCGCTTCGCTCCGGTCGTGCGCGACGCCGGCGATGATCGGCTGCTCCATCGGTGCTGCTCCTTCGGGGTCCATGACCAGGGTGCCGTCGTGGCCGGAGAACGAGGACCGGACGTGCACGGGGACGCCGTACCGCCGGGCGTACTCGACGCAGCGCAGCATGAGCACCTTGGCTCCGCTGGCCGCCATCTCCAGCATCTCGTCGTAGCTGATCCGCTCGATCTTGCGGGCGGAGGGGACGATGCGCGGGTCGGCGGTGAACACGCCGTCCACGTCGGTGTAGATCTCGCAGACGTCGGCGTCGAGGGCGGCGGCCAGTGCGACCGCGGTGGTGTCCGACCCGCCGCGTCCCAGGGTGGTGACGTCGTTGGTGTGCTGGGTGACGCCCTGGAAGCCCGCGACGATCGCGACCGCGCCCTCGTCCAGCGCGGTACGGATCCGGGACGGGCTGACGT
The DNA here is from genome assembly GCF_025642745.1 of Cellulomonas sp. RIT-PI-Y. GTDB lineage: Bacteria > Actinomycetota > Actinomycetes > Actinomycetales > Cellulomonadaceae > Cellulomonas. The sequence goes on from NZ_JANZKP010000045.1 coordinate 3,272, forward strand.
CGATGATCCGGGCCCGGCCGTGCACCTCGTCGGTGATCACGCCTGCCTGCTGCCCGGTGAAGGACCGCGCCTCGGCGCCCAGGTTGCTGATCGCCATCGCCAGCAGCGACATCGAGATCCGTTCGCCCGCGGTCAGCAGGATGTCCATCTCCCGCGACGGCGGCAGCGGCGTGACCTGCTGTGCGAGGTCGATCAGCTCGTCAGTGGTGTCGCCCATCGCCGAGACCACCACGACCACGTCGTCACCGGCCCGCTTGGCCTCGGCGATCCGCTTCGCGACGCGCTTGATGGAGTCGGCGTCGGCGACCGACGAACCGCCGTACTTCTGCACGATGAGGGCCACGTCAGGACTTTCCTGGATCGGGGACGCGGGAACGCCACGAGTGTAGGGCGCTGTCCGGTCCACGGACGCGGTGCCCAACTGGCGGGATCAGCGTCTCACCAGAGGTCGGAGCCGAGCTTCACCACCAGCACGGCGACCACGACCAGGAAGACCACGCGCACGAACCCGCTGCCCCGGGCGACCGCGGTCCGGGCTCCGAGGTACGCGCCCGCGATGTTCGCGGCCCCGACCAGCAGGCCGAGGATCCACAGCGGCGCGCCCTGGACGGTGAACACGACCAGCGCGCCCAGGTTGGTCGCCGCGTTGACGATCTTGGCCTGGGCCGAGGCCTGCAGGAACGCGTAGCCGAGCACCCCGACCAGGGCGATCACCAGGAACGATCCGGTGCCGGGTCCGAGCAGGCCGTCGTAGGCGCCGATGCCGGCCCCGAGACCGAGGGCGACCAGCAGGTGGGTGCGGCCCTGCCACCGCAGATCGGTGGCCCGGCCCACCGTCGGCCGGGCCACGGTGTAGGCGGCGACCCCGACCAGGGCGATCAGGATCACCGGCACGAAGACGCTCTCCGGCAACGACGAGGCCAGCGCCGCCCCTCCCCCGGCCCCGACCAGAGCGGCCAGCGCCATCGGCCCGGCCGTCCGCAGGTCCGGATGCACCCGGCGGTAGAACGTCGCGGCACTGACCGAGGTGCCCATGATCCCGGCGAGCTTGTTGGTGGCCAGGGCCTGCACCGGGGAGACGCCCGGGATCAGCAGCAGCGCCGGGAGCTGGATCAACCCGCCGCCCCCCACCACCGCGTCCACCCAGCCCGCCGCGAAGCCCGCCAGCACGAGCAGGAGCACGGTGGTCAGCGACAGGTCGAGTCCGGAGACGGTCATGCCGGCAGGGCGACCCCGTGCGCGTGCAGCACCGCGCGACCGGCCCGCCGCAGCGCCGACCCGGCGTCCGGCGATCCGGCGTAGCCCGCGACCATCGCGCCGTCCCGCAGCAACACCAGTTCCAGCGCCGCCTGCTCGGGGTCGGGCGAACCGGCCTGGGTCAGCAGCTCCACCGCTGTCCCGGTCAGCCACGCCCGGTGCTCGGCGACCACGGCGCGCACCGGGTGCTGCGGATCCGCGTACTCGGCCGCGGCGTTGATGAACGCGCAGCCGCGGAATCCCGGCCGGCAGGACTGCGCGTCCACGGAGTCCGCGTACAGGGCCAGCACCCGCAGCGGGTCGTCGGGGTGCTCGGCCCGGCCCCGGTCGACGGCCGCACGCTCGGCGGCGGCGATCACCCGAAGGTAGGCCACGACCAGATCGTCCTTGGTGCCGAAGTGCCGGTAGAACGTCACCTTGCTGACCTCGGCGGCGGCGATCACCCGGTCGGCCGACACCGCGCGGATCCCCTCGGCGTAGAACAGCCCGGCGGCCGCGGTGAGGATGCGCGCGCCCACCTCCGAGGCCGGCAGCGCCTCCGTGGGGGGCGGTGCCGGCGGGGACCAGACGGCGGTCATCCGGGGTTCCTCCGATCGGTGTTGCCGAGTGTTCCGCTCCCATGATCTAGTAGACGTACTAGTTCGTCTACCTGAGGGAGTCGCCATGAGCGCCATCTACACCGCCACCGCCACCTCGACCGGCGAGGGCCGCCGCGGCGGCCAGGTCGCCAGCAACGACGGCGCGCTCGACCTGACCCTCGCGGTCCCGACCGAGATGGGCGGCGCCGGCGGCGGCACCAACCCCGAGCAGCTGTTCGCCGCCGGGTGGGCCGCCTGCTTCCACTCCGCGATGAAGTCGGTCGCGGCCGCGCAGAAGATCACCCTGCAGGACTCCGCGGTGGTCGCGGACATCTCCCTGCTGCCGAACGGCGAGGGCGGCTTCACCCTGTCCGCCGCGCTGCACGTCGAGATCGGCGGCCTGGAGCAGGCCGCCGCCGAGGCCCTGGTGGCCACGGCACACCAGGTCTGCCCGTACTCCAACGCCACCCGCGGCAACATCGACGTGTCGGTGGAGACCACCGTCGCCTGACCGCCGGACGTCCCGGGGCCGGGATCGACCCGGTCCCGGGACGTGGGTCGACCGTTCACGGCTGCAGCGCGTCGTACTCCGCCTCGGCCGCCACGTCGTCGTCCACGTCCAGCCGCAGATGACTGAGCAGGCTCAGCAGCATCCGCAGCGCGCTCGACGCCCGGTCGCCCCAGACCGACAGGTAGCTGAACTGCCACCACCACAGCGCCTCCAGCACGCCGCCCGCATCCGCGTGCCGGAGCCCCTGGACCAGCGCCTGCGCCACCGCGACCAGATCACCGGAGACGGTCGACGTGGTCAGCTCCACCCCGATCAGCGGATCGACCACCTCGGCGTAGTCGTCGATGCCCTCCAACGCGTTGGCCAGCGCCGCGCGCAGCGGCTCGACGTCCGGGTCCGGGCCGATGTCCGGCTCGAACCGCTCGGCCGGGACCACGTCCACGATCGCGCCGAGCCGCGCACCCACCGCCAGCAGGTCGGACACCGCGAGCAGCAGCAGCGGGATCGCCGCCTCCGGGTTCGACCCCGCACCGACCTCGGTCACCGTGCTGAGGAACCGGCGCGCCTCCGCCTCGGTGGTCGCGGCGAGCTCGGCCAGCTCGGCGGCGTCCTCCGGGCCGGCGACATCGGGCACCTGGGTCAGGGACGGGCGGTCCTCGGCGCGGGTCATGCCGCCATCGTGCCCCGTAGCGGGGCGGTCCGCAGCCGTTCTCGCCGTCGGCGGTCCGTCTCCGCAGCTCAGGCGGAGATGCGGCGCCGCCCCTCGAACGCGCGGCCCAGGGTGACCTCGTCGGCGTACTCCAGGTCACCGCCGACCGGCAGGCCCGAGGCCAGTCGGCTGATGGTCAGGCCCATCGGCACCAGCAGGCGGGCCAGATAGGTGGCCGTCGCCTCCCCCTCGACATTCGGGTCGGTCGCCAGGATCACCTCGGTCACGGTGCCGTCGGCGAGCCGGGTCATCAGGTCCTTGATCCGCAGATCGTCCGGCCCGACCCCCGCGATCGGATTGATCGCCCCGCCGAGCACGTGGTACTTCCCGCGGAACTCCCGGGTGCGCTCGATCGCGACCACGTCCTTGGGCTCCTCGACCACGCAGATCACGGCGGCCGACCGGCGCGGGTCCTGACAGATCCGGCACAGGTCCGACTCCGTCACGTTCCCGCACACGACGCAGAACTTGACCCGGGCCTTGACCACGGTGAGCGCGTCGACCAGACGCTTCACGTCCTCGCCGTCCGCGGCCAGGATGTGGAAGGCGATGCGCTGCGCGCTCTTCGGCCCGACGCCGGGAAGGCGGCCGAGCTCGTCGATCAGATCCTGGACGGCACCCTCATACACGCGGACAGCCTACGGCCCGACGCCGACAGGCGCGGCCTAGTGGTCGTCGATCTGCTCCTCGATCACCACGCCGCCGAGTGCCTGCGCAACCAGCTGGACGCCGGCCATCCCGGACGCGGAGATATCCGGGTCGTCCATCGACGGTTCGTCGTCCGCCCAGTTCGGTCCGCCGGACCGGGTCGGGGTGACGGTCACCGGCTCGCGGATCATGGCCGCGCGGACCCGGTCGGCGCCGGACAGCGGTGCGCCGGGGGTCGCTGCCGGCCGGGTCGGCGCGGGGGCCGGGCTCGCGGCGGCGGTCCTGGCGGAGGCGGTGGCGGAGCGGCCGGCCCACGGGTCCTCCGGCGGCTCGGGCATGCCCGGGTCCTCCGGGTCGTCCCACGGGGGCGGCGGCTCGTCGGCGTGCGGGGGCTCGGGGTCGCGGGAGCGCACGGGGCGATCGGCGGCGGGACCCGAGGCGCGGTCCGCTCGTGCCTCCGGCGACGCGGCGCGGTCGGCTGCGGCAGGGCGGTCGGCTGCGGCAGGGCGGTCGTCGGCAGCGGCACCGTCGGCACCGTCCCCGGCGGCGGGCGCATCCCCAGCCGCGGAACGGTCCCCGGCCGCGGAACCGTCCCCGGCCGGCCGGCCGGAGTCGGCGTGCCCGGAGGCGGCGGAGGAGTCCGCGCGCCCGCCGGTGTCCGGCGTCGAAGAGTCGGGGATCGGGGCGACCTCCGGCCACTGCGCGTCAGCGGTCGTCGACGGGGCCGTGGGCGCCGGGTCGTCCGATCCGTCGGTCCCGGCACGCTCGTCGGCGGGCGTCGGGGTGGCGTGCGCCCACGGGTCCGCCGGTGCGTCGTCGTCCGCCGCCTCGGTGGGCCGGGCGGCCGGGGCGCTGTCGTGCTCCCGGGGCGTGGCCGACGGCCGGGACTCCCCGGCATCCGTGGCACCCGTCGTGGCTGGCAGGGGCTCGGGTCGCGCGGCGGCCGGCGTGGCCGGACCGTCACCGGCGAGCACGCCCTCGACCCGGACGTCGAAGCCGAGGGTCTCGCGCACCGCCTGGTGCACCAGCTCCGCGTGCTGCCCGCCACGGAACGCGGTGGCCAGGCCGGGGGCGGTGAAGCCGAGCCGCAGGGTGGTCGCGTCCAGCTCGATCACCTGGGCGTTCTGGCTGATCAGCACCCAGGTGGTCTTCTTCAGGCCGGCGAGCGTCTCCAGGACCTCCGGCCAGCGGCGACGCAGCATCTCGGTGTCCTGACCGGCGCCGGTGCGCGCGGTCGGTGCCGGTCCGGGATCGGCGGGAGCACCCCCGGCCGGGACGGAGGCGGTGGCGGCCACCGGGTCGGTCTCGGTCGGCGGCTCCTCCGCGACGGACCCGGCAGGGGCGGTCACCGGGTCGGGGGACATCGGACGCACCACCGCGATCGGCTCGTCGGACCGGGCCGTGGGACCCGCGTCCGGGGCGGCAGCCGGAACGGCCGCCGCCGGCTCCTCGACGGACGGGGCGGTGCTCTCCTCGCCGGGCGCGGCGCGCTCGTCCTCGGCGTCCTCGGGTGCGGAGAGCTCGTCGTCGGCGTGCTCGGATGCGGCCGGAACCGGCGGGGTGCCGGACGACGCAGCGGCCCGCTCGGGTTCGACGACGGCGATCGGCTGCTGCGAGGTGGGTACCGGCGTCGTGTCCGCGTCGGCGGCGGGCTCGGCCGACTCCGCGCTTCCCGACCGTCCGGCCGCCGCCATCGCCGCTCGGGCCAGCGCGGCCCCGCTCGCCGCGGTCTCCGGGCTCGAGGCCGCGCCGGGATCGGTGGGGCCGGCCACCACGGCCACCCGCTCGACCGGGACCACCGGCTGGACGACCGGCGCCGCGGATCCGCCACCCGTCCCGACCCCGGTGCGCTCCAGGCGGTCGACCCGCGCGCCGAGACCGGCCGTGGAGTCGTCCATCGCGGGCAGCAGCAGTCGGGCCATCAGCAGCTCGAGGTGCAGCCGCGGGGAGGTCGCGCCGGACATCTCGGTCAGCGCCGCATTGGCCAGGTCGGCGGACCGGGACAGCTCGGAGGCGCCGAGGTGCTGGGCCTGGGTCCGCATCCGGGCGAGCTGGTCGCCGGGGATGTCTCGCAGGACGGCGTCGGCGGCCTCGCCGGAGGCCTGCAACACGATCAGGTCACGCAGCCGTTCCAACAGGTCCTCGACGAACCGCCGGGGCTCGTGGCCGGTGGAGATGACCCGCTCGACCACCCGGAACGCGCTGGCGCCGTCGCGGGCGGCGATCGCGTCGACCAGGTCGTCGAGCAGCGAGGCGTGGGTGTACCCGAGCAGCGCGACGGCGTCCTCGTAGACCAGTCCCTCGGGTCCGGAACCGGCGATCAGCTGATCGAGCACGGACAACGAGTCACGGACCGAGCCACCACCGGCGCGGACCACCAGCGGCAGCACGCCGGAGCCGACGGTGATCTGCTCGGTGCCGCAGATCTGGCCGAGGTAGTCGGTCATGATCTCCGGCGGGACCAGCCGGAACGGGTAGTGGTGGGTGCGGGACCGGATGGTGCCGATCACCTTGTCCGGCTCGGTGGTCGCGAAGATGAACTTCACGTGCTCCGGCGGCTCCTCGACGATCTTGAGCAGCGCGTTGAAGCCCTGGGGCGACACCATGTGCGCCTCGTCCAGGATAAAGACCTTGTACCGGTCGCGGGCGGGCGCGAAGGTGGCGCGCTCGCGCAGGTCGCGGGCGTCGTCGACGCCACCGTGGCTGGCGGCGTCGATCTCCACCACGTCCAGGCTGCCGGGGCCGCCGCGGGCGAGCTCGACGCAGGAGGGGCAGACACCGCACGGGGTGTCGGTCGGGCCCTCGGCGCAGTTCAGGCAGCGCGCGAGGATCCGCGCGGACGTCGTCTTGCCGCAGCCGCGCGGGCCGGAGAACAGATAGGCGTGGTTGATCTGCCCGCTGCGGAGCGCCTGGCGCAGCGGCCCGGTGACGTGGTCCTGCCCGACGACCTCGGCGAAGGTCTCGGGCCGATAGCGGCGGTACAGGGCGGTCGTCACCCCGTGCACTCTAGAGGTTGAGACCCACAGCCGGAGAGCCCCGGTGGCGGCGACCCCGGCGCTACGAGACGGTAGCCACCCAGGGGGTGAGACGACCGTGACCGAGGAACGAGACCGCTGCTATCGTGCACGCCGTCCGCCCCCGAACGGGACAGGAGTCGCGCACGTGAACAGCCACACCGCCGCCCAGAGCCGCGCGCAGTCGATGCGCGCCATGGCCGGGACGATGTGTGGCTGCCCGTGTCGCTGTCAGCGAATGTGCTGACGCTGCCTCAGCAGCTCCAGGGCTGATCGCCCTCTCCGCGCGGACCGTCGACGCCTGGTCCGGCGCATCCCCCACGCACCTCCGGCGACACCTCGTGCCACCGCACCCGTCGTCGGCCCCACCAGGAAGGCCATCATGAAGCGCACCCTGACCGCCGCACTCACCGCCGTCACCCTCGCGGTGCTCGCGGCCTGCTCCTCCGGTTCGCCGGAGGCCGTGCCCACCGAGGCCAGCACCGACGACCCGGTGACCGTGACCATCGGCGTCACCGACATCGACAAGGAGTACTGGGACACCTTCACCGAGCTGGCCGCCGAGGAGGGCATCACCGTCGAGCTGAAGAACTTCACCGACTACCAGCAGCCCAACCCGGCGCTGAGCAACGGTCAGCTCGACCTGAACCAGTTCCAGCACCTGCTGTTCCTGGCCAACTACAACGTCAACTCCGACGACGACCTGGTCGCGATCGGCAGCACCGTGATCTACCAGCTCGGCCTCTACACGGAGAAGGGATACGCCACCCCGGACGACATCCCGGACGGCGCGCAGATCGCGATCCCGAACGACGCCACCAACCAGGCCCGTGCCCTGCTGGTGCTGCAGTCCGCCGGTCTGATCAGCCTGAAGGACGGCGGCAACGCGCTGTCCACCCCGGCCGAGATCGACACCGACGCCTCCCGCGTGGAGGTCGTGCCGGTCGACGCGAACCAGACCTCCGTGCAGCTGCGCAGCCTGGACGCCGCGGTGATCAACAACAACTTCGCCGCCGACGCGAACATCGACCCGACCTCGGCGATCTACTCCGACCTGGAGGACACCGACACCGCGCGCCCGTACGTGAACGTGTTCGCCGCCCGGGCCGAGGACGCCGACAACCCGCTGTTCGCCACGCTGGTCGAGATCTACCACCGCCCCGAGGTCATCGACCAGGTGCTGGAGTCCAACAAGGGCACCGCGGTGGAGCAGGACCTGACCACCGACGAGCTCGGCACCAGCCTCACCGAGCTGCAGGACCTGGTCCGGGACGCGGGCTGACCGACATGACCGCGATGGTCTCCCTGCACGACGTGACGAAGGTCTTCGCCGCGTCGACCGCCAAGGGTGCACCGGTCCACGCCGTCGACGGCGTCTCGCTCGACATCGAGCGGGGCGACGTCTTCGGCGTGATCGGGTGGTCCGGCGCCGGCAAGAGCACGCTGGTCCGCCTGATCAACGCCCTGGAGCGGCCCACCTCCGGCCGGGTCGTGGTGGACGGCGTCGACCTCACCGAGCTGTCCGAGCGCGGGCTGCGGCCCGCCCGGGCCGGGATCGGCTTCATCTTCCAGCAGTTCAACCTGCTGCGGTCGCGGACCGTCGCGGGCAACATCGCCTACCCGTTGAAGGTGGCGGGCTGGTCGCGGGAGAAGCGGGCCGCCCGGGTCGCCGAGCTGCTGGAGTTCGTCGGCCTGTCCGACAAGGCCCGGCAGTACCCCGACCAGCTGTCCGGCGGGCAGAAGCAGCGGGTCGGCATCGCCCGCGCGCTGGCGACCAATCCGGCCCTGCTGCTCGCCGACGAGGCCACCAGCGCCCTGGACCCGGAGACCACCAAGGACGTCCTGGACCTGCTGCGGCGGGTCAACCAGGAGCTCGGCGTGACCATCGTGGTGATCACGCACGAGATGTCCGTCGTCTCCTACCTCTGCAACCGGGTCGCGGTGATGGAGAGCGGCAAGGTGGTGGAGCAGGGGTCGGTCTACGACGTCTTCTCCCGCCCCGAGCGGGACATCACCCGCCGGTTCATCGGCTCCGCGCTGCACGACCGCCCGCGGGCCGACGTGCTGGCACGGCTCCGGCAGCGGCATCCCGGCCGGATCGTCACGGTCGCGATCCGCGAGTCCGAGGGCGACTCCGGCGTCTCGCTCACCGAGCGGCTGCGCGCGCACCAGGTGGACGGCGCGGTCGTCTACGGCGGCATCACCGAGGTCGGCGCCCGGCCGCTCGGCTCGCTGACCTTCGCCCTCACCGGTGACGACGCCCGGATCGACGCCCTGCTGGCCGATCTGGGCGCGCACACCGAGGTCGTCGAGCACCGGGAGGTGACCGCATGAGGGACGACCTGTGGCCCGTGCTCTGGACCGCCATCGGCGAGACCCTGCAGATGGCGGTGTCCGCCCTCGTCATCGGCGGCATCGCCGGACTGCTGCTCGGCATCGCGCTCTACGTGACCCGGCCGGGCAACCTGCTGTCCAACCGCCCGGTGTTCTACGTGCTGAACATCCTGGTGAACATCGTCCGGCCGATCCCGTTCATCATCTTCATCACCGCGATCCAGCCGCTCACCCTGGCCATCACCGGGGTCTCGATCGGCATCGGTGCGGCCATCCCCGCGCTGGCGATCATGACCACCTTCGGCACCAGCCGGATCGTGGAGCAGAACCTGGTGGCAATGGACCCCGGGGTGATCGAGGCCGCGCGCGCGATGGGTGCCGGACCGCTCCGGATCATCGCCACCGTCATCGTGCCGGAGACCCTCGGCCCGCTGATCCTCGGCTACACCTTCCTGTTCGTGGCCATCATCGACATGACCGCGATGGCCGGGGCGATCGGCGCCGGCGGTCTGGGTGACTTCGCCCTGGTCTACGGCTACCAGCGCTACGACCAGGCGGTGACCTGGACCGCGGTGGCCGTGATCGTGCTGCTGGTGCAGGTGGCCCAGTTCGCGGGCAACTGGCTGGCGCGGCGCGTCCTGCGGCGCTGACCCCCGATCGACGACCACGAACGCCCCGCCCGGGACTCCCGGGCGGGGCGTTCTGCTGCGGGCCGGTCCCGGATGGCCCGCCCCGGGACCAGCCGGCCGGCGACGGGCGATGCCCGCCCCGAGGTCGGCACCTCGCGCCGGTTCGCGTGCGGCGGACTGCCGACCTCAGGGGCAACGGCCGAGCTGAGGGGCGACCGCTGAACTCGGCGCCGACCGCCGGGCCGGGCGCGCGGGCGTCACCGGTCAGCGGCTAGAGCTTCTTGCCCGGGTTGAGGATGCCGAGCGGGTCCAGCACGTCCTTGATCCCGCGCTGGATCTCCAGCACCCGGGGGCTCAGCTCCCCCGGCAGCGCCCCGCGCTTCTCCACACCGATGCCGTGCTCGCCGGTCACCGTGCCACCGAGCTCGACCGCCAGCCCGAGGATCCGGGTGTGCGCGTCGTGGGCGGCGTCGACCTGGACCGGGTCGGCGGGGTCGAAGGCGATCACCGGGTGCAGGTTGCCGTCGCCGACGTGGCCGCCGGTGCCGATCGGGAGCCCGGTCTGCGCGGAGATGTCCGCGATCCGGTCCAGCAGCTCGGGCAGCCGGGTGCGGGGCACGGCGACGTCCTCGTTGATCGAGCCGCCGCGGATGGCGCGCATGGCGGGGTTGAGGGCACGCCGGGCGCGCATGAGCTGGTGCAGCCGCTCCGGGTCGTGGGCGACGTCCACCGCGAGCGCCCCGTGCGCCTCCGCGATCTGCCGGTAGGCCTCGACGTCCCCGAGCCCGGCCTCCGCCTCGTCGGTGATCGCGATCAGCATCGCCCGCGCCCCGACCGGCAGTCCGGCCTCCGGGTCGTGGGCGGCCAGCGCGGCGAGCACCTCCCCGTCGACGAACTCCAGCGTGGAAGGCCGGTGCGGGCTGGCGATCACCGCGTTCGCGGCCTCCAGCGCGGCGGTGACCGAGTCGAAGGTCGCGGCGACGCCCCGGTCCGGCGCGGGGGCGGGCAGCAGACCGAGGGTGGCCTCGGTGACCACGCCCAGCGTGCCCTCGGAGCCGACGACCAGAGCGGTGAGGTCGAGTCCGGCGACCGCCTTGACCGTGCCCGGCGCGGTGCGGATCACGGTCCCGTCCGCGAGGACGACCTCCAGCGCCCGCACGAAGTCGCGGGTGACGCCGTACTTCACGCAGCGCATCCCGCCGGCGTTGGTGGCGATGTTCCCGCCGATGGTGCTGATCGCGTAGGACGCGGGGTCCGGCGGGTAGAACAGGCCCTCGGCGGCGACCGCGTCCACCAGGTCCTTGGTGACCACACCCGGCTGGACGACGACCACCTGGTCCACGTGGTCGATCCGGCGGATCGCGGTCATCCGCTCGGTGGACAGCAGGATCGCGCCGGGCACCGCGTTGGCGCCGCCGGCCAGCCCGGACCGCAGGCCCTGCGGGACCACCGGCACCCGGTGCGCGTACGCGACCCGGAGCACCGCGGAGACCTGTCCGGTGTCCGCGGGCAGCACCAGGACCAGCGGGGCACCGGTCGGAGCCGTCGCCGACCCGTCCTGGGCGCGGGCGGTCAGCCGGTCGGGGTCCGTCACGACGGCGTCGGCGGGCAGCGCGGCCCGCAGCTCGTCCAGCACGGCGCCCGGGTCGGGCGCGGTCGGAGCGGTGGTCAGCGGGTCCGGGGTCATCGGGGCAACCTCACGTGGTCGGGGGTCAGCTGGTCGACGGACTGGACGCCCAGCAGCCGGAGCGTGCGGGCGATCTCGGTGGTGAGGATCTGGCCGACCCGGTCGACGCCGCGCTCGCCGCCGGCCATCAGCCCGTACAGGTAGGCACGACCGAGCATCACGGCCTTCGCCCCCAGGGCCAGCGCGGCGACGATGTCCGCGCCGGAGCTGAAGCCGGTGTCGACGTAGACCTCGGCCCGGTCGCCGACAGCGGCCACCGTCTCCGGCACCAGGGTGAGCGGCACCGGCGCCCGGTCGAGCTGGCGTCCGCCGTGGTTGGACAGCACGACCGCGTCCGCCCCCGCGCCCACCACCCGCTCGGCGTCGGCGACGGTCTGCACGCCCTTGACCACGAGTGGCCCGTCCCAGTGCGCGCGGACCCAGGCCAGGTCCTCCAGCTCGACCGTGGGATCGAACATGTGCGAGGCCAGCTCCTCGATCGTGCCCTGCCAGGAGTCCAGGGTGGCGAAGCGCAGCGGCTCGGTGGTCAGGAAGTTCAGCCACCAATTCGGGTGCAGCGCACCGTCCAGGATCGTCCGCGCGGTCAGCGTCGGCGGGATGGAGAAGCCGTTCCGGTTGTCGCGCAGCCGGGCACCGCCGACCGGCACGTCCACCGTGATGACCAGCGCCTCGTAACGGGCGGCGCGGGCGCGGTCCATCAGCTCCTCGGCGGCGGCGCGGTCCTTCCACACGTACAGCCCGAACCAGTTCCGGCCCTCCGGCGCGGCCTCGGACAGTGCCTCGATCGACGTCGTGCCCATGGTCGACAGGGTGTACGGGATGCCGGTGCGCGCCGCGGACCGGGCGACGGCGGGTTCGCCCTCGTGCTGCATCAGCCGGGTGAAGCCGGTCGGCGCGTAGACGAACGGCGCGTCCGCCCGGCGACCGAGCAGCGTCGTGCCCAGGTCCACCGAGCCGACGTCCCGCAGCACGCTGGGCTGGAACTCCACGTCCCGCAGCACCCGGCGGGCCTTGCGGATCGACACCTCGGCCTCGGCGGCACCGTCCACGTAGTCGAAGATCGACCGCGGGGTGCGCGCCCGGCCGATCCGGCGCAGGTCGCGCACGGTGTAGGCACGTGACAGGCGCCGGGCCACCGGGTCGAGCTCCAGCGGACGCATCCGCAACAGCGGCTTGAGCTCCGACCAGGTCTGCAACCGACGCGACACCAGGACACCTCCGTGGGAACGGACGAACAGGGCTGCCAGCACCGTAGACCCGTGACCAGCGGGCGGACCGGGACGTCTCATCACCTGAGGTGATCGTCTACAGTCGCCCTGGCTCCGCGTGCAGGACCCGGACTGGTTCCTGACCCTCCCCCAGGGCGCTTCCCGCCGTGACGACACCCCGTCCACCTGGGAGAGCCGCATGCCCGCCGACGCCCGTTCCGTCCTCGCCGACCTCGCCGACGGCGTCCCCCTCGATCCCGCCGGGGCCGCCCTGCTGCTCGACAGCTCCGGAACCGATCTGGACCGGCTGCTGGACCTCGCCGGGAGCCTGCGCGACCAGGGCCTGGAGCAGCGTGGCGCCGACCGGACCGTCACCTACTCCCGCAAGGTCTTCCTGCCGCTGACCACCCTGTGCCGCGACCGGTGCCACTACTGCGTGTTCGTGGACACCCCGGGCAAGCTGCGCCTGGCCGGCCGCCCGCCCTACCTGAGCCCGGAACAGGTGCTCGCCACCGCCTCGGCCGGCGCGGCGCTCGGCTGCCAGGAGGCGCTGCTCACCCTCGGCGACCGTCCCGAGGACCGCTGGCCGATCGCCCGGGAGTGGCTGGACGCGCACGGCTACGCCTCGACCCTCGACTACGTCGCGGCGACCGCCCGGCTGCTGCTCGAGGAGACCGGGATGCTGCCGCACCTGAACCCGGGGGTGATGACCTGGCAGGAGATGCAGCGTCTGCGGCCGTACGCGCCGTCGATGGGCATGATGCTCGAGACCACTTCCCGTGACCTGTGGTCGGAGCCCGGCGGCGCGCACTACGGCTCGCCGGACAAGGACCCCGCCGTGCGGCTGCGGGTGCTGGAGGACGCCGGTCGCAGCCGGATCCCGTTCAGCACCGGCGTGCTGCTCGGCATCGGGGAGACGCTGCGGGATCGTGCCGACGCGCTGTTCGCGATCCGTGACTCCCATCTCCGCTGGGGCCACATCCAGGAGACGATCGTGCAGAACTTCCGCACGAAGCCGGGCACCGCGATGCAGAACAGCCCCGATCTGGGCACTCGGCAGTACGTGGCGGCCGTCGCCGTCGCCCGGCTGGTCATGGGTCCGCAGGCGCACCTGCAGGCGCCGCCGAACCTCACCGACCCGCAGGAGCTGCACCTGCTGATCCGAGCCGGGATCGACGACTGGGGCGGGGTCAGCCCGCTCACCCCGGACCACGTGAACCCCGAGCGTCCGTGGCCACACCTGGACGACCTGGCCGAGGCCACCCGGCGGTCCGGGTACACACTCCGGGAACGACTGACCGCGCACCCGCGCTACGTCCGGGACGCCGGCGAGTGGATCGACGACCGGATCCACCCCCACGTCGAGGCGCTCGCCGACGACCGCGGTCTCGCCGTGCCGGGCCGGGAGCCGTCCGGTCGGCCGCACGGGATCCGGATCGCCGCGGACCGCCGCCCGGACACCGCACCGGACCTGGTCGCGGCGATCGCCCGTGCCGAGCGGTCCCCGGCGATGCTCGGCGACGCCGATTACGCCCTGCTGCTGACCGCACGCGGCCGGGGTCTGGACACCCTGACCGAGCTGGCGGACCAGGTCCGCCGGGACGCGGTGGGCGACACCGTGCACTACGTGGTCAACCGCAATCTGGACGGGAGCCTGTTCGGCGCGGCGGGCGGGCTGGACCTCCAGGAGGTCGCAGCCGTCGCCGCCGACGCCGCCGCCCGCGGGGCCACCGAGCTCTGCGTGCAGGGGGCACCCGCCGCGGATCTGCCCGGCGAGGCGTTCTGGGACCTGATCGCCGCGGCGGCCGGGGCCGGGCTGCACGTGCACGCGTTCCGCCCGCCGGAGATCCTGGACGCCGCACGGCGTCTCGGCTGCGAGCCCGCGGAGTTCCTGCGCCGGGCCCGGGAGCTCGGACTCGGGAGCGTGCCCGGCACCGCCGCCCGGATCCTGAACGACCGGGTGCGCGCCGTGCTGACCGACGGGGGCGACCCACCGGCCGCCGAGTGGATCCGCGTGATCCGGCTCGCGCACGAGGTCGGCCTGCGCTCCACGGCGACGCTGGTCCACGGGCACGTCGAGTCGCCCGAGCACGTGGTGGCGCACCTGCGGACCCTGGCCCGGATCCAGGACGACACCGGCGGCTTCACCGAGGTGATCCCGATGCCCTTCGTCGCGGCCGACCATCCGGTGCTGGTCCCGGGTGCGCGCCGCAGCGACCTGGCGGAGAGCCGGGCGGTGCACGCCGTCACCCGGCTGCTGCTGCACGGCCGGATCGACCACGTGCAGGCCGCGTGGCCGAAGCTCGGCCTGGACGGTGCCCGGGTGCTGCTGCGCTCGGGGGCGGACGACGCCGGTGGCCTGCTGCTCGGCGGCGGCCCGCGGCCGGACGCCGGGGCGGAGACCGGCCGGTCGCTGGCGGTGTCCGACCTGCGGGGGCTGGCGGCCGACCTGGGCCGCGAGCTGCGCCCGCGCACCACCCTCTACCAGGAGCTGCCGTGACCGGAGGCACCGTCGAGGTCGCGGTGATCGGTGCGGGGTTCGGCGGACTGGGCGTCGCGATCCAGCTGGAGCGGGCGGGCCGCGGGTCGTTCGTGGTGCTGGAACGCGGGGACGACATCGGCGGGACCTGGCGGGACAACGTGTATCCCGGGGTCGCGTGCGACATCCCCTCGGCGCTGTACTCCTGGTCGTTCCGCCCGTCGGCCGGCTGGAGCCGCCGGTTCGCGCCCGGGGCGGAGATCCAGGCCTACCTGCGCGCGGCAGCGGCCGAGGAGGGCGTGCTGGACCGGGTGCGGCTCGGCACCGAGGTCACCGCCTGCGCGTGGCTGCCCGGCGACCGGCGGTGGCGCGTCACCACCACGGCGGGGGTCTGGTACGCCGACTCCGTCGTCCTCGCCGTGGGCCGCCTGTCCGAGCCGCGCCGACCGGACCTGCCCGGGCTCGACGACTTCGGCGGGCCGGTGGTGCACACCGCGCGCTGGCCGGAGGCGCCGCCGGTCCTCGGCCGTCGCGTCGCGGTGATCGGCACCGGGGCGTCGGCGATCCAGCTGGTGCCGGAGCTGGTCGACCAGGCCGCGCACGTCACCGTCTTCCAGCGGCACGCCCCCTGGGTGCTGCCCCGGGAGGACCGGGCGGTCGACGCCGTCGAGCGCGCGGCCCTGCGCCGGGACCCCGGCAGGATGACCGCCGCCCGGGACCGGCTGTTCGAGGAGGCCGAGACCGGGTTCGACGCCCGCGCGGGCGACCCGGTGGCGCTGGCCGCGCTGCGGGACCGCGCGCTGGCCCACCTGGCGGCGCAGGTGCCCGACCCGGCGCAGCGCCGCTCCCTCACCCCGGACTACGAGATCGGCTGCAAGCGGATCCTGTTCTCCGACGACTGGTACCCGGCGGTCACGGGTCCCGGTGTCACGCTCGTCCCGGCCGGCGCCGCGCGGGTGGGCCCGGGCACGGTGCACGCGGAGGACGGCAGCGCCGTCGAGGCCGACCTGATCGTGCTGGCGACCGGATTCCATGCCGCCCGTCCTCCGTTCGCGCACCGGGTCACGGGCCGCGACGGCACCACCCTGGCCGAGCACTGGGCGGACGGGATGCGCGCGCACGCCTCGACGGTGATGGCCGGGTTCCCGCAGCTGTTCGTGCTGAACGGTCCGCATGCCACCCTCGGGCACTCCTCCGCGATCGACATGCTGGAGACCCAGACCCGGTACCTGCTCGACGCCCTGGACGACCGGGACACCCGCGGCCGCACCCCGGTCGAGGTGTGGCCGGAGGTCGAGGCGGACTACCTGGCGCAGGTGCACCGCCGCGCCCAGGGCACGGTCTGGCTCACCGGCGGCTGCGACTCCTGGTACCTCGACCGGGGTCGACTCGCCCTGATCTGGCCCGGCACGGCGAGCGACTTCCGCGCCGCGGTGCGCTACCGGGCGGCGGACTTCCGGGCGGTCGACTGATCCGCCACCGGCTCAGGCGCTGCGCTCGGCCGGATCGTCCTGGGTCGCCGTGGCGCCGTCGGGCCCCAGCCCGGCGAGCCACGACCCGACCTCCGCGGCGCCCGGGCGGGAACCCGGATCCAGGGCGGTCATCGCCGTGAGCAGGTCACGCCAGGAGGCGTCGAGCCCGGACGGCATCCGCGGTCCGTGCCGCAGCCGGGCCCTGGCCTGCTCGACCGGTGTCCCGTCGAAGGCACGTCGCCCGCTGAGCGACTCGACCAGCACCAGACCGAGCGCGTAGACGTCGCAGGCGGGGGCTGGACGCGCACCGCGGGCCTGTTCCGGGCTGAGGTAGCCCGGGGTGCCCTTCTGCTCGGCCAGGCTCGCGGGGTGATCGCGGGCCGTCCGGGCGATCCCGAAGTCCGCCAGCCTGGCCGACGGCGGCGCCACCGGACCGCCCACCACCCCGGAGTCCGGGACGGCGTGCGGACCCGGGTCGAGCACTCCGGGCGGGAGCAGGATGTTCGCCGGCTTCACGTCCCGGTGCACGACCCCGGCCGCGTGCACGAAGGCCAGCACCTCCGCGATGTCCTGGCCCCACCGCGCGACCTGCGGCCCGGTGAGCGGACCGTCGCGCAGGACGTCGGCGAGGCTGCGACCCGGGACCAGCTCGAGGACCAGGAAGTGCCGTCCGTGGTCCTTCCCCTCATCGACGGTCCCCGCGTCGTAGACCGCCACCAGCCCGGGGTGACTGAACCGGGCCAGCAGCCGCATCTCCCGCTGCCGACCCGCGTGGCTCTCCCCCGGACCACGGAACGCCTTCACCGCCACGTCCCGCCCGAGCAAGGTGTCGTAGGCGCGGTGCACGTCCGCCATCCCGCCGCTGCCCAGCAGTTCCGCCACCTCGTAGCGCCCGGCGAGCACCAGTCCCCGGACCAGCGGTTCCGGCGTCGGCGGCACCAGCTGTGCCGGATCGGAGACAGCCGCCGGAGCGGTCGCCGCCATGGTCGGCTGATCCCCGTCGGGGGCGACGTCGTCGGTCGCGGACGGCGCGCTCGCGCGCGCTCGGGGCGGCAAGGGCACGGTCCGGTCACCTCCTGGTGGTCGGACCCAGCATTCCCGCACTGTCGCCGGTGCGCGCGTCGAACGCCGGGTTCCACGCGAACGGGGGCTGCGAGGACCCGCGAGGCCCGGCGTCGCGGGGCGTTCAGAGGCGCACGCCGCCCGAGGCCTCGATGCGCTGGCCGGTGATCCACCCTCCGGAGGCGGTGGTCAGACCGGCGATGGCCCGGCCGATGTCCTCGGGGGTCGCCAGCCGCTTGAGCGCCGCCAGGTCGATCATCGCCCGTTGCAGGCCGGGGTCGGACCGCAGGTTGCCGTCGCCGAAGTCGGTCGGCACCGCCCCGGCCGCGATCACGTTCGCGGTGATGCCCCGCTCGCCGTACTCCAGCGCCTGGTAGCGGGTGAGCACCTCGACGGCACCCTTGGCGGCCGCGTACGGGCCGGACCGGGCGAACGTCATCCGGGTCAGGGCACTGGAGATGTTGACGATCCGGCCGCCGTCGGCCATCAGCGGTTCGATCGCCTGGGTCAGGAAGAAGGGGCCTTTGACGTGGACCGCGAAGACCCGGTCGAACTCCTCCTCGGTGGTGTCCCTGAGCAGGCTGTAGAGCGCGGTGCCGGCGTTGTTCACCAGGATGTCGAGGCCGCCCCCGGGCAGTTCCCCGCGCAGCGCCTCGACGAAGCCCGGGAAGGACGCGATGTCCGTGGTGTCGAGCCTGAGCGCCACTCCTCGGCGGCCTCGGGACTCGATCCGGGTCACCACGTCGCGGGCCTCGGCCTCGCCGGACCGGTAGGTGACGATCACGTCAGCACCGGCGTCGGCCAGAGCGATCGCGGTCGCGCGGCCCAGTCCGCGACCGCCCCCGGTGATCAGGGCGACGGGGCGACGGGGTTCTCGGCGGTTGCTGTGGTCATGCCTCCGAGCGTGCGCCTGCGCCGCCGGGCAGAGGAGGCCCTGTACATCCCAGGATCGGCACTCCTCCGCCGGGCCCCGTTGGTCCCTTCGGGTGAACCGTGGGCGGCACAGCATGTGGTTCCCCCGGCTCGGATCCCGGGGCGAACCGCAGCTCACTTCCACTCTCGGCCCGGTCCGGAGGGTGGGCAGGGACGTCACCGAGGCCCTCCGGCCCTTTTGCGGCCCCGACCATCCCCTCGCACACTCGCGGCCATCACGATCTTCCGTGGTGCGAGGGGGCACACGCACATGAGGTATGCACGCAGAGCACGTTCAGCCGTCGCCGTCGGCGCCGCGGCCACCGTCGCGGCCTGTCTGGTCGTCGCCGTCCCGCTGGCCGCCTCGGCCGCACCCGGGGACGCCGACGCCACAGCCTTGGTCGTCGATCTCGACGCCGAGCTGGGGGGCGTGCCGCTGCTGGCGGCGGACGTGACGGCCGCCGCCGTCTCGGCACCCGTCGGGGGCGGCACCGACACCGCGAACCTCGTCGATGTCGGAGCGGGAGTGGGTGCGATCGGGACCACGCTCAGCACGGGGGTGGTGACGGCCACCGCGACCCGCGCCGTCAACGAGTCCTCGTCCGCGTCGTCGATCACGGATCTGGACCTCGGACTGCTGGCCACGCCCGGCCTCGGGATCACGGCGGATGCCGTGAACGCATCGGCGACCTGCACCATCGGCGTCGCGCCCGCCGCGGACGCCGCGGTGACCGGTCTCGCGCTGCTCGGCACCGCGGTCACGCTGGACGCCAACGCGCCGACCGCCTCGGTCACCCTCGCCGTCACCGTGCCCGGCGCCGCCGATGCCACCATCACCGCCGTGGCCACTCGCACGGTCACGCTGACGGCCACCACCGCCGCAGCCGCGGCGGTCGACGTCGACCTGACCCTCGACGCCGACGTCGCCGGAGCGCCGGTGAGCATCCCGCTCGGGTCGGTCACCCTGGCCCAGGCGTCCTGCGAGCTCCCGCCGTTCGGGATCACCACCGTCGCACCGACCACCGGCCCGACGTCCGGCGGAACGCTCGTCACCGTGAACGGGACCGGCCTGGACACGATCACCGCGGTCACCGTCGGCGGCGAACCGGCGACGGGGCTCGTCGTCGCACCGGACGGCACCTCGGTGCAGTTCACCACCCCGGCGTCCGAGACCGCCGGTGACGCCCCGATCGTCCTGACGGGCACCACGGGCTCCGGCCCGGCCGGAGTCTTCGCCTACGTGGCCCCCACGGTCACTGCCGTCACGCCCGCTCAGGGCTCGACGGCAGGCAATGAGCCCGTCACCGTCACCGGCACCGGGCTGCAGGGGGCGACAGCGGTCACCTTCGGCGGAGTCTCGGTCCCGGTGACCTCGGTGGCGCCGGACGGCACCTCCGTCACCGCGACCACGCCGCCCGGAACCGCTGGAACGGTGGACGTCGGTGTCACGCTGCCCGGCCTGGACGGCACGCTCCCCGACGGGTACCTGTACCTCGCTCCCGGTTCGGCGACCATCACCGGTCTGACCCCCACCTCCGGCCCGGTGGCCGGTGGCACCACCGTGGTCATCACCGGCACCGGCCTCGCGACGACCACGTCCGTGACCTTCGGCACCGGCCAGGCGACCATCGTCGGCCAGCCCACGGACACCAGCCTGACCGTCCGCACACCGCCCGGCCCGGTCGGCCCGGTGGACGTGACGGTCACCAATGCGGTCGGGGCGACCCCGGCACCGAACGCCTACACCTACCTCGACGACGGCTCGGGTGCGACGTTCACCGGGTTGACCCCCACCAGCGGGCCGACGTCCGGTGGCACCAGCGTCGTCATCTCCGGGACCGGCCTGGGCGGCGCGACCGGCGTCACCATCGGCGGCACCCCCGCGACGGTGACCGCGGTCGCCCCGGACGGCACCTCGATCACGGTGACCACGCCGCCGTCGGAGACGGCCGGCCCGCGAGCGGTCGTCGTGACCTTCCCCGCGGGCACCCGTCCGGCGGGCACCTTCACCTACGTCGCTCCGGCGGTGTCCGGCGTGAGCCCGGGGGTGGGCCCGACCACGGGCGGCACCACCGTTACCGTCACCGGCTCCGACCTCGGGGCGACCACCGAGGTCCTGTTCGGCGGCGTCCCGGGCACCGGCCTCGTCGTGGCACCCGACGGCACCTCGTTGACCGTCGTCGCTCCCCCGCACAGTGCTGGCGCGGTCGATGTCACCCTGGTCGCCCCCGGTGCCGACACGACGGTGCCGGGCGCCTTCACCTACGCCGTCCAGCCGACCGTGGCCGGGATCTTCCCGGCCAGCGGCCCGACCAGCGGCGGCCAGACCGTCGTCATCACCGGGTCCGGCTTCGATCCGGCCGGGACCACCGTGACCTTCGGCGGCGTTCCCGCGACGAACGTGCGGGTGCTGTCGCCTGGCGTGCTCCTGGCGGTCACCCCGGCGGGCACGGCCGGCGACGTCCCGGTCCAGGTCGTGGTGGGTGGGCTCGCCAGCGCACCGCTGACCTACACCTACGACCCGGCCGCGGTGCTGCCCGGACCGCCCGTCGTCACCGGCGCCGACCCGTCGACCGTCGGGGTGGGCGGCGGCGTCCGCGTCCTGGTGCGCGGCTCCGGCTTCGTGCCCGGCCAGACCTCGGCCTTCATCTGCGGCACGCTCATCCCCGCGTCGCAGGTCGAGGTGAACGCCGCTGGGACCAGCCTGAGCCTGGCCGTCCCGGCCTGTGACCCGGGGAGCGCGACGCTCCTGGTGATCACCCCGGGCGGGACCGACAGCGTCACGCTCACCTACGCGAACACGATCGGCGGGCGGCTGGCCACCACCGGCGTCGACGGCGGTCCGCAGTTCGCGACCTCCGCCACCGCGCTGCTGCTGTGGGGCGCGCTGATGCTCCTGGTGGCACGCACCGTCCGGCGCCGCCGGGCGATCTGAGCGGCTGGGGGGTGACCGTCTCTCCCGGGACGGTCACCCCGTCCGGCCCGGCCTCAGTCGGGCCGGACGCTGGTCTCCGCCAGCACCGAGCGCAGCAGCGGACGACTGGTCTCGGTCACCGCCATCACCAGGGCGCACCCGCCCACCAGGCAGCCGACCAGCAGGAGCAGCCCGCTCGGGTCGGTGATCCCGGCGACGCCGAACACCGGCGACAGCATGATCAGCGCGGTGGCCGCCGACCCCACCCCGACCAGCAGCATCGGGATCAGCACCTCGCGCCGCCGCACGCGGTCCAGCAGCTCGACCGGGGTCCCCGCGAGCACCTGCAACGCGTACTCCCGGCGCCGGTCCAGCACGCTGGCCGCCTGCCCGATCCCGGCCGCCGCGGCCGCCACCAGGAACGCGATCACCAGGGTCAGCATCGCGCCGCGCATCAGGTCTCCGGAGAAGGTCGCCGTCGAGGTCGGGTCACCGCTGACCATCTCCGCGTCGCCGCCCGCGGACGCCAGCACCGGGACCACCGCGAGCGCCCCGGCCACGAACCCGGCCAAGCCGAGTCCGCCGACCACCCGCCACGCGGCCCGCGGGTCGTCGACCAGTCGGCGCGCGGCCAGCAGCTGCGCCGGGGTCCGGGCCGTCCGCGCCTGCAACCTGCCGATCAACCCCAACGCCCACGGCCCGATCAGGTTCATCGCGGCGAAGCCCAGACCGAGGGTGCCGACCAGCACGACCATCAGCGCCGCCTCCGGCAGTCCACCGACCGAGGTCGCCACCATGAACGAGCCCATCGCCGCCACCGCCACCACCGCGCGCACCGCGCGCAGCCCGGGCGGTGTCTGCCGGCGGGCAACCCCCAGCGGGGACACCACCACCCGGCGCAGCGACACCATGCCGCTCACCGCGGCGAGCACCGGCAGCACCAGCACCGTCCCGATCAGCACCCACGGTCCGACCCACAGCTCGCCCGTGCTCAACGGCTCGCCCATGAACGGGATCCGGCTCCACACCGGCAGCAGGGCCAGGTAGCCGGCCACGCCGATCACGGCACCGATCAGTCCCTGCCAGGCGGTCTCCAGCACGGTGAGCACCACGACCTCGCGCGGCGTGACCCCGAGCAGCCGCAGCGTCGCCAGTCGCGCGTCGCGGCGGGACACCCCGAGCCGGGCCGCCGAGCCGCCCAGCGTCAGCAGCGGCACGATCAGCAGCACCACGGCCACCCACGCGAAGATCACGTAGCTGCCCGCCAGCTCCTCCTGGTAGGCGCCGACCGGATCCTGCTGGCGTCCGATGAAGCCGAGCAGTCCGCCGATCACCGACAGGGTCAGCGCCGTCGTCACCGCGAACGACGCCACCGCGAGTGCCGTGGTCAGCCGATCGTCCCGGCCACCCGCCCGGCGCAGCCGCGGCGCGAGCGCCAGCACCGCGTTCATGCCGACCGCCGCACGTCCGCGACCACACGGCCGTCCCGGACCTCGACCCGCCGGTCGCACCAGGCCGCGACCTGCGCGTCGTGCGTGACCACCACCAACGTCGCCCCCGCGAGCCGGCAGGTCGAGGTCAGCACCCGCATCACGTCGTGGCCGGTGGCCTGGTCCAGCGCCCCGGTCGGCTCGTCGGCGAACACCACCTGCGGGCCGGTGATCAGCGCCCGGGCCACCGCCACCCGCTGCGCCTGCCCGCCGGACAGCTCACCCGGTCGTCGAGTCTCCATCCCGGCCAGCCCCAGCGACCCGAGCCACTGGGCGGCCAGCGCCATCGCCTCCTTGCGCGACGCCCCGTTCAGCATCGGCGCCAGCGCGACGTTCTCCACCGCGGGCAGTTCGGACAGCAGCTGCCCGAACTGGAACACGAAGCCGAACCGCTGCCGGCGCAGCATCGACCGGTCGCGCTCGTTCATCGCGTGCACGCCCTGCCCCTCCAGCAGCACGGCCCCGCTGTCCGGCACCAGGATCCCGGCCAGGCAGTGCAGCAGCGTCGACTTGCCCGATCCGGACGGCCCCATCACGGCGACCGACTCCCCCGCGGCGATGTCCAGGTCGACTCCGGCGAGCGCGACCGTGGCACCGAACCGCTTGACCAGCGACCGTGCGGCCAGCCGGGTGCCGGGCGCCACCGGCGCCGGGGTCGGGGGCGGACCGGATGTCGGGACCGGCACGGGTGTGGGCGTCGGCGCGGGCCCGGTCGTGGGGACCGGCACGGGCGCGGGCACCGGCGTCGGGACCGGTCCGGGCGTCACGCCGGGCGGAACCGGCGGCTGCGGCATCGGGGACATCGACTGGCTCATGCGTCCAGCGTCGTGATCGGGACCGTGCCACCGCGTCGCCCCGCGGTCGGGTCCTGGCCTGCGACCACGGTCGGACCCGCGAGCACCCGGTGCACCCCGGGCATGACAGGACCCCCCGCACACCCGCCAGAGCTCACCTGCCCTTGCTGCCTTCCGGCCCTGGGGGGGTTCAGCGAGATGACGCCGCACGAGGGGTCTGACTCCAGGATAACGCAGATCGACAGCACCCTGGTGCGCGCGGTTCACTGGGACCCGACTGCGAGGGGGCAGGGCATGGGCAGGGTGATCGGCTGGACCGGTGGCGTGCTGGTCGTCGCCGTGGGCCTCTGCTCACTGACCGTCGCACCGTGGCTGTCGCCGTGGTGGGGGCTCTGCCTGGTGCTGGTCGTCCCGGTCGCCCTGATCGTGTCGCTGATCCGCGCCCGCCGCCGGGGGATCCGACTGATCGACGCCCAGCGGCTCGACGGTCATGCCCTGCAGAGCGGCCAGGACGACCTGCTCGGCCGGACCCCCTACCCCGCGTTCGGCGACGGGGTGGACGGCCCGACCCCGACCTCCCTGGTCGATCCGGACGCGGTCGAACGGGACCCCGGCAGACTCGACCGCTGAGGCCCGGAGCCCGGGACGCGTGAGGGGCGAGGGCCTCACTCCAGATGCCGCAGATACCGTTCCGGCGCGTCGAGGAAACCGCGCCAACCCTGCACCAGGTCCAGCTCGTCCCACGCCGCCCGCCGCAGCCCCCACGGCCCGGCCTCCCAGATCGTGGCCCCCGGCAGGGCCGCCAGCACCGGCGAGTGGGTGGCCAGCACCACCTGCGAACCGTGCTGGACCAGCTTCCGCAGATGGGCGAGCAGCGCCAGGCTGCTGGTGAAGGACAGCGCTGACTCCGGCTCGTCCAGCACGTAGAGCCCACGCCGGACCATCCGGGACGCCATCAGCTCCAGGAACGACTCCCCGTGCGACATCTCGTGCAGTGCGGCGCCCGGCGACCCGATCTCCTCCAGGTAGGTGGCCAGGCCGTGCATCGTCTCCGCCCGGAGGAAGAACCCCTGCCGCGCACCGCCCGCGCCGCGCTCGAGCAGCAGGTGCCGCCACAGCTCCGACTCGGAGGGGCGCGTGACGTTCCGCGCCGCGGTCGACCCACCCTCCGC
>NZ_JANZKP010000046.1 GCF_025642745.1 Cellulomonas sp. RIT-PI-Y
GCACAGCGACAGGTTCTCCGCACTCGACGCCGTCGCCTCCCGGGCGCGGGTCCGGGTCAGCGACGGCGGAAGCCGCCCGCGCCGTCCGGCTCGATCAGCGTGGCCGCCTCCCGGTCGGCGATCAGCAGCAGGTTCGGGTGCGTGCGCAGGACGGTGCCCGGACGATCCGTGCCGATCGGACCGGTCAGGATCTCCGCGAGCGCCTCCGCCTTGGACGCGCCGCTGACGATCAGCACCGCCTGCCGTGCGCGCAGCACCATCGGGAAGCCGAAGGTGACCACCTGGCTCGGCGCCGGGTCCATCGCCTCGACCAGGTGGTACCAGGGCACGTCGGGGGTGACGTCGTAGACGTAGATGTCCCGGTCGTAGCGGGTGGTTCCCGGCATGTTGCCGCAGAAGTGGCCGTCGCCCCCGAGCCCCATCAGGATCAGGTCCAGCCCGCCGTGCTCGGCCAGGTCGGCCCGGATCTCGTCGGGGTTGTCCAGGGTGAGCCCGTGGATGTTCGCCTCGGCGATCCCGGCCGGTCCGTACACCTGGTCGTCGAGGCTGGACCGGGTCACGCCACGGTCGGTGCCGTTCGGGATCTCGTCGAAGTTGTAGAAGTGCACGTTCGCGATGTCCTGCGGCCGCCCGGCCAGGATCGGAGCGAGCAGCCGGTAGGTGCCCGCCGGGGTCGCCCCGGCGGTGAGCGACAGATTGACCCGCCGGTCCTGCAGCATGGCGGCGGCGACCACGGCCGCCGTGGTGCGGCTCAGCGCCGCGTAGTCGTCCTCGATGACGCACTTCATGGGGTGTCTCCTTCGACAGAGCCCGGACGATGCGCGGCCGAGTGCACATCCGGGCAGGCTCGTGCCGCGGGGCGCCGCGGCGGCGGGTCCTCGGGCGGATCGCTCCTCACCCGGACACCGCCCACGGTAACGCATACCGACCGGTCGGTTTTCAGGACCTCCCCGCCGACGGCCGACGGGCCGCCACCCGTGAGGGGTGACGGCCCGTCGATCGGCACCGAGGACTAGACCTCCTCGACCGCGGCGGCGAACTGGCTGCTGTACAGCCGCGCGTACGCCCCGCCCGCCGCCAGCAGCTGGTCGTGCGAGCCCTGCTCCACGATCGACCCGTGCTCCATCACCAGGATCAGGTCCGCGTCGCGGATGGTGGACAGCCGGTGCGCGATCACGAACGACGTCCGGTGCGCCCGCAGCGCGTTCATCGCCTGCTGCACCAGCACCTCGGTCCGGGTGTCCACCGAGCTGGTCGCCTCGTCCAGCACCAGGATCGACGGGTCGGTGAGGAACGCCCGGGCGATGGTCAGCAGCTGCTTCTCCCCCGCCGACAGGCTGGACGCCTCGTCGTCGATCACGGTGTCGTAGCCGTCGGGCAGCGCCCGGACGATCTGGTCGACATGGGTGGCCTCGGCAGCCCGGACCAGGTCGGCGTGGTCGACGTCCTCCACGCCGTACGCCAGGTTCTCCGCGATGGTGCCGTTGAACAGCCAGGTGTCCTGGAGCACCATCCCGACCCGGGACCGCAGGTCCTCCCGGGTGACCGCCCGGGTGTCGACGCCGTCCAGGGTGATCCGGCCGGAGTCGATCTCGTAGAACCGCATCAGGAGGTTGACCAGCGTGGTCTTGCCCGCACCGGTCGGCCCGACGATCGCCACGGTCTGCCCGGGCTCGGCCACCAGGTCCAGGTGCTCGATCAGCGGGGTGTCCTCGCGGTACCGGAAGGACACGTCCTCGAACACCACCCGGCCGGCGACCTTCGCGGGCAGCGCCAGCGGCTGGGCCGGGTCCGGCTCCTGCTCGTCGGCGTCCAGCAGCTCGAACACCCGCTCGGCCGAGGCCACGCCGGACTGCATCAGGTTCATCATCGACGCGATCTGGGTGATCGGCTGGCTGAACTGGCGCGAGTACTGGATGAACGCCTGGACGTCGCCGAGGCTCATCGTCCCGGAGGCGACCCGCAGTCCGCCGACCACCGCCACGATCACGTAGTTCAGGTTCGCGATGAACCCCATCGCCGGCTGGATGATCCCGGAGATGAACTGGGCCTTGAACGACGCGGTGTACAGCTCCTCGTTCTGCCGGTCGAACTCCTCGATCGCCTGGTTCTTGCGGCCGAAGACGGTGACCAGGGTGTGCCCGGAGTACATCTCCTCGATGTGCGCGTTCAGTCCGCCGGTCGCCGCCCACTGCTTCACGAACTGCGGCTGGGACCGCTTGGCGATCACCGTGGTGACCACGATCGACAGCGGGATGGTGATCAGGGCGACCAATGCCAGCAACGGGGAGATCCAGAACATCATCGCCAGCACGCCGACCACGGTCAGCACCGCGGTGATCAGCTGGGAGAAGGTCTGCTGCAACGTCTGGGACAGGTTGTCGATGTCATTGGTGACCCGGCTGAGCACCTCGCCGCGCGCCTGCCCGTCGAAGTACTTCAACGGCAGCCGGGACAGCTTGGCCTCGACCTGACGGCGCAGGTCGTAGACCGTGCGCTGCACGATGCCGGTCAGCAGCAGCCCCTGCAGGTAGCTGAGCAGCGCCGAGGCGATGTAGACCGCGATCACCCAGACCAGCACGGCGCTGAGGTCGGCGAAGACGATGCCGACCCCCGGCGTGACACCGGTCATCCCGCTGAGCATGTCCGCGAGCTGGGTCTGCCCCTGCTCGCGCAGTCCCTCGACCGCCTGCGCCTGGGTCACCCCGGACGGCAACATCGAGCCGACCACGCCGTTGAAGATCACGTTGGTCGCGTTGCCCAGCAGCTTCGGGCCGGCCACCGAGGCCGCCACCGACAGCAGGCCGAGCAGGACGACCACCATCAGCCGGAGTCGTTCCGGCCGGAGCACCCCGATCAGGCGCCGACCGGAGCCCGCGAAGTCCATCGACTTCTGGCCGGGCATCCCCATGCCCATCCCGGGGCCCATCGGGCCCCGTCCCGGTCCGCGCTGCGGGGGCCGGTTCTGGGTCTGCTGCTCGCTCATGCCGCCTCCTCCGCGCTGAGCTGGGAGTACACGATCTCCTGGTAGGTCTCGCAGGACGCCAGGAGCTCGTCGTGCGTGCCGGTGCCGACCACCTGACCGGCGTCCAGCACCACGATCCGGTCCGCCGAGCGGATGGTGGCCACCCGCTGGGCGACGACCACGACCGCCGCGTCCCGGGTCTCCGGCACCAGGGCGGCCCGCAGTGCGGCGTCGGTGGCGAAGTCGAGGGCGGAGAAGCTGTCGTCGAACAGGTAGACCGCGGGCCTGCGGACCAGTGCCCGGGCGATCGACAGCCGCTGACGCTGACCGCCGGAGACATTGGTGCCGCCCTGGGAGATCGGCGCGTCCAACCCCTCGGTCATCTCCCGCACGAACCCGGCGGCCTGGGCGACCTCCAACGCGTGCCACAGGTCGTCGTCGGTGGCGTCGGGGTTGCCGTAGCGCAGGTTGCTGGCCACGGTCCCGCTGAACAGGTAGGGCTTCTGCGGGACCAGGCCCACCTGCCGCCACAGGTCGTCGAGTGCGAGCTCCCGCACGTCGGTGCCGTCCAGCAGCACCTGGCCGCCGGTGACGTCGAACAGCCGGGGCACCAGGTTCAGCAGCGTGGTCTTGCCCGCGCCGGTGGACCCGATGATCGCGGTGGTGCTGCCCGGCTCGGCGACCAGGTCGATCCGCTCCAGCACCGGTCGCTCCGCGCCGGGGTACCGGAACTCGACGTCCCGGAACTCCAGCCGTCCGGAGCCGCGGCCGGGCAGCGGGGTCGGCGTGACCGGCTCGGCGACGGTGCTCTCGGTGTCCAGTACCTCGGTGATCCGCTCGGCGGAGACCACCGCACGCGGCAGCATCACGAAGATCATCGCGGACATCATCACGGCGGACAGGATGTACATGATGTAGCTGATGAACGCGGTCAGCGCCCCGACCTGCATGTGACCGGAGTCGATCCGTCCCGCGCCGAACCAGATGACCCCGACGCTGGTCAGGTTCATGATCATCATCACCACGGGGAAGATCAGCGCCATCAGCCGGCCGGCCCGCAACGAGGTGTCGAACAGCGCGTCGTTGGCCACCGCGAACCGCTCGGACTCCCGGCGCTCCCGGACGAACGCCCGGATCACCCGCAGCCCGGCGAGCTGCTCGCGCATCACGCGGTTGATCGCGTCGATCCGCTTCTGCATCGCCCGGAAGTACGGCACCATCCTGCGCACGATCAGCCCGACCACGACGGCCAGCACCGGCACGACGACCAGCAGCAGCGCCGACAGGGTGGTGTCCTGCCGCAGCGCGAGGACCACGCCGCCGATCAGCATGATCGGCGCCATCACCAGGATGGTCAGCGACATCAGCACCACCATCTGGACCTGCTGCACGTCATTGGTGGTGCGGGTGATCAGCGACGGCGCGCCGAACCCGCCGACCTCCTGCGCGGAGAAGTCCTGCACGGTGCGGAACAGCCCGGACCGGATGTCCCGGCCGAAGGCCATCGCGACGTGCGCGCCGAAGTACACCGCGGCGATCGAGCAGGCCACCTGCACCAGGCTGATGCCGAGCATCAGGCCACCGATCCGCAGGATGTAGCCGGTGTCACCCACCGCCACGCCCTGGTCGATGATGTCCGCGTTCAGGGTGGGCAGGTACAGCGTGGCGATGGTCTGCGCGAGTTGCAGCACCATCACGTAGGTCGCCTGACGCCAGTACGGCCTCAGGTACTCCTTGATGAGTCGGTAGAGCAAGGGAACTCCCGTGGGGGCGGGGTGGGTGGGGATTCAGGCCACGGCGCCGTGCAACAGCACGTCCACCAGCAGGTCCACCGTGAGGTCGTCGTCGTCGGGGATGCCCGGGGGCACCCGACCCATCACGACGGAGAGCAGCAGCCTGGCGAGCGCCTCCGGAGGGATCCGGAGGTCGTCGCGGAAGGGGTCGAACCGGCGCGTCAGGGCGTCGTTCAGCTCCTGGACGGCGCGGGAACGGGCGTCCCGGGCCGGCGGTCCGTGCGTCGGACCGGTGGGACGCACGCCGTCCTTCATCTCCGCCACCGCGAGGGCGTGCACCGCGATCATGATCCGGCGCACCCGGCGTGCGGTGGCGTTCAACAGACTCACCACGGTGGTGAGCTCGGCCGGCAGGTCGACCGCACGCGGCAGCGCGTCGATCTCCCGCACCGAGGCGCCGGTGTCGAACACCCGGGCCGCGGCGGCCATCAACAGCTCGCGCTTGTCGTCGAACGCCTTGAACAGCGTGCCCTCGGCGACCCCGGCGGCCTGCGCGATCTGCCGGGTGGTGACGGTGGCACCGTGCTGCTCAAGCAGCGGGACGGTCGCCTCCGCGATCGCGGCACGGCGGTCCTCGCGGCTCATCGGGCGCGCCCGTCGATTCTCGGCCATGGGCACGATCGTAAGTGAGTGAGCGCTCACTCGCCTAGGCCGTTCGCCCCGGGTGAACCGTGACGCCCGGCACACACGACGGCGCCCGCCGTACCGGTGCGGTACGACGGGCGCCGAGTCGGGGTCAGCCCAGCGGGTTCTCCGGGTCGATCTCCGGTTCCACGCGGTGCGGGCGCTGGCCCGCCTCCGCGCCGGGGTCGTTCGGACGACCGCTGAAGGTCCCGGCACGCGTGGCGTCGGCGGTGGCCGCCTGCGACTCGCGACGGGCCTCGGCCAGCGCCTCCGCCGGGTCGGTCAGCGCCGTGGTCGGCAGGTCCTCCGGACGCACCGGCGACGCACCGGCCGGGCGATCGGCGCTGTCGCCGGACGCCGTCGGGGCACCCGCGCCACCGAACCCGCCGGTGAAGCCCGACGTCAGCTGACCCAGGGCGCCGGTGAGCTCGGACGGCAGGATCCAGACCTTGTTGGCCGGGGTCGCGGCCAGCTTCGGCAGCGTCTGCAGGTACTGGTACGCCAGCAGCTTCGGGTCGGCGTCGCCGCGGTGCACCGCGTCGAACACCTGCAGGATCGCCCGGGACTCACCCTCGGCGGTGAGGATCGCCGCCTGCGCGGAACCCTCGGCCCGGAGGATCGCGGCCTGCTTCTCACCCTCGGCGGTGAGGATCTGCGACTGCTTGACGCCCTCCGCGGTCAGGATCGCCGCACGCCGGTCACGCTCGGCGCGCATCTGCTGCTCCATCGCGCCCTGCACGGACTGCGGCGGGTCGATGCTCTTCAGCTCGACCCGGTTCACCCGGATGCCCCAGCGGCCGGTGGCCTCGTCCAGCACCCCGCGCAGCTGACCGTTGATCTGGTCACGGCTGGTCAGGGTCTGCTCCAGGTCCATCGAGCCGATGACGTTACGCAGCGTGGTCACGGTCAGCTGCTCGATACCGGTGATGTAGTTGGCGATCTCGTAGACCGCGGACTTCGGCTCGTTGACCGAGAAGTAGATCACCGTGTCGATGCTCACGACCAGGTTGTCCGACGTGATCACCGGCTGCGGCGGGAAGCTCACCACCTGCTCGCGCAGGTCGACCATCGCCCGGACCCGGTCGAAGAACGGGATCAGGAAGTGCAGACCGGCCTGCATGGTGCGGCTGTAGCGACCGAGTCGCTCCACCACCAGCGAGCGGGACTGCGGCACCACGCGGACCGCCTTGCTCAACGTCACGACGACGAAGATGACCAGTGCAGCCAGGACGACCCAGCCGATCACCGATCCGACGTTGATTTCCTCCACCGCATCTCCCTCCCGGCGAGCCGTCACCGACCCCCGTCTCGGTCACGGCGTCCGCAGGTCGGCACCGTGGTCGTGCACAGAACAGTCAGAGAGCGCCGGGCTCGTCCACCGGAGCGGTCACCACCGGGGTGTGCGTCACCACCGCGGTGGCGCCGTCGATCCGCGTGACCCGCACCTGGTCGCCGGCCGCGAGGACGTCACCGTCCTCGGTGCGCGCGGACCAGACCTCGCCGCCGATCTTGACCCGGCCGCCCGCGCCGTCGGTCGGCTGCAGCACCGTGCCCGGCTTGCCGGTCATCGCGGCGACGTTGGTCTCCACCAGGTCGACCCGGGTGCGCAGGTGACGCAGCAGGAACGGCCGCAGCGCGAACATCATCAGCAGGGCGACGGCGGCGGCCAGCACGATCTGCCAGACCAGCGGCAGCCCGGCGGCGGCACCGATCGCCCCGGCGGCGGCCCCCGCGGCCAGCATGATGAACAGCAGGTCCAGGGTGAAGATCTCCAGCACCGCCAGCAGCAGTGCGCCTCCGAGCCACAAGAGCCAGACCATGTCGTCACTCCCTCTCGCCGGTCGCCGGCAGACACGCCGCGTCCCGAACGAGTCTAGACGATTTCTTTGCGATTGGCAGACGTTCGTCCAGCTCAGCCGCGATCGGCGGCCCGGGCGGTCCAGCGCTCGCCGCGCCGCTCCACCTGCAGCGCGGTGCCGAAGGCGTCGGTGAGGTTCTGGTCGGTCAGGACCTCGGCGATCGAGCCGGCGGCGTGCACGTGCCCGTCCTTCATCAGCATCAGGTGGGTGAACCCCGGCGGGATCTCCTCCACGTGGTGGGTGACGAGCACCAGCGCCGGGGACCGGTGGTCGGCGGCCAGCTCGGACAGCGCGCCGAGCAGCTCCTCCCGACCGCCCAGGTCCAGTCCGGCGGCCGGCTCGTCCAGCAGCAGCAGCTCCGGATCCGCCATCAGCGACCGGGCGATCTGCACCCGCTTGCGCTCGCCCTCGCTCAACGTCCCGTACCGCCGCTCCGCCAGGTGCGTCACGCCGAACGCCGCCATCAGGTCCGCGGCGCGCGCCTCGTCGACGTCCTCGTAGGTCTCCCGCCAGCGACCGGTCACTCCGTAGGCCGCGGTGATCACCACGTCGCGCACCTGCTCGTCGCCCGGGATCCGCTCGGCCAGCGCCGCCGACGCCAGCCCGATCCGCGGCCGCAGCTCGAAGACGTCCACCCGGCCCAGCCGGCTGCCGAGCAGCTCCGCGGTGCCCGAGGTCGGATGCATCCGGCCGGCGGCGATCTGCAGCATGGTGGTCTTGCCCGCACCGTTGCGGCCCAGGACCACCCAGCGCTCGCCCTCCCGTACCCGCCAGGACAGCCCGTCCAGAATGGTGGTGGTCCCGCGGCGGATGGACACGTCCTGGAGGTCGAGCACGTCGGTCATGGTCACGACCCTAACGGCCGGGACGTACGTTGGGGGGCGTGGACTCGCTCACCTTGCCGCGCTCCGTGCTGCTCGCCCTGTGGCTCGCCGAACCCTCACCGGGATCGGGCCCGGTGCAACGCCTGCTCGACGCGGTCCAGGGCGACGACGAGCCGCACCGGGTGACGACCCCCGCCCCGGCGGCCACCGACGGTCCCGCGTCCGGCACGGAGCCGGCCACCCTCGCCGACCTGGTCGCGGTCTGGGCCTCCGGTCCGCGCACCGTCGCCGCCGTGCTGCCGGCCCCCGGCGACCCCTCCGGGGCACCCGCCGCCATCGCGGGCGCCGCGCAGGACGCGGGCGAGGCCGTCCTGGTCAGCACCCCGGACGGCGACTGGGCGGCGATCCCCCGGGTGGAGGCCTTCGGGTCGGTCTACGAGCCCGGGCATCTCGTGACCTGGGAGGTGTCCCGAGTCCCCGCCTGGCAGCACGCGCTGATCGGTCAGGTCGGCACCCTGCGCGAGGCCGAGCGCGAGCTGACCGGCGCGCTGTCCCGGGCCACCGAGGCCCTGACCTCCCTCGACGTCGCACGCTGGCGGGAGGACGCCGCCGAGCAGATCGCGGCGCTGAGCCGGGGCGCCGACGCGGGATGGACGCTGCCGCCGGGGCTGGAGCAGCGCCGGGTCCGGGTACTGACCACCGCCGCACGGTTGCGGGCGATCGTCGACCTGGCCACCGGCGACGACGGCGCGGCGGTCAACCTGTGGCAGGTCGACCAGCGCAGCACGGCGTTGCGCGACGTCGACCGGGCGGCGCGCCGTGCCCTGGCGGCGGCCACCCAGCCGGGGCCGCCGGAGCGCTGAGGGTCAGGCGGTTCGGCCGGCGGCCGGGTTCACAGGGTCCCCAGCACGCTCCGGTAGACCTGCACCGTACGGTCCGCGATCGCGTCCCAGGAGAAGTGCTCCTCCACCCGGGTCCGCGCCGCCCGGCCCCAGGCGCGCGCCCGGTCCGGGTCGGAGACCGCCTCGGTCAGCGTCGCGGCCAGGTCCCCGACGAACCGGTCCGGGTCGACCGGGGTGCCGGTGCCGTCGCCGACCTGCTCGATCGGGACCAGCCAGCCGGTGACGCCGTCGTCGACCACCTCGGGGATGCCGCCGGTGGCCGTGCCGACCACGGGCAGCCCGACCGCCATCGCCTCCAGGTTCACGATGCCGAGCGGCTCGTAGACCGAGGGGCAGACGAACACCGTGCCGGAGGCCAGCACCGCGATCAGCTCGTCGCGCGGCAGCATCTGCTCGATCCACACCACCCCGTCGCGGCGTCGGCGCAGCCCCTCGACCAGGCCGGTGACCTCGGCCAGGATCTCCGGGGTGTCCGGCGCGCCGGCGCACAGCACCAGCTGCACCTCGGGCGGCAGCAGCTCCGCGGCGCGCAGCAGGTACGGCAGGCCCTTCTGCCGGGTGATCCGGCCGACGAACACCACGGCCGGGCGCTCGGGGTCGATCCCGTACGACCGGGCGGTCCGGGCGGTGGCGTCGTCGTCGGCAGGGCGCTGCCAGCCGGTCAGGTCGATCCCGTTGTGCACGACGTGCACCCGTGACGGATCCAGCGCCGGGTAGCAGCGCAGGATGTCGTCCCGCATGCCCGCGCTGACCGCGATGACCGCGGCGGCGGACTCGAAGGCGGTGCGCTCGGCCCAGGACGACAGCGCGTACCCGCCGCCGAGCTGCTCGGCCTTCCACGGGCGCAGCGGCTCCAGGCTGTGCGCCGAGACCACGTGCGGCACCCCGTGCAGCAGGCCGGCCAGGTGCCCGGCGAGGTTCGCGTACCAGGTGTGCGAGTGCACCAGCTCGGCACCCGGCTCGATCCCGGCGACCATGCTCAGGTCCACCCCGAAGGTGCCCAGGGCCGGGTTCGC
The DNA here is from genome assembly GCF_025642745.1 of Cellulomonas sp. RIT-PI-Y. Lineage (GTDB taxonomy): Bacteria > Actinomycetota > Actinomycetes > Actinomycetales > Cellulomonadaceae > Cellulomonas. The sequence goes on from NZ_JANZKP010000046.1 coordinate 9,984, forward strand.
GCCGGCCAGGTCCGCCGGCACGTCGTGCCCGGTCACCCCGGATTCGTCCCGCGGTCCGTCGAAGCAGTGCACCCGCACGTCCAGCCGGCCGCGCAGCACCGCCGCCAGTTCCGCGACGTGCACCCCCGCCCCGCCGTAGACGTGCGGCGGGTACTCCCGCGTGAGCAGATCGACTCGCACAGCTCCTCCGTCCGTGACGCGCCGGTGCGCGTTCGCGACACGCTAGCGCGAATCCGGCGGTTCCCCTCGCTCGGGAGGTCGCGGAGCCCTAGGGTCATGGGCATGGCAGCGCCGCGCATCCTGGCAATCGTCCTCGCAGGTGGGGAGGGCAAGCGGCTCATGCCGCTGACCGAGAGCCGGGCTAAGCCCGCGGTGCCCTTCGGCGGCATCTACCGGCTCGTCGACTTCGCGCTCTCCAACCTGGTGAACTCGCGGTACCTGCACATCGTCGTGCTCACCCAGTACAAGTCGCACAGCCTGGACCGCCACGTGTCCAAGACCTGGCGGATGTCCACCCTGCTGGGCAACTACGTGTCCCCGGTCCCCGCCCAGCAGCGGGTCGGCAAGCACTGGTACCTGGGCAGCGCGGACGCGATCTACCAATGCCTGAACATCCTCGACGACGAGAAGCCGGACATCGTGGTCGTGGTCGGCGCCGACCACGTCTACCGGATGGACTTCTCCCAGATGGTGGACCAGCACGTCGCCTCCGGGGCGGAGATCACCGTCGCGGGCATCCGGCAGCCGATCGAGATGGCCGACCAGTTCGGCGTGATCGAGACCGACGCCGACGACCCGATCCGGATCGCCGCGTTCCGGGAGAAGCCCACCGACCCGGTCGGCCTGGCGGACTCCCCCGGCGAGATCCTGGCGTCGATGGGCAACTACGTGGTCAACACCGACGCCCTGATCCGCGCGGTCACCGAGGACGCCGAGAACCCCACCTCGCGGCACGACATGGGCGGCGACCTGGTCCCGGCCTTCGTCGAGCGGGGCGCGGCGGCGGTCTACGACTTCAAGAACAACGACGTGCCCGGCTCCACCGACCGGGACCGCGACTACTGGCGCGACGTCGGGACCCTGGACTCGTTCTACGACGCGAACCAGGACCTGATCTCGATCGAGCCGGTGTTCAACCTCTACAACGACCAGTGGCCGGTCTACACCGGGTACACCGGTCTGCCGCCGGCCAAGTTCGTGCACGCGGGCGCCGGCCGGCTCGGGCACGCCGCCGACTCGATCGTCTCTCCCGGGGTCATCGTCTCCGGCGCCACGGTCTCCGGATCCGTGCTGTCCCCGGGGGTGTATCTGCACTCCTGGTCGCAGGTCACCGACTCGGTGCTGATGGACGGCTGCATCGTGAACCGCTACGCCCAGGTGCACCGCGCCATCCTGGACAAGAACGTGGTGATCGAGGAACGCGCCCGGGTCGGGATCGACCGGGAGGCGGACCTGGCACGCGGGTTCACCGTCACCGAGTCCGGGATCACCGTGGTGCCGAAGAACACGGTGATCACGAGCTAGACGCGTGGACGGCGGGCGGCGTGATCCCGGTTACCCTGCCCGCGTGAACTCCTTCCCGCGCCTGGTCGTGATGGACGTCGACTCCACCCTGATCACCGCCGAGGTGATCGAGCTGCTGGCTGCCCGGGCCGGTTCCCTCGACGTGGTGGCCGAGGTGACCGGCCGCGCCATGCGCGGGGAGATCGACTTCACCGAATCCCTGCGCTCGCGGGTGTCCACCCTGGCCGGGCTGCCGGAGTCCGTGTTCGCCGAGGTCCTGGCCGAGGTCGAGCTCACCCCCGGCGCGGTCGAGCTGATCGCGGCCCTGGACGCCCACGACTGCCCGGTCGGACTGGTCTCCGGCGGCTTCATCGAGGTGGTCGCACCGCTGGCCGACCGGCTGGGGATCAGCCGGGTCCGGGCGAATGCGTTGGAGGTCGCCGCGGGGCACCTCACCGGGCGGGTCGCCGGCGAGGTGATCGATCGCGCTGTGAAGGCCCGCACCCTGCGGGAGTGGGCGTCGGCCGAGGGCATCGACCTCGCGGACACCGTCGCGATCGGCGACGGCGCGAACGACCTGGACATGCTGGCGACGGCCGGGTTCGGTGTGGCCTTCAACGCCAAGCCGATCGTCGCCGCCCAGGCCGACGCCGCGGTCGACGGGCGCCTGGACGCCGTGCTCGACCTGCCGCCCTTCATCCGCTGACCCGGCCCGTCCCGACCCTGCCCGGCCCGGCCCGGCCCGAACACGCCGAGTGCGGAGAACTCGTCGCTCATCACGCACGATCGGCGACAAGTTCTCCGCACTCGGCGTCGTGGTGCCCGGTCGGCGGACTTGGGTCGGTCGGTCGGCCCGGGCTTGGCGGGCGCGCGGGCCGAACGGACTGGGCTGGGTGGGCGCGCGGGCCGAACGGACTCGGCTGGGTGGGCGCTCGGGCCGGTCGGACTCAGCTTGGTAGGCGCTCGGGTCAGGCAGCCCGGGGGGTGAGCGGTCAGGCGGGCGAGACCACGGCGGTCAGGCGCGCGGTGCCGGCCGCCCAGTCCGCGAACGGCAGGTCCGACTCCAGCACGCTGTAGGTCGCGGTCGGCACGCCCGAGCGGACCCGGGCGAACCCGGCCTGGTCGGACAGCTCCGGGTCGGCCAGGGTCGCCGCGGTCTGGGAGACGGTCGGCTCGTGCCCGACCACCAGCAGTCGGCGGTTCTCCCCGGACACACCGCGCACCAGCTCCAGCAGCGTGCGCACCCCGGCGTCGTACACGGCGTCACTGGACGTCGCGATCTCCGGGGGGACGCCCAGCCCGGTCCGGACCAGGTCCCAGGTCTGCCGGGTGCGCACCGCGGAGGAGACCAGCACCGTGTCCGGCACCAGCCCGGCCTCGCGCAGACCGACCCCCACCCCGGAGGCCTGGCGTCGACCGGTGAGCGCGAGCGGACGCAGATGGTCCGCCAGCGTGTCAGCGGGCTCGGCCTTGGCGTGCCGGAGCAGGATCAGCTGGTAGGCGTGGGTCACGCGCACCAGGGTCGCACGTCACTGACCCATCGCGTGCACGCCGCCGTCGACGTGCACCATCTCCCCGGTGGTCTTGGGGAACCAGTCGGACAGCAGGGCGGCGACGGCGCGGGCGGTGGGCTCGGGGTCGGAGACGTCCCAGCCCAGGGGCGCACGGTCGCCCCAGTTCTCCTCCATCGTCGCGAAGCCGGGGATCGACTTGGCGGCGGTGGTGCGGATCGGTCCGGCGGAGACCAGGTTCACCCGGATGTTGTCCGGACCCAGGTCGCGGGCCAGGTAACGCGAGGTGTTCTCCAGCGCGGCCTTCGCGACACCCATCCAGTCGTAGACCGGCCAGGCGAACCGCCCGTCGAAGGTGAGACCGACCAGCGACCCGCCCTCGGCCATCAGCGGCTTGGCGGCGACCGCCAGCGACTTGAACGAGAACGCGGAGATCTCCAGCGCGGTGGCGACGTCCGCCCACTCACCGGCCAGGAAGTTCCCGCCCATCACCGACTGCGGCGCGAAGCCGATCGAGTGCACCACGCCGTCCAGGTGGTCGACGTGCTCGCCGACCCGGGCGGCCAGCTGGTCCAGGTCCTCGGCGTCGGTCACGTCGAGCTGGACGACCGGGGCCTCCTGCGGCAGACGGCGGGCGATCGCCTGGGTGAGGCGGAACTGGCGGCCGAAGGAGCTCAGCACGACCTGCGCGCCCTCCTCCTGCGCCAGACGCGCGACGTGGAACGCGATCGAACCATCGGTGAGCACACCGGTGACCAGCAGCTTCTTGCCTTCGAGCAGACCCATGAGTGGTCGTCCTGTCTAGTAGTCGTGGAAGAAGTCAGTGACCCATGCCGAGGCCGCCGTCGACCGGCAGCACGGCACCGGAGATGTACCCGGCGGCGGGCGAGGCGAGGAACTCCACCGCGGCGGCGATGTCGTCGGCGGCGCCGAACCGTCCCGCGGGGATCGAGGACAGGTACGCGGCCTGGCGGTCGTCCGGGAGCGACTCGGTCATCGCGGTCTCGATGAAGCCCGGGGCGACGACGTTCGCGGTGATCCCGCGTCCGCCGAGCTCACGGGTGATCGAGCGGGCCATGCCGACCAGGCCGGCCTTGCTCGCGGTGTAGTTGATCTGCCCGGCGTTGCCGTAGAGGCCGACCACGGAACCGATCATCACGATCCGCCCGCGACGGAGCCGGATCATGCCCGTGGACGCCCGGCGGATGCAGCGGAAGACACCGGTCAGGTTGACGTCCAGCACCGCCTCGAAGTCCTCGTCGGACATCCGCATCAGCAGGCCGTCCCGGGTGACCCCGGCGTTGGCGACCAGCACCTCGACCGGCCCGTGCGCCTGCTCGATCTGCGCGAAGGCCGCGTCGACCGCGGCGGTGTCGGCGACGTCGCCCGGCACGGCCAGCACCCCCTCGGGCACGTCGCCGCCGGCACGGACCAGCGTGGCGACCCGGTCGCCCTGCGCGACGAAGCGCTCGGCGATCGCCCGGCCGATGCCACGGGTGGCTCCGGTCACGAGCACGCTGCGGGGCTGGGGGCCTGGGTTCTCAGTCACGTTCACCGACGCTAACCGAGCCGGACCGTCCGCACCGTGCAACACGGCGGCACACGTTGCGGGCCGGTCGTTGTCCGAATCGCACAATCCGGTGACCAGCGCCACGCCCGCCGACCCGGCGGCCGGCCGTCCACGCGCCTACGATCAGATGTGCCCAGGCGGACCCCTCCCGCAGTCAGCGTCACCAGTGCCCCGCAGTCGCTGGCCGCCGACCAGTCCCGGCGCGCCTCCCGCTACCTGATCCAGATGGGGATCCGGGTGGCCTGCTTCCTGCTCGCCGTGCTGCTCTGGCGGCACGTGCCGGTGTGGGTGAGCATCCTGCTGATCGTCGGGGCGGTCGTGCTGCCGTACACCGCGGTGCTGTTCGCCAACGCCGGTCGGGAGCGGGTCGCGGGCGGGACGGCGGTCGCGCCCCCGGAGCTGACCACGGGCCCCGCCCCCTCCACGAAGGACGCCGATGACCGCTGAGGCCCCCGAGGTGATCTGCTCCGCCCGCGGCTGCCGCGGGGACGCGACCTGGGGCGTGCTCTGGAACAACCCCACACTGCACACCCCGGACCGGCGCAAGGTCTGGCTGGCCTGCGACGCACACCGCGAGCAGTTGGAGGAGTACCTGCGCGCCCGGCTGTTCTGGAAGCAGACCGTGCCGGTCGCCGACCTGGACCGGATCGAGCTGGGCGAGCGTCCGGGGCCGTTCGGCCGATGACCCTGTCCCCCGCCGCCCGACGCGCGACCGGCCTGGTGCTGCTCGCGATCGTCCTGGCGACCGCCTGCACCTTCCTCGGCCGCTGGCAGTGGAACCGGCACGTGAACCGGGACGCGGCGATCCGCCTGGTGCAGACCAACTACGACGCGGACCCGGTGCCGCTGGCCGACCTGGTGCCCACCGTCGACGACACCCTCGACCCGGCGCGGGTCTGGCACCCGGTCACCGTCACCGGCACCTACGACGTGGACGCGACCGTGCTGCTCAGGAATCGCCCGGTGGACAGCCAGCCCGGCTTCCACGTGCTGGTCCCGCTGGTCCAGTCCGACGGCACCGCGCTGATCGTCGACCGCGGGTGGGTGGCCTGGGACGACGACGCCTCCGGCGAGGTCGACGTGCCCGCCCCGCCCGCCGGCGAGGTCAGCGTCACCGCGCGACTGCGCCCGCAGGAGGTCGCGAGCGGTCGCAGCGCCCCCGCCGGACAGGTCCAGGCGATCAACGTCGACCAGGTGCTCGCCGCGGGCGACGCCGACGGCCTCGAGGCGTACTCGAGCTACGGGGCCCTGGTCTCCGAGTCGCCCGCCGCGCCGACCGCCCTCGGCACGCTGCCGATGCCGAGCACCGACCCCGGCTCGCACCTGTCGTACGCGTTCCAGTGGTGGACGTTCGGGATCGGCGCGCTGGTCGGCTTCGGCTGGATGGCCCGGCGCGAGCTCCTGGACGAGCGCGGCGTCCCCCGCGGACCGGGCGTCGCACTCGGCGATCTGCTCCCGGCCGAGGACGGCACGGTCCGGGTCCCCCGGCGTCGCCGCGTCTCGGACGAGGACACCGAGGACGCCCTCATCGACGCGCAGCTCCCATAACGGCCAGCCTCCCGCCGAGAAGCCACACTCCGTCGTTCCGCGGGCGATATGGGCGACAGAATGTGGCTTCTCAGCGGGAGGGGGTCAGGCGAGGGTGACCAGGTCGAGGTAGCTGGCGTTCCACATGTCCTCGTCGCCGTCGGGCAGCAGGACGACCCGCTCGGGCTGCAGGGCCTCGACGGCGCCCTCGTCGTGGGAGACCAGGACGACCGCACCGGTGTACGAGCGCAGCGCGGTCAGGATCTCCTCGCGGGAGGCCGGGTCGAGGTTGTTGGTCGGCTCGTCCAGCAGGAGGACGTTCGCGCTGGACACGACCAGGGCCGCGAGCGCCAACCGGGTCTTCTCACCGCCGGAGAGCACCCCGGCCGGCTTGTCCGCGTCGTCGCCGGAGAACAGGAACGAGCCGAGCACGGACCGCACCTGGGTGTCGGTCAGGTCCGGCGCCTGCGAGCGCAGGTTCTCCACGACGGTGCGGTCCAGGTCGAGGGTCTCGTGCTCCTGCGCGTAGTAGCCGAGCTTGAGTCCGTGACCGGGGATGACCTCGCCGGTGTCCGGCTGCATGATCCCGCCGAGCATCCGCAGCAGGGTGGTCTTCCCGGCACCGTTGAGGCCGAGGACGACGACGCGGCTGCCCTTGTCGATCGCCAGGTCGACCCCGGCGAAGACCTCCTGCGAGCCGTAGGACTTGGACAGGTCCTCGGCGGTGAGCGGGGTCTTGCCGCACGGGGCAGGCTCGGGGAACCGCAGCTTGGCGACCTTGTCCTGCGCGCGGACCTCGTCCAGGCCGGACAGCAGCCGCTCGGCACGGCGGGCCATGTTCTGCGCGGCGACCGTCTTGGTGGCCTTGGCGCGCATCTTGTCCGCCTGGGCCATCAGGGCGGAGGCCTTCTTCTCCGCGTTGGCCCGTTCACGACGACGGCGCTTCTCGTCCGTCTCGCGCTGCTTGAGGTACGCGTCCCAGCCCAGGTTGTACTGGTCCAGCTCGCCGCGGTTGGCGTCCAGGTGGAACACCTTGTTGACGGTGGCGCGCAGCAGCTCGACGTCGTGGCTGATCACGATGAACCCGCCCGGGTACACCTTGAGGTAGTCGCGCAGCCAGCTGATCGAGTCGGCGTCCAGGTGGTTGGTCGGCTCGTCCAGCAGCAGGGTGTCCGCACCGGAGAACAGGATGCGGGCCAGCTCGACCCGGCGGCGCTGACCACCGGAGAGCGTGCCGAGCGTCTGGCCGAGCACCCGGTCGTCCAGACCCAGGTTCGCGGTGATCCGGTGCGCCTCGGACTCGGCCGCGTAGCCACCGCCCGCCGTGAACCGGGCCTCGAGCTTCTCGTACCGGTTCATCGCCTTGGTGCGCACCGCGTCGTCCTCGGAGGCCATCTCCGCCTCGGTCTGACGCATCTTGGCGATGACCTCGTCCAGGCCGCGTGCGGAGAACACCCGGTGCATGGCCAGCTGTTCCGGGTCGCCGGTCTTGGAGTCCTGCGGCAGGTAGCCGATGTCGCCCGAGCTGCTGATCGAGCCGGCGGTGGGCTGGGTCTCCCCGGAGAGCGTCTTGGTCAGGGTGGTCTTCCCGGCGCCGTTGCGGCCGACGAGTCCGATCCGGTCGCCCGCGGCCACCCGGAAGCTGGTCGGGGTGAGCAGCGTGCGTGCCCCGATCCGCAGCTCGACGCCCTGCGCTGTGATCACCGTGTCACTCCAGACGGGCCAGCGGCCCGATCGCGGCACCGAACCCCCGGTGGCGTGCGCCGATCCGGACGGGCTCGGCGACTGTGCGGAATCCTCCAGGTGCCGACCGACCGCCGGCACAAACGGCAGCCAGTCTACGGGCGGCACGACCGAGCGAGCACGTGCCGTGCCTCACTGGCGACTTCCTCCAACTCCGGCCGGGACGCTCTGTCCGCACGGCGGCTGCTCGGGGCCCGTTCCGCGAACTAGCGTGGCGGATCGGCGATCCCCGCCGACGACTGGAGGCCCCGTGTCCGACCCGCAGCCGCTGCCCGCCGTGCCCGGCACCACGCCATCGACCGACCTGCCGGTCCCGGTGACCCGCAGCTCGGCGGCGACCGACCTGGCGCTGATCGCGTCCTTCGCCGCGCTGGTCGCGGTGTGCGCGGTGCTGCCCGCCATCCCGGTGGGCGGCCCGGTGCCGATCACGCTGCAGACCTTCGCGGTGGCGTTGACCGGCCTGGTGCTCGGTCCGCGACGCGGGTTCCTCGCCCTGCTGCTCTACGTCGTGGTCGGCCTGGCCGGGCTGCCCGTGCTCTCCGGCGCGGTCGGCGGCCTGGGCGTGCTGGCCTCGGCCTCGGCGGGCTACCTGCTGTCCTTCCCGCTGGCGGCCGCGATCGCCGGGGCCGGGTCGCTGCTCGCACGCCGGGTGCCCGGTCGCTGGCAGGTGCCCGCGCTGTTCGCCTGCGCCACCGTCGCGAGCCTGGTCGTGGTGCATCCCCTCGGGATCGCGGTGATGGGCTGGCGGCTGGGCCTGTCCCCCGCCGAGGCGCTGACCGCCGGTGCGGTGTTCCTGCCCGGCGACCTGATCAAGAACGCGCTGGCCGCGGTGGTCGCCGCCGCGGTGCTGCGCGCCTTCCCGGAGCTGCGCCGCCGGTGATCGAGCTGCGGGGTGCCCTGGTCACCGCGGAGGCGCCGCGCGGCGGTGTCGGCCGTCGACGCGGGCCCGCCCCCGCCGACGGACCGGTCCGCATCCTCGGTCCGGTCGATCTCACCCTGCCGGAGCGCCGGATCGCCGTGGTCGGAGCGAACGGCTCCGGCAAGTCCACCCTGGCCCGGCTGCTCAACGGCCTGGCCCTGCCCGCGGCCGGCCGGGTGCTGGTCGACGGCCTGGACACCGCCCGGGACGGTCATGCCGTGCGTCGCCGGGTCGGGTTCCTGTTCACCGACCCGGACGCCCAGATCGTGATGCCGACCCCGGTCGAGGACGTGGCGCTCTCCCTGCGCCGCACCGGGGTCCCCGCCGGCGACCGCGACGCCCGGGCCCGCGAGGTCCTGGCCCGGGTCGGGCTGGCCGAGCGCGCCGATTTGCCGGTCCGTGCGCTGTCCGGCGGCCAGCGGCAGCTGCTGGCCCTGGCCGCCGTGCTGGCCACCGAGCCGGAGATCCTGGTCTGCGACGAGCCGACCACCCTGCTCGACCTGCGGTGGCGCCGGGTGATCACCGACCTGGTCGCGCACCTGGAGCAGCAGGTGGTGCTGGTGACCCACGACCTGAACGCGGCCGCACAGACGGACCGGGTGCTGGTGGTCGACGACGGGCGGATCGTCGCGGACGGCGCCCCGGAGCCGACTCTGGCGGCGTACCGGGCACTGATGGCTGCCGACGACGAGGTGCGGCCGAGGTGACCCGCGCGGCCCCTTCCGGACCGAGCCGGCCTGCCTCCGCCGAGACGAGTCGCCGCCGTGCGGCCCGCACCCACCGGGCGACCGTCGGGAAGCTGCTCGCGCTCGCCGCGCTCGGGATCGCGGTGGTCGTCCTGCGTGGTCCCTGGACGGCCGTGCTGTCCCTGGCCGCCGTCATCACCTGTGCCGCCGTCGCCCGCCTCCCGATGCGGGCCACCGCTCGCGCACTGCTGCCCGTCCTCGTCACCGCCGCCCTCGCCGCCGGGTACCAGTGGGTCACCCGCGGCCCGGACCTCGCCGTCGAGGTCGCCGCCGATCTGCTCACGCTGGTCCTCGCCGCGACCCTGGTCACCGCGACCACGCCCGCCGACCGGCTGCTCGACGTGCTGGCCCGCGCGATCCGGCCGTTGCGCGGGGTGGGCGTGAACCCGGACGCGGTCGCGCTGGCGGTCACCCTGCTGCTGCGCACCGTGCCGGAGATCGCCCGGGTGGTCGGCGAGGTCCGGGAGGCCGCCCGTGCGCGCGGCCTGGAGCGCGACCCCCGACTGTGGCTGACCCCGGCGGTGCTGCGGGTGGTCGGGCGGGCGCGGGACCAGGGCGAGGCGCTGGCGGCGCGCGGGATCCTGGACTGAGCGGACGCGACGGGCTGCTGCTCCTGCCGGACTCGCAGACGCCGTGGCTGACCTGGGCCCAGTCCCGCTCCTGACCCGTGGCACCGGGCCTCCGCTGCCCGCCGCGCGCGGGGCGAGGTGCGGCGCTACCGTCCCGGGCATGACGTTCCAGCACGGCGGGCAGTTCGAGGGCGGCCGGGTCCAGACCCGGCGTGGTGGTGGTCGCGGGCGCGGCATCGCGATCGGCGGCGGAGTCGGCGGACTGCTGGTCGTCCTGCTGGTGGCGCTGCTCGGCGGTGACCCGACCTCACTGCTGTCGGGCGACTCCGGCGGTGGCGCCGAGGAGCAGGGCGTGATCGCCGCGTGCGACGCCGAGCAGGCCAACAGCCAGCGCGAATGCCGCCTGAACGCGACCATCGAGGCGCTCGACACGTACTGGGTCGACGCGTTGCCGTCCGCGGGGGTCGAGGCCGGCGCCGAGGAGATCCAGCCCGGCGTCGTGTCCTTCGAGCAGGCTACGTCCACCGGCTGCGGAGACGCCTCGGCGAGCACCGGCCCGTTCTACTGCCCGACCGACCGCACGATCTACCTGGATCTCGGCTTCTACGACCTGCTGTCCAGCCAGTACGGCGCGTCCGGGGGCAGCCTCGCGGAGATGTACGTCGTGGCCCACGAGTACGGCCACCACATCCAGCAGCTCAGCGGGGTGTTCGACCGCACCGACCGCTCCGGCACCGGCGACGACTCCGACTCCGTCCGGGTGGAGCTCCAGGCCGACTGCTACGCCGGTCTGTGGGCCGGGCATGCGGCGAGCACCGAGGACCCCGAGACCGGCGTGACCTACCTGGAGCCGATCAGCCAGACCGAGCTCGCCGATGCGCTGTCCGCGGCCGCGGCCGTCGGCGACGACCACATCCAGCAGCAGTCCGGCGGCGGGGTGGACCCGGACACCTGGACCCACGGGTCGAGCGAGCAGCGCCAGCGCTGGTTCACCACCGGGTACGAGGGCGGCACGCTGGCGGCGTGCGACACCTTCGGGGTCACCACCCCCTGAGCCAACGTCCGCGGCGCGACGACGGAGCCGGCGGAACACGACGGAGCACCCGCCGGTTCCCCGACGGGCGCTCCTCCGCTGACTCACCTCACGCTCAGATGTTGAACCCCAGCGCCCGCATCATCGCGCGGCCGTCGTCCGTGATCCGCTCCGGGCCCCACGGCGGCATCCAGACCCAGTTGATCCGGAAACTGTCGACCAGGCCCTCCAGGGACTGACCGGCCTGGTCCTCGATCACGTCGGTCAGCGGACAGGCCGCCGACGTCAGGGTCATGTCGATGGTGACGTGCCGGTTCGGTTCCAGCGCGATCCCGTAGATCAGCCCCAGGTCGACGATGTTGACCCCGAGCTCGGGGTCGATGACGTCGCGGAGGGCCTCCTCGATGTCGGCCGCGTTCGCGGGGGCGGCCTGCGCGGATTCGGTCATCGTGTCTCCTCGGTTCCGGCGGCCTGGGAGACCGCGTCCTTCATCGCCGACCAGCCCAGCAGCGCGCACTTGATCCGGGCCGGGTAGCGGGCCACCCCGACGAAGGCGACCGCGTCGCCCAGCGGGTCGTCCTCGTCGTCGGCCCGCGACTCCCATGCTGCGGGCAGTTCGCCCCGGGAGTCCATCAGCTCGCGGAACTCCCCGGACAGGTCCATCGCCTCCGTGACCGGACGACCGGTCACCGCCTGCGCCATTACGGACGCGGACGCCTGGGAGATACTGCAGCCCTGACCGGTCCAGGTCAGCTCGGCGATGCTCCCGCCGTCGACCCGGACCCGGAGGGTGACCTCGTCGCCGCAGGTCGGGTTCACGTGGTGCACCTCGACGTCGTACGCCTCCTGCTCCCCGCGGTGCGCGGGGTGCTTGGCGTGGTCGAGGATGAGCTGCTGGTACAGCTGTTCCATTCCGGTGCTCATGTCAGTCCTCCAGACCGAAGAACGTCCGGACCCCGGCCAGAGCTTCCCGGAACACCGCGATCTCCTCCACGGTGGTGTAGACCGCCGCCGACGCGCGCGCCGTGGCGGCCACCCCGAACCGGCGGTGCAGCGGCTGCGCGCAGTGGTGGCCGACCCGCACGGCGACCCCCGCGTCGTCCAGCACCTGGCCGACGTCGTGGGCGTGCACCCCGTCGACCACGAACGACACGGCGGCGAGCCGGTGCTCCGGCGTGGTCGGCCCGATGATCCGCACCCCGGGCACGGAGGACACCGCGTCCAGCAGGGCGACGGTCAGCTCGGCCTCATGCGCGGCGACCGCGTCCATGCCGAGCTCGCCGAGGTAGGTCGCCGCGGCGCCCATCGCGACGGCCTGGGAGACCATCTGGGTGCCGGCCTCGAACCGGCGCGGCGGCGGGGCGTAAGTGGTCGACTCCATGGTGACGACCTCGACCATCGACCCGCCGGTGGTGACCGGGGGCATGGCCTCCAGCAGCTCGCGGCGGCCGTAGAGCGCGCCGACGCCGGTGGGTCCGAGCATCTTGTGCCCGGAGAACGCAGCGAAGTCGACCCCGAGGGCGTGCAGGTCCACCGGCAGGTGCGGCACGGACTGGCAGGCGTCCAGCACGGTCAACGCGCCGACCTCGCGGGCGCGGGCGACCAGCGGCGCCACGTCGGTGATCGCACCGGTGACGTTGGAGGCGTGGGTGAAGGCCAGCACCCGGGTGCGCTCGCTCACCACGTCAGCGAGGCCGGACAGGTCGATCCGCCCGTCGTCGGTGACGCCGAGCCAGCGCAGGGTGGCGCCGGTGCGGGCCGCCAGCTCCTGCCACGGGACCAGGTTCGCGTGGTGCTCCAGCTCGGTGACCACGATCTCGTCGCCGGGGGCCAGCGCGAACCGCCGGGCCGCCGCTCCCCCACGCCCGGCGGTGGCGTTGGACATCGCGTAGGCCACCAGGTTGATCGCGGCGGTGGCGTTCGAGGTCCAGACGATCTCGTCCTCGTCGGCCCCGACGAAGCGGGCGACCTGGGCGCGCGCGTTCTCGAAGGCCTCGGTGGCCTCCTCGGCGAGCTGGTGTGCGCCGCGGTGCACGGCGGCGTTGCGCTGGGTGTAGAAGTCCTGCTCGGCGTCCAGCACCACCTCGGGCTTCTGCGAGGTCGCACCCGAGTCGAGGTAGACCAGCGGCCGTCCGCCGCGCACCGTCCGGGTGAGCAGCGGGAAGTCCGCGCGCACGGCGGCCAGCTCGGCCGCCCCCAGGGTTGTCGTCACGTCATTCCTCGTTCCAGGGGGCCGCTGCCCCGGATGCCCGGGACGGCGGCCGTACGGATGATCAGGCGGAGGGGACCAGGAACCGGTCGTAGCCCTCGTTCTCCAGGCGCTCCGCCAGCTCCGGACCGCCCTCCTCCGCGACCCGGCCGTCCACGAACACGTGCACGAAGTCGGGCTGGATGTAGCGCAGGATCCGGGTGTAGTGCGTGATCAGCAGCACGCCGACGTCGGAGGTCTCCCGGACCCGGTTCACACCCTCGGACACGATGCGCAGTGCGTCGACGTCCAGGCCGGAGTCGGTCTCGTCCAGGATGGCGATCTTCGGCTTGAGCAGCTCCATCTGGAGGATCTCGTGCCGCTTCTTCTCACCGCCGGAGAAGCCCTCGTTCACCGAGCGCTCGGAGAACTCCGGGTCCATCCGAAGCTTCTCCATCGCCACGTTGACGTCCTTGATCCAGGACCGCAGGGCGGGGGCCTCGCCGTCGATCGCCGTCTTGGCGGTCCGCAGGAAGTTCGACACGGACACGCCCGGCACCTCGACCGGGTACTGCATGGCCAGGAACATGCCGGCGCGGGCACGCTCGTCCACGCTCATCGCCAGCACGTCCTCCCCGTCCAGGGTGACGGTGCCGGAGGTGATCTGGTACTTCGGGTGACCGGCCAGCGAGTAGGCCAGGGTCGACTTGCCGGAGCCGTTCGGGCCCATGATGGCGTGGGTCTCGCCGGAGCGGATGGTCAGGTCGACGCCGCGCAGGATGGGCTTGGGGCCCTCCTTGGTCTCGACGCTGACGTGCAGGTCGCGGATCTCCAGGGTGGACATCTCTATCTCCTCTTCAAGCTCAAGAACTCAACCGACGTCGACGAGCACGCGCTCGCCGTCGAGGGTCAGGGGGTAGACGGGGACGGGGCGGACCGCGGGCGGCCCGAGGGGCTCGCCGGTCCGCAGGTCGAAGCGGGATCCGTGCAGCCAGCACTCGACGGCGCAGTCCTCCACCTCACCGTCGGACAGCGAGACCGCACCGTGCGAGCAGATGTCGCTGATCGCGTGCAGGCTGCCGTCCTCGGCGCGGACCACGGCCACCTCGACGACGCCCGACGGGCCCTCCAGCTCGACGCGCAGCGCGCCGGCCTCGGGGACGTCCTGCGTGTAGCAGGCGAGCTGAGCGGTCATCTCGGGGCCCCCGCGAGGTCGCGAGCGCCGGGAGTTCTGCGGGCACTGCCGTGCGGTGTGATCACAGCTTCTCGTCCGCGCTCGTCACGCTCGCGGGCTCGGACAGGATCGCCCGCTCGCCGTCGGTCTGCTCGGTCACGTCGGAGGCGAAGTCGCCGCCAGCAGTGCTCTCGGTGCCGAGGGCACTCGCGAACTCCGACATGGACTGGGCCAGCTCGCGCTCGATCGCGTCGATCAGCCGGGCCTCGACCTCCGGCACGCCGATCTCGTTGATCAGCTCCGCGAAGAACCCACGGACCACCAGTCGGCGGGCGTCGGTCTCCGGGATGCCACGGGCCTGCAGGTAGAACAGCTGCTCGTCGTCGAACCGGCCGGTGGCGCTGGCGTGGCCGGCGCCCTCGATCAGACCGGTCTCGATCTCCAGGTTCGGCACCGAGTCGGAACGCGCCCCGTCGGTGAGCACCAGGTTCCGGTTCAGCTCGTAGGTGTCGGTGCCCTCGGCCGCCGCGCGGATCAGCACGTCGCCGACCCACACCGTGTGCGCGCCCTCGCCCTGCAGCGCGCCCTTGTAGGTGACCCGGGACTTGCAGTTCGGCACCGCGTGGTCGACGAACAACCGCTGCTCCTGGTGCTGCCCCGCGTCCGCGAAGTACACCCCGAGCATCTCGACTGAGCCTCCTTCACCGACGAATTCGGCATCTGGGGTCAGCCGGACCACGTCGCCGCCCAGGGTGACCACGATGTGCTTGACCGTGGCGTCCCGGCCGATCCGGACCCGGTGCGCCGCGTTGTGCACGGCGCCCTCGGCCCAGTCCTGCACCGAGACCACGGTCAGGTGCGCACCGTCCTCGGCCACGACCTCGACCGTCTCGGTCAGGTTCGCCCCGCCGACGTGGTCGATCACCACGGTCGCCTGGGACAGCGGCTTGGCGTGCACCAGGATGTGCGCCGCGCTCGGCTCGTCGTTGCCCTCGACGCCCTCGACCCGGACCGAGGTGACCGCGGAGGCCACCGCCTCGGCCGGAACGGTGACGACGGTGGCGCGCGGCGCGGAGGCCCAGGCCACGGCGGCGGCCCGGTCACCGGGCTTGCCGGCCAGGCCCAGCCGGGCGTCGTCGCGGTCCACGATCTCGACCGTGACCTCGGGGGCGTCCACCACGGTGGTCAGCACGCCGTGCCCCGTGAGCTTGCCGTCGGTGTCCGCGGCGAACAGCGGGGCCAGCCGGTCGACCGGGGAGAACCGCCACTCCTCCTCACGACCGTTCGGCACCGGGAAGTCACCGACCTCGAAGGAGGTGAGCCGGGCGGCGCGCGACGACTCGGGCGTCGCACCGACCCCGTGCGAGTGCGCCTCGTCGGCGGTCGCGCGGGAGTGGTCGGTCGACAGGTTCTGTGTGGTGGTCGACATCAGCCGACGGCCCCTTCCATCTGCAGCTCGATCAGGCGGTTCAGCTCGAGCGCGTACTCCATCGGCAGCTCACGCGCGATGGGCTCGACGAACCCGCGCACGATCATCGCCATGGCCTCGGTCTCGGTCATGCCGCGGGACATCAGGTAGAACAGCTGGTCCTCGGACACCCGGGAGACCGTCGCCTCGTGGCCCATCGACACGTCGTCCTCGCGGACGTCCACGTAGGGATAGGTGTCCGAGCGGGAGATCTGGTCGACCAGCAGCGCGTCGCAGAGCACGTTGGAGGCCGAGTGCGACGCCCCCTCCAGCACCTGCACCAGACCGCGGTAGGAGGTCCGGCCACCACCGCGGGCGACCGACTTCGACACGATCGAGGACGAGGTGTGCGGCGCGGCGTGCACCATCTTGCAGCCGGCGTCCTGGTGCTGGCCCTCACCGGCGAAGGCGATGGACAGCGTCTCCCCGCGGGCGTGCTCGCCCAGCAGGTAGATCGCCGGGTACTTCATGGTGACCTTGGAGCCGATGTTGCCGTCGACCCACTCCATGGTGGCGCCCTCGGCCGCGGTGGCCCGCTTGGTGACCAGGTTGTACACGTTGTTGGACCAGTTCTGGATGGTCGTGTACCGCACCCGGGCGTTCTTCTTCACGATGATCTCGACCACCGCGGAGTGCAGCGAGTCGGACTGGTAGATCGGCGCGGTACAGCCCTCGACGTAGTGCACGTAGGAGCCCTCGTCCGCGATGATCAGCGTCCGCTCGAACTGGCCCATGTTCTCGGTGTTGATCCGGAAGTAGGCCTGCAGCGGGATCTCCACGTGCACGCCCGGCGGGACGTACACGAACGAGCCACCGGACCAGACGGCGGTGTTCAGCGAGCCGAACTTGTTGTCGCCCGGGGGGATCACGGAGCCGAAGTACTGCTCGAACAGCTCGGGGTACTCGCGCAGGCCGGTGTCGGTGTCCACGAAGATGACGCCCTGCGCCTCCAGGTCCTCGCGGATCTGGTGGTAGACGACCTCGGACTCGTACTGGGCGGCGACGCCCGCGACCAGGCGCTGCTTCTCCGCCTCGGGGATGCCCAGCCGGTCGTAGGTGTTCCGGATGTCCTCCGGCAGTTCCTCCCAGGAGGTCGCCTGCTGCTCGGTGGACCGCACGAAGTACTTGATGTTGTCGAAGTCGATCCCCGACAGGTCCGCGCCCCACCAGGGCATCGGCTTCTTGTCGAACAGGCGCAGCGCCTTGAGCCGGGTCTTGAGCATCCACTCCGGCTCGTTCTTCAGCGCGGAGATCTCCCGCACGACGTCCTCGCTCAGCCCGCGACGCGCCAGGGCGCCCGCGGTGTCGGTGTCGTGCCAGCCGTACTCGTAGTTACCGATCGAGGCGATGGCCTCGTCCTGGGTCATCGGCTCGGTGGGGGCCGCGACCGGCGGTGTTCCTTCGGCCTGTGT